>DATBSO010000164.1:0-45219 GCA_036559745.1 Gemmatimonadales bacterium | reverse complement strand
AACGTGTCGTTCTTTCCAACTGTGTGTGTTCGGTCCTCCCCGATATTCACCTCTTCCTTCTTTCCCACTGTCTCGCTGCGGTTCTCCCCGATGTCTAGGGATTGGCTTTTTGTGATAGAGACGGACTCGTTCTTACCAACCGACCTGCTCCGATTTTCTCCGACGCCCAATGTCTGGTTCTTGCCCACGGTCACCGTCTCATTCGCACCGACAGTCTCCGAGCGGTCATCGCCGATGCTAATGCTCTCGTTCTTGCCTACGCTCTCCTTGCGGTTGTTACCAATGCTAATGCTTTCATCGTTTCCTACGCTCTCCGTGCGGTCGTTCTCAACCATCACCCGCTTGTTCTTCTCCGCGTGGATGTACAGCTCCTCCCCGCCCTTCTTGTCCTCGAACCGAATCTCGTTGAAGTTGTCCGTCCCGCCGCCCTTCGAGCTCCGCGACTTGATGCCACTCTGAGTCTGGTTGGCCGGGAGGCCATACGGTGGCACTTGTTCGGCGTTGTAGACTCGACCCGTAATAATGGGCAGGTCCGGATCCCCCTCGAGAAACTCCACCACCACTTCCTGCCCGATGCGTGGGATCTGAACCCCACCCCAGCCTTTTCCTGCCCATACGCTCGACACGCGAATCCAGCAGGAGCTGTTTTCGTCTTTCTTGCCGAGCCGATCCCAGTAAAACTGGACCTTTACCCGACCATGCTTGTCGGTCCAGATCTCCTCTCCCGACTTGCCCACGACCAATGCGGTCTGAGTTCCCCATACACGGGGCTTGACTGCTACCTGCAGTGGCCGGTACGGCACAGCATGGGGCATCGCCAGGAAATCATTCTGGTAGTCCATCACGGCCGAATCCCAGGAGCGATAATCCCCCGCGCGCACCGTGTGCCGCAGCTCGAGAAGCATGTACGGCTTATTCGCATCCTTGCGGTAGTGTTCCTTGAGTTCGAACCGGTACCCACTCTGAAATCCACGGCACGTACTAGTCCCGCGAACCACCCTGTATTGCGCCTCTTCCGCCTCCAATTGCAGCCGAGCGTAACGTTCACCGTCATCGAGAGCGGTGTACTTCCCCGGATAGATGTACGACTCCTCTGCCTGTGCTCCGGCGACCGAACTCTCCAACTGAAGACCAGGCTGCTGCGGATCGTAGTCCCGGAGCGTCACCTTGCCGGTGTGCACCGCGTCCTCGCACTCGCACGCCAGCACCACGTCCTCGTTCTGCCAGGCGCCCGCCTGGGTCGCCATGCGGGCGGTCTCCTGCCCCGGGCAGGGCTTGACCGCGCTGTTGTCGTCCGCCAGCATGAGCACGTGCTTGCCCTTGGAGTGCTCGAAGAAGTAGAAGATCCCCTCTTCTTCGAGCAGGCGCGAGACGAAGTTGAGGTGCGTCTCACGATACTGGACGCAGAAGATGCGTTTGGGATAACTCTTCACCAGCTTGAGCTGAAAGTCCTTGTACCCCAGCCCGGTGAAGACCTGCTCCACGATCTCGGGCACGCTCAGGTTCTGGAAGATCTTGCAGTCGGTCGAGAGGGACAGGAACCAGAGCCAGGGGACCACTTCGGCCCGATACGAGGTGAGCTCATCCGACCGTCCGAGCTGGGTGAAGCTCCGCACCACGCCGTGAATGAAGCGCTCGCCCTGTGCGGTCTTGATCGTCACACAGACCGGCGTCCGCAAGACATCGTTCGCGGCAACCGAGGCATTCTCCGACAGCAGGTCGAGCGTGTATCCGAATGGGCTCGACACCGCCTCGCTGCCCGAGATCCCCTCGAGCAGCAGCTCGTCCGGAGGCAGAGCCGTCTCGACCAGTATCGGCCGGTTGGCCTGCGAGTACTTGGCCATTTACACGGCCACCGGCGCCAACGGAGCGTCCCGCGTTGACTCCCGGGGTCGATCCATCGTCGAGTACTCGAAGGACCCGTCCGAACCGATTCCCACGCGGATGACGGCCGGCAATTCCCCTTCCACGATCTTCTCCAGCAGAAGTCGAGACACTTCAGGCAACAGCGTGTTGGTCAGGATGTTGTCCACGTTGCGCGCGCCGCTCTCGACCTCCGTGCAGCGCTTCGCGACCTCATCGACCAGCACCTCGTCGTGCAGAAGGTCGACCTTGTGGGTCTCCTGGATGCGCCTGCGGACCTTCCCCAGCTTGAGGTTGATGATGCGTTTGAGTGCCTCGTCGCGGATCGGGAAGTAGGGGATGATGACCATGCGGCCCAGGAAGGCCGGCTTGAAGGTCTTGTCGAGCTCCGGCTTCAACGCCTTCACGAGACCGTCGGCCACCGGCATGGTCTCGGGATCGGCACACAGTTTGGTGAGCGTCTCGGTGCCCGCGTTGGTCGTGAGGATGATGATCGTGTTCCGGAAGTCGATCTGGCGTCCCTCGCCATCGTCCATCACGCCTTTGTCGAAGACCTGGAAGAACAGCTCCAGCACATCGGGGTGGGCCTTCTCGACTTCGTCCAGCAGCACCACCGAGTAGGGCCGCCGCCGCACCGCCTCCGTCAGGACGCCACCTTCCCCATAGCCCACGTATCCGGGCGGGGAGCCCTTCAGCGTCGAGACCGTGTGGGGCTCCTGGAACTCCGACATGTTGATCGTGATCACGTTGCGCTCCCCGCCATAGAGCAAGTCCGACAGGGCCAGCGCGGTCTCCGTCTTTCCGACACCGCTCGGACCGACCAGCATGAAGACGCCCACCGGCTTGTTGGGATCCTCGATGCCGGCACGGGAGGTGCGAATCCGCCGGCTGATCGCCTCGAGCGCATGCCCCTGGCCGATGATCCTGGTGCCCAGCTGCCCCTCGAGCCCCAGCACGGTGCCGAGCTCGTCACGCAGCATCTTGCCGACCGGAATGCCGGTCCATCCCGAGATCACCTCGCCGACGAGCCCTCCGTCCACGCACACCCGGACGAGCGGCGTCTCGCCCTGCAAGGTCTCCAACTCCTCGTGCAGGTGGCCGAGCTCCTCGCGGAGTGCGGCCGCCGTGGTGGCATCGCCGGCCTCGCCTTCCAGGCGACCCCGGATTTCACGGATCTTCTCGACCAGCCCGCGCTCCCGCTCCCACCGCTCGCTGAGCGTGGCCAGTCGCGCTTCGGTCTCCAGTTTGGAGGCGGCGATGGCCGTGAGCCGCTCGGTGTGATCGGCGCCGACCGCGGTCTCCCGCTCCAGCACGCGGCGCTGCACCTCGAGATCATCGAGGCGGTGGCGTGCGTCCTCGACCGGGGGCGGGGTCGCGTTCTGGCCGAGCGCCAGGCGCGCGCAGGCCGTATCGAGAACGCTGACCGCCTTGTCCGGCAGCTGGCGGTCGGGCAGGTAGCGGTGCGACAGCCGGACCGCGGCGTCGAGGCCGTCGTCGAGAATCCGCACGAGATGATGCTTCTCGAGTGCCGGGGTCACCCCGCGCATCATGAGCAGGCAGACCTCTTCCGACGGCTCCTCGACCTTCACGAGCTGGAATCGGCGGGCGAGCGCGGGGTCCTTCTCGAAGTACTTCTTGTATTCCGACCAGGTGGTGGCCGCGATGGTCCGCAGCTCGCCGCGTGCCAGCGCCGGCTTGAGCAGGTTCGCGGCGTCATTCTGGCCCGCCTGACCGCCGGCGCCGATCATCGTATGGGCCTCGTCGATGAAGAGAATGATCGGCGTGGCCGACGAGCGAACCTCCTCGATGAGACCCTTGAGCCGGTTCTCGAACTCGCCCTTCACTCCGGCTCCGGCCTGCAGCAGCGCCAGATCGAGCGTCCGGAGCGTGACGTTCTTGAGTGGCGCGGGCACGTCGCCGTCGGCGATCCGCATGGCGAAGCCCTCGACGACTGCCGTCTTCCCGACGCCGGCTTCACCGACGAGAATCGGGTTGTTCTGGCGCCGGCGAGTCAGAATGTCCACGACCTGACGCACCTCGAAATCGCGCCCGAGCACCGGATCGATCTTTCCCTGCTTGGCTCGCTCGGTGAGGTTCACCGTGTACTGGTCGAGGTTCGGGGTCTTGCCGCCCGGCCGCTTCGGTTCGCCGGCCGCAGTGTCGAAGTCGCTGGCACCTTCCTCCTCCACCGATCCCGCCACGATGGCCGCGAAGTCGGTCCGCAGGGCCTCGGCGGGGATTTTCTGGAACTCCTTGCTCACGTCCCGCATCAGGCGCGACAGCTCGTCGTCGGCCACGAGCGCCACGACGGTGTAGCCCGTTCGCACCGAGGTGCCCCCGTAGTTGAGCGACCCGACGCTCCAGGCCTCGCTCAGCATCCGTATCAGTGATGGGCTCAGCGACGGATTGCGCGCGTTGCCCGACTTGAGCCGGTCGAGGCTACGGGTCAGCTCGCTGGCCAGCCGCGAGCGGTCGACGCCGTAGTGCTTGAGGATCGCGGCGAGGTCACCGTCGTTGCGATCCAGCAGCTTCATGAGGTAGTGCTCGATCTCGACGTCGTAGTGCGTGCGGCCGAGGCACAGGCCCGCCGCGGCCTCGACGGCGGCCTTGGTCTCGTGGTTGAGCTTACCGACGAGCGCTCGCAGGTTGAAGTTCATGGGTACCTTCGCTCTCAGAGCGTCAGAATCGTGTCGTCTGCGTTACGGGAAAAGGGCTGCGATCGCATCCACGTGCACCAGCCAAGCGGCGAGCCCGGACCGGCGCCGCCGAGGATGACCGGCGGCACCTCGTCCTGCGCCAGAACCAGCTGGACCTCGAAATCGAACTGCTCGCCGCAGAAGAACCGGGTCAGCGTGCGGAGGGCCCCGTGCGCGCCGCCAAGCGGAAGAAAGTCGTCATACTGCCTGCGGGTGAGCGGCCCGAGGCGCAGTCGGACCCGTGCCTGCGGATCCCACACCTCTTCTCCCGCCACCGCACCCCAGCCGAGTTGTTCGGACGGGTCGCCTTCGTCGCCCAGCGTGCACTCGGTGCTGTCGGCGAGAGGGTACCAGCCCCCGACGAACTGTTCGATCGCGGCCGTGACCCCGAAGTAGTCCGAGATCAGCTGCTCGAGCGCCGCCGCGGACCGTTGCTGGGGGCCCAGCAAACCGGTATAGAAGAGCAGGGCATCATCCTTGATGCCGAGCCGGTTCTGAAGTCCGGGCTCGCCGAGGCCGACGAGGTCTTTCAGATGGTGGGTGAGCCGGTCCTGCTGGTCCCGCTCGTACGACACCGCAAACCGATACTTCTCCCATGATCGATAGAAGAGGGAGATGATCCGGTGATGAAAGATGTCCAGGAAGTCACGCAAGGCGGTGTCGCGCTCGCGGATCCGCTCGGCAACCAACAGGCTGTAGCAGTACGGGAGCACGCCTTCGGGGCCGGTCATCCCCATGAAGTTCACCATCATGCGTGCCTGGTGCTCACCATCGAGACCGAGACTCTGGATCTCGGAAGCGGGAAACGCGATGTCGGGGTTGACTGTGAAGCGCGCCACTTCCTCGGATGGGTGGGAAAACATTCCGACGGGCTCGCGTCCCGGCAAGAGCCGCTCGAGCACGCGCACCGCCTGGAAGAACTCGAATGATGTCGGGTCCTCCACCAGGTGCGCTTTCAGCTCGGGCTGCCCTACAGCAACGGTTTCCATCCCGCCCTCGGTAGCCATTCCCTCAGCAGTGATTTGCGTTGCTGGCTGCGGACCGCCAGGACGCAGAAGCTGTTGACCGACGCGTACAGTCCGAGGAACCGCTCCAGCACGCTGGCGAAGAGAAAGAGCCCTCCCCCGGCGAACTCGGTCTCATCGCATTCGATCTCGACCCGCCGTCCTCGCGCGAAGGTGATGCCGTACTCGCCGACCACCCTGGAATGATGCGGCTCACTGCGTACGCTCTTGATTCCCTCGATCTGGCGCTCGCCCGACACCGTCTCCGCGAGATTGTGCAGCCGGAGCAGCTCCTGGAGCGCCTCCTTCCCACCCTCGACCACGGACAGATAGTTGAGCGAGAGCTGGGAGATCATTCGCCAGAGCTGAGGTTTCCCGAGCGGAGGGTGGACGACGTCGGTGGGCTTGACCAGCGCCACCGTCTTCTTGATCGGGCCGCCGCCGTGCAGCTCGAAGTCTCCGGCGTCGTTCCCGAATGGCAACCGGCTCGGCAGGTCCCCGTTGAAGCAGGTGAGCCGCACCGTGACCGCGTCCAGCATGGGTTGAACGACACGGTTGGACAGATCGACGAAGGAGAGATAGACGTCGGTCCCACCGTCCGATCGCCAGCCGATCGGTCGACGCCTGGCGTACCAGAATGTCTGTTGGCGGTTTCGCTCCACGCCGTGACGGTACGAGTAGAACGGCTCGAACCGCACGGGCTCGGGAGATCCTGCGGTCACGCCGACCACGTCGTCCACGGAGAAAATCTCGGTCGTCAGGCGCCGCCGGGCATCGGCGACGATCTGGTATTCGTGACGGCGCTGGTCCAGGAGCACGGGCTCCGAGGTCTGGGGAAAAAGGTTGACGATCGGCGTGCAGCCCAGCTTGATCGTGCGCGCCGTTACCCCACCCTCGAGCAACGGCCGTCGCTCGGCCCGCTCGAACTGCGAGATCAGGAAGACGAACTCCACCCGGTCGCCGAACCCGGCCGCGCGGATCTCATCGAATCCGGAGAGATCGAGGAAGAGAAATTTCTCGGGGAACGTGAAATACTCCTGAATCAGCCGGTAGGCGAGAAACGACCGGCCGGGATAGGGAAGGATCCCCTCGTCCTCGGCGAAGCCGACGGGCTGCAGGGCGGTCGCCGGCAGGAGCACGGGCTTACGTTTCGATCCCGGCGTGGGGTCCCGCGCGATGATCCGCAGGCAGTTGTTGCAGAGCAGCTCGTACAGCGTGTAGACCAGGTTCGAGTCGCCGCTCAGATGCATGCGGAGCGAATGGAGCTCCAGCTTTTCGAACGTGAGCTCCGGAAGACACTGCAACTCGAGCCGGAACGCGGCCGTCGCTTCATTGTCCTTGACCGGCGGGGAGAGGCGGTCGGGCGTCTGCCACTGCGCCGCGGAAACGGTGAGCGGCCAGATCGTCGTGTCGTAGCAGCTCTTGAACTTGCAGGGCACCCCACCGACCGGGCGCGAATACATGAGCGTGTCGCGCGGGATCCGGTAGCCGGTGGTCAGTTTCCCCTGCTCGGGATCGAGCTGGAACTCGACCAGCGACATGGCCGGCAGGGGGCGGATGTAGTGGGGATAGATGACGTTGAGAAACGACTCCGTGATTTCCGGAAAGTCGTCGTCGATCTTGAGATGGACCCGGGCGGCGAGAAAGGCGAATCCCTCGAGCAGGCGCTCGATGTGAGGGTCCTCGCACTTGTCGGGCTCCAGCTGGAGACGTGAGGCGACCTTGGGGTACCTGCCCGCGAACTCGGCGCCCATGCCCCGAAGGAAGGTCAGCTCGCGCTCGTAGTAGTACAACAGGTCGTCACGCACCGCCGTCTCCCCTGACCGTGTACTCGCCGCTCGAGATCTCGAGCACCGTGTCGAAGACCACGCGTTCGGGGTTCGGCTCCATGCGCAGCACGCCCTCGATGAGGAAACGGAGCTGCCGCTTTCCGTCGTCGTTTGTTTCGTTCAACGAGACACGGACGCCAGCGAGCCTGGGCTCGAACATGGCGATGGTCTCCTCGACCTGCCGCATCAGCCGGGCGCGCACTTCCCGCGAGTCCCGGCCCATGGAAGTGATGTCGGGAAATCCATAGTGATAGAGCGACCGGTTGACCTCTCGAAACGACTCCGGGGCCGTCTCCGGGATGCGTCGGGTATTGAGCAGCCACTCGAGGTCATGCCGCACCGAGACCTTGAGGCGATTGACGGACTCCCGCCAGGACATCGATTCGTCCATGGAGATTTTCGGCTTCTCGTCGACCAAGCGGTCCAGCAGTGAGAGCCTGACCGTCTTCTCGCTGCCGGGTGCCTTCATGGGGTCACGGCTGCTTGAGGCGCATGGCCTGCAACGGATCGAGGCTGCAGATCCGGGGATAGAGACTTTCCTGGGTGTGGGGACCCTTCACGACCTCGGCGGCCACCTTGTCCATGCACCGGTGGAGCAACGCCATCGGCTCCGCCACCATGTCGCCCGACTCCCAATCGGCCAGGTTGTGCTGCTCGACCAGCGTCAGCAGCTCCTCGAGGATCGGAACCGCGATGGGCTCGAGCCCCGCCTCGACCATCATCCGGGAGACCTGGGTACGCCGAAGGAACCGGGAGCGGGCGGTTTTCTCGCGAGCCAGCGCGCCCATGAGCAACTCGATGCCGCGCTGCGTTCGACCGGCACGGACTTCCAGCACCGCGCTTTCGAGTATCTGATCGGCCTCGGCGCCGCCGTTCCCCGCCGGCGGCATCGCCGCCTCGTCCTCCTCGGCGGAGGGAGCCTGCGAGCCGTTGGTCAGGTGCCCTTCGCGCAGCCAGTTCAACGTCTCCTGATTCGCGGTCGGCATGTCGTCCATGAGGGTCATCGTCACGAGCTGCGGCACGTCCTCGAGCAAGGCCTTGAGCTCGCTCCGGATGGCCCGGCCGACCGCATCGAACTCTCCACCCAGACCGCGGCAGGCGGCGAGGACGTAGCGCTGAAGGTCGAGCCAGCCGCGGCCCACCGGCGTCGCCATCACCCCCTCGGCGGACTCGAGGAGCTGCGACCATTTGGCCTCGAGAAGGAGGCTCTTCAAATGGGTACGCACCTGAGTGGAGGGTGCCTCGAGCAGCCTGGGGTCGGGAGTGCGGCCCTGGACTCGCACCTCACCCCAGCGAAACCCCCTGAGCAGGAGGTACGAGGCGGGATTGCCCGGCTCGGTACGTCTCAGAAAGCGGGCCGCCGCGCCGATCCGGGCGGTGGCGTCTGCTCGATCCACAGCCTCCGTCATATTCACCAGCCGATCCTGTCCGGCCACCGGCCCGCCTCCGTCTGGAGAGCCGGATTGTTCGGGGTCCGACGGCACGCTCTTGGGCTCCGGTTCAGGCGGATCGGGGTCGAGCTCCAGCTTCCTGGCCAGGAGCTGTCGAACCACCCGCTGCACCTCGACCAGCGCCTCCTGCAGCTTGGAAAAGCTGGGTGATGCCTCGCCGAAGCGTTCGCGCGCGAGCCCATCGAGCGCCTCCAGGCTCTCGAGGCAGCCCGTGAGATCAGCCGCGACGCTCTTGTACCAGCTCTTTGGGGTCGACTCGAACCCCTTGTCGAACTCCTCGCCGGTGAGCTTTCCCTCGGCGATGGCGTCCTGTCGCACCTGAAGTGCCTTCGTCTCACCCTGCGCATCCGCCTCGAACCCGACCGCCCGCGATTCCTTGTACTTGAAGAAATCGTGTCCGGAGCGGTTGAGCGGCACGGTCCGGACCACCGAGGCGAGCGAATATCCGATCCACGCGAGTGGCGCCGCCCGCAGCTCCGGGTCTCCGTCCTCCAGCGGCGGATGCAACCCGTCCCAGAAATCGTGGAGCAGCGACCGCAAGAGAGTGAGCCCCGCCAGCAGGCCCGCGAAGCCTTCACGGTGTAGCTGTGCCTCGGTGAGCCACGCCGCCAGTTGAAGGTCCTTGGACCGCCCGGCAAGCGCTTCGCTCGCGAGCTTGATCACAAGAGCGTAGTCAGCGGTCTTGCGCTCGCGCTGCCAGTCCCCCAGGGGAGAGTCGTCGTCCTGGTGTCTGGCTTCCTTGATCTTGTCGTAGACTGGGTCGTACCGCAGGTCGATGCCGGCGGGATCCGTGCCCGGGATGGGAGTCAGCAGGTCGCCACGAAGCGGCATCCGGAGCTCAACTGACGGCGACTGAGGCTGGTACGATGTCGAGCTCGCGGAGCTCCAGGATCGGAAACTCCTCACCGTCGACGAGCAGCAGCTTCTGGCCGATTGGACCCTCGGTCCCGTTCCCGAGATCAACCCACTCGGTCACCCGCCCGAGACGAACGTTGTCATCCGAGTCCTGCCAGGTGAGCGGCGCCAGAGCTGGGACCAGGACCTCGCCCAGCTCGGCACCCTGGAAGTCGGCACTCGTCCGCACTGCGGCCGGGGCCCAGAGGAGGTCCCGCAGCCGCGTCGGCGCGGTCATTCGCACCGACGCAATCTGTTCCAGGGGAATCCAGGTGTACTGGCCCGCCGCGTACACCTCGAGGCGCGGGCCGATCCGGGGATCGGCGTCCGCAAGGGATTGAAATGCCTTGCCATTGAGGCGACCGGAGACCGGTCGTGGCGCGGGACCGGTGGGAAACTTCCCCTCGAGGAACATGTCCTGCCTGATCTGCTCCGCATGGAGCGCGCTGCGGTAGAGCAACGTCCCCATCGCCGCATCCGGGCCGCGCTGCGCCAGGATATCCAGCTGCTTCTCGGCGCGCTGATACGCGCCGGCGAAGCAGAGCAGCTCGAACAGAAAGACCCGCTGCTGGGCGTCGCCCGGCTCCTGCCGGAGCGCGGCGCCCAGCGACTCGATGGCCTCGTTCAGTCGTCCGGCTCGAAGGAGCTCCTGTGCGTTCACTTCGCGTCTCGAAGAACGCTCAGGCCGACACCAGTGTCAGATCCCAGGCTCCGACTGCGGGACTGCCCTTGGATCCGTCGGGCTTCTGCGGCGTGTAGGTCACGCTCACCTTGCCGAACGAGAAGGAAACGCTCTCCATCGGCGTATCGTCGCCGCCGCTCGCACCCGACCACTGGATGCTGTCGACGTACACTTTCTCGAACTCGTACTTGATGAAATCGATCGGCGCCTTACCGGCGGCCTTGTTCAGCGTGACCACGGCCGTCGCGTAGTGATCGCCCTGGCAGCAGGCGAGGAACAGCAGTGGGCTCGCCGAATCGCTCTTCTTCATGATGTTGAAGCTGCTGACAGACACTTTCCCGCCGCCTCCACCTCCACCACCGGCGCCGACCGTGGACGGATTGCTGGCGCCAAAGCTGAACGACTGGATTTCCATCTGCTTCTCGAACCCTTTTCTCGTGGATTCGCCATCCACTCCGGCGATCTTGAGAAATGCATCGAACGCCATACGGCTTCCTCCCCGGCCGGGGTGTCACCCAGGCATGCAAATGTAGACCGGCTGTACCAAGAACCGACCGCGCTATTTGGCTGGCGCCGGCAACTCAGCCACCAAGCGCATCGAGACGCTCAATTCGTCGAGCTGGAAGTGCGGACGCAGGAATGCGATCGCGCGATACACGCCCGGCTTCCGAGGATCTTCCTGGACGTCGACGCGGGCCTCCTTGAGGGGCCGCTTGGCCTTGACCGACATCGGCGCGTCGTCGTTGGCCACCACGTAATTGGAAATCCAGTTGTTCAGGAACATCTGCGCGTCGGTCCGCGACATGTAGCCGCCGATCTTGTCGCGCATCATCGTCTTCAGGTAGTGCGCGAAGCGGGACACGGCGAAAATGTACGGGAGCTGCGCCGAGATCCGCGCATTCGCGGTCGCCGCATCCTTGTCGTAGACCTTGGCCTTCTGCGCCGACTGCACGCTGAAGAAGGCGGCGTTCGGCGTCCCCTTGCAGTGCACCAGGGGCGCGAACCCGAGATCGGCCAGCTCCTTCTCGCGCCGGTCGGTGATCGGCACCTCGGTGGGACACTTCATGGCGATGTCACCGGAATCGGTGCGGAAATTGTGGACCGGCAGGCCCTCCACGAGACCTCCACTCTCCACCCCGCGGATGCAGGCACACCAGCCGTAGAGCGCGAACGCCTGGTTCACCCGAGCCGCCAGTGCCCAAGCCGCGTTCCCCCAGAGGTACTTGTTGTGGTCGGTCCCGTCGACATGCTCCTCGTACTGGAACGCCTCGACCGGGACGGTGTCCTTGCCGTACGGTTCGCGCAGCAGCATCCGGGGCACTGTGAGTGCGACGTAGCGCGAGTCTTCCGTCTGGCGGAAAGCCTTCCACTTGGCGTACTCGGTGCTCTCGAAGATTTTCGCGAGGTCGCGCGGCTGGTCGAGGGCGGAGTAGCTCTCCAGGTTGAGCATCTCCGACGAGGCGGCGGTCAGAAACGGCGCGTGGGCGGCGGCGGCGACCTGGGACACCTTTTCCAGCAGCTCGATGTCCTGCCCCGACCGGCTGAACTCGTAGTCGCCCAGCAGCGCCCCGAAGGGAGCCCCGCCGAAAACGCCGTACTCCTCCTCGTAGACCTTCTTGAACAGCGCGCTCTGATCGAACTCGGGAGCGCGCTGGAGATCGCGGAGGAGATCCTTCTTCGAGACGTTGAGGATCTTGATCTTGAGCATGGTGCTGGTCTCGCTCTGCGACAGCAGATACTTGAGACCACGCCACGAGGCCTCGAGCTTCTGGAGCTCCGGCGCATGCATGACCTCGTTGAGCTGCAGCGAGATCAGGTGATCCAGCTGGGCGATCCGGGCGTTCAACGCCGCCTCGGTGTCGCGGGCCATCGTGATCGAGCCCTCGAGCACCTCGGAGACGAAGCGCTTGATCATGTCCTTCCCGCGCTCCTGGGCCGGGGCCTCCTTGCCGAATCGTCCCGTTTCGACGATCTGATCCAGAAGCCCGACTTCGGTGACGGTCGCGGCAGCTGGTGCCGCCTGCTCCGCGGTTTGGGTCTTAGCCATTGCTCCCTCCTTCGGACCCAATCTCGGACTGGAGCTTCTTCCGCTTGTCTTCGTCGTTCAGCGTCGCCTGGAGGATCTCGTCGAGCTTGTCGTTGCCCTGCAGGCTGCCCCGGAGATCGGCCAGCTTGGTTCGCAGCTCCAACATGTCACGCAACGGCTTGACCTGGCGCGCCACCATGTCGGGCGAAAAGTCGTCGAGGCTCTCGAAATTCAGGTCGACACTGAGCTTCCCCCCGTCCGGATCGTCGCTCAGCTTGTTCTCGACCGTGAATGCGAGATGCGGCTTCATGCTCTTCAGGACGTCGTCGAAGTTGTCGGGGTTCACATCGACGAACTTGCGATCCTTGAGCTTGGCGAGCGGTTCGGTCGGCTGACCGGTGAAGTCGCCCAGCACGCCCATGACGAAGGGCAGCTCCTTCAGCTCGATCGCACCGCCTGTCTCGACTTCATAACTGATGTTGACGCGGGGTGGGCGAACCCGCTCCAGCTTCTTCTGGACGCTCTCGCTTGGCATATCGCACTCCTGGTCGTCCGGACGACCGTCGCGGGTGATACCCGGGCAGTGAACGAATGGTGGGAGAATCGGGGGAGATGAGACACGAACTGACACCCGGCCGCGCCGCCATGCCCAAGGCCGTGCCGGCGAATGATCGACACGTGAAAAACCTCCATTGACCTACGGAAGCTGCACGAGATTCATCTACGCTACGGGCCGGAATTGACCGTGTCAAGCAGCGGGGTTGGTCCAGGATGTGAGGTGCGACGTGTTACGGCCGCGGCAACGGGAAGGCGGGGACTTCGAGGAACCCGCCGCCGACCAACGTCCGCGCCAGCGCGGCGAAGTCGGCCTCGGGAGTGTCCGCCGCCAGGAGCCCTTCAGACCGCAGCCAGTCGAAGTGCTCTCGCAGGGCTCGCTGTCCGTCGCACCGGTTGAGAAAGGATGCGGTCCAGGGGGGGCACTTCGCTTCGACCTGGAAGGGCCAAGGAGTGGTCAGGACACAGGATTCGACGACCCATTCGCCATTGGCGGGGGCGTGAGACAGGTGCATCCGGCACTCGGGCGGGACCCGAGGCCGTTCCTCCATCAGACGCCCGCGATCGATGGTGGCCGACTCCCAGCGGTCGAGCCACTCCAGCTCGCGCAGGCCAGAGACCGGACCGGCTTGTCGGCGACAGGTGTACCCGATCCGCCGCCCGTCGTGTCGGCGAACGACCATCGAGCCATAGACCAGGCGCTCCACCTCGAGCCGGCCGAAGATCTCGTGGCGTCGCTGGACCTCATCCAACGTGGCCCTCCCCGCCAGGGCCAGCTGGAAGTAGTACTCGGTCGGCTGAAAACTCTGGTGCGACAGCAGGATGATGTCGAACTCGGTCGCGGCATTTCCCAGCAGGAGCCGGAGACGCTGCTCGGCGCGCAGGTCCTTCCGGTCCGTCAACATGCAGGTGCAGTAGAAGGAGCCACCCCTCGTCAGGTGGTCCGGCAGGCCGCTGACGACGCCCCGGGTGATCTGCTCGCCGTCCTCACCCCCGTCACGGAAGACGTACTTCTGCTCCAGCGAGGGCATGTAGGGCGGATGAGCGACGATGCGGTCGAACGTCTCCCCAGCCACGGCGGCGAACAGATCGCTCTGGACCACCGTGCAGTTTTCGATCCCGTTGAGCACGGCATTGAATCGGGCGAATCGGGTCGCGCGATCGGTGATGTCGGTCGCCCAGGTGCGCTCGGCATAGTGGGAAGCCAGAAGGGCGGCGATGCCGGTACCCGCGCACAACTCCAGGAACCTGCTGCAGCGGGTGGGGGGAAGGGATGCCAGGAAGTGCCTGGTGTTCCTCGTGATAGCCGGGTACACCGCGTCCTCGCGAAGCCCTACCTGCTCCGATCCGGTCGGATCGGCATTGAGATCCGATGCGATCCATATGGATTCGGTCGGATAGAGCAGCACGGTGGCATGCCACTGGCCGTCCTCGCGAGCCCGAATGAGCCCCAGATCGTCGAGCAGCCGGCACTCCTCCGCGGTCAGCAAGGCCTCGATGGTGGCCCGATCGACCACTTCCACGTCCATGAAGAGGCGGATCAGAAGGTCGAGGGCATCGGACGGAGGCCCGCCGCCTGGTCGTCCGTCCCGGAGCGACCGAAAGTCGTAGATCGCCGGGATCCCGAGCCTGGCGCAGGTGTTCGCAGTCGTAAACCCACGCGCGGACAGCAGCCGCCGGAGTGCGGTGCCCTCTTCGGGTGTGGCGACGGGGATGAAATCCATGGATGCGCCTCGTGTCTCCGGCGTGCTGGCGTCGCGCTCTGCTTGTGCTAGGTTAGACGACTATGCGGCAACTTCAGCCTGTGCTCTGGACCAAGGGCGTCTTGCTCAACCCCCAGCACCTGCAGACGCAGGACCGCTTCCTCGAAGACCTGATCGAGTTCCATCTCTCGAACCTCTCGGTCTACCCCTGGGGATTTTCCCGTCTCGACATCGACCGGGAAGCGCTTGCAGGGGGCGCCATCGCCGTGGCGTCTGCGGCCGGCATCCTCCCCGACGGGCTCCTGTTCGACATGCCCATGGCCGACCCGCCGCCAGCCCCTCGTCCGCTGGAAGGGTGCTGGGAGCCAGACCAGACCTCGCTCGAGGTCTACCTGGCGATCCCTGACTATCGCCCCGGGGGATACAACGTGTCGGCCCCCGCTCGCGATCGCAACACGCGGTACGCAGCGGAGGTCCTCCTTCGACGGGACGAGAACACCGGACTGGCGGAAAAGCCGATTCAAGTGGCCCGCAAGAACTTCCGCCTGCTCGTGGAAGGGGAGTCCCTCGACGGACACTCCATTCTCCGGATCGCCCGGGTGCAGCGCACCCCCGCAGGCGGATACCAGCTCGACCCGAGATTCGTGCCGCCGCTACTCGACATCTCGGCAAGTGACTACCTGCTCGCGATTGCCCGACGACTGGTGGAGATCCTGATCGCCAGGAGCAGTACCCTGTCCGGCGCCAGGCGGCAGAAGAATCAGAGCTTGGCCGATTTCAGCATTACCGACGTCGCCGGCTTCTGGCTCCTGTACACCGTCAATGGGCATCTGCCGGAGTTTCGCCATCTCTTCGAGACCCGGCGAGGGCACCCGGCCCATCTCTATTCCTCGATGCTCTCGTTGGCTGGGTCATTGACCACGTTCTCCACCGCGATCAATCCCCGGCAACTCCCGGGCTACGATCACGATGACCTGTCCGGATGCTTCACCGATCTCGATGAGAAGCTCAGGCAGTTGCTCGAGACGGTCGTGCCAGTCAACTGCGTGTCGCTGCCGCTGCGGCTGGTTCAGCCATCCGTCTACGCCACCGCTCTCGACCAGGACCGGTATCTCTCGGCTCCCCAGCTCTACCTTGCCGTCGGGTCGGAATCCGGTCAGGCCGAAATTCCGAAGAAGACGCCTCAGCACGTCAAGATCAGCTCTCGTGATGGCACGGAACGCCTGGTCCGACAGGCGCTACCCGGACTGGGCATGACGTACGTCCCGCGGCCCCCCAGTGCGATACCTGTCAAGCTGAGCCATCACTACTTCCTGCTGGACAAGTCGGGAAGCGAATGGGAGTCGATCGTTCAGGCCAAGAATCTCGCGGCCTTCGTGCCGGCGGAGATGCCGAACCTGCAACTCGAGCTGGTGATCCTGCTGCCCGCCCAAGCCTGAGCACGGCGGCTCAACAACGCTTGAGAGCGAAATACACGACGACCCCGGTCGCGATGACGACCACGATGTTGAGCACCAGAAGCAACGGGACGATCGACCGGGAAGCAGCAGCGGGAGCGGGGGCGGCCTCCGATGCCGGAGCGACAGCCGCAGGGGCGGGATCGGCTGGCGCCGGAACAGCACTCAGCTGCCGGGTGTAATCGCTCGCTCCACTCCATCCGGGCACCGGGAGGGGGGGCGGGAGCGGGAGCGGGTCTCGCGACGGCGGTTTGATGATCGGCTCCGCACCGCGCGGCTTCTGGGCGGGGGCCGCCAGGATCGGGTTCGGGAGCGGTGGCAACGGCCCAGGGGAGCTCGGTGGATCGAGCGCGCCAGGCCACGATGGCATCGGTGGCGCCGGCCGTGGCGGAGGCGGGGGCGGCGGGGACGGAGAGGAGCCGCTCGGTGGAATGCTGAGTCGCAAGATCTCGACCGGGGGAGTGGCCGGACTCGGCGGCGGATGGAGATGCACTCGGGGTTCCGGTGGAGTCTGGAACAGTTCGGTGAAGCTGTCCCGAGGCGGCCGTCCCGGCGCAGGCGGTGGAGGCGGCAACGGCTTCGCCGGCCCTGGAGCCGCCGTGGACTGCTCGAAGAGTTTCGTGAAGTCCCCGGCTGGGAGTGCCGGTTCCTGAGGGGGACTCGAGGGCGGAGCTGACCCACCGGCTACCCGGCCCTGCAGCCAGAGGTCGAAGCTCTCGAAATTCTCAAGAAACTGAGTGACGACCACACTGGACTTCCCGACCGTGAGGATCTCGAGGACCTTCGAGCGGTCGCGCGCCGGAAGCTGGTCGAGGGTGTCGGCAAGCTTCCGGCCGGCGAGAAGCATGTTCTCCGGGAGAAAGTGAACCAGAACGGCCCGTCCGCTCGCGGTCTCCTGGGCCGTGAAACTGCGGCCGTTGCCGTGCGCAATCTCCTTGAGAACCTTATACCTGGCGTTGAATTCGTCGGTCGTCATGGCTTACCGGAATGAGTCGGGGAGGTACGGCCGCCGAAAGGCCGCGAGCTAGTATAGTCCGCAGAAAGTCCTGGACGCAATCTGGTCAACAGCTACGCCAGCCACGGATCGAGCGGCTGAGGCGCAATCCCGGCAACGAGTGAGGCGATGCATCTGTCAAAGGTCGTGTGGAGCGAGGGTATGTACCTCGCACAACATCATTTCCAGGCCCAGAGCAGATACTTCGAGGACTCGCTCCAGTTCGTGCTGGGGAGTCTCTCGTACAAGGCATACGGCGTGGCGGGGTGCGAGCTCGATCCCGAGGCGCTCCTCAACGGCACGGTGCTGCTGGGACACGCGCGGGGCGTGTTTCCCGACGGGCTGGCGTTTCACATGCCGGTCAGTGATCCCCCTCCTCCGCCGAGACAGATCGGCGACGCCTTCTCACCCACCCAGGAAAGTCACCTGCTCCTTCTCACGATTCCGGCGTACCGACGGGGAGCCGCCAACTGCGGACCAAGCGCTGAGGGCGGGTTTCGGTACGTCGCCCAGACCGCCGAGATGCATGACGACGTGACTGGAAGCGACACCAAACCGGTGCCGATCGGCCGCAAGAATTTTCGTCTCCGGCTCGACTACGAGGCCCAGGCAAACGAGGTCGCACTGCCAATCGCTCGGATCCGGCGTGACGGCGCCGGGCATTTCGTCTATGACAGTGAATACGTCCCGCCATGCCTCCAGATCGGCGGCAGCACCCGCCTGCTCTCCCTGCTCAACCGGATCATCGAGATCCTGGATGCCAAGAGCGCCGCGGTGGCTGCGGAGAGCTCCGCGTCCCGAAAAGTGTTGCGGGAGTATGCCAGCCGCGAAGTGGCGAACTTCTGGCTGCTTCACGCCGTCCGGTCGAGCGTGGCACCGCTGCGCCATCTCCTCCAGATGCGGACGGCCCATCCGGAAGAACTGTACACCGAGCTCTCGCGGCTGGCGGGCGCCCTGTGCACCTTCGCCATCGACTCCCACCCGCGCTCACTTCCGGCGTACGACCACGAGCGCTTGGGCGAGTGTTTCGGGGAAATCGATCGTCATATCCGCTCCCATCTGGAAGTCATCATCCCGACCAACTGCATCACGTTGCCGCTCCGGCGCGTCACCGATTTCCTCTATGTGGGTGTCGTCATCGACCAGCGGTGCTTCGGCCAGTCCCAGTGGATCCTCGGCGCCCGGTCCGAGGGCGACCGCGGTGAGTTGATCTCCAAAGTGCCCAAGCTCGTGAAGATCTGTAGCAGCCGGCACGTCGAGCGGCTCTTCAAGGAGGCCCGGCCCGGGCTGAGCATTCAGCATCTTCCCAACCCGCCAAGTGCGGTCTCCCCTCGCATCGGCGCCGAATATTTCACGGTGGGACGCAGCGGGAGCACAGAGGCCCAGGTCTGCTGGACCCAGATCGCCAAGAGCGGCGAGGTCGGCATTTACGTTCCCGGAGCGCTCGCCGGGGCCGAGCTCGAGCTTCTGGTGGTACTCGAGGGCTGAACGGACGAATCCTGCGATATGGCGCGATCCGTTGCGGCGGCGTAGGTTATCACGTCCACCCCACCCCTCATCCGTTCGGCCGTCGCACGACCCCGTTTGCCGTTCGAGGCTCCCGACTCGATGACCCTTCCCTCTCCACGTTCCGCCCGGGCGACGGCAGGAGATTCGGCTCGAGCTAATCGTGGGCAACTGGGGTTGGCCCTGCAGGAAGTGCTGACGGCTACCGTTCGCCTGCGTGGAAACCGCCCGGTCGCCGCCGACGCCGATTCCTTTCGCAACCACGTCAAACAGCTGCTCAGCACCGCGGAACGAGAGGCACGGCGCATCGGCTATTCTCCCGATGACATCGCCCTGGCCCTCTATGCCGCGGTCACCTTTCTGGACGAGTCCGTCCTCAACTCGTCGCAGGCCATGTTCTCCGATTGGCCGAGCCGGCCGCTGCAGGAAGAGATTTTCGGGGGACACATGGGCGGGGAGATATTCTTTCAGCACCTCAAGCAGCTGCTGACCCGACAGGATTCGGAGGACCTCGGCGATGTCCTCGAGGTCTTCCTTCTCTGCCTCATGCTGGGCTTCCGGGGTCGTTACAGCGGCACCGATCAGGGTGAGATCCACTCGCTCAGATCCTCGATTCAGGAGAAGCTGGGTCGCATCCGGGGCGGCTTTGGCGAGCTCTCACCCGCCTGGGCCTTACCCGCGAAGGAGCGGCCCCCGAGGACCAAGGATTCGTGGCTGCTCTGGATGGGAATCGCAGCCACCCTGGCGGTGGCTGCGGCGGCCGGCCTCTTCCTCTGGTATAAGACCACGCTCGATTCCCAGGCTCTCGAAATACAGAGCGCTCGAGCGGCTGTCCCCACCCAGGTAGCCCAGTGAGTAGAAAGCTCAAGATCGGCCTCGTCACGGGGTCGCTGTTCAGCCTCTACGCCGTGGCCATCTGGTTCCTCAGCTCGGTACTCGGCCATGGGACAGGCGACCGGTGGGTGTTGCGAGGGAGCCTCTGGTTGCTGGGCCTCATCGCTGGCGGAGCCACGGCTGCCTACTTCGCGAAGCGGCCGGCCGCGGCACCCAAGGCGACGGGAGATGAGACCGCCGAGATCGACGCGGCATTCGTGGCCCTCAGATCGAAGCTTGCAGCCTCGAGCCTTGGCCGCAGGTCGAAGGTCGGCCGCCTTCCGGTCGTGCTCCTGGTGGGTCCGGAAGGAAGCGCCAAGACAACCTCTATCATGAAATCGGGACTCGATCCGGAGCTGCTCGCCGGCGAGGTGTTTCGAGGGGACGCGATCATCCCGACACGGGGGGTGAACGCGTGGATTTCCCAGGGGATCCTTTTCGTCGAGGCGGGAGGGCGCCTGTCGTCGGACAGCGGGCGCTGGGCCCGGCTGGTGCATCACCTGCTTCCTGATCGCCTCAGGGCTGCTCTCTCATCGGGCGTGCAGGCCCCGCGAGTCGCGGTCGTGTGTCTGAGCTGCGAGGATCTGCTGCGGCCCGACGCCACGGATGCAATCCCGGCGTCCGGGCGGGCGCTCAAGGGTAGACTGGCGGAAATCGCGCAGCGTCTTGGCATTCACCTGCCGGTCTATGTGGTCTTCACCAAGGCGGACCGCATCCCCCACTTCCCCGACTACGTCCGGAACTTCGGGCGGGAAGAGGTCCGCGACATCCTCGGCGCCACCATCCAGATCGGACGGATTCCGGCCGACTCGTATTCCGAGAACGCGCACAAGACTCTCGAATCCGAATTGCAACGACTCTTTTCCTCGCTTGCCGCAAAGCGGCTGAAGTTCCTGCCGAGAGAGAACCAGACCGACATTGCGGCGGGCGCCTACGAGTTCCCGCGCGAGCTGCGCAAGATCATACCCGTGGCGACACAGTTCCTCGTGGAGTTGTGTCGCCCGAGCCAGCTGGAAGTCAGCCCCTTCCTCCGTGGTTTCTATTTCACGGGCGTTCGGCCCGTGGTGGTGGGTGAACAGGGGTACGAGCCGATTGCCCCCGCGACGGCGATGGGTCAGCAGGTGCCTGTCGGGGCAACCAGCGTCTTCATGCCGGGCCGGGCTCAGATACAATCGCCCCGCCTCGTTCCCGCGGCCGCCGCCGGGGCATCGGGCCGGAAAGTCCCCCAGTGGGTTTTTCTCGATCGCCTCTTTCCCGACGTGATCCTGGCTGATCAGGTCGCCATGGGGATGACCCGTGGAGGAAGGCGGGTCGACCTGATGCGGAGGGTCGCGCTGGCCCTGGTCCTGATTGCTTCGGGGGTGGCGATTCTCGGCTTCTCGCTTTCGTACGCGGGCAACGGGAGCCTTGAGCGCGCCTCCCGGGAAGCGATACGAGCCGCGTCGGCCTTCCAGGTCACACGGGGGGCGGCTCCGAGCATCGGAGATCTTCGCCGCCTCGAGACCCTTGGGGCCACGTTGGATACCGTCGCCGGGTACGAGCGGCACGGCCCTCCACTGCGCCTGCAATGGGGGCTCTACGCCGGTTCGGCTCTCTTCCCAGCGCTCCGGCGCAGCTATTTCCAGGGGTTCGACCGCCTGCTCTTCGCCGCGACTCGCGACTCGATGATTGCCGAGCTTCGGGCGCTTCCCGAGTCGCCGGATACCAAGAGCGACTACGGCTCGACCTACAACACGTTGAAGGCCTACCTCATCACCGTCCTCCATCCGGAGAAGAGCACCGAAGCGTTTCTGGGCCCCGCCCTCATGAGCCACTGGAGTCCGGGGCGCATCGCCGATCCCAGCCGTACCGATCTCGCGCGGCGCCAGTTCGACCGATACGCGCGCGAGCTCGCCATCGACAACCCATACGTGACCTCGCTCGACGAGGCCGCCGCCGCCCGCGCCCGCGCGTTTCTCAAGCAATCCACCGGCACCGAGCTCATCTACCGCTCGATGCTGGCCGAGGCCGGGGCCGCTGCGCCGCCGGTACAGTTCGAGCGCAACTACCCCGCGGCCGCCGGGCTGATCCGCGACCCGTACGTCGTGCCCGGCGTGTACACCAAGGCGGGATGGAATGCGATGGAGGGAGCCTTCAAGAACGTGGAGCGCTACTTCAAGGGCGAGGAGTGGGTCGTCGGATCGGGTGCTCCGGTGCCGACCGATCGTGCCAAGATAGGCGCCGAGATCAGGGCACTCTACACCAGCGACTACATCGCCCAGTGGCGCAGCTTCCTGAACGCGGCCTCGGTGGTCCGATTCGCCGGTGTACCGGACGCCGCAAGAAAGCTGCAGACGCTGAGCAGCAACCAGTCTCCGCTTCTCGCGCTCCTCGCGTTGGTGTCGCGCAACACGGCCGTGGATACCGTCCTCGTGGGTCCCGCCTTCCAGCCGGTCCACTCGGTCACCCCGCCCGGTGATACTGCCAAGTACATCGGGCCGGCGAACGAGGCGTACATCAACGCAATGGTGGGACTGCAGGCTTCACTCGAGCAGATCACCAAGGCCCCGCCCGATCAGAGCGATGCGGCGGTCGCCCAGGCGGAATCGAACGCCTCGCAGGCGAAGCTCGCGTCGAAGCAGCTGGCGAACAAGTTCCAGCTCGACAAGGAAGGCCGGGTTCACGTGACGGTGCAGAAGCTGATGGAGGATCCCATCCTGTTCGCGGAGGGGCTGCTGCAATCGGTCGGACCGGCGCAGCTCAACGGCAAGGGCCAGGCATTCTGCGCGCCATTTCAGCGGCTCCTCAACCAATACCCCTTCAATTCCTATTCGGCGCTGATGGCGCCGATGGATGAGGTAGCCGCGCAGCTCCAGCCGGGCTCGGGCGCGCTGTGGACGTTCGTGGATGGACAGATGAGCAACTACATCGTGCGGCAGGGCCCCAGGTTCGCCGAGAAGCCCGGAAGTCCGGTGAGGATTTCACCTGCCTTCATCGATTTCCTGAATCGCGCGGCGGAATTCTCCACGTCGTTCTACCACGGCGATTCCCCGACACCGTCCCTCACGTTCAGTATGCGTGCCGTGCTCTCCGACGTGGTGCCGAGTCTGACGGTGACAGTCGACGGCCGTCCCGCCAAGTTCACCCGGACCTCGACGGCGAGCAAACCAGTGACGTGGACCGGTTCTCCGACCGGCCAGGCGTCTGTCTCCGGTACCATCGGCGACCGGGAACGGGAGATCTACACGTTCCAGGGAGCCTGGGCGATCTTCAAGCTCTTCGGCAAAGCTCAATGGTTCCCAGGCGATGGGTTCTACCGGGTTGAGTGGAATGCGGCCGAGACCACGGGCACACCGGTCCGAGCGGTGTTCGACGTGACCTTGCCTACGGCCAAGCCGGTTCTCCAACCCAACTTCTTTGCCGGCGTTTCCTGCAGCGGTCGGATTACCCGCTGATGAACCTTCACCTTTTCACGGTGGCCCAATAACCATGCGACGACTGCTGGCGATTCTCGCGTGCGCCGTCCCGACCGTCTCCGCATGCCACAAGAACAAGCCGCCGGTCGTGATACCGGCTGCGGCTCCCGCACCAACCCCGGCTCCTCCCCCTCCGGCGGAGCACCTGATCGGCATCGACCAGGACGCCAGACTCTACTACGACGACGTTCCCTCCTTCCCCGACTCGATCCGCCAGGTGATCCGGGACGCCGAGTCGCTGTCGAGCGTCTGGGCGCAGGCCACCAAGGGGCAGGCCTCCGCGCCACCGCTTCCCTACGTCGATTTCAGCCGGAGTATCGTGTTGCTGGTGGGGGCGGGGAAGCTGCGGTCCGGCGATCAGATCCACGTCGACAGCGTCGGAACCCGCGATGGAAGGCTCGTCGCCGTCGTGCGCACAACCGTGGATTGCCATTCCATCCCCACCGCCGCCTATCCGTTCGAGATCGTGCGGGTCAAGCGGTCGGACCGGGCGGTGTCGTTCGTGGAGAGGCGCTCCAAGGCGCCCGACTGCGAATAGGGGATCAGGAGGACTTCCACTCGGGGGGCTTGCAGAGACCCTGGTCCACCCAGAGCTCCATTTTCTGACGCTGCAGCGTATTGGCCCGAGGCATCGCCGCGTCCAGAATCGCGCACGCCTTCTCGGCCTCGCCCGCCAGTGCATAACCCTCGGCGCGATAGATGTCGGCTTCGACGCTGTCGCGCCGGCTCGTGAGGCGCGGGAGGATTGCCTCGAGCGAGGCAATGACCCGGCGCGCTGAATCGGCGTCGATGCCTGGCTGCAAGCGGTCTCTGTACGAATCGATGTCGGCGGCAGGCGGATGAACGATCGGACCGGGTGCCGGCGCCGGTAGCGGTACTTCCGTCTTCCTCTGCTTGACCTGAGTCTGCTTCTGCGGATCCGCCTCCCCACCCACTGCGGCATCATGCTTGGAAGGGACCTCCACTGGAGAGGGAGGAGGCGATGGTGCCTCGCCGCTCTCCTGGGCAACCGGCCCTATGGGCGTCGGGATCACTTTGAGCGCCGGCTCCTTGGAGACGGCCTGGCGCTTCGGGGACGCCACGACCGCGACGATCAGCAGCGCGGCGGCCGCAGCGGCGGCGGTCACCTTCCAGGGAACTTTCCGGCGCACAATGACGGACCTCGTCGCCGGGGTCTCCTCGTTCACCGAAGCGGCGAGAGCGCGGGCAAAATCGCCGGCGGAGTCGAATCTCTGCGCCGGATCACGCGACAGCGCTCGGTCGATGGCATTCTGGGTCGCGGGAGACCACGAGGCGGCGGGCGACATCTCGTCCAGCCTCCGCGGCGGCTCGTGGAGTCGGGCCAGCATGGCCAGCTCGGGAGTATCGCCCATGAATGGCAGCGATCCGGTCAGCGTCTTGAAGGCGACCAGGCCGAGGGAATAGATGTCGGTGTGATGGTCGAAGGAGCGGCCGGCAACCTGCTCCGGACTCATGAACTCGCAGGTACCGGTGATGAAGCCCGTCTTCGTCAGATGCTGGCTCTCGTCCCTGACCGCCCTCGAGATGCCGAAGTCGACCAGCTTGATCCGCTCGTCGCCATCGTCTCCCGTGTAGACGATGACATTATCCGGCTTCATGTCGCGATGAACGATGCCCAGCCGGTGCGCCGCGTCGAGCCCGGCTGCCATCTGGAGCAGCAGCGCGACGGCACGCCGCGGCTCGAGCGATCCTTCGCGGTCCATGAGAGCCCGGAGGCTCTCGCCCGGAATGAACTCCATGGCCAGGTACGGCCGTCCCGTGTCCGTCTCGCCGTAATCGGAGATGTCGACGACGTACTGGTTGCGGATTTGGGAGCCGTTCGCGGCCTCCCGGATCACCCGCGCGATGGCATCGGGATCTCCGGCCAGATGCGGTCGCATGACCTTGACCGCGACCACTCGGGGAAGGCGGACGTCCTGGGCCTTGAACACTTCACCCATCCCCCCCGCCCCGATCCGCTCCGTCACGAGATAGCGCTGTCCGATCACCGTGCCGATCAGGCCGTCGGTTTCCTCGATGGCACGCAGCGCAGTTCTGTCTCGCGGGCAGAACACATGGTCCGGCCCGTAAGTGGCCCCACACATCGGACACAACTTGTCGGTGTTCATGGCAGAACAGCGAATATAGGACCCGGGACACGGCCAAGCGATAGCTCGAACCTTGACACCAAGTGTCTCAGGGTCACATATGCACGATATGCCTGATCGCCGTGTCCTTGCATGCGCCTTTGCCGGTGTTCTTGCCGCCTCCGGCCCGCTTCACGCACAGGAGCCTGATCGGCGCGCCACGGTGGCCGTCCTGTACTTCACCAATTCGGCCCTGGTGCGTCACCAGGAGTACGAGCCGCTCAGCAAGGGCATCACCGAGATGCTCATTACCGAGCTTGCGGGAAGCCCCAGCCTCCAGGTCGTGGAGCGAGACCGCCTCCAGGCACTGCTCCAGGAACAAGACCTGGTACGCTCATCACAGGTCGATCAGGAAACGGCTGTGCGGCTCGGCAAGATTCTGGGGGCTCAACACCTGCTCATGGGGGGCTTCATCATCGATCCCCGCGACAACATGCGCCTGGATCTCCGGGCGGTAAGCGTCGAAACCTCGAGGGTGGAATACGTCGAGACGGTGTCCGGCAAGTCGGAGGAAGTCCTCGGGCTCATCTCCCAACTCGGTGCCAAGGTCAACCAGAGGCTGCGCCTCGCCCCCATGAGAAGCCAGATTGCTCCCGCCGGAGTCAAAACGTCGAAGGCCGATCAACTGCGAGCCGTCATGTTGCTGAGTAGGGCGCTGGAGGAGAAGGACAAAGGGAACCCTCAGGGTGCCATGGCGTTGTACCAGCAAGCCCTGGATGTGTACCCCGAGTACACCCGGGCCAAGGTCCTCCTCGCCTCTCTGGAGACCCCTCGAAAGCCTTGAGACTCGATCGTGCTGGCCCGATCGTTGCCTGTCCGGCTCGGCCATGAACCTGCCATCTGACGCTAGCCCCGGCCTGGTAGACCTCCACAGCCACCTGGTTCCCGCAGTTGACGACGGATCGACCTCGATCGAGGAATCGCGGTCCTCCCTTGCGGGACTCTTTACCGAAGGCGTTCGCCTGGTCGTGACGACTCCCCACCTCCTCGTCCCGCAGCTTGCCGATGCCAGGGCGGTGGACCACGTCCTGGCCTTGCACCGGCGCGAATTCGATCGTCTGGCCGAGGCCGTCGCGGGAGAGCCCGGCCTCCCCACCATCGGCTTGGGACAGGAGATCTGGGCACCCGACGCCGGGGCGATGCGGCGGGTAGCCGATCGTGCGGACATCGGCCTCTCCGGCACCAGGGCCATGCTCGTGGAGTTCGGCTTCGATCTCCAGGGCCAGCATACCGACGTGATCGAGGCGGCTATGGCGGCGGGCCGCGAGGTCATAATCGCGCATCCCGAGCGGTACCGCTATGTCGCGGGCCAGGACCCGCTCGATCTCATGCGCCGGTGGCGGGACATGGGAGCCCTACTACAGGTCAACGCCGGGAGCTTCTCGGGATACTATCGCGGGTCGTCGCCCGCATCGCGGGACCTGGCCTGGGACATGGTCGAGGCGGGATTGGTCGATCTGGTCGCGACGGATCACCACGGAACGCGTCGCGCCGGCGTGTCACTGCGGGAGGCCTACGAGGAGCTGACGTCGAGGGGGGAAGGTGCGTTGGCCGAGCGAGCGATGAGTGAGGTGCCGGCGGCGCTCGTCAGAGACGGCGCCGCCGCTCAGCATGACGAGGTGCTCAGGACTCCTTCGGCAGACGAGTAGAGCCGATCGCCTCCAGCAGGTACAACATCGGACCAGTCGAGTCCGACCCACCGGCTGCCTTGGCGACATCGACCGCCTTGGCGATCTCCTCGCGCAGCTCGCCGTACGCCCGCGCCGCGCTCGGATCTTCGAAGCGAATAGAGTTCTTCTCGACCTGATACGCTCCCGCCTGCGCGTCGAGGACGCCGAGCAGTGAGTCCATCCCGGTGAGGATGGTGGAGGTCAGCGTCGCCAGGGCCGGCACTTCCTTCGGCGTCACCTTGGCGTACCACCGCCGGATCTCCGACGACGACAGCTTGTTCTCCCTGGTCATCACGACGAACGAGTCCTGAAACTCGCGGTCGATCGCCTCACGCTGCTGCCGATACACACGGATGAAGTTCGCCGCGCCGGCGATCGCCATACGGGTCTCGGTAACTCCACCGTTCGGGGTCATACGAGCCGGCGAGAACAGTTGATTGAGACGCGAGACCCGGAGTCCGGACTGCAACCGGGACTGCACCTCGTCGTGTGCCGTCGACCAGCGACGCAGGAAACCGCCGAGCGTCGAGGCGTCGTCCTTGGCGGCAGCCGCGGGCTTGGCCGCCCCGGGAAGCACCTGGGACAGCGCGTTCAAGCGGATGGCTGGAGCCTGCGGAATCGGAGCCGGAGTCCGGGGATTCGAGTCGGCCTCGGGATTCTTGTCCGCCGAGTCGTACTCATTGTCCGACGTTGCGCTCCAGGCCGTGCTGGCCAGGGAGACGAGCGATGAAGCGGGCGTTTCCGCGGTCGTCGTGGCCGGCGCCGACGTGGCCTCCCGGGTGCTCAACGACGCCTTGGTGGCCGCCCATGGCGGCCTCGGGCCGAAGAACGCCAGCTGCATTCCGAGGATGAGCAGCATCCCCGTCACGCTGAGCGCGATCGGCCGGCGCCACGGATGATCGTCCTCGCCCTTGGAGGCTTCCTCGCTCGTCGGCGGCGTGGGATCCTGGTGGCCGTCATCCGCGCCTTCGAGGGTCTCCGACGCCGCGTTGAAGAAGGTCCAGTTCTGACGCTGATCGGCCGGAGCAGCCTGACCCACGGATGGGTCACGCTCGGAGGCGATTGCCTTATAGTGTGGATGAAGGGTGACCGAGATCCACTTCGAGGTGGCGCGATGATAGATGCGGGAGTGGATGTCCACGTCCCCGCTGCGGATCGCGGCCGCGAGCTCTTCGGCGGTCCTGTAGAGCTCTTCTTTTCCCGGTCTCAGTTCGACTAGGTACATGAGCCTGCTCGACTGATCTGTGGGCCGGCGAGGGCCCTTGTGAATTGGAACGACGAGGGAAATCGACAGGCGTTGGCCTCGGGATCGGATGTGCCAGTTCCGTGCTCCGTTTCAGACCGGGAGCGCGGCAGCCCCGAACATCGCCGGCCCGCAACGCGAGAACTCATTTCATACCATCACCTTACCGGTGACGCCGAGACGGGTGGCGAACCGATCATACGGGGGAAAACGGGAATCGAGGATGGGCTTTGGGCCGGTGGCGGGGTGCGTTTTTCGGGAAGCGATGGTGGAATGCAAGATGTTTCGCTCCCCCCCATATTCGATTAGTGTGCTGTACGTTCTTGCTCCGGGAACCGATCCGGGGCCCTCGAGCTGGTAAAAAGCGCCGCCTGGCGCGGCGATTGGAGGCAGTATGAAGAGAGAAGAAGAGGACGATCAGCTGGATGTCGAGCCCAGTGGTGGTGGACATGGGGTGGGAATTGCCGGAGCCATTGCGCTGGCGGCCGTTGTGGGTCTGGGGGTCGGCCTGCTGGCAGCCCCGCAATCGGGCGAGCGCACCCGGGAGCAGCTCCGCAAGCGGATCTCGGCAATCGGGGAGGACATCGAGGACGGGCTGGAGGAGTTCGAGGAGCGGAGCCGTCCGGCCCGGCGCGAGCTGCGCAAGCGCACCGAGCTGTTACGGAAGCGGGGCGAAAAGGCGTTGGAGGATCTGGAGGACCGGCTCGACCGGGTCGAAAACCGCGACGAGGACCACGGCGGTGGCCTCCTGAGCCTGGTCACGTTCGCTGCGGGAATCGCGGCCAGCTACTTCCTGACCAGCGAGCGCGCCGCTCCTACGCGGGCGAAAATGCGCGAGGCCGCGACCGACCTGCGCCAGCGCGCCAGCGATCGCTGGGATCGGTTTCAGGAACGGCGTCATTCCAACGGAGGCGGGAGCCAGCGGACGCCTCAGCCGGAATCGCCGGGCGGATTGACGGATAACTGATGGTGCGCTGCGCGGAGCCGCTCGGCTCCGCGCAGGTCAGTTGATCTCGTCGAGGTGTGACGCCTGGTAGAGCAGGAGCTGCCGACGTACTTGGTGCGCCGCCCGCATGACCTTCGCGGGATAGCGGTGGCAGTTCGGGGTGTTGGTGCTGGCGACGCAGCCGTTATACCGCAACAGAGCGCGCTGGACGTTGCCACTGCGGCTCAGGTAGCTCCGGAAGACGTGCGCGCCGTGACAGATGTTGGATTCGACCTGCATCAGGTCGTCAGACTCGCAATCAAACTCCCCCGCGTGGAAGTCCATCACCTGCATCAGCCCGATGGCCCCCTGGCTGCTGACCGTCTCTGCCTCAAGCCGAGGATTCTCCGTCAGCAGCACACCGAGCAGGAGGCTCGGCGACACCTCGAGCCGTCCTGATTCCTTCACGATCGCTCGCGCGATCCGGTCCGCCATCATCCGATCCTTCGTGCGCAGTCCCAGAAAGCTGGCGAAGGGGCGGTATTCGAACCGCGACACCGCCTGGTGCTCGAGGGCAGCACTATCCACGGCGGCCACCACCTCGACATCCGACCGATGCTGGATCACGGCCTGATGGGCGAAGAGCGCGCTCAGCGACGGTGTCTCGATGCGCTCGCGCGGAGTCATCACGAACGAGCCCGCGAGTCCGCAGATCGCCAGGGCCGCAAGAAAGGCCTGGCTGGGCGCGCGCCTCGGGCGCGGCGAGAACGAAGAAGGCAGGTCGGACTGGATACGACCCTCGGCTGTCTGGATGAACGAAGGACCGGAATGTGCCGGAGCCCGTGCAAGATCCGGGCGAGGCAGCGAGACGGGCCCGTCAAGAAATTCGACGATGGCACGCGAGCAATGCTCTCGACGCCCTCTCCGGCGGGGGATACAATACGGTCTATCTCCGGACATGGGAAGAGCGTGGCGACCTGGCACCGATTGGGCAGCGAGGCGGAATTGCGAGTCCGCGTGCCCTTCTCCGTGAAGCTCGAACGACATCGCATCGCCGTGTTCTTTCACGACGGTGCCTTCCGGGCCATCTCCGATATTTGCAATCATCGCGGCGGTCCGCTATCCGAGGGACAGGTCCGCGGCGAGTTCGTGATGTGTCCCTGGCACGCGTGGGAATACAGCGTCGTGACGGGCAAAGGGCCCGAAGGATACGATGAGGAGCAGGTCCCGGTGTACCTGTTGGAGTCGCGCTCCGACGGCGTCTACGTCCAGGTCCCGCCGATCCTTCCCCGCCACCTGCTGAAGCACAAGCCGTCGCATCTGCTCGAGGAGCATCCGAAGCCGGAGGGCGCGCCGCCGCGCGTGCTCGGCATCTCGACGACGGCGATGGATCACATCAACCCACGCTTCTCGACCTCGGACGCACTGCTGGAGCAAGCCATCGCGCACGCATCGGCCGGCGGCGCCGACACGCAACTCATCCGGCTCCGCGATCTGGCGTTCCGCGCCTGCGAGGGGAACTACTCGAAGGCATCGCACGCCTGCACCTGGCCATGTGCCATTACCGAGCGCGATCCGGACGATCAGCTGACGCCGGTGTATGAGGGACTCGTGCACTGGGCCGACGTCGTCGTGATCTCGACGCCGATCCGCTGGGGGAATGCCTCGTCACTGTACTTCCGGATGATCGAACGGCTCAACTGCATCCAGAATCAGATCACCATTCACAACAAGCGGCTGATCGATAACAAGGTGGCGGCATTCATCATCACCGGCGGCCAGGACAACATCCAGTCGGTGGCCGGCGGCATGCTGACGTTCTGGGCCGAGCTCGGGTTCGTCTTTCCCGCTTTTCCGTTCATCGCGCACTCGCGCGGATGGGATGCCGAGGACATGCAGAACAACGTCCGCCTGGTGCGCGCCAGCGAGCCGCTCCATGCCGCCGCGCGAGAGCTGGTCGACCGCGCGCTCGACGCCTGGCGCGTGCTGGACCGGCACCGTGCGGAACTTGGACGGCCGATGCCACGAGCGGGACGCAAGGCGAGTCCGATCGAATCCACGGAGGAGGTCATGCCGTGAGTGAGCGGATGCGGATCGCGCGCGCGTACGAGCAGGCGCTTTTCGCGGGGCGGATGGACGAGGTCGGCGGATATTTCACCGACGACATCGTGTACTGGGTGGCCGGCGCGCCACCGCTAGGCGGGGAGTGGAAGGGCCGCGCCGCGGTGTTGCGGGCCATGTCCAACCGCGAGCCCGGCCTCGGCGCGGCCGATTGGGGCTACGAGGACCTCGCACGCGATTGGTATGACGCCGACGATCGAGTCATCGTCGAGATCCGCGAGCGGAGCTGGCTCAAGCCCCATCCGGCGGACGTCATGGATCAGCGGACCTGCGTGGTCATCCGGTTCCGCGGCGACCGGATCGCCGAGATGCGGGACTACACCGACACGCACGTTTACCAGCAGTTTCTCCTGCGGCACCGCACGGACCTTCCCAAGTTCAGATAGACGAAGAGCCCGGCGAGCGCATCGCTCGCCGGGCTCTCATCTCAGCCGATTCTCTTCGCTACTTCTTACCGCCCGAAACCACCTCGCCCTGGGCCTGGTAGAGGTCGAGCCGGCGCTTGGCGATGTCCTCGTCCTTGTCGGCGAGGTCCTTTTGCGCCTGTGCCTGCAGCCGCTGCGCCTCGAGCGTCTTCCGCTCGAGCTCACGGATCACTTCGTCACTCGCGAGCGTGCGCGCCGGATTGGCGGCCGGATCCGTTGGCCGGGTCTGCCGCTTCTGCGCGAGCTGAAGCTCCAGATCGAGCGCACGGGTGGAGGCGGAGGCGAGCTTCTTGGTGGCCTTCGCCTCATCGATCTCGGCGGAGTGCAGCGCTTCCCGGCGCTCCAGGAACGCCTTTTGTCTCTCCAGAACGCGCTTCTCCGCGGTGTACGTGACCTTCTCGGTTTCGTTCTTGGACTTATCGGCGAGCTTGATGCGGGACTCGGCAGTCGAAATCTCCTGCTTCTTGACCTCGATCGCCGCCTTCGTCGTCGACCGCGCGTCGGTGGCCGCGGCAAGCTTGGCGTCGGCCTCGACGCTCGTGTTCTTCGCAATGTCGATCTGACGCTGGATCCGTGAAGGCTCGCGGGCAGGAATCACGTCGATGAACCCGAGTGCCTTCGCCATGGACGGCGCGGCGGCCGGCGCGGCCGCTGCTGCGGTCGGGGCCTGGGTGGGTGACGGAGGGACGCCTTGAGCCGGCGCGGGTGCGGCTGCCGGTGCCGGGGTCTGAGCGGGCGCCGGAGCAGCGACAGGTGCAGCGGCTGGAGCAGCTGCCTGCGCGGGCGCAGGAGCCGCCGCGGCAGCCGGCGCGGGCGCCGGTGCGGCAGCAGTGGGTGCCGCGGCGGGGGCAGCGGCCGGTGCGGTCGCGGGCGCGGCGGCCGGAGCCGCCTGTCCCGGGGCGTATGCCTGGACCGAGTCAGTGACTGGCGCCGGGGCGGGCACTTGAGCCACGGCCGGGAACACCAGCCCTAGTATTAGTGCCCCAACTATCAGGGGCGCATAGCGTTGCGGTTTCACGGGGACGACTCCTGTCGGTTTGTGACGGGTCGGCTCACGATCGTTCGCGGCCAAGTTACCGTCAGAATTTTTCGGGCGGAAGACCTGACCCAAGACCACGCGCTAATGCGCTATCCAGCGTGTCAGCTCGACCGCCGGACGCCGCGGCTTGGGTTTCTCGACCTCCATGGGGTAGCCCAGCATCACCACCCCGACGATCCGGTAGCCTGGCGAGAGATCCACCATAGAAACAAGCTCGGGCTCTCGAAGGATCCCCCCGGTCCGGAGATAGGTCCCGAGCCCCAGGGATTCAGCCGCGATCATGAGATTGGCGATCGCCATCATCGTCGCGGCGTAGTCCTCCTCCCGCGTATTCTCGTCGTTACTCACGGCGCACATGACGACGAGGATCGCGGGCGTTTCCGCCGTCTCCTTCCGCATCTTGTCCGCCGCCGCCCGCGCCTCGGGTGATTCGGGGTCGGCGTACCGCTTAACCCGGTGGCGGGCCCGAAGTGCGGCAAAACGGGCGATCGCATCGCCCGTCAGCACGGCGAAGCGCCACGGCTGTGTGAGCTTATGGTTGGGAGCCCGCACGGCACTATCGAGCAACCGCTCGATCGTTTCACGCGGAATTGGGTCAGGGCGAAAGCGGCGGACCGAGGTCCGCCGCTGAATGGCATCAAGGGCATCCATGCCACAATCTAACGCCGGATCGATCAGACCTCGGGGAGCCGGATCACCGCGAACACGGCACCCTGAGGGTCCGCGAGCACCGCGAAGCGTCCGATGCCGGGGATATCCGAAGGCGGCACCTTGACCGTGGCGCCGAGCCCGCGAGCCCGATCCGCGCTGCCGTCGCAATCATCGACGGAGAAATACACCAGCCAATGCGGCGGCACCGGCCCCCAGTCGGGACCGATCTGGATCATCCCTCCGACCGCCGTGTCCCCCCTCGCGAACATCGTGTACGGGGTGGCACCCATCCGCTGCGTCTCGCGACTCCAACCGAGCAGGTTGGAGAAGAACTGGCCCGCTGTCGCGACGTCCGTGGTGGCCAGCTCGTTCCAGCAGATGGTGTTCGGCTCTCCGACCACGCCCGCGCCGATGTGACGCTTGGGCTCCCAGAGCGCCACGACCGCGCCGCTCGGGTCCTGGATGACCGCCATGCGTCCGACGTCCAGCACATCGAACGCCTCCATCAGCACGCTGCCACCGAGCTCCGACGTGCGCCGTGCAATCTCCACGGCGCTCTCGACGGAGATGTAGGAAAGCCAGTGCGGCGGCGTGCCCAACGGCTGGGCATCCTGCTGGTACAGCGCGGCTATCGACTTGCCCTCCACGGTGAACATGGTGTAGGTGGCGCCAGGCCCGGTTGGCCGGTCTTCGAAGCTCCAGCCGAAGAGACCGGTGTAGAAGCGCTTGGCGGCGGCGGCGTCGGGGGTGCCCAAATCGGCCCAGCAGAATGTCCCCGGGGCATACGTCTCGATAACGGTCATCGGCTGTCCTCCGAAATGTGGGGGCTGGTGCGGTGGGAAGAGGCCGGCGGCCACGGGCCTCCTCGACTCACGACGAGTCAGAGGGGGCCCGGTTTCACATGTTGTCGGAGGAGTTACTGCGGTGGAGGAGTTACTTGGCGCGCTCGAGGTAGACGCCCTCACGAGGATTGACTCGGACTCGCTCGCCCTCGCCGATGAACTCGGGCACCTGGATGGTGACGCCATTACTCAAGAGAGCGGGCTTGGTGCTCGCCGTCTTGGTGGCGGTCTTCATGATCGGAGCGGTCTCGACCACCTCGACCTCGGCCGTCGCCGGAAGGAGGATCGCGATGGGCCGGCCGTTGAGCCATTCCGCCTGGAACGTGAGCCCTGATTCGAGCCAGGCTCCCTGCTCGCCCACGACTTCGTCGTCCAGGCTGTACTGCTCGTAGGTCTCCGCGTCCATCACGTGCACGCCGTTGCTATCGCGATACATGACCTGCAGGTCCTTGGTGTCGAGCCGCACATCCTCGACGAACTCGGTGGCGCTGAGCCGGGTATCGAATGTGTTGCCGTTGGTGAGATTGCGGAGGCGAACCTGGACGAACGCCCGGAGATTGCCCGGCGTGCGGTGCTGGAAATCCATCACGCGGCATGGATTGCCGTCGATCATCAGGACGTGACCGCGGCGGATGTCGCTGGCCTTCATGACTCGCTGCTCCCGGTGGCTGACCATCACGAGCGCCGAAGTGGCGCCCGCGGACGGGGGGAACATACACCGCGGCGCGAGAAGCTCCAGCCGGTCAGCCGCCCGCGATGGCCGCCACGACGGTGATCTCGTCTCCTTCGGTCACCGGTGTCGCGAATCCGTTGCGAAAGCGGATGTCCTCGTCGTTCAGGTAATAGGTGACGAATGGATAGGGTCCGCCCGTGGCGTCGCGCAGTCGAGGGGCGAGCTGGGGAAAGCGCCCGGCGATTTCCGCCACCACGTCGCCAAGCGTGGTCCCCGTCGCCTGGATGGTGGACTGCCCGTCCGCCAGACGCGCGAGCACGGTGGGAAGACTAAAGGTCACGGCCATGGAGCGCCTCCAGTTCGCGAATCCGTGGAGCGATGATCGGCGCATCGGGCAGAGCACCCTGAAGCGCCTCGACAGTCTTGAGTCCGTTACCGGTGATGCAGAGGACGACTTCATCATCGGGCTTGAACCGGCCCGCTTCGGCGAGCGCCAGCGCCCCGGCCAACGTCGTGCCGCCGGCCGTTTCGGCGAAGACGCCGGTGGACTCGGCGAGGAGCCGGATGCCCCCGACGAGTGCCTCGTCGGAGACGGCGGCGGCCCAGCCACCACTCCGCCGGATGGCGGTGGCGGCGAATCGGCCGTCGGCGGGATTTCCGATCGCGATCGAGCGGGCAATCGTCCTGGGGATCACCGGCTCGATCGTGTCGCCCCCGCGCTCGACCAGGTTCACGATGGGCGAGCACCCCGTCGCCTGGGCCCCATAGAGTCGGGGAGCCGAACCCGTGGCGAGGCCTGCTGACGTGAACTCGCGGAATCCCTTGTCCAGCTTGGTGAGGAGCGAGCCGCCTGCCATCGGCGCCACCACGGCGGTGGGCAGACGCCAGCCGAGCTGCTCGACGATCTCGAACGCCATCGTCTTCGAGCCTTCGCCGTAGTAGCCGCGGAGATTGATGTTGACGAGTCCCCAGCCGAACCGGTCGGCCGCCTGGGTGCAGAGCCGATTCACGTCATCGTAGTTGCCGCGCACGCGCACGAGCCGAGGACCGAACACCGCGGTGCCGACGACTTTGCCGACCTCGAGGTCGTGCGGGATGAAGATCCAGGCAGGAAGCCCGGCCCTCGCCGCCTGCGCGGCGACGGCGTTGGCGAGATTCCCGGTCGAGGCACATCCGACCGTGTCGAGCCCGAGGCCCACGGCGGCGTTGAGCGCCGCGGCCACAACGCGGTCCTTGAACGACAGCGAGGGATGGGACACCGCGTCGTTCTTGACCCACACGCGCGCGACGCCGAGCCGGCGTGCCAGAGCCGGAGCGTCGAGCAGCGGGGTGAAGCCGCTGTCGAGAGAGACCTCCGGCGCACCGTTGAAGGGAAGCCACTCCCGGTAACGCCAGAGCGAAGGCGCGCGGGCGGCAATGGTGGCAGCGTCCGGCAGCTTGCGGGCGGGATCGTACACCGGCTCGAGTGGCCCGAGACACTCCTCACACGTCGCCGCCGGAGAGGCCGGATACTCCGTCCCGCATAGCTTGCACGCCTGGGGCAGAGGTCGGGTACCCGACGCGGTCCTCGGCACAGCGGAGGTCTCGCGGGGTAGATCGAGGATGGTCGGCATTTGACGTACTCCCAAAAACGAAAGCGCCCGGGTGCCAAAAAGACACTCGGGACGCGAGGCTTTTTAGCATTTGTTTAACGTGGCTGCAATAGGCCGCAAATGACCACGGGCTTCGGTTGTTCTCTCACGATATGCATTGCCGAGGTGGAGCGCAAGGGCCGCTACCAGTCCCGCTCCCCTCCTCGCGACTCCGGCATGCGTCGTCCCTCGTGGGTTTGCAGTTGCTCCCGTTGCACCGCTTCGAGCAGACGCCGAGCCTGTTCCGCGTCCAGCTCCTCGACCGACTCTCCCTCGGCTGACCCGAAGCCTCCCCCGGCCATCGCCCCGACCGCCGCGTCCGGGTTTCCTTCGTACCCCGACGAGCTCATGTTGCCCCGCCCGTAGTCGGCGTTGCGCGTGCGGCCAGGAGAGCCTCCCGACTGGCGGTCGTCGGCCAGCCGACGCAACGCGATCTCGAGATTCCACTTCGCATCCGCGTCCGACGGATCGAGACGCAGGGCCTCCTCGTACGCCCTGATCGAGCCATGCAGCAGCTCCGGGCGCTCCGGCGCATTCTCGGCCGCCCTCAACAACGCGTTGCCGAGGTTGAAGGCCCCCCGCTGTCTCAGCTTCGGCTCGCCAGCGAGTACGAGCCGATAGCGCTTGGCGGCATCCTCGTAGTGCCGCATCCGGTACAGCGCATTGCCGGCATTGAAGGCGCGGGCCGGCGTACTGTCGGCGGCCAGCGCTTTCTCGAACGCGGCCGACGAGGCGGCGAACTCCCCGTCGGCATAGCTCCGCTCTCCCCGCCAGGACTCGATTGTACCCCGTCCGCACCCGGAGATGGTCGTTCCGATCACCGCGGCGCCGACCGCGACGTGGCGGCGTCCCATCCCAGCAGCCAGCGCCAGCTCGCCGAGCAGGGCCGCGATCGCCAACGCGAGCGGCCACTGAAAACGGTCGGCGCGCTCGGGTGATTTTCGGGAGGAAAGCGTTCCGGCGCGAAGTGTACGCAGCGCCTGCGCCAACCGGGCGCGCTCGTCCCGATTGTCCCAGCGGGCGAATGCCCCGCCCGTGGCCTCGGCCGCGTGGCGCAGCTCCGCCTGCTCGAGTCTCGAGATGGCGATTCGTCCGATATGATCGCGATGAAACTTCTCCGGCAGCTCGCTCGAGTCGGCGGGAATGGGCGCCCCCTGCGCGGTGGCGACCCCGAGCGCGAACACGGGGACCTCGAGGGTGCGGAGCCGGGCGATCGCGTCGTCCAATCCCCCTTCCCCGCTCTCGCCGTCGGAGACGATCAGAATCGCGCGGTGACCGCGCTCGCCTTCGTGCTCGAACACTTTCGCCGCCGTCGCGAGTGCGCCGGCGAGGTCGGTGGCGGGATCGCCGAGATCGTCGGTGCTCGCCGCGTCGAGAAAGAGCCGGAAGGCCGCCCGATTCGATGTGAGAGGCAACTGGAGAAAGGCGCTGCCGCCGAAGACTTCGAGACCGACGCGGTCGCCAGGCGATGCCGACACCGTCTCCCACGCCGCGCGCTTCGCCACCGCGAGCCGGGTCGGCATCAGATCGGCGACCGTCATCGAGCGGGACAGGTCGAGCAGGACCAGGAGGTCTCGCCCGGTCTGCGCCACGTCGCCCTGACGCTCTCCCCACTGCGGCCGGGCGAGCGCGAGCACTGCGAAGCCGAGGCCGAGGACGCCGAGCACCGCGCGAGGGGACGCGAGACGAGCATCGGGCAGCCGCGACGCACGCGCGAGCAGAGCCGGATCACCAAACCGGCGCAACGACGCGCGGTGATCACGCACACGCCGGAACGCCAGCCACGCGGAGATCGGGACCAGCGCCAGGAGGAGGAGGGCGACCGGCTCGGCGAAGCTCATCGCGTCCTCACGGCAGCGTCCGAAGGCGAGTCACGCCGAGGAGCGCCTCGATCACGAGGAGGATGAGGGCCGGGACCAGGAAATACGGGTAGAGCTCGCGGTAGTCCCGGGTCTCGCTGATCTGCACGTCGCGCCGCTCGAGCGGATCGATCTTCGTCAGGATCTTCTCGAGCGCGTCCGGATCCGTCGCCCGGAAGTATTCTCCGCCGCTTCGATTGGCGATGCGCTTGAGCACCGCCTCGTCGGTGTTGGTCAGGCGGTCGGGCGTTCTCCCCTGGCGCCAGATGAAGCGCTTGTCGAGTCCGGAGGTATCCGCGGCGCTCACGCCGATCGTATGGATCCGCACTCCGATGGCGCGAGCCGCCTCGGCCGCGACGAACGGCGTCGGCTGGCCCGTATTGTTGGCGCCGTCGGTGATCAGCACGATCACGCTCGCCTTGGGCGGCAGATCCTTGAGCTGGGCGAGACACAGCGCGAGCGCCGTGCCGATCGCGGTGCCGTCGGGGAGCATTCCGATGTCGACCCGCCCAAGCATCCGATGCAGCAGGTCGGCATCGGGGGTGAGCGGCGCCTGGAGAAAGGAGCGCCCCGCGAAGATGACGAGTCCGAGCAGATCGCCCTGCCGCTGGGCCACGAAGTCCGCCAGGACCCGCCGGGCGACCATGAGACGGTTGCCGGGCTTGAAGTCGCCCGCCTTCATGCTGCTCGAGATGTCGAGGGCGACCATGATGTTCCGGGCGCGGCTGCGGATCTGCCGCACCTCGTGAGGCACCTGCGGCCTGGCGAACGCCAGGATCAGGAAGGACAGCGCGATGAGATTGAGCGCAGGCGGAAGCCACTGCCACCGAACCCGGCGGCTGGTGGGCATCCCTTCGAGAAAGGCGAGGGCGGGAAAGCCGATACGTTGCTCCGGAGCCCGCCGGCGTCTCGCCCAGAGCCACCACGCTCGTCCCAGCGGCGCCAGCAGAAGCAAGAGGAACCAGGGGTCAGCGAATCGCATCGGCCTCGTCCGGAATCCGCTGCGCGGCATGCCAGCGACCCAGCAGCCCACGGGCTTCATCGAGGAAGATGGCGGCCGCCGGGGCGGGCGGGCGCTCGCGCGCGAACTTCACCAGGTCTGCCTCATCGAAGACCGCGGTGTACCGCCGACGCAGCGGCCCCTCGAGGAGGCGCGGCGGAAGCGTCCACAATAGCTCCGTGGTCGTCCGCTCCCGCGCGGGTACGCCCTCGGCCGCTTCGAGGTAGTCGCGCAGCACGTCGGTCACCAGTTCGTAGTGTCGCGCGGTGTCGCCGCGGGCGACCCAGCCCTCGCGCTCGATGTCGCCCAGACGGACGAGCGCCAAATCGTGGGGATCGGGAGGAGCCGGCGTTACTGGTGGTTCCGTTTCGATCGGAGCGATCGGCGGCTGTACGCGCCGGCGGCGCCGTGCAATGACAAGGATGACGAGTGCGAGCACGGCGGCCGCCACGGCGCCGACCACGACCTGCGGGAGCACCGACGGCTCCATCTCGCGGATATCGCGGAGGGTGGGATTGCCGGCGGCCAGCACCGGCACCACCTCCACGGAGAGCGTGTCGCTCCTGATGGTGCCGTTGGTGATGCCTTTGACCGCGCGCATGAAGGGCAACGCGAAGATCGGCACGGATTGTGGGCCGGTGCGGTAGAACGCCAGCGTCGCGCCACCGACGAAATCGCGGTTGGGAAGCCGGCGAAGTCTTTCGACGTGGATGATTCGCACACCGTCGAGGACGGAGTCGGTCGGTCTTGGCAGCGTATCGAAGAGGAGGTCGCGCTCGTCGAGACGAAGGCGGAACCGGATGGCGACCGTGTCGCCGACGGTGACGCGACCCGAGTCGAGATGAACCTCCCAAGCCTGCCCGTGCGCGGTCGGCTCGGCCTGGGCTTCCGCCACCCCTGTCACCCCTAACCACAGAGGCACGGAGAAAAGCAGAAGAGGGAGGAGCCTCATCGCCATAGCTGCCGCTCCCGCCGCCGGAAAAACGTCAGCAACGGCTCGGCGTACGACTTCCCCGTCTCGAGTCGGAGCAGATCCACTCCCTGCTCGCGGAATCTCCACTCCAGTCCCGCGTCGAACTCGCGCGCGCTCGCCGCGAAGTGGGCGCGCACCGCGGGATCGCCCGTATCGACGCGACGCCACGCGCCGGTCTCGGGGTCCCAGAGCGTCACCACACCGGCATCCGGCAGCTCGCGCTCGCGGGGATCCACCAATTGAAGGGCGACGACGTCATGGCGGCGAGCCAGCCGGCCGAGGACCCCGCCGTCATCGGCGCCGAGAAAATCGGAGAGCAGGAAGATCACGGCGCGGCGCCGGAGTGTCGGCTCGATCTCCGCCAGCGCCGGACCCAGCGCGGTACCGGTCCCCGTGGGATCGCATCCCAGGAGATCACTGATAACGCGGAGCGAATGCCGGCGGCCCTTGGCCGGCTCGATGTACCGCTCGATGCGATCGGTGAAGAGGATGGCGCCGACACGATCGTTGTTCCGTGCGGCCGCGAGGCAGAGGACGGCGCAAACCTCGGTGGCGAGCTCGTCCTTGGTGCGCCGAAGCGAGCCGAACCTGCCGGAGGCGCTCAGGTCCACGACGAAGATCACCGTGAGCTCTCGCTCCTCGAGGTATCGCTTGACGTAGGTGGAGCCGAGTCGGGCGGTCACGTTCCAGTCGATGGTGCGCACGTCATCGCCCGGCTGGTACTCCCTCACCTCGGCGAATTCGACGCCACGCCCCCGGAACGCGCTCGAGTATTCCCCCGCGACGATGTCGCGCACGAGGTGGCGCGTGGTGATCTCGATGCGCCGCACCTCGCGCGTGACCTCCTCGGGACTCATGGCACCGGCACCGCCTCGAAGATCCGGTGCAGCAGGGCATCGGGTCCGACACCCTCTGCGTCCGCCCGGTAGGTGAGGATGACGCGATGCCGCAAGACGTCGAGGCCGAGCGCCTTGATGTCGTCCGGCGTCACATAGGCGCGTCCGCGGATGAAGGCGTGAGCCTTCGCGGCCCGAAGGAGGAAGATCGCTGCCCGCGGGGAGGCGCCGAACTCGATCAGCGGGTCCAGATCGCCAAGACCCGCCTCGGAAGGTCGTCGCGTCGCGCCCACGATATCGAGCACATACTCTTTGATTCGTTCGTCCGCGTAGATGGTCTGCACCAGGCGGCGAGCGGAGAGAATGCGCTCGGGCTCCATGAGGCGGCGGGCGACGGGTTCCTCCGACGACGTCATGCGGTCGAGCACCTGACGTTCCTCGCGCCGCTCCGGATAGGTCACCACCAGCTTGAAGAGAAAACGATCGACCTGCGCCTCCGGCAACGGATAGGTGCCCTCGTGCTCGATCGGGTTCTGGGTCGCGAGCACGAGAAAGAGGGGTGGCAGCGGGAAGGTCTGCCCCCCGATCGTGACCTGCTTCTCCTGCATCGCTTCCAGGAGGGCGCTCTGCACCTTGGCGGGCGCGCGGTTGATCTCATCGGCGAGGAGAAGGTTGGTGAAGATCGGACCCTTCTGTACCGTGAAGTCGCCGCTCCGCTGATTGTAGATCATCGTGCCGAGGAGGTCGGCGGGCAGAAGATCGGGCGTGAACTGGATCCGATGAAAGCCGGCGTTGATCGTGCTGGCCAGGGTCCGCACCGCGAGCGTCTTGGCGAGGCCTGGCACGCCCTCGAGCAGCACATGCCCATCGGCCAGCAGGCCGATGAGGAGGCGTTCCAGCATCCCGCGCTGCCCGACGATCACCTGACCCAGCTCGGCCATGAGCTCGCCGACCAGCCGGCTCTCTTCTTCGATGAGGGCGGCCGACGGTAAGCCCGCGTCGGCGCGGGGATCGGCCGCGAATCGCTCGGGAAGGCTCGTCATAGGGGGGAATCTATACGGGGCGGAGGGGGTGGAACCTCACTGCCGATTCCACACGGCGGTGCCGAGGGGACCGGTCATCGACACGCTGCGGCTGCCGAGAAAGTGATAGGTCCCGTTCTGCCGGGCGCCGTTCTGCACCTGGGAGACGGTCTGCCAGCTCCCGTTCGACGCCTCGAACGTTCCGGCATCCTCGGTCGAGTTGATCAGCCGGTAGGTTCCCTGAGGAGTGATGTCGAAAGTCGAGTTCCAGGTCGCTCCGGCGGCGGGAAAGGTGAGCTCCCACGTGCCCGCCAGCGTACCCGCGGTCCCGTGGGTACCGGTCTTCCGTTTCCAGTCGGCCGTCCCGAGCGGCCCCGTCACCGTCACCGAGGTCGGGCCGACCGGTCCGTAAGTACCGGTCGTCTGGTCGCCGGCCGAGCTGACCATGCGATACTGGCCGTTGGAGGCGGTAATGTTGCCCGTTTCGGTCACCACGACCCGGCTTTGATAGTGGCCGCCCGCATCCACCGTCATGGTGAGGTCGTTCGCTCTTCCCTTGTCCACGCCATGCGTCACCCAAGTCCCGGCAAACTGCCGCTCGACCCCGGCCGAGCTCACCGCCGTCGGTCGGAAGAAGACGTAACCAAGCACGGCGAGAACCGCGGCTCCCCCCACCGCGATCATCGGAATGCGTTTGGGCGCCGGCGTGGGGGTGGTCGGAATCGTCGGCGCAGGGGCCGCGGCGGGCGGCGGAAGAGTCGACACCGGCGGGCGTTCCGGGGCGCGAGCCTCCGGCGCGGGTGCCTCGTCCGGGCCCCGCCGGGACAGAAGCAGCTGGACTGTTTCCGCCAGGTAATCGAGATGGCGCTCGAGCGGCGGGGTCAAGGCGTCGAGCCAGTGCGGCGTGCTGATGAAGTACTCGAGAGACTTGTTCATCGGCACGTCCTCGAGCCGGAACGTGACGACCGGGATGCCCTGGCTCACCGCCCGCTCCACCTCGCGCTTGATCTGAGGCGAGGCATTGGACTTGGCGGAATAGATCAGCACCATCACCTTGGCGCGCTCGATCGCCTCGATGATCTCGGCGCTCCAGTCGAGCCCGGGCGTGATGTCGCGGGGCGCGATCCAGCATCGGATCCCGCGCCCTTCGAGCCGCGCCACCGCGGCATTGGCGACCGTGCGGTCATCCTTCGAGTGGCTGATGAAGACGTCGCCCGTCATGCCTTCAAGATGCGGCCGGGGCGGACGGCGGCAAGGGACTTACGGCCCGTCGAGGAACATCGCGTGATTTGAGACGTCGGAATGTTTCAGAGAGGACGGAGAGGACGGAAAGGGGATCGAAGTCGGGGAATAAAGAGGACGGATGAATGAGCACCCGTCCGTCCTCTCCGTCTTTTCCGTCTTCTCCGTCTTCGTTACGCCGGCCCGTTGAACGCCGGGTCGCTCGCGCGGGTCCGCAGGTCGGTCGACGTGCCCCGGTACCACCCACCCCGGAACTCGAAATGGCGCTCGTCGAGGATCCGGCTGTTGAGGGCGTCCGTGCCCAGCTGCTGGACCTGCCAGAGGAGGACCTTGGCCCCCATCTCAGCCGCCGTCTCCCAGATGTCGGGGACCAACTGGGGGTACATGTCGGCAAACTCTTGCTTGAGCCGGGCTTCCCGGGCCGTGAACTCCATGGAACCTCCGGGGAGTGCGGTTCGTGAGCCAATTGAACTGGGGTGTGGGGACGGTGGAAAATGGAGGGATCGCCCTTTTCGCACCAGAGGCGAGGAGGACGCCGCCGTGCCCCTCCCGGTCCACCCCTTCTGCCCCCAAGTTACGCCTCGCCTCAGCCCGAGCCGTCATGCGCATTACAGTCGTATTCGACACGCCGTACGACGGGTGGGATCACCCCGATCACGAGCGGCAGATGACCACCGAGGTCGCGGCGTGGAAGCACGATGAGCCGGAAATGGAATACCAGGTCGCCGACGCCCTCCGCCGCCAGGGTCACGAGGTCTACCTGCTGGGTGTCCGGAACGACATCGAATATCTGGTCGCGTCGCTCGAGGAGCTGAGGCCCGATCTGGTCTTCAACGCGGTGGAGGCGTTCCACGGGGACGCCACCCTGGAGTACATGGTTCCCGGAATGCTCGAGGCCGAGGGATATCGGTACACCGGATCGCCGCCCCTGGGCCTGCTGGTCTCGCGCAACAAGGCGATGAGCAAGAAGGTGTTGGCATACCATGGGATCCGCGTCCCGGGGTTCGTCACCTGCCGGCCGGGCGAGACCCCCGCCGCCCCGGATCTCCGGTTTCCCCTTATCGTAAAGCCGCTCCAGTCGGACGCCTCGGCCGGGATCGCGCAGGCGTCGGTCGTGCAGGACTCGACCTCGCTCAGGGAGCGGGTCACCATGATCCACGAGCGATTCGGACAGCCCGCGATCGCGGAGGAATTCATCGAGGGTCGGGAGCTGTACGTGAGTCTCATCGGAAACGGCGACGACCTGACCATTCTCCCCATCACGGAGATGGTCTTCGATAAGCGGAAGACCCGGCCGGAGGAGCGGATCGCGACCCAGTCGGCCAAGTGGGACGAGGACTACCGCGCGCGGAAGGGAATCCGAAACGTCTTCGCCAGGCCGCTGTCGCGCGCCGTGCGGGAGCGCATCGGCGAGATCTGCCGTATGGCGTTTCGCTCGCTTTGGCTCCGGGACTATGCCCGGATCGACGTGCGGGTCGCGGCCGACGGCGAGGTCTGGTTTCTCGAGGCCAACGCCAATCCCTTCATCAGCTACGGGCATGACATGGCCAATGCGGCTGAAAAGGCGGGCATGAACTATTACGAGTTCGTCCAGCGACTGGTGGACGAGGCGGTGGAGCGCAGTGGCGACACGTAAGCGGCGCGAGCGCGCCCCAGCACCGGAAAACCGCTGCGTGTGCGGGCGTGAGCTCCAGCGCTACTGGCCGCACTGCCCCAACTGCAGCCGGGCGCAGGTGTGGCGTGACACCGAGAACGTCACGGGCGCCGAGTGCTACAACTGCGGCTGGATCGTCTCGGACAAATACTCGTTCTGCCCATGGTGCGGGATCGACATCCACGAGGAAGGATATTCCTCCGAGAAGCCGCTCAAAGCGCCCCGCGGCTTTCGGATGGACGCGCGGTGCGACTGGGGCTGCGGTGGTGGCGTCCAGT
>DATBSO010000163.1:0-8487 GCA_036559745.1 Gemmatimonadales bacterium | reverse complement strand
CAAGTCCATCCTCATCACCAGCGCGCTCTCGGTCCTCATCTGCTTGTACGCGGCGGCGTATTTCGTGGTCACCTCCATCAGCGTGATCACGCTCTACCTCGCCTACATGTTCCCGATCTACCTCAACTGGCGGAACAAGCGGAAAGGCATCGGCGAATTCACCACGCCCCAGACGGCACCGTGGAGTCTGGGACGGTGGGGCCCTCTCCTCAACGTGATCGCGATCGTCTGGGTAGTGTTCCTCACGGTGATCTTCAGCCTGCCGCCCAACGAGCTGGTGCTGTGGACCATGCTGGCATTGGTGGTGGGACTGATGGTCTACTGGCAGGTCTCGGCCAAGCGCAGCTTCCACGGGCCGACGCGAGCGGACGAGCAGGCGCTCCGGCAACTGGAAGACGTCGTGGGCGAGACGGCGCGCGGAGCAGCCGCGGTCTAGCGCCCGATTTCGCGAAGTCTCACGGGCAAAAGGGGGCGGCAGGCCAAACCTGCCGCCCCTTTCTTGGGCTAGTTCAGATTGACCCGGTAGATCAGATAGTGGGTCGGCTGATCCAGGGCGATGAACGTGGCGGCGTCCGCATTCCTGGCAATCCGGCCATTCGTGAAGGCGGCCTCGAACGCGGAAAAGGTCGGGTAGTCGACGCCCTTGTAGTTCACATTGCAGACCGGGTCGTCGTCACCCTTCACCACCCCTACGTACGCGTCGCCATCGTTGCAGCCGAGCGCGTCGATGAACGCGTATTGCTCGTCGGTCGGGGTGAACCCGAACTCGAACGAGCCGTCACCGTCCTCGTCTATCGGGATGCTCAAACGAGGATTCCCACCGATCGCCGGACCACCGGCATAGTAGAAGTTGAGCTGCTGCACCTGGGTGAGCTTCTTGCCGCTCAGCTTGTTCTGGGTGGTAACGACGTACGCGGCGTTGTTGTTTGGGTCTGCGTCCCCATCCACGGTGTTGAGCTCGCATCCCTTGTTGGTCCTGAATTTGGTCGCTTCACCGTGGAAACCGGGGATGCCGGTGCCCTCATCGCCGTCGATGCACTGCACGGTTTGTCCCGCGATCGTCGGATCGTGAGGGGCCTTATCGCCGGTGGTCTCGATGGTGACGCTCGAGTTCGCGGCATCCTCCTTGACTGCGGCCGCGAACTCTGCGGCCGAGACCTTGGGAACGCGCAGGCTCTTGAGATTCAACCGATGAACCGCCGGGGTCGGCGTGGAGAGCTGTGAACCTGGGGTTGAGGGTGACGCCGGGACGTCGGCGGTGTCATTACAACTGACGAGAAGCAGCGCCGGCACGATCAAGGCGCTCGAATAGACGATCCTTCGCATTGACATAGCTGTCTCCTTCTGCCGTAAGGAACGGCGAGGCCTGCGGAACTACGGAGGGGGGTGTGGAGCGCAGGCTATTTGCGGCGGGTCAAAGGTGGCGGGAGGTACGCCCCGGCGCCAGTGGGTTTCGCGGATTGGTCGGGCCTTAGAGCTGGAGCTCGATCTGCGCGAGCGGGGCGAACGTCAGGCGGTGATGCCGGGTCGGGCCGTGGATCGCAAGGCCGACGTGGTGTTCCGGGGTCCCATAGCCGACGTTGGTTTCCCACCCGTAGCCGGGATATCGCCCCGCGAGGCGATGCATGAGACGGTCTCGAACCGTCTTGGCGAGAATGGCGGCCGCGGCGACCGACTGGCACTTCGCATCGCCGTCCACCAACGCCTCATGGTTGTAGCCGACCTCAGGCAGCGGCAGGCCGTCGATGACGATGTGATACGTACGCGCGGAGAGGTCCGGCCGGCGGAGAAGACAGCGGATCGCGCGGCGCATGGCGACGGCCGTGGCGACGCGGATGTTGAGGAGGTCGACCTCGCGGGAGGAGGCGGCGCCCACGGCGAAGGCGAGCGCCTGCGACCGGATTTTGATGGCGAGCTTGGCCCGCACCGATGCGGGCAGAATCTTGCTGTCACGGAGGCCGCGCACGGCCCGGCATCCTGGTGGAAGCACGACGGCCGCGGCTACCACCGGTCCAGCCAGTGGGCCGCGGCCCGCTTCATCCACGCCGACGAGGAGCGACTCCCCGGCCCATGCCACCCGTTCCCACGTGAGCGAAGGGCGCTTGGGCATCGTCTCAGCCCTCGCGCTTCTCCCGGATTCGCGCGGCCTTGCCGCTCAGCGCGCGCAGGTAGTAGAGCTTGGCCCGGCGGACCCGTCCGCGGCGCACCAGCTCGACCGATGCGATCGTGGGACTGTGCATCGGGAAGAGGCGCTCGACCCCCACGCCGGCCGAAATCTTCCGGACGGTGAAGTTCTCGCTGATACCCCCGCCCCGCTTGGCGATGACCACCCCCTCGAATGCCTGGAGCCGCTCCTTGTCACCCTCGCGGACCCGCACCATCACCCGGATCGTGTCTCCCGGATCGAACGCAGGAATGTCCGTGCGCAAGCCCTCACGGGCCACCTCTGCCAATCGCTCCATCGTGGTTTCCTCCAGGTGAATATGGGTCCCGCCACTACTCGTGCAACGCATCGTACTTGGCCCACAGGTCCGGCCGACGCTCGCGCGTGAACCGCTCCGACTCCCGCTGCCGCCAGGCGGCAATCTCGGCGTGGTTGCCCGAGCGAAGCGCCTCGGGAACCGCAAGCGACCGGTACTCCGGGGGCCGGGTGTAGCTCGGCGGACTCAGCAGGCCGTCGTAGTGCGAGTCCGTACTGGCCGATTCGTGATCGCCCAGCGCGCCCGGAAGCAGCCGCACCACGGCATCGACGACACACATCGCGGCAGCCTCGCCGCCCGAGAGCACGAAATCGCCGATCGACAACTCGTCGGTGGCCAGCGCATCGGCGACTCGCTGGTCGACATCCTTGTAGTGGCCGCAGAGCAGCGTCAGCCGGTTCCCGAGGGAAAACCGCACCGCGTCGTCGTGCCGGAACAAACGGCCGCGCGCCGACAGCAACACCACCGGCCCCGTGGGCCCGAGACTTTCGACTGCCTCGAAGAACGGCTCCGGCTTGAGCACCATCCCCGCGCCGCCGCCGTACGCGTAATCGTCTACCGTAGCATGACGATCGTGGGTGAAGCTGCGCAGCTGCACCAGGTTGAACTCCACCAACCCTGCCGCAGCCGCTCGACCCGGGATGCTCGCCGCCAGAAACGGTGCGATGGCCTCGGGAAAGAGTGTGACGACGTCGATCGTCAGCATGTCACTCCACCAGCCCCTCGGGCGGGGTGACCACGAGCCGCCGTCCCTCTCGATCCACTTCCCGCACGAATTCCTTCCGGTACGGCAGCAGAAACTCCCGCTTCGGTCCCTGCACTTCGATCATCACCCCGGCGGGCAGCTCGTACACCGCACTGACCAGACCGAGCGGTGTCTCGTCGGGCAACCGGACCGCGAACCCGGCCAGCTCGTGGAGGTAGACTTCGTCGCCTTCGGGCGGCTTCAGCTCCGTCTCCGGCACGGCGACGAACAGCCCGCGCCACGGATCAAGGGCGTCCCGTCCGTCCGCGCCCACGAACTTGACCAGCCATTCACGGTGGTACGAGCGGCTCCGCTCGATCTCGAGCGGTCCCGCCATCACCTCTCCCTCCAGTCCCACGAGCCACACCGCGCGTCCCGGCGCGAACACGGCGTCTGGCTCACCAGTCAACGGAAAGAGAGTGCAGTCGCCCTTCAGTCCGTGCGGCTTGCGCAGCCGCCCCACCACCAGGTGGCGGAGGGCGGCCGCGCCCATCAGACCGCGGTCGGCTTGAACACCCCGACCTGCTTGAGGAGGGACTGCACGGTGTCAGACGGCGTCGCGCCCTTGGCGATCCAGTCGCGCGCCTTGCCGGCGTCAATCTGCACCTTGTCCGCGGGGGTGGCCCCTTTCGGATTGTAGGTGCCGATGATCTCGATGAACCGCCCATCGCGCGGCGCTTCCTGATCGGCCACCACGATGCGGTAGAGGGGGACCTTCTTCCGGCCGACGCGGCGGAGACGAATGCGAGTTGCCATGTGCGTTCCTGGGGCCTGCGGGTTACCCGGGGAAACCGCCGCGCCCGAAGGGCAGCTTCAGACCGGCGCCTCCGGTCTTCCCCGCGATCTTCATGTATTTCTGCATCTGCTTGAACTGCGACAGCAGCGTGTTCACTTCCTGTACCGTGCGGCCCGAGCCCTTGGCGATCCTGAGCCGCCGCTGGCCATTGAGCACGTCCGGGTTGGAGCGCTCTTTCGGCGTCATCGAAAGCACGATGGCCTCGACGTGCTTGAGCTTCTTGTCGTCGACCTTGGCCGCCTGCAGCATGGCCGGATTCATTCCCGGGAGCATGCCGAGCACGTTCTTGAGCGGCCCCATCTTCTGCATCTGCCGCATGGCGCCGAGAAAGTCCTCGAGATCAAGGCCCTTCTTCGACGTGACCTTCTTGGCGAGCCGCTCCGCCTCTTTCTCATCGACCGCGCCTTGCGCCTTTTCCACCAGGGACAGAATGTCGCCCTGCTGGAGGATCCTGCCGGCGAGGCGGTCGGGATGGAACGGCTCGAGCGCCTCGAGCTTTTCGCCCACGCCGATGTACTTGATCGGGGCGTGGGTGACGCTGTAAATGGAGAGCGCCGCGCCGCCACGGGCATCGCCGTCCATCTTGGTCAGGATGACACCGGTGATGCCGAGGGCGTCGTGAAACCCCTTGGCGATCCGGACCGCGTCCTGACCGGTCATGCCGTCGGCAACGAGAAGAATCTCGTGCGGGGAGACGGCGGCCTTGAGACGCCGCAGCTCGTCCATCATCTCGTCGTCGATCTGGAGCCGACCGGCCGTATCGACGATGACCGTACGCCCGCGTGCCTTCCCCGCCGCGACGATCCCTTCCCGCACCAGCTTCACGACATCGCGGGCGCCCGGATCCCCGTGCACGCCGACGTCCACCTGGGTGCCCAGCGTCTGGAGCTGTTCCACCGCCGCGGGACGATAGACGTCGGCCGCCACGAGAAACGGTGCCTTCTGCTCCAGCTTCAGCCGCCGGGCCAGTTTGCCGGCGGTGGTCGTCTTGCCCGATCCCTGCAGCCCGACGAGCAAGATGATCGTGGGCGGCACGGTGGCGTGGGCGATCGGCGCCTGCTTTTCGCCGAGCAACGCGACCAGCTCGTCATAGACGATCTTCACGAGCTGGTGACCGGGCCGCACTTCCTTGAGCGCGGTGATGCCGACAGCCTTGGCCTGCACCCGCTCGAGAAACTCACGCGTCAGATCGAAGCTGACGTCGGCCTCGAGAAGGATCCGGCGGATCTCGCGAAGACCTTCCTTGACGGCCTCTTCCGTCAGAACACCACGCCCGGTCAGCTTCTGGAGCGTGGCGTTGAGCTTGGCGGAAAGGTCGTCGAACATAAGCCCGTAAGACTAACCGTGAGGCCAGCTTTGGGCAAGTCGCGGGGCCGGCTAGATCCGCTCCATGATGGCCTGGAATCGGGGATGGGCGCGAATCGTGTTCAGGTCGGGATCGTTTTCGATCCACGACCGCAGCCCGGCCCCGTTCAGGGTCCCGCTTTCCAGGCAGTCCAGGGCCTGATCAGTCAGGCCCAACTGGGCGTAGGCGCAAGCCACATTGTAGAGCACCGCCGAGTCGTTCGGGTCCAGCGCGAGCGCCCGATCGGCCCATTCCCGGCTTCGCCCCCGGTCACCGAGATAGCAGAGATCGATGGCTCCGAGGTACAGGGCCCGGGCGTCATCGGGATTGAACTCGAGGTGCTGTTCGATGATCTGAACAGCCCTCTGGCGGGCGGCCGCGCTCTCGGCCTTCCGGCCGAGCGCATCGTAGGTCAGCGCCATCAGACTCGGCGTCTGGAAGTCCTCGGGGCGCACCGAGGCGGCACGCTCGAACGCCGCCGCGGCCTCCTCATTCCGGCCCTGCTCGAAACACATCCGGGCGTAGAAGTAGTGGGCCTCGAACAGCTTGGGGTCGAGACGAATAGCGGCTGCGAACTCCTGCTCGGCCTCGGGAAATCGTTTGCCCAGGTTCAGCGCCAGCCCTCGCGAAGCATGAGCCTCGGCCATCGCCGGGGCGAGTCGGAGGGCTTTCTCGCTGGTCGCCACCGCCTGCTCCAAGTTGGCTTGGCTTGGGTCCCACCACATGTACAGGAATGAGCTGCAATCGGCGGTGCCGGCCCACGCGAGGGCAAACGTTGCATCGAGCTCAATGGCCCGGGAAAACATCCGGCGGGCGAATTGGAGGCCCTTTTCCCGGAACTGATGGAAGAACTGGCGCCCGCGCAGGTAGTACTCGTAAGCTTGCACGTTCTCGGTTCGCGGCTTGTCGATCGCGCGCTTTTCTTCATCGGTCAGCACCACCCGCAGCGCTCGCACGATGCTCTCCGCGATCTCGTCCTGCACGGCGAAGACGTCCTCCAGGTCACGGTCGTAGCGCTCGGACCAGAGATGGTAGCCGTCGGCTACGTTGATGAGCTGCGCTGTGATCCGGATCCGCTCTCCGGCCTTCCGGACGCTGCCCTCGAGCACGGTGCTCACGTTGAGCTGGTCGCCCACCTGCCGGATATCCTGATTTCTTCCCTTGAAGGCGAAGGCCGACGATCGCGAGGCCACGTGGAGCGCGTGAACCTTGGCCAGCGCGTTGATGATCTCTTCGGCGATGCCCTCGCAGAAGTAATCCTGATCCTTCTGCGGACTCATGTCGGCAAAGGGCAGCACCGCGATCGACTTGACCGCCGTGTAGGCAGAAGTGACGACAGTCGGGGCCGCAGATGGGGGTGTCGAGGTCTCGACGGCGCTCGGAAGTGCCTGGACGAAGTGCGACGCCGACGCGAAGCGATCTGCGGGATCCCGCGCGAGCGCACGGGTGATCGTCCGCTCCACGGCCTCGGGCGCCGAGGGCACCCTAGCCCGGAGGGACGGGATCGGCTCGGTAAACCGCTTCACGATGACGGCCTGAGCGGTGGGCCCGGTGTAAGGCGGCTCGCCGGTGAGCATCTCGAACAACATGCAGGCGAGCGAGTAGATGTCGCTCCGCCCATCGATCTCGTGCTCTGCCGAGGCCTGTTCGGGACTCATGTACGCCGCGGTCCCGATCGAGGCGCCCGTCTCGGTCAGGTGTTCTCCCGCGCTCGCGCTGATCGCCTTGGCGATCCCGAAGTCCGTGACCATCGCCTCGCCTTCGTGGAGCATCACGTTTTCCGGCTTGATGTCGCGATGGACCACGCCCTGACCGTGTGCGTAACCGAGGGCGCCGGCGACCTCGCGGGTGATTCGGAGCGCCTCGGCCAGTGGGAGCCGCCCCTCCCGGGTCAACCGGCCACGGAGCGATTCGCCCTGCACGTAGGGCATGACATAGTAGACGAAGCCTTCGGCTTCGCCGGAATCGTGCAGCGGCAGGATATGCGGGTGACTCAGCCGGGCGGCGATCTCGACCTCGCGGTGAAACCGCTCGGGACCAAGGTTGGCGGCGAGGTGCGGGTGCAGGATCTTGACCGCGACCGGACGCCGATGTTTCCGGTCCTCGGCCAGATAGACGGTGGCCATCCCTCCACGCCCGATCTCGCGCTCGATGAGGTAGCGCTCAGCCAGGGCCGACTGGAGTTGTTCCTGGAGGGTCGACACGGATGGTTCCTGAGACGAGACGCTCCAAACTACGGTCCGTCGAGGGGACCGGCCAGTACGACGACGTTGCGCCGGGGAGCCGCCGGGAGACGGCCGGACCATCCACGCGCTACTTTTCCTCCATGACCCTCACGGAAGCGCCCCTGAGCGCCCCGCCGATCGTCGACGAGGAGCTCAAGCGCGCCCGTCTCGATCAGATGAAGCGGCGGGCAACCGGCCTTCTCGTCCTGATGACCGGCGTCTTCATCGCCGCCCGGCTGCTGGAGACGGCCCATCCCTGGGTCGCCTACATCCGCGCCACAGCCGAGGCGGCGATGGTCGGTGGGGTAGCCGACTGGTTCGCCATCACGGCGCTCTTCCGTCACCCCCTGGGGCTGCGCATCCCCCACACCGCCATCATTCCCCAGCGGAAAGACCGGATCGGCCAAAGCCTCGGCAACTTCGTCCAGAACAACTTCCTCTCCAATGAGATCCTGGGCGCCAAGCTGCGGGCGGCCCAGCTGAGCCGGCGCGGCGCGGAATGGCTGAGCCGACCGGAGAACGGCCAGGCCGTCGCCCGTCACGTCGCAGCCGCACTCCACAATGCGAGCGCGGTGATGCGCGACGAGGACGTGCACGCGTTCCTGGATCGGACGATCATCGATCCAATGCGCCGCCGGCCGATTGCTCCGGTCCTCGCGCGGGGACTCGAGATCCTCACGATCGACGACCGGCACCAGCAGCTCCTCGATCGGGTGGTGCGGGGAGTATCGGGGCTCGTGACCGCGAACGAGGAGCTGATCCGCCAGCGCATTCGCGAAGAGAGCCCCTGGTGGGTGCCCGACTTCGTGGACAACCGGGTGCACGAGAAGGTCGTGACCGCGATCGAGCGCACGTTGCGGGAGGTCGTCGATGACCCGGCCCATCCGCTCCGCAAG
>DATBSO010000162.1:0-40467 GCA_036559745.1 Gemmatimonadales bacterium | reverse complement strand
CCTGGAGAAGAGCGCGATCCGCGCCGCGACCGCCGTCATCACGATCTGCCCGGATCTGGCCGAGACCGTGACCCGTCACCTGAAAGACTCCTCGAATCATTTCCTGATCGAGAATTCGATCTTCGAGTCGGTGAATCTGGCCTCCAATCCCCCGGCGGACAGCCCGGAGCACACCCTGATGGCCGCGCTGCCTAAGAGGCCGCTGGTCGTCTACTCGGGCACGTTCGAGGCATATCAGGGTCTCGACCTTCTGGTCGAAGCCTTTGCGCGGATTCACCACCAGACCGATGCGTCGCTGGTGCTGGTCGGCGGGACGCCCGCTCAGGTCGATCGGTATCGGGCGGTGGCCGATTCCCATGGTCTCAACGGCAGTTGCCTGTTTACCGGCCGCGTGTCACCGACGACGGCCCGGTGCCTCAATCAGCGGGCGACCGTGCTCACTTCTCCGCGCATCCACGGCACCAATACGCCGCTCAAGATCTACGAGCAGCTCGCGAGCGGAGTCCCATTGGTCGCGACGCGCATCCACTCCCACACCCAGGTTCTCGATGACCAGGTCTGCTACCTGGTGGAGCCGACGCCCGAAGGCATGGCTGCCGGTCTCCTCGAGGCGCTCACCGACACGGCCCGCTCCGAATCAGTAACCAGCCAGGCTCTGGCGCTGTACGCCAAGCGCTACTCCCGGCCGGTCTACGAAGAGAAGATGCGCAGCCTGATCCAACTCCTCAGCTGATGTGTGGCATTGCGGGCATCGTGCCGCTCAATGGCGGCACGCCCGCGGACGGATCCCAGCTCGGCGCGATGTGTGCCACCATCGTGCACCGGGGTCCCGACGACGAAGGATGCGACATCCGGGATGGCGTCGCCATCGGGATGCGACGGCTGTCGATCATCGATCTCTCCGGCGGACATCAGCCGATCTTCAACGAAGACCGCACCGTCCGCGTCGTCTACAACGGCGAGATCTACAACTATCGTGAGCTGCGTGCGGAGCTGGAGGCGGCGGGCCACCACTTCGCCACGGCGAGCGATACCGAAGTCCTGGTGCATCTCTGGGAGGAGCACGGGTCCAACTTCGCCGCGCGCCTCAACGGCATGTTCGCGGTGGCACTGCACGACAGCCGGCGCCGCCGCTTCGTTCTGCTCCGGGACCACGTCGGGATCAAGCCCCTCTATTACGCGATGACGCCTCGCCACTTGATCTTCGGCTCCGAGATCAAGGCCATCCTCGCCTCGGGCCTCACGTCCCGCACCCTGGATGTCGACGCTCTGGGACAGTTCCTCTCCTGGGAATACGTGCCCGCGCCCCACACCCTCCTCAAGGAAGTGAAGAAGCTGGAGCCGGGCGCGATGCTCGAAGTGGATCTCGCCACGTCGCAGGTGACCCAGCGGACCTGGTGGCATCTCAACGGTCACACGGCAGCGTACCGTTCAGCCGGTGAGTGGGAAGAGGCGGTGGACGCCAAGGTTCGCCAGTGCGTCACCCGTCAGCTCGTCAGCGATGTCCCCTTGGGCGCCTTTCTCTCCGGCGGCGTGGACAGCTCGCTCGTCGTGGCTGCCATGGGACCCGCCCAGACGTTCAGCATCGGATTCGACGATCCCAGCTACAACGAGGTGGCGTGGTCGCGCCGGGTCGCCGAGAGCCTGGGCGTGAGCCATTCGGTCGAGGTGATTCGTCCTGACGTCGTCGGCCTGTTCGAGCACCTGATGCCGTTCCTCGACGATCCGATCGGCGACTTCTCGATCTTTCCGACCTACCTGGTATCGAAGCTCGCCCGGGAGCAGGTGACCGTGGTGCTCTCCGGCGATGGCGGGGATGAGCTCTTCGGCGGGTATGAGACCTACGCGGCGCAGGAGAAGGCGCGTGCCTGGCAGCGGATCCCGGGCTTTCTGCGGAGTGGCGTGCTGGAGCCGTTCATCTCCGGTTTGAAGCCCCGGCCGGAGAAGAAGGGGTTGGTGAACAAGGCCCGGCGGTTCGTCGAAGGACTCGGCCACGATGAGCGTCTGGGACACGCCCGCTGGCGTCTCTTCACTGGCGCGGCGCTTCGTCAGGAGCTGTTCGCGCCGGACGCGCACCGTGCGCTCGGCACACCCATCGAGGCGCACATCCTGGCACTCGCCGAGGAGGCGGGCCCCCGCTCGGAGCTCGACCGCGGCCTCTACGTCGATCTTAAGAGCTACCTGAGCGACAACTGTCTGGTGAAGATCGACCGGATGGCGATGGCGGTCTCATTGGAGGGTCGGGTGCCGCTGCTCGATCCGGAGTTGATCGAGCTGGCCTTCAGCGTGCCTGCGGACTTGAAGCTCTATCATGGGGACACGAAGCCATTGCTCAAGCGGGTCGCGGCCCGTCACGTTCCGAGGGAGTGTGTCTATCGTCCCAAGCAGGGATTCAGCATTCCCATCAAGAACTGGCTCGACGGCGAGCTCAAGCCGCTGGTTGACGAGCTGCTCGGATCCGACCGGATCCGCCGCGAGGGATTGTTCCGGGTCGAGACCGTCGAGCGGCTGCGGCGGGAGCACTCGTCGGGCGTGGCCAACCACAGCCACGTGCTGTGGTCGATGCTGGTCTTCGAGGATTGGCGCGACCGCTGGGGCGTCTGAGCGGCGCCACGAACCTCAGTGGGCTTCGGCGTCCCCCGCCTTGACCATGTGCAGGCCCCAGCTGACCGGTATGTTCACCCGTGCCAGGTCTTCCGCGGACAGCCGGTTGAAGCACTGCCGGATCTTGCCGACCGGATTCCGCTCCAGATCCTCCAGCCCGCAGAAGCGCAGGTCGATGTGGAGGCCTTCCCCCACGCGCGCCCTGATGGCCGAATACACGAGCTGGGTGCTCTCCGGCTCCCGGTAGCCTTCGCCCTTCACGATTCGCACCTCGATCTTCCCCAGCTCCTTCTGCACGATCTGGGAGTACATCAGGTTGGGAAGCTGCCAGAGCCCGGCCGCCGCGAAGGTGCCGGAAATGAGCTCGCCTCCCGGCCCCACCAGGTAGTCGGTCTGCCGTCCTTCGATCTTGTTGATGATCGGGAAGGATTGGCCGCACTCGCAGGTCTCGGTGGACCAGCTGGCGATATCACCGGTGCGGTACCGGATGAACGGCATCGCGAGGTTGTGCATCGTCGTTACGGTGACGACACCGTTCACGTTGGGCGGAACCGGGAGGCCGTCCTCGCCCAGAATCTCGTGGTAACCGTAGTCGAGCTGCGCGTGCATCCGGCCCGCGTCGCACTCGAGGACGGAAGCGCACCGCTCCCAGTGGGTGTAGTGATTGTAAATCCGGGTCCGCAGGACGCTCTCGATCTCCTTCCGCTGGAAGTCGTAGAGCGTCTCCGATCCCGTGATGATCATCGGAATGTGAAGGTCCAGGTTGCGCTCGCGGAGCAGCCGCGAGAAGAGATACATCGCGGACGGGTAGCCCCGCATGAACCTCGGCTTGTACTTGAGAATGAGGTCGCGGAACAGCGTGACGGTCTCCGGGCCGACGCGTGCCGTGGACAGCTCCAGCGCCCGGATCGACCGGTTGTAGCGCCACCCCTTCTCGTAGAACACCCCCTTCATGATCGCGTGGCGCTGGCCGAGGTGGTAATACCCGCCGCTGCCCCAGGCGCGCCAGAAGAGCGCGAACGCCGCTGCGTTGATGTTGGGATCGAGAAGAATCCGGAGCTGCATGCCGGTCGAGCCCGACGTCGTGACCCACATCATCTTGTCGGGATCGACGGCTCGGGAGATCAGGTCGTCCGTGTTGGCCCGGACGATCTCCTTTTCGAGGAGCGGAATCTGCTGCCAGACCTCGGGCCGTCCCACTTCAGCCGGCTGGATGCCCTGGGCGTCGAGCAGCTTCCGGTAGTAAGGCACGTTCTCGTATGCGTGAGTCAGGATCGCGACGCGGCGCGCACGGGACCAGGCCTCCAGCTCGTCACGGCTCCAGTACGGCGCCTTCTTGAAGAGCCGATGATACTTGAGCACCCGGAGCGGAGACGAGTAGTCCCGGAACCGGAACGCGGGGAGCTGTTTGGGCGGGGGAGAGGAACTAGCCATTGCGCGAGGACCTCGCTTGGAGCCAGAGCTGAAGAACCAGAATCGCCCAGAGTCGCTGGGAGTTGTTGGAGCGCCGCTCACGGTGCTCTCGCAGCAACGTGGCCACGGCGTCGGGCCGGAACACGCCGACCCGCTCGAGCGCCTCGGGACTGCAGGTGTCGGCCAGCTTCGCCGCGATGCGGGTTTCCTCTCGTAGCCAGTTCTTGAGCGGGATCGAGAGCCCCAGCTTGTCCTTCCGATGGTTGATGACGTCCGGCAGCACGCCTTCCATCGCCATCCGGAAGAGCCGCTTGGTGCGCTCCACGCCCTCGAGCTTGAGGCGAACGGGAATCCTGGCGCCGAGCTCGATGAGATCGCGATCGAGCATGGGTGACCGCAGCTCCACCCCGAAGTTGCGGAGGAGTCTCGCTCGATTGGCAAATCCCGGGACCATGGTGGTGTAGTCGTTGTAGATGCAGGGCGTCACTTCATCGTCCGGCCCGTCGTAGCCCTCGAATCCCTCCCGGACACACTCGAACGGATCTTCCGCGCGGACCGCCGCGGCCATTTCGGGCGTCAGCAGGGACCCGAACTCGCTCGGGGCATAGTAGGCCTTCCAGCGGTAGTGCTTGAGCTCGCGCGGGAACGCCTCGGGCGGTAGGAGACGCTTCAGGATGACGCGAAGGTCTCGCTTGCGGTCCGAGTCGGGCAGTGAGCCGGCAAACCGGCGGAGCGCGCGGTTCACCAACCCCGGGACCGGGAGCTTCTCGTAGGTGCCCACCACGCGCTGTGCGGCATAGACCGGGTGGCTCGCCCAGACTTCGTCACCGCCCGTGCCGGTCAGAACGAAATCGACCTGGTCCTGCGTGGAGCGCGCCAGCAGCCAGGTGGCCACTTCGAGCCCGACATCGCAGAACGGTACCTCCATGGCCGACACGACATCGTCGATCTGCATGGCGTCGTCGGGAGCGAAGAGGACTTCGGTATGCTCGGAATGGGCCGCCTGCGCCATCGCGCGCGCGAACACCGATTCGTCGAACGACTCCGACGCGCAGCGATAGGAGTAGGTCCGAATCGGCCCGGTCTCGTGACGCCGAAGCAGGGTCAGGATCGAGCTCGAGTCCATGCCGCCGGAAACGAAGATGCCCGGTCGGAGTCCTCCGGTCCGGCGGAGCGTCGTCGTCTCCAGCATGGTCCGGAACTGCTCCGCGATGGCCCGTTCGTCGGTCAGATAGGGGCCTGCGAACGAGAGACGATGCCAACGCCCGATCTCCGCCCGCGACGCCGATGCATCCGCTACAACGTACCCGCCGGCCGGAACCTGGTGGATGTCCTGGTCGAGGGTGACGTTGCTCGGCACGTAGCAATAGGTCAGGTACTCGACGAGGCCGCGCGCGGAGATGCCGGTTGGAAAGAGACGCGGGCCATGCAGATCGCGAACCCGGCTCGCGAAGAGCAGAGTGGACCCCGCCTGGCCGTAATAAAGCGTCTCGGCGCCGACCCGGTCACGCACGAGATGCAGCCGGCGGCGACGGCCGTCGAACCACGCGAACGCGAACGATCCATCGATGTCCTTGAGACCGTCGAGCCCGCGATCGGTGAGTCGCGCGAGGAGGGTGGAGGCGAGCGGACCGGTCAGTCGCCCGGTGGGACTGGTGTCGTCCCGGAACACGTGACCGGACACCGCGAGCCAGGAGCCGGAGGTGCGATCGGTGGCGACGCGCTGTTCGGAGTCGAGGGCCTTGACCGCCCACGGCCGGACCGCGGCCGTGGCCCCGTCGCCACCCACCCACTCCACGGCGCCGGCGGCGACTCCCTTCCAGCCTGCGATCAATCCGGCTCGGTCGACCGCAACCGGACCCGAGGCGCCCACGATCACGAGGTCCTCCGAAGGTTAATGGCCGCGCGTGGGGCCGTTACGCCCCATGGATTCCCACACGCGCCGGAATCCCTCCACGATCCCCGTGGGAGGCGCGAACCCGAACTCGCGCCTGGCCCGGGCCGTGTCGAACGCGTTCTGGTTGGTGAAAAAGGCCAGGGTGCGACGCGAGATTGGCGGTGATGCGCGGAGCACTTTGCAGACCATCTCGGCGCCGAGCCCGGCCGCGTAGCCGACGGGGAGCGGGACGCGGAGCCGGGTCCGGCCACCGGTCACCTGTTCGGCGGCCTGTACCAGCTCGCGGGAGGACAGGTACGACGGACCGGCGAGAACGTAGGTGCGACCGTAGGTCTGCGGCTTCAGCAGGATCTGCGCCATGCCCTCGACATAGTCGTCGATGTAGATCGGATGGCGCTGATTCTTCCCGCCGCCGAAGATGACGAATCGTCCCCGGGCCACGGCGCCCAATATCTTCTCCGTCCGCGGATCGCCGGGACCGTAGACCCACCCCGGGCGCACGATGGTGACCCCCATGCTCCCCGCATCGGGAATGAAGCGAGTCACCTCGGCTTCGCCGGCCGCCTTGGTCTTCTCGTAGAGATTCTCCGGGGCGAAGGGCGAGTCCTCGTTGCCGGGCACGACCGCGAGAGAGCCGTGTACTCCGACACTGCTCGTGTGGACGAAGTGCTTGACCCCGGCAGCCCGGGCCGCTTCGAGAAATGGCCGCAGACTCTTGACGTTGGTCTCCCAGTACACGCTCTCGGGGAGATTCACCTGCAGATGGGCGCTGGCCAGATGGAGGATCACCTCCGCGCGCTCGATGGCGGAGCGCCACCCATCGAGCCTCCTGATGTCGGCGGTGACGACGTCGACCCCCGGGAGCGGGGCAGAGGGCCCCGTGAGGTCGAGGGCGGTCACCTGCCAGCCGCGAGCGTGCAGGCCGGCGACGACGGCGCGGCCGATGAATCCCTGCGCGCCGGTGACGAGCGCTCTCATGCGGCTCCTCTACCGGGAAGGCTTGTGGCCCACCACGGCGACGGCATAGCCCGTGGTGAACGGCGCGAAGAACACGTCGAACGACGAGAGGGCGCGGCAGATGGGATAGATCGCGCCATACAGCTTGAGTGTTTTCTCGACCTTGCGTACCTGGTCCTGAGATGACGGCGCGATCGGACCGACGCCGTGCTCCCCCTCGGTCGAGGCGCCCTTCTTCCGTCGACTCAGGAATTTCACGTACGCCAGGTTGATGCCGAGCTCGATCATCTCGGTGGGAAACTGCGAATAGCTCCCCGACTCCTCGGGGTGGAACCCGGCGTCGCTCAGCATCTGGCTGTGCTCGGGAATCGTGTACCCGACCCGGACGTGCCCGTAGGCATCCTTGGTCATTCCCACGAGGTCCTTGATCCTGACCGCGAGCTTTCGCAGATCGCCGTTCGGCGTGGTCACGATGGCCCGTCCGCCCGGCCGGATGATCCGGAAGAGCTCGCGGTTGAGTGGACGCGGCTCGTTCAGATGCTCGTGGACGTCGATCACGATCACGGTGTCGAACGTGTTGTCCGGGAAGTTCAGGTGGTCGGGGTCACAGTGCACCACCGGCTCTCCGAGGAGCTGGGCCATCTCGGGAATCGACGACGCCTCGCATTCGCCCCACGTCCAGCGCCCGCCCCATTCCCGACACACGCAGTTCATCGCGCCGTTGTTGTCGCCGTTGGTCAAGAGCAGGAGCTGGTCGCCCGACTCGGGCGTACCCAGCAGGCGGCGCAGCAGCGCAAGCTTCTGCTTCTTCTTGAGCGTCTTGTCGAACAGCCGCAACTGCCATGGCCGTTCGGCGGGGCCACTCACTGGAGGCATTCCGGGCGATTCCTTTCAGCTAGAGTAGACGGGGGTGGTGCCCCGGAGCATGGAGTCGGTGCGGTCCAGCTCCGTTTCGATCCGTTGACGGCTCCATCCCAGCCGGGTGCCCATCAAGTCGGCGCAGCGGACCAGCGTTTCGCGTCCGGGATGTCCCCCGGCGGCCAGTTGCGTCCGACGCGAAACCACGTCGCTCAGATGATGGGCCATCTCCTGCTCTACGCCGAACGCGACTTCGGCGCCGATGACTGGCGAGCCGTCGCCGACTGGCTGCCCGAGCTCAGGCTCACGGTGCACGTATCCCAGAATGTCACGAGCCGTCGTTCCGTAATTCTCCAGCAGGTGCCGCATCGAGGCGGGGGAGACGGCGGCCGGCCGGCCGGCTTCTTCGGTCCGAATGAACCGGTCGAGATCCTCGATGTCGCCGCCGCGCACGGGCACTTCCTCGGGGCGCGACGGTGGCCGACCGGGATGGAGACGGCTCTCGACGACGTCGACCGCGGCCTCGGCAGCGGCCCGTGAGGTGGTCCACTTGACTCCGACGATCGAGACCAGGCCCTCGACGCCCTCCGACGCGTGATCGCAGACCTTCGAGTGCTTGACGAGCTGGACCTCGCTGCTTCCCGGCCTCGGCTCCTCGGGAAGCATGCCGCCCAGGACTCCGATCACGTCATGCCTGGCGAGGTCGACGCCCGGACACGCGGCGTTGATCTCCTCGAGAAACAGCTCGATGTCGTCTTCGGTGATGCGAAAGTCGTCGGCATCGCCAGTATAGGGAAGATGCCGGGTTCCGATGAGCGAAAAGTGCTTCCAAGGCACCACGAAGAACAACCGGTCACCCTTGTTGAGCAAGGCGTCGGCGTCGCGAAACGCGGTCGGCACGGTGAAGCCGATGGCCTGGTCACCGTACAACCGCCGGGTGACCAGGTTGAAGGCCTTGGACAGATGAAAGCGCCGCGCCGACACCGGGGGCGGAAGCTCCTTGAGCATCCGGTCCACCCATGGCCCCGCGGCGTTCACTACCGTTCTCGCCCGCACCTCGAGAGCATCGCCGGTAACCCGATCGCGCGCCGCGACGCCCTGCACCCGACCCCGTTCGAGCAGCAGTCCCGTCACCTCGACGTAATTGGCGCAGTCGGCTCCGGCTTCGACTGCGGAGTGGAGGTAGGAGAGCGCGAGACGCTCGGTATTGGACACCTGGCAGTCGTACCAGATCGCGCCGCCACTCAAACGTCTGGTATCGAGCCCGGGCACCATCTTCCCGATGTCGGCGGCGCCGATCACCCGTCCCCGCGGGATCTGGCGACTGGACATGGCCCCCGCGCTGCGATCGAATCCGATCATGTCGTTGAGGAACAGCGCGGTTTGCATCACCCGCCTGCTGTGAAGCCCGTATCCGTAAGTCGGCAGGACGAAAGGAAGCGGACGGACCAGGTGAGGCGCGACGCGAAGCAGACGGGCCCGCTCGCGAATCGACTCCCGCATCCGCCCGACATCGGCGTGCTGCAGGTATCGGAGTCCGCCATGAATCGTCTTGAGACTGTTCGACGAGGTCGCGCCGACGAAATCCCCGCGCTCGAGGAGACAGGCGGAGAGCCCGCGCCGCGCCGCCTCGTGAAGCGCGCAAATCCCGTAGATCCCGCCGCCGATCACCGCGACGTCGAACGTCGTCCGGGAGAGGGTGGGCAAGTCTCTCCTCATCGCGTGCTCGACGGGGCGGGTTGAGGCGCGGTGGTCCGCAGCCGCTTCCGCTGCTGCATCGCAACCTGATTCCGCAGGAACGGCAGGAGTCGCTCGAGTCGGCCGAACGGTGCTAGCCGCGACGCGGGGTTCCGGAGGGCTGTCGTGATCCCTTCCGCGGGCCGGGTAAGGTCGACCGGACCCTCGAGCCGGAATCCGAAACTTCCCGCGCGACTCTCCTGGGAAGGGAAGGGGAGCGGATCGGTGCCCGGAAGGACTCTGATCCCTCGCCGTTCGCCTTCGGCGAAATGATTGGGCGTGGACCAGAAGAAGGGCCGGCCTGCGCCGTCGCCGAGAAAGAATCCGTCGTTTGAGCTCTGCGTCGCGAGGATGCCGCTGAGGAGGCGTCCACGGCCAAACAGCCACTTCCCCGCGCCCCACGGGATCACCCGGAGCGCACCGTTGCCACGCGCCTCCGCCATGATGTCGGTCAGTGAGCCCCCGTCCGGTATCATCGCGCGGCTGCCGAGCGTCAGCACCTCCAGGCCTTCGCGGGCCACGACCTGTCTTCCGGCCACAATGAAGAGCCGGCGGCTCCCGTGTCGGACATCGAGGGCGTTCGGGTCGTCGGTCGTCGTGATGGTCCAGGGACCGAGTGGCGAGGCTTTCGCGGAGCCGTCGGCCAGTCGGGTCAGACGGCCGAACCAATCCGCGTTCTCGGACTCGGTCAGCATCAGGACGCCGATCGGCGTCGGCCACCCATGCTGCTCGGCGGCCGACTCGAAATTACGGCGAGCCGACTCCAGGAACGTGGCCGGCGAGAAGCAGTCGTGCAGATGGACATGGGCGTCGATCAGTACGGACAGGTCGTGTCCAGTCTCACCGTGCAAAACAGACTCCCGGCTAGCGGGTTGGGTTCAGTGAATCGTGCGGAGTCCGCGCGGCAACGGACGGGGGAAAAGTAGTGGGGCGACCTCCCGGCATCTACGCCGACTTGTCCTGGTCGACGACTTCGGGCTCTCCCGAATCCAGGAGGTGCATGCCGCCGCGGGCCGGACCGCCCATCTCGAGCACCAGATCGACGCCGGAGGCCGTGATGGCGAGCAGTCCGCTCTCGGTGTGCCTGACCCAGCCGTTCTCCTTCAGGTACCAGATGTGGAACCGCATGTGCTCCTCGGGGCAATCTAGCGCCCGCTCCAGATCGATCGGGCCTACACCCGGCTTGCTGGCGTCGTTCCGGCAGGCGGCGTAGAGAATCGAGAGGAGCGCGGAGCGAATGCGCCGGTCGGCCGCGACGTCGTTATGCGCGGTCTCCTCGTCGAACACCTTCCACCGAGCTTGTGTGAGCTGGGCGTATTGAATGTCGAACTTGGCGCGCTGCTCGGGATCCGAGAGTACCTGGAACGCCTCCACCAGCTGCTTGAACCGGACCGAATCGCCACTCTCGGGGTTGTCAGGGTGATACCGCTTGGCGAGGTGGCGGAAGACCCGCTGGATGGTATCCCGGTCAGCGCGAGGAGAGATCTGGAGAAGCTCGTAATAGTCGGTGGTTTCCAGATCGGCCATAATCGCCTCGAGGGCGCGGAAGCGCTTGGGGAAGAAAGCGGTGCGGTCGGTCGCCGAAGCGACGAATCAGGAGCAAGGGGTGGGCCGCGGCAACGGGATGAACATACCCGTGCTTCGGTGGGGAGGCTATGGTGCGCGCGCGACATGTGCCGGGCGCGCACCACGCCTTTGGGAAGGGGTTTCGGGCTAGTTGAGAATGCAGCGACTCAATGAGAATGAGCCCAAGTCATACAGTGCCGGTAACTTAGTACCCCTCATCTCAAGTGTGACTTTATGGGAGGTGTCGCGTCGTCTCCATTGCGTCCCGAACGGCCATCGTCGGCCGGTTCTGCGGCTCGCAGCGTCTTCGCGGCCTGGACCATTCCGATGAACTCGCCTCGATACCCCTCGACGTCCGCGCCGCGCGCGCTCCGGGCCAGGTCGATCACCTGGTCGAACGTCATCGTGCCCTTATGATCCGAATCCCGCAGGAGCATGGCGAAGGACGCCACCGCGGAGGCGAACCGCATGTCTTCGGAGCCGGCTTCCACCTCCCGGTCCCCGAGCCGGAACGTGAGCAGTTTGCTCGTGATGCCTTTCGGCTCCTTGTACCGCAGCCGGACCGTCATGATGTCGGACGAGCGCGCGGCCCTGGGTGACAGCGATACATGCTGGTAGACCAGGCTGTCATCGACCAGCGCAACCGCCCGAGCCCCGACGGGAACGATCTCGTAGAGCGCGGTCACCGTGTGACCGGCGCCGAGCTCACCGGCATCCTTCCTGTCGTCGGCGAAATCTTCCTTCGCCAGCAGCCGGTTCTCATAGCCGAGCAGCCGATACGCCTGCACTTTGGCGGGATTGAACTCGACCTGAATCTTCACATCCTTGGCGATGGTGAACAGCGTGCCTCCGAACTCCTGCACGAAGACCTTCTGGGCCTCGCGGAACGTGTCGATGTATGCGTAGTGACCGTTTCCCTTGTCGGCCATCTGCTCCATCTTGGTGTCCTTGAGATTGCCGGTTCCGAATCCGAGAACCGTGAGGAACGTTCCCTCCGAGCGCCGCGCCTCCACCAGCCGGATCATCTCCGCATCCGAGCTCACGCCGACGTTGAAATCGCCGTCGGTGGCCAGGATCACGCGATTGTTCCCTTCAGAGAGGAAGTGCTCGCGGGCCACGTCATACGCCAGACGCAGTCCCGCGCCACCAGCGGTCGAGCCGCCGGCTTCCAGACGGTCGAGCGCATCGAGAATCGTTCGTTTATCGTCGCCCGCTGTCGGCGGGAGCACGAGGCCGGCGGCGCCCGCATAGACCACGATCGCGACCCGATCCTGTGGTCGCAGCTCACCCACCAGCGCGCGAAAGGCCTGCTTCACCAGGGGCAGCTTGTCCTCGCTCATCATCGAGCCCGACACGTCGATCAGGAATACCAGGTTGCTCGGCGGCAGCTTGGCGGTGGGAATGCGCTTCCCCTGCAGGCCGATCCGAACCAGCCGATGGTCCGCGGCCCAGGGGCACGCTCCCATTTCTGTGGCCACGGCGAACGGATCGGAGCCATCGGGTTCCGGGTACCGATAGGTGAAGTAGTTGACCAGCTCCTCGAGTCGGACGGCGTCGGCGGGTGGCAGCGAGCCGGAAGAGAGAAAGCGCCGGACGTTGCTGTAGGACGCCGCGTCGACATCGATCGAGAAGGTGCTGAGGGGGTTGGTCATCGCGGCAAGGAATCTGTTTTCCTCGATGCGGGCATAGGCCTCGGTGTTCCAGGGCTCGCTCCGCCGCCGCCACGGTTCCGCGCCGGGCCATGGGGCCGGAGAGGTTGCCGGGGCGGATTTAGCGGCGAGGCCGGCAGCGGCGACGGCATCCATCTGCAGAGACTGTCTCCCGACGAACGTTCGTTGCAGCCTGGCTTCTTCCTTTTCCGCCACGAGTGTCGAGGTCAGTGTGAAATCGTGCGTCACCGTGCGGCCGGCCAACACGGTCACCTGCGCCTCGACCGGCGCATATCCCACGAGCGTCGCGCGGAGCGTACGGGCGCCCGCGGGGAGTGAGGTAAAGGCGTAGCGCCCGGTGGAATCGGTGAGAACGTTGAACGCGGAGCCCACGGCCAGCACCTGGGCGTCGACGAGCGGGCGTCCGTCTCCGTTGAGGACGCGACCCTCCACCCGCCCCGTCGCCGGGGCGACCACGACCGGCGCCGCGCCGGTGGCGCTGAGGACGAGCGTGAACAATGAAGCGAGCACCGGCACGCGCCGGGCAAGGCGTGGGAACAGGGACCGCATCGGATCCTCCGCTGGATGATGGATCGGCCTCGGTGTGGCGCGTCTGCTGTGTGACCTGCGGGAGATGCGAGGTGCCGGGGAAGGCACACACCGCCACCCCGGCCCGGCCGCGCGTTATATTCGCAGGGCCGACCCATGCACTCCGATCTTCCTCCGCTACGCACGGCCGGGGGCTGGAGCCCCGAACTGTTTGCTCGAGGCCAGAGCGCCATTCTTCGCCAGGTGGCTCAAGGCGATCCACTCGGCGAAGTGCTGGATGCGCTCGCGCGCCTCATCGAGAGTCTCCAACCCGGCATCCTCTGTTCCGTCCTGCTGCTGACCGAGGACGGCCGCCACCTCCTCAACGGGGCGGCGCCGTCATTGCCCCCCGAGTACTCCCGCTCGATCGACGGTCTCGCGATCGGCCCGAGCGCGGGATCCTGTGGAACGGCGGCGTTCCTCGGGAAACCGGTCATCGCCTCCGATCTCACCACCGATCCGCGCTGGGCGGCCTATCGCACGCACGCGCTCCAGCACGGTCTCCGAGCCTGCTGGTCCATGCCGATCTTCGGGCGAAACGGCGAAGTGCTCGGGACCTTCGCGGTGTATCACCGTGAGCCGCACGAACCGACCGACTCGGAGCTTGCGCTCGTGCGCGAGGCCACCGACCTCGCGCGGATCGCGATGGAGCAGGCCCGCGATGAACGCACACTGCGCCAGAGCGAGGAGCGATACCGGACGCTCGTCTCCGCGACGGCCCAGGCCGTCTGGGTCTACCGGGCGGACGAAACGCTGGTCGCGTCGTTGAGCACCTGGCCGGCCTTCACTGGGACGACGGTGGAGGAGATCAACACGGGAGGATGGCTTCGGTCGATTCATCCGGACGATCGGGAACGGACGCTGGCGGCATGGGTGCGGGCACAGGCGACGCGGACGGCGTACGAGATCGAGCACCGGGTGAGGCGCGCCGATGGCGAGTGGCGCACCATGATCGGGTATGCCGTGCCGATCTTCGGCGAAAACGGTGAGATCAGAGAGTGGATCGGCGCGCACACCGACGTCACCGAACAGCGCCGTGTCGAAGCCGCGCAGCGAGAGAGCGAGGCGACCCTGAAGCTGGCGCTCGAGGCCGCGGCGATGGGCAGCTGGACATGGGACGTCGCCGAGGACCGCATCGTAGGTCCGGAAAGCCTGGGTCCACTGTTCCGGCGCCCAACCTCCGGAGAGCCTCTCACCTTCGAAGGATTCACGGCGGCGATCCATCCCGCCGACCGGGAACGCGTCGCCGCGCTCATGCATCATGCGCACGAGACATCATCGCCTTTTCAGGCCGAGTTCCGGATCGGAGATCCGTCCGGGCCGGATTGCTGGATCGGTATTCGCGGGGCGCTGGTACGGGACGGGGATGAAACCGCGCACCGGATCGCGGGCGTCGCGATGGACGTCACGGAACAAAAGCGGCGTGAGGATGAGGAGCGCGCCCTGGAAACGAAGATGCAGCAGGCTCAGAAACTCGAGACCCTCGGCGTCATGGCGGGGGGCATCGCGCACGACTTCAACAATCTGCTGGTCGGGATCCTGGGCAACGCCGGTCTTGCGCTGATCGATCTCCCGCCCGACTCGTCCGCCCGGGACAGCCTTGCCGCGATCGAGTCCGCGGCAGAGCGGGCCGCGGAGCTCGTGAGCCAGATGCTGGCCTATTCCGGCCGGGGGAGTTTCCGGGTGATCTCGGTGGATCTGGCCCATCTGGTAGCCGAGATGGGTGATCTGCTGGGATCCGTCATCGCCAAGAACGTGGAGGTCCGCTACCAGTTCGCGGACCCGCTGCCGTCGGTCAGGGCGGACCCGACGCAGGTGAGGCAGATCGCGATGAATCTGATCACCAACGCCGCCGAGGCGCTCGGAGGAGCCGGGGGTGTAATCCGGGTGACCGTCGGCGATCTCGAGGGCGAAGGCGAGGCGGACGATACCCTCGGTCTGGGGCCCGAAATGCCGGCTGGACGCTACGTGTTTCTCGAAGTGGCGGACTCGGGCGGCGGGATGGACGCCGCCACCCAGGCCAGGATGTTCGAGCCGTTCTTTACCACGAAGTTCACCGGGCGGGGTCTCGGTCTGGCCGCGGTGCAGGGCATCGTACGCTCGCACCGCGGTGCCATCAGGATCCGGAGCGCGCCGGGTGAGGGGACGACGTTCCGGGTCTACTTCCCCGCGGATGCGACCGGTGAGTCTTCGCGGAAGCAGCAGCCCGCCACCACCCGCGCGGCGATCCCGTTTCGTGGCACCGATCGTGGCACGGTGCTCGTGGCTGATGATGAAGAGACCGTCCGCTCGACGTCGAAGCGCCTGATCGAGCGGGCCGGATTCACCGTCCTCCTCGCCACCAACGGGCGCGAGGCGATCGAGCTGTACGACGCCCACGCGGGCGAGATCGTCGCGATTTTTCTCGACCTCACCATGCCCGTGCTGAGCGGCGACGCGGCGCTGGAGGAGCTGATGCGCCGGCGCCCGCCACCCCGGGTGGTGCTGACGAGCGGATTCAGCGAGGAGGAGACGGCCGCCCGGTTCGTCGGCAAGGAGCTCGCAGGATACCTCCAGAAGCCGTATCGGGCCGCCGACCTGCTCTCGGCGCTCGCCCATTGCGTGGAATCGAGGTAGAGTCCACGGATGGATCTGCTCGATCGATTCCGGACTCACCTCGCGACCCTGGGTCATCCGCCGGGCCGAGCAGTGGTCGCCGTGTCGGGCGGGCCGGACTCGGTCGCGCTCCTCGATCTCCTCGTCCGCAGTACGGAACATCATCATCTCGAACTCGTCGTCGCCCATTTCGATCATGGCATCCACCCCGATAGCGCAGCCATCGCGACGCGGGTCGGGGCTCTCGCGCGCGATCGTGGGCTTGCCTTCGAGTCGGGTCGGGTGGAACTGGGCCCGCACGCCGGGGAGACGGTCGCGCGCGAGGCGCGGTACCGGTTCCTCGAGTCAGTCCGAGTGAAGGTCGACGCTGCCGCAATCTTCCTGGCCCATCACGCGGGCGACCAGGCGGAGACGGTGCTGATGCGGGTTCTGTCGGGGTCCGGCCCGGCGGGGCTCGCCGGCATGGACGGCGTGAACGGCGCCCTGGTTCGACCGCTGCTTCCATTCACCAGGGGTGAGCTGGCTCAATACGTGCGGAATCGTTCGCTGCCGGTCTGGATCGATCCGGCGAATGCCGACGACCGGCACCAGCGTGCCTGGCTGCGCACACAGATCCTTCCGCTGATCCGGGAGCGTATTTCTGGCGTCGACTCCTCCCTGATCCGGGTGGCCAGGCAATCGCGCCGGGATCGGTCCGCATGGAATGCCGTTCTCGACTTGATTCCAGGGCTCGATCTAAAGCGGGAGTTGGACGGCATTTCCGTTGCTGGTGCCCCGCTTCGCGGGTTAGATTCGAAGCTGGTGGAGTCGTTGCTGCTGGCGGTCGCGCGGCGCGTCGGATGCCCGCTCGGGCCCGTTCGGGCCCAGAGGGTCTGGAGCTTGATCGAGCGTGGCGTGAGCGGGTCCGAAGTGGCGTTGTCGGGAGGGTGGCGGGGGGAGCTGTCGTTCGGAAGGCTCCGGCTCGTCAGGCCGTCCGGATGCGGCGCTTCCGGTGTGTGGAGCATCGGGGGAGAGCAGGGTGAGGTGGTGTGGGGTCTCTGGCGTCTCCGTTGGAGTCGGCAGGGTGCACCGGGACAGCAGGACCGTGTCGGATTGACCGCCTGGTTCGCCGCGGAGTCGCTGACGGTTCGCGCGTGGGAAGCCGGCGAGAAGGTTCGGCCCCTGGCAGGGTCGGGGCGGCGATTGGTCGTCAGGTGTTTTCAGGACGCCAAGGTACCGCGCAGCCGGCGCATCGGCTGGCCCGTCGTGGTTGGTGGGGAAGAAGTGGTCTGGGTTCCCGGCGTCTGCCGGTCGGACGCGCTCGTTCCTCCCAGTGGCTCCGAGGCGCTTCGTGTCGACGCTGAGCTCGTCTGAGGTCCTCCGCCGCACGGGCGGGCGTGCCGTCAAGTCCATCGTCTTCGACGCCCCGACGATCGCGGCCCGGGTCGCCGAGCTCGGGGCCGAGATCACCGAGGCGTATCCCGACGGCGACCTCCTGATTCTCGGGCTGCTCAAGGGGAGCTTCATCTTCCTGAGCGATCTGGTGCGGACCATCGAACGGCCCATCCAGGTGGACTTCCTGGTAGCCAGCTCGTATGGCGATGCCAAGGTCTCGAGTGGGGCGGTCCGGCTGGCGTATGACCCGGAGACCAGGCTCGAAGGGAAACACATCCTCCTGGTCGAGGATATTATTGATACGGGGCGCACCCTGCAGCGTCTGATGGGGCTGCTGGGCGCCCGTCGCCCCAGGAGCCTGGCAGTCTGCGCGCTCCTCGACAAGGAGCTGGCCACCGCGATCCGCCACGAGGTGAAGTTTGTGGGGTTCCGGGCGCCGCCGGCCTTTCTGGTCGGATACGGGCTCGACCATGCCGAGAACTATCGGCATCTTCCGTTCATCGCGGATCTGGAATAAGCGGACTCGAGCGCAATGGCTGATAGACTACCGACCCGCCCCCCTCGCACCAACTGGGGGAACCTGAGTAAGAATCTGGCTCTCTGGCTCCTGGTGGGGCTGGTGGCGCTTGCGCTGTTCCAGATGATGAGCAAGCAGCGCAATCCCACCCAGGAGTTCTCCTATACCGAGTTCAGCCGTCAGCTCGACCAGGGCAACGTGCAGAGCGTCGAGATCTTCGATGGCAAGAGACTGGAAGGCACCTTCAAGAATCCAGTGACCCAGGACGGCCGCACGGCCAAGGGATTCCAGGTCCTGTTACCCGTGGCCAACAGCGAGATCTTCCTCAAGCGACTCGAGGACACGGGGGTCCCGATCCTGGCCAAGGAGCCGAAGGGCGGCATTACTGCGATCATCATCGCGGCGCTTCCCTGGATCGTCATTCTTGGTCTCTGGTTCTTCCTGCTCCGCCAGCTGCAGGCGGGTGGAAGCCGGGCGTTCGCCTTCGGCAAGTCAAAGGCGAAGCTGCTCGCGGGGGATACCCCCAAGATCACGTTCGCCGACGTCGCCGGGGCGGACGAAGCGAAGGTCGAGTTGCAGGAGATCATCGAGTTCCTGAAAGATCCGCAGAAGTTCACCCGCCTCGGTGGACGGCTGCCCAAGGGCGCGTTGCTCGTGGGACCGCCGGGTACCGGCAAGACGCTGCTCGCCAAGGCGGTGGCGGGTGAAGCCGGCCGGCCGTTCTTCTCGATGTCCGGATCGGATTTCGTCGAGATGTTCGTCGGCGTGGGCGCCAGCCGGGTGCGTGACCTGTTCGAGCAGGGTAAGTCACACGCGCCCTGCATCATCTTCATCGACGAGATCGACGCCGTCGGTCGTCATCGCGGCGCGGGTCTCGGCGGGGGGCATGACGAGCGGGAACAGACGCTCAATCAGCTGCTCGTGGAAATGGACGGCTTCGAGAGCAATGACGGCGTCATTCTGGTCGCGGCCACCAACCGTCCCGACGTCCTCGACCCGGCGCTGCTGCGCCCGGGCCGATTCGACCGGCAGATCGTGGTGGACGCCCCCGATGTGCGGGGCCGCGAAGGAATTCTCCGGGTCCACACCCGGAAGATTCCGCTGGCCTCCGACGTGCGGCTGGATGTGGTGGCCAAGGGCACCCCGGGCATGGCCGGCGCCGATCTGGCCAATCTCGTCAACGAGGCCGCCGTCCTCGCTGCACGGCGCAACAAGACGCTGGTCGACATGCAGGACTTCGAGGACGCCAAGGACAAGGTGATGCTCGGCGTGGAGCGCCGCAGTCTTGTGTTGACCGAGGCCGAGCGGAAGCTCACTGCCTACCACGAGGCCGGGCACGCCATCGTCGCGATCAAGATCCCGGGCAGTGATCCGATTCACAAAGTGACGATCGTCCCCCGCGGGCGGGCGCTCGGTCTAACGGCCTCGCTGCCCGAGGTCGACCGCCACAACTACTCCAAGGACTGGCTGATCGGCAGTCTCGCGATGTTCTTCGGCGGCCGCGTGGCCGAGGAGATCATCTTCGGCGCCGACAAGGTGACGACGGGCGCTGGCAACGACATCGAGCGGGCCACGGGTCTGGCGCGCCGCATGGTCACGCAGTTCGGCATGAGCGAGCGGATCGGTCCGCTCGCCGTGGGCGACAAGGAGCAGGAGATCTTCCTCGGACGCGAATTCGCCCAGCGCCGTGAGATCTCGGAGCGAACGGCGCAAATGGTCGACGACGAGGTCAAGCGTCTGGTCGACGAGGCCTATGCACGGGCGATGTCCATCCTAGTTGACAACCGTGAGCTGCTCGACCGGATCGCCGCGGCCTTGCTGGACCGGGAGACCATCGATCGCGAGGATCTCGATCACCTCGTCAAGAACCACCCGCTGCCACCGCGCAGTCTTTCACCGGTCGATTCGGCGCCGGCTTCGAATCCGTCCTCCAAGCCGGGCGTCGCTCCGTCCCGTGCACCCATCCTCGGGGCGCCTCCGGCCGAACCCGCAGGCGCGTGAATGTCACACCGCTGGCGCTTCACTCCCCGAGGGCGGTGCGTGACATCCTTCGCGCCGCCGGGTGGGAGGAAGGGCTCGCGTCCACCGCCGCGGTAGGTTCCCACCCCCTCGCGCTGCATCTTACCGGATTGGACCAGGGAGCACTCGAAGCCCTGGTCCGTTTTGCAGGTACGCTCGGTGTGGATGTGCTCACCGGTGAGGACTGGGCCATCCTTGCCGGAAGCAGGTCGCGGCTCGGCGCGTTGGCACGTCCCTGGCTCGTGCCCGAGCCGCTCGCCGAAGCGTCGACGCAGATCGGGCTGGCGATGCCGGCCGAGCCGACAGCAGCATGGGACACCGCGTGCGGATCAGTGTCACTCGACGCGCCCGTCATCATGGCCATCCTGAACGTCACGCCCGACAGCTTCAGCGACGGCGGCCGCCTTATCGGCGTGGATGCCGCGCTCGCCCACGCGGAGGAGGTGCTGGCCGCGGGCGCCACGGTGCTCGACGTGGGAGGCGAGTCCACTCGTCCGGGTCGCACCGAGGCGATCCCGGTGGACGAAGAGCTCCGGCGGGTGGTCCCGGTGGTGGGCGCGCTCGCGCGAGCCCACCCTCGGGTCGCGATCTCAGTAGACACGGTCAAGTCGGAGGTTGCTCGCGCCGCACTCGATGCCGGGGCCGCGATCGTGAACGACGTATCGGCCTTCCGCCTCGATCCAGCGATGGGGCGAACCGTCGCATCGGCCCGGGCGGGGGTCGTACTGATGCATTCACGAGGTCCGATACTCGAGATCTCATCGTACCAGCACACGGATTACGGCGGCGACGTGGTCGGCGTCGTGGTGGACGAGCTTCGCGGGGCGTTGACGCAGGCGGGGGACGCCGGGATCTCGCCCGGATCTGTCGTGGTGGATCCAGGGTTCGGCTTCGCCAAGACCGAAGAACAGAGTCTCCAGCTTCTGGATCAGCTCGAGGCGTTCCAGGCGTTGGGGCGGCCGATCCTCGTCGGCCCTTCCCGCAAGCGATTCCTGAGCGGCGCCGGGAAGCTCGGGCTCGAGGAACGGGACGCGGTCACGGCGCTCTCCTGCATGCTCGCCTGGGAGCGTGGCGCCCGAATTTTCCGCGTGCATTCGGTCGCGGCCACGCGCGACGCGCTCGCTTTCGCGCGCCGGGTAGGAGGGTCGTAGTGCCACTCGGGCAGCTGCCCCTTCCGGTTCCGCACTGGCGGGACCTGGTCCAGATCCTGATCGTCGCGTACGTGATCTACCGCCTGCTTCGATTCCTGGCCGGCACGCGGGCACTTCAGATCCTGCTCGGTCTCCTCGTCCTCGCCGTCATCTATCTCGCCGCTCTGCTGCTCAAGCTGTCCATGATCACCTACTTGCTGGGCTTGGTGTTCACGTACGGTGCGTTCGCGGCACTGGCGGCACTGGTGGTGTTCCAGCCGGAGCTGCGCCAGGCGCTCGTGCGGCTCGGTCAATCGCGAGTCTTCCGTCTGACCGGCGGGGCGGAGCGCCCGCTGATCGCCCATGAGATCGCCGAAGCGGTCGAACGGCTGAGCCGGAACGCCACCGGGGCGATCATCGCCATCGAGCGCGAGATCTGGCTCGACCACTATCTCGAGTCGGTCACCAAGGTGCGGGCCACCATCTCGGCCGATCTGCTCGCCACGATCTTCAGCCCATACTCGCCGCTGCACGACGGGGCGGTGCTCGTGCGGGGAGACCAGATCGTCGGGGCCGGCTGCATCCTCCCGCTGACCGCGCGAGAGGTGACGGACAAGTCACTGGGGACGCGCCACCGCGCAGCCGTCGGTCTGTCAGAGGAAACCGACGCCATGGTGCTCGTGGTCTCCGAGGAGACGGCGATGATCTCGATCGCTCGGCGCGGCACCCTGCGCCGAGGGCTCACGATGGACGTGGTGCGCGGGCTCCTGCTCGACGCTGCCGAATGAACGCCGGCGTGTCGCGGCCACCCTACCGCGCGGCACTCGCCGTCGCCGGCCTGACCCTGACGGGCTATCTGCTCACACTCGCGCCGACGGTCACGTTCTGGGATGCCGGAGAATTCATCGCCGCCGCGAAGACGCTCGGAATTCCCCATCCGCCGGGCACGCCGCTCTTCGTGATGATCGCCCACGTCTGGGCGCTGATCTTCCCGGTAGGTGAATACGCATTCCGGACCAACCTGCTGAGCGCCCTCCTGAGCGCGGCCGGCGCCGGGTGCTTCTTCCTCGTGGCGCACGAGTCGCTGCAAGGGTGGACAAGCGACCGTCTGCGTCTTGCCGGCGCCGCAGCGGGAGCGATCCTCGGGGCCTTCACGTTCACTGCGTGGCAGAACTCGAACGAGACCGAGGTCTACGCCGTCGCGACCTTCACCATCGGCGCCGTCTGCTGGCTCGCCATGCGATGGAGGCGAAGCCGCGGCACACCCGCCGCGAGGCGCATCCTTCTCCTGATCGTCTATCTCGCCGGGATCTCGGTGGGCAATCATCTTCTGGCGCTTCTCGCCGGACCGGCAGTGATCCTCTTTCTCGTCACGACGATTTGGGGCGCTCCTGCTCACGAACCTTCCGACCGCCGCCGCGAATGGGGCGAGGTGGCCGTGGTCGCCGGCGTGTGGGCGCTGCTGGTAGGAACCGGTCTCGGCAGCACGACTCTCGCAGGGCTCGGGGCGCTGGCGTTCGCGGCGGCCGCCATGTTCGCGGCATCCGCTCGGGCGGGCGCCTTCGCGGGCGCGAGTCTTGCGCTCGCGGCCGTCGGGATTTCGCCGTATCTGTTTCTCTTCCTCCGATCGGCCCAGCACCCTCCCCTCAACGAGGCCGCCCCCGCCACCTTCGACGCGCTTCTGGCCGTCATCCGGCGCGCGCAGTACCCACCGCGCACGCCATTCGACGACCCGACCATCTCCTCCGGCGTCGACAACCCTGGCCGGTCACTCCGGCTTCTTGGCCTGCAGTTTCTCGACTACATCGTGTACTTCGATTGGCAGTGGGCCAAGTCCGTCGCGGGTGACCTTGTCCGAGTTCCTCTGCGCACCTTCGTGACGCTCGGCGCGGTCTCGATGGGTCTGCGGGGATTCGCGACACAACGACGCGAGGACCGCGCCGCGTCGTGGCTGCTGCTCACTCTGTTCCTCGTGACCGGGCTCGGGCTCGTTCTCTACATGAACTTCAGGCCGGGTTTCGGGCGCTGGTACGATCTGTATCCACAAGCGGGGGATCACGAGGTTCGTGAGCGAGACTACTTCTTCGTCGTGAGCTTCGTGGTTTGGGGGCTGTGGACAGGTATCGGACTCGCGGATCTCGCGCGTCGCCTGACTACCGCGCACGCCTCGGTGGCTCGCCGCCTCGCTCCGGGGATGCTCCTGTTCGCTCTCGTGCCGGTCGCGCTCAACTGGCAGGCAGCGACCCGGCGCGGCACCGTAGATGCCCGCCTGGCTGCCGACTTCGCGTACGACCTGCTGAATAGCGTTCCGGCGTATGGGATCCTGTTCACGTATGGAGACAACGACACCTTTCCGGTATGGTGGGCCCAGGAGGTCGCGGGAGTTCGACGGGATGTGACCGTCGTCTGCCTGGCGCTGGCGAACACCGACTGGTACATGCGGCAACTCCGCGACGCGCCGGTGCGACCGGTGGACATGGATTCCTTGCCCGCGATCTGGCGCGCCACGATTCCCTCGAGGCCCGACTGGCCGCTCCACAAGATGCCCGATTCCATGATCGCCTCGGCCATGCGCGGCTACCAAGTGCGTGGGATTCAGCATATCCCGTTGGGGCCGATCTCCCGAACGCTGCAAGACGGGTCGTTCCTGTTTCCAAGTGATATCGTTGTTCTCAACATCATTCAGCAGAACATCGGCCGGCGGCCACTGGTCTGGGCGTCCACCGCGGGCCGGGGCTTCGCGGGGCTCGGTGAGTACGTGGTGCAGCGAGGTATGGGGTTCGAGCTGCTCACGGCGCGTCCGGATACCACGTCGGCGGTATTCGACCTTCACCGTCTGGCCGGCGCACCGCTCGACGTGCCCATGACCGAACAGCTGATCTGGAAGACCTACCGTTACGCCGGTCTGCTCCACCGGGAGCCAGGGGAGCTGGAGACGACGAGTGCGATGGCGGCCGCCAGCCTGGCGATGCCGGTCGTGCAGATGGTGTACGCCTACGCCGCCCGGGCGGACACACTCCAGATGGAACGGGCGGCGGATGCCGCCTCGCGCGTGTCTCCCAATCCCGAGCTCCGGACCGCATTGCGGAGCTTGCTGCCGGTCCCCGACCGCCCCTCGCCCTAACCCCCGAAGGATCCCCCAGGTCCCCTGCAACGCGGCACGGAACGCGGCTAAATTTAAAGGCTATGGATTTCCCGGCCCTCCCAGAGCGCCTCGGCCAGGTTCGCGATGTCGTGAACAAGCACCAGGCGATCGCGGGGTGGACCCATGACGTCTGCATCGTTGCCGTCACCAAGACGCATCCGGCGGCCTCCGTCCGCGCGGCAGTGGCCGCGGGTCTCAGGGATGTCGGAGAGAATCGGGTTCAGGAAGCACTCGAGAAGCAGGAGGCGCTGCGTGACCTCTCGGTGCGCTGGCATCTGATCGGCACATTGCAGCGGAATAAGGCCAAGCTCGCCGCCGGACGGTTCGTACTAATCCATTCGGTGGACCGCGAAGAACTCGCTGCCGAGCTGGCGCGACGGCTGCCCTCGGGCTCACGGCAGCAGATCCTGATCCAGGTGAACTGTTCGGGCGAGCCGCAGAAGGGCGGGGCAGAGCCCCGCGAGCTCCCGGCCTTGCTCGATGCGGTGAGTCCGATGGCGGGTCTGGACATTCGTGGTCTCATGACGATGAGTGCGCTCACCGTGGACCAGGCGGAACAGCGCAGGGCCTTCCGCCTCTTACGCGACCTTCGCGATGCCGCCGAGCGGGCGGGTCATCGCCTTCCGGAGCTATCGATGGGCATGTCGAGCGATTACGCAGTGGCGGTCGAAGAAGGGGCGACGATGATCCGGCTCGGAACGGTGTTGTTCGGCGAGCGTACGACCGGATGACCGCGACGCTGTTCGATCGGGTCCAGGCGGCGGCCGAGGTAGTTCGAGGACGAAGCGCACTGGAGCCCTCGGTGGGAATCATCCTGGGAACCGGACTCGGCGCCCTTGCGCGGGAAATCGACGTGGAGGCCGAAGTACCCTACGAGCGGATCCCGGGCTTTCCGCTATCGACCGTCGAAAGCCACGCGGGCAAGCTGCTCCTCGGCCGCCTCGGACGTCGGCCGGTCGTGGCGATGCAGGGGCGATTTCACCGCTACGAGGGGTACGATCTCCAGCAGGTCACGTTCCCCGTGCGCGTGCTGCACGCGCTCGGGGCGCGGACGCTCCTCGTCTCCAACGCGTGCGGCGGGATGAATCCGCTCTGGGCCCCCGGCGATCTGGTGCTCCTGAGCGACCACATCAACCTGCTGGGCGACAATCCGCTGGTCGGGCCGAACGACGAGCGGCTGGGGTTCCGGTTCCCGGACATGTCCGACCCCTACGACTCGGGACTGCGTGCGCTGGCTCGTCAGGTGGCGGTCGACCTCGGCATCGTACTCCGGGAAGGCGTCTATGTCGCGGTCGCAGGGCCGAACCTCGAGACGAGGGCCGAATACCGGATGCTGCGCGCGTTGGGTGCGGACGTAGTCGGAATGTCCACCGTGCCGGAGGTGATCGTCGCGGGACACCAGGGAATGCGGACTCTGGGGATCTCGATCATCACCGATCAGTGCCTTCCCGATGCGCTCGAGCCGGCCGACATCGCCCGGATCATCGCGACGGCCGGCCGGGCGGAGCCTCAGCTCACCCGTCTGGTCACGACTTTCCTGGAGCGTCTGGACTGATGCCGTATCCCGCCTGGCCTGAAGGTGGCGCCGACCGGCTCGAGCAGCAGCAACTCGCGCTCTGGAAGGCCGAGGGGCTGTTCCGCCGGACGATCGAGGCGGGACGGGGCGGGGAACCCTACGTGTTCTTCGAGGGACCGCCGACCGCCAACGGCCGACCCGGCATCCACCACGCCTTCTCCCGCACCATCAAGGACCTGATCTGCCGGTTCCAGGCGATGCAGGGGAAGTCGGTCACGCGGATCGCCGGGTGGGACACGCATGGTCTGCCGGTCGAGATCGAGGTGGAGAAGGAGCTCAAGCTCACCGGCAAGAAAGACATCGAGAAGTTCGGCGTCGCCGAGTTCAACGCGCGTGCCCGCGCCAGCGTCTTCCGGTATCAGTCGGCCTGGGAGGAGCTCTCCGACCGCATCGGATACTGGCTCGACTACGAGCACCCGTACATCACGTGCAGCAACGAATACATCGAGACTGTCTGGTGGCTGTTGCGTCGCCTGCGAGAGCGCGACCTGCTGTATCGAGGCCATCGAGTCCTGCCCTACTGCCCAAGGTGCGGCACCGTTCTTTCCAGTCACGAGCTGGCCCTCGGCTACGAGAAGGTCACCACCAACTCGGTCTATGTGACCTTTCCGCTCGAGTCCGATCCATCGCGCCAGCTTCTCGTGTGGACGACGACGCCGTGGACGTTACTCTCGAACGTCGCCGTGGCGGTCCACCCCGAGATGGAGTACGGCGAGTACCAGGTGGGCGACCGGCGGATCGTTCTCGCCACGGCGCGTGCGGCGCTACCCACCAGCTCCGCCAAAGGCGCGCCGACATTCGCGGAGTCGGGGGCCCTGCGCACATTTCCCGGGAGTGAGCTGCTCGGGCTCCGGTACCAGCGGCCGCTCGAGGTGGTCGCACTGCCGGACGATCGCGCGTCTCGCCTCGTGGTGCCGGGTTCGTTCGTCACCGCGGAGGACGGCTCCGGGCTGGTGCACATGGCGCCGGCCTTCGGCGCCGACGACTATCAGGCCGGTGTCGAGCATGGGCTCGCGCTGGTGCGCCCCGTGGCCCCCGACGGCACGTTCGTTGGCACCACATGGCCTGAGATCGAGGGCCGGCTCGTCACCGCCCGGGAGACCAACGATCTCATCATCGCGCGCCTGAAGCACGACGGCCGCTGGCACCTGACCGCGCCGTACGAGCATACCTATCCTCACTGCTGGCGCTGCTCCAGTCCGTTGATCTACTACGCGCGCGATTCGTGGTTCATCCGCACGTCCGCGCTCAAGGAGCGGATGCTCGAGCTCAACCGGCAGGTAGACTGGCACCCACCGGAGGTCGGCGCGGGCCGTTTCGGGGAGTGGCTCGAGAACAACGTCGACTGGGCGCTGTCGCGGGACCGGTACTGGGGTACGCCCCTTCCTGTGTGGGTCTGCGAGCTGGACGCGGCGCACGTCGACGTCATCGGGAGCTATGCCGAACTCGCCGAGCGGTGGGGCAAGCCGCTGCCCGAAGGGTTCGATCCGCACAAGCCGCACATCGATGGGTACACGTGGCGCTGCCGCTGCGGTGGCACAATGCGCCGGACCCCCGAGGTGATCGACACGTGGTTCGATTCGGGCGCGATGCCGTACGCGCAATGGCATTACCCCTTCGAGCGCGAAGACGAGTTCAAGGCCCATTTCCCGGCCGACTTCATCTGCGAGGGTGTCGATCAGACGCGGGGGTGGTTCTATTCGCTGCTCGCGATCGCGACCACGGCCTTCGACTCGCTCGCGTACCGGCACGTGATCGTGAACGACCTGGTGCTGGACGCCGAGGGGCAGAAGATGTCGAAGTCGAAGGGGAATGTCGTCGACCCCTGGGACATGATCTCGCAGTTCGGCGCCGACACGGTCCGCCTTTACCTGCTCGCCTCGAGCCAGGTATGGCTGCCCAAGCGATTCGACCGTAACACCATCACGGACATCGCGGGGAAATTCTTCAATGCGTTGAAGAACAGTTATGTGTTCTTCTTCATCTACGCGGAGAATTGGAAGCCCGGCGACGATCCCCCCGTGGCGGAGCGGCCGCTGGTGGATCGGTGGCTGCTGAGCCGGCTCGACGCGACCGTGGAGGCCGTCGGGACGGCCTGGTCGCAATACGACCCGACCGCCGGTGTGCGCGCGCTCATGGAGTTCGTGGTGGACGATCTCTCCCAGTGGTACGTCCGGGCCACGCGCGACCGGTTCTGGGCCGTAGACAGTACGGCCGACCCGGCCGCGCTGGCGACGCTCTACGAATCGTTGATCACGGTGAGCCGCCTGCTCGCACCCGCGGGCCCGTTCGCGAGCGACTGGCTGCACCGGGCGTTGGCGGGAACCTCGGTCCACCTTGCCCGGTTTCCTGTGGCCTCGGGTCGTCGCGACCCGACGCTGGAGCAGGCGATGGATGCGGTCCGGAGGCTTGCCTCGCTTGCGCGGGCCGCGCGTGACGAACGGGGTATTCGAGTGCGTCAGCCGCTGGCGCGGATGCAGGTCGCCATTCCGGGGGCGGTGCGTGACGCCGTGTCGGATGGCCTCCTCGAGCTCCTTCGGACCGAGGTCAACGTCAAAGCGGTCGAGGTCGTGGCGAGCGATACCGACCTTGTGCGCCTGCGGGCCAAGCCCAACTTCCGGTCCCTCGGCAAGCGATATGGCAAACGGACGCCGGCGGTGGCCGCGGCTGCCCAGGCTCTCCCGCCGAATGCGCTTCGCGACCTGGAGCAAGGGAAGAGCGCGGCGCTCGACCTGGACGGCGAGACCGTCACCATTCTGCCCGAGGACGTGGTGGTGGAGCGGGAGGTCGCGAGCGATTGGCTGGTCGGCAGCGACGGGCCCTACGTAGCGGCGCTCGACCCGCATCTCACGCCCGAGCTGCGCGAGGAAGGTCTCGCCCGAGAAGTGGTGAACCGGGTGCAACGGCTCCGGAAGGAAGCAGGGTACGAGTACACCGATCGCATCGCGCTCTGGATCAGCGGCGGCGATCTTGTCCTGACCGCCGTGCAGGGCCACGCCGACTTCATTCAGGGCGAAACGCTCGCGCGACGGTTGGAACAGGGCCGGGCGCCGGCGCCCGATCTCGAGCAGGAAGTGGACATCGATGGACACGGGGTGGTGGTGGGAGTGCAACGCTACGTGGACGGCCGGCCTCCTGCTGGCCCAAAACCCTTGGACACGGAATGAACAAGAAACAGCTGGCTCATCTCGAAAAGCGCCTGATGGAGGAACGAGCCCGCGTCATGAAGGAGCTCGGCTACTACGACGAATCCTTCAACGCGACGCTCCAGTCGTCCGATGGAGACCTGTCGTCGTACTCGTTCCACATGGCCGACCAGGGCACGGATGCGATGGAGCGGGAGAAGCAGTTCCTGTTCGCCTCGCAGGAAGGCCGCTACCTTTGGCACGTGAACGAGGCCCTGCGGCGCCTGTACGGCACCCCGGACAAGTTCGGGCACTGTCACCAATGCGGGCAGGAAATCAACTTCGAGCGACTCGACGCGCTCCCCCACGCCCGGCTCTGCATCACGTGCAAGGAGAAAGAGGAAGATGGCAAGCGCCGCTGACCTCGGGTCGCCCGGCGCCGAGCGCCGGGTGTTCCTGGCAGCGGCGGCGGCTACCGTCGTCCTCGATCTGATCACCAAGGTGATCGCTGAGGCCACGCTTCTGCGCACACCGGGAGTGTCGATCATCGGCGACTGGTTTCAGCTGCGCCTGGTGTACAATCAGGGCGCAGCCTTCGGACTGCACGTGGGTCCGTACTCCCGCTGGATCTTCTTCACCGTCGCTCTGCTCGCGGTCATCGTCCTGACGCGCATGTCGCGCGGCGCTCCCCCCGGCGACCGGTTTCGCCAGCTCGCGCTCGGGCTGGTGGCCGGCGGTGCCGCCGGCAACCTCATCGATCGCATCCGCAGCGCGCGCGGCGTCGTCGACTTCCTCGATGTCGGTGTGGGCTCGCTCCGGTGGCCGACGTTCAACGTCGCCGACATCGCGGTGAGCTGCGGGGCCATCGCCCTCGCCATCTCCCTCTGGCGGGAGGACTCCCGCCGACCTGAAACGGAGTCCGCCTCGGCTGTCTGAGCTGACATTCACGGTCTCGGTCTCGGCGACCGAACGGCTCGACCGTTTTCTCGCCGACCAACTGGGCCTCTCCCGCACTCAGGCGGCCCGGCTGGTCGCCGATGGCGGGGTCACCGTAAACGGCGCGACCGCGCGCGCCTCCCGACTTCTCTCCCGCGCGGATCAAGTCGTCGTCCGCTTTCCCGATCAGGCTCCCCCTCGTACCCTGCAACCCGCCGCCATTCCGCTCACCGTGATCTACGAGGACGAGCACCTCGCGGTGATCGACAAGCCGGCCGGACTCGTGGTGCACCCCGCGCCCGGCCACTGGACCGACACGCTGGTCAATGCACTCGTCGCGAGGGGGACGACCCTGTCTGGTGGGGCCGAGGGTCGTCCCGGGATCGTCCATCGGCTGGATCGGGAGACCTCGGGGCTCATGGTCGTGGCCAAGACCGACCTCGCGCATCGGCGTCTGGGCGCCGCTATCGCCGCCCGAAAGGTGCGGCGGAGCTATGCCGCTCTGGCCTGGGGGCATCTGCGCGAGAGTCCCACCGTCATCGATGCGCCGCTCGCGCGGCATCCGCAGGACCGCAAGCGCATGGCGGTGCTGGCGACCGGCAGGGCCGCTCGCACCGATGCGAGTGTGGTCGCACGATTCGACGTCGCAGACCTGCTTCGTCTCGATCTGCACAGCGGCCGGACCCACCAGATCCGGGTCCACTTGGAGCATATCGGCCACCCGATCGTGGGCGATCCGGTCTATGCCGGTGGGGGTAGCCGCCGGATTACCGGCCCTCGCCGGCAGGCGGCGGAGACGCTGGAGCGGACGACGCCGAGGCAGGCCCTCCACGCAGCGGTTCTGGCATTCCGCCACCCTGCCACCGGGGCCCCCCTCGAATTCCGGTCCGAGTGGCCGGCAGATCTCCGTGCTGCACTCGTTGCAGCGGGTGGCGAAGACTTGGTTGCCCGCCCCGACGCCCTTAGCTATCTTCTTTTCTTCAATAGAGATGGCTAACTCCCCGACGCTACACGCCGTCATTTTTCGAATCGGTGCGCTGATTTGCGCTGCCCCGGCAGGGATCGTGCGTGAGATCCTGCCGCGCCTGCCCGCCACCCGTATCCCGGGTGTCGCGCAGGCCATCGAAGGGCTGGTCAATGTCCGGGGAACCCTACTCACCGTACTCGACGGCCACGTCCTGCTTCAGCAGCACCGGGAGGCGACGGACGAGGGCGCGATCGTGGTCGTGGAGGTCGCCGGCCGACGCTATGGACTCGGCGTCGGACAGGTAGTCGACTTCCTCGAAGTCCCCGAGCGCTCGGTCGCGCCGCGCGCGGACCTGCCGGGGATCGATCCGCGACTGGTGCGCGCGGTGGGCATCCGGGACGACCAGCACTTCATCCTGCTGGATATCGACGCGCTGTTCGCGCCGATCATCGGCGGGGACGGGCAGGGAGGCCGGCGGGCTACGGAGGAGTCGCCCTGAGCTCAGCACAACAGGCGAAGCGATGCTACCGAATCACCCGGAACTGCTCGGAGGCTTGCGGTGTCCCATACGGTCCTGGTTTGCGACGACGCCATCTTCATGCGCACGATGATCAGCGACATCCTCACCCAGGCGGGATTCGAGGTCGTCGGGGAAGCTGAATCGGGCGCCCAGGCGGTGCAGAAGTATCGCCAGCTCAAGCCGGACCTCGTCACCATGGACATCGTCATGCCGGACATGGGTGGCATCGAAGCGGTCCGGGAGATCTGCAAGACCGATCCGGACGCGAAGATCCTCATGTGCAGCGCAATGGGCCAGCAAGCACTCGTCGTGGAGGCGATTCAGGCGGGCGCCAAGGATTTCGTGGTCAAACCGTTCCAGCCCTCGCGCGTGCTCGAGGCGGTGCAGCGCGTCCTGGGCTGAGCCATGGACACCTCGAAGTACGCCGCGCTCTTCCTCGCTGAAAGTCGCGAGCACCTGAGCGTCTGTAACCGGCTCCTGCTCGACTGGGAGCGCGCTCCCGAGGCGGCGGAACCGGTCGGCGGGTTGTTCCGGTCGATCCACACGATCAAGGGCATGGGCGCGACGATGGGGTACACCGTCGTCGCCGAGCTGGCGCACCGGCTCGAGAACCTGCTCGATGCGCTACGCCAGGGCCGGATCGCGGCTCGGCCCGAGACGTTCCAGCTGCTCTTTCGCGGGGTCGACGCGCTCGGGCACGCGGTGGAGGCGGCGGCGGCCGGTCGGCGGGGAGAGGAAGATCCCACGCTGGCCGCGGCGCTCGATGAAGAGGCGGGAGGCGCCGCAGCGGTCACACCGTACCGGCCTTCGGTTCCGATGCCGGTCATCGAGCAGGAGACGATCAGCGGCCTCCGGCCGGTGCAGGTGTTCATACGAGACACGACCATGCGTGGCGCGCGCGCCGCCCTGGTCGTCCGCCGGGCCGAGTCGTTGGGTGTGGTGACGGCGCTGCGGCCGCCGCTGACCCAGCTCGACCGGGAGGGTTTCGACGGTCGTCTGAGCTTCGCGCTCGACACGACGGCGAACGAGGACGAGATCACCGCCCGGATTCTCTCGGCGGGAGACGTCGAGTCGGTGCGGTTCGAGGCGGCGACGGCCGAGACCGAGACGGGCGAGCGCAGCCGGCAAATCCGGGTGGACTTGAGACGGCTCGACGCCCTGATGAACCAGGTGGGCGAGCTCGTGGTCGCGAAGAATCGGCTCTCCGTGTATGCCGTGGCGTCGGGTGACCCGGCGCTCGCCGAGCTGAGCGATCGGATCGCGCGGCTGGTGTCGGGGATGCAGGGAGAGGTCATCGCCGCCAGGATGACACCGGTCGGCGAAGTGTTCGAGCGGTTCCCCCGCCTGGTCCGGGATCTCGCGCGGGACCTGGGCAAGCGGATCAGCTTCGACATGGAGGGCGAGGAGATCGAGCTGGATCGGTCGATCCTCGACGAGATCGGCGATCCGCTGCTTCACCTGATCCGGAACGCCGCGGATCACGGGATCGAATCGCCCGAGCATCGCGCGGCCGCCGGCAAGCCCGAGGAGGGGAGCATCGTCCTCTCGGCAAGCCGCGAGCGCAACACCGTGCTCCTCCGCGTGAGTGACGATGGACGCGGGATCGACCGCGGCGCGATTCTCTCCAAGGCACGCCGCGATGGCGTTACCGATGGAACGGGAGAGTCGCTGAGTGACGAGGTGCTGCTGCGGGTGCTGGCGCGGCCGGGATTCAGCACCGCGGAAACGGTGAGCGGCGTGTCCGGCCGCGGCGTGGGCGTGGACGTGGCGATGACGCGCGTGCGAGCGCTGGGTGGCACGCTCGAAGTGCGAAGCGAAGTGGGGAAGGGAACGGCCTTCCTGATCCGGGTGCCGCTCACCCTCGCGATCGTCCGCGCGCTTCTGGCCGATGCGGGGGGCGAGCGCTACGCCGTGCCGCTCGCTTACGTGGCGGAGACGGTCGAATTCGACCTTCGCGCGGTCACGTCGGTCCGGAACCGTGAGGCCCTGGTGGTGCGCGACCAGGTCATCCCCACGGTGCACCTCCGCGAGCTGGTCTCGGGTCGGGCTCACGCCGTGTCGTCGCGACGTCCGACGCTGATTCTCGAGATCGGCGAACGCCGGACCGCGCTGGTGGTGGACGCCCTCGCGGGCCAGCAGGACATCGTGGTTGAGCCGTTCGACGCGCCCAGCGGGATGCCGCCCTTCGTGGGCGGCGCGACGATTCTCGCCGATGGCGCCCCGGCGCTCATTCTCGACGCCGCCGCGTTGATCTAAAGAGGAGTGAGCATGGAAGACGTGCGGGATCTCAAGGCACTGCAGCTCGACGCGCTGCGCGAGGTAGCCAACATCGGTGCCGGGCACGCCGCGACCGCGTTGTCGCAGATGACCAACCGCACGATCATGATCGCGGTGCCGGAGGTGAATGTCCGCCCGCTCGAGGAGGTCACCGACCTGGTGGGATCGCCGGGCGCGGTCATCGCGGCCGTCCTGATGCACATGATGGGCGATCTGACGGGACGCACGCTCGTGCTGTTCCACCAGGACTCGGCGCGAACGCTCTGTGATATACTGCTCCGGCGCAGCCCCGGAACCACCCGGGAGTTCGGGACGATGGAACAGAGCGGACTCAAGGAGGCCGGCAACATTCTCGCGAGCGCCTACCTCAACGCGCTCAGCGATTTCATGGGTATGATGCTCGTCCCCTCGGTCCCCAGCCTCGTGGTCGACCTGAGCGGGGCGGTGCTCACGACCGCGTATCTCAACTTCGGACACGAACGCGACTTCGTCTTCTGCGTGGAGACGTCGTTCCGGGTCGAGGGCACCGCGGAGCTGCTGCAGGGACACTTCCTCCTTCTGCCCGACATGCCGTCGCTCCGGGCCATCTTCGACGCCATCCGACTGACCTGAGCCGATGCCGGCACCCGTGCTTTCGGAGCGCGATCTCGCCGTTCTCCGTTCGTTCGCCCGCCGGATCGACCCCTCGGACGCCGGAGCGCACAACAACCTCGGGGTCCTGTACTACCAGAAGGGCCTCATCGACGAGGCCATCGCGGAATTCGTGCGCGCGCTCCAGCTCGATCCGCGCATGCACGTCGCCCAGACCAACCTCGACATCGCGTACCGGGAAAGCGGCCACTACGACCGCCGGATCACCGAGCTGCGGGACCGGGTCCGTACCCGCCCCGACGATCGCGAGGCCCGGTGGGAGCTGGGGCGTGCTCATGCCGCGCTCGGCCGTCACGCGGATGCGATCAGCGAGTTCCAGACGCTCCTCACCTGGCACCCGGGCGACGTGCCGGCGATGCTGCAGCTCGGCCTGGCCGAGAAGGCACGCGGCCACCTCGATACGGCCAGCGACTGGCTCGAGCGCGCGTGCGCGCGCGATCCCGAGAGCGCGGTCGCGCGGTTCTACTACGGTGAGGTGCTCTATAACCGGGGCCTCAACGCCGCCGCGCTGGCGGCGCTGAACGAAGCGATCGCGCGCAATCCGGAGTACGCCGAGGCGCACTACCTGCTGGCCTTCGTGCATGGCGATATGGGTCAGCATGAAGCGGCCAGGGAAGCCACGCGCCAGGCGATCAAGCTGAATCCCACGCTGGCGCGCGCCCAGGCGAATCTGGCGCTTGAGCGGGTAGGAGAAGGGAGAAGGGAGAAGGGAGAAGGGGCAGGAACAGTGGCGGCCGGAGGTCGTCCGTCCGTCCAGGTGGTGGAGGGCGGTACCCTCGTTCACTACAACCTGGGACTGGCGCTCCGGCAGAAGGGGTACTTCGCGGAGGCCATCGCCGAGTACCGCCAGGCCCTCGAAGCAGGCGAGGATGCGCGGCTCAGTCTCCAGGCCCTCGCCGAAGTTCATCTGCTCCAGCGGGACCTGTCGGCGGCGCTCGAGCTGTACGATCGCCTCGTGAAAGACTACCCCGACTCGCCCAAGCTGTGGAACGAGCGCGGCGTGTGCCTGCACCAGGCGGGCCGCCGCGCCGACGCGATCGCGTCCTACGAGCGCGCGGTCGCGATCGACGACAAGTATCAGCTCGCCTGGAACAACCTCGGAGTCGGGCGCGCGCACGAGGCCGGTGGTGAGGCGGCATCGACCGCGTTCCGTCATGCGCTCGACGCGGCGGTTCCGTTGCTCGCGGCGCGACTCAATCTGGCGCTCCTGCTGCTTCAGCGGCGGCAGCTCAAGCAGTCGCTGGAGGAATATCAGCGGGCCCTGGCGGAACAGCCGGCCAGCGCGGTGGGATGGAATGGCATCGGATTGGTGTTGATGGAGCTCCGGCGCTACGAGGACGCGCGCAACGCCTTCGGCCGGGCCGTTGAGGCCGACGACCGCTTTGCTGCCGCACGGTACAACCTGAGCTTCGTCCTGAGCCAGCTCGGCGACTTCGATGGGGCGCTGCGGGAGACCCGCCAGGCGCTCGAGCTCGAGCCGCTCTACGTGCCGCAGAAGTTTGCCCTCACGATCGACCTGCAGTACGAAGATCCGACGATCGCGATCGCCCCGGACATCGCGGCCGATGTCGGCGGCGAAGTCCTGGCCGGCGAATTCGCCTTCGAGCCTCCCGCGCTGGACCAGCTCTTCGCCGAGCTTACGCCGGCGCTGCCGGTCGCCCCCTCCAACGGCCACGGCGGCGACGCGCTCGATCTCGCCCGGGACTACATCGCCAAGGGTCTGCTCGATCTCGCGTCGGCCGAGCTGAGCCGGGCCGCGGCCCGCGGCGCGCCCCGGGCGGCGACCTCGGTCCTCCAGGGCGACATTTTCGCGAAGCGTGGCCTCTACGGCGAAGCGCTCGACCGCTATCGCGCCGCCCGCGCCGCCGCACCCGACGATCCCGATGCGACCCTGGGCGAGATCCGCGCGCTGGTCGCACTCGGCTCGGCGGCCGATGCCGCGCCCCTGGCCGATGCGCTCGCCTCACGTGTACGAGGCGATGTGGAGGTGCTGGTCGCCCGGGCCCGGGTCCGCCTTGCGGTCGGTGATGCCCTTGGCGCCCTCGACTGCATCCGCGAGGCGCAAACGCTCGCGCCGGGACGCCCCGATCTGTTTCACCTCCAGGCCCAGGTCTCCGCCCGACTCGGCGATCGGGCGGCGGCGCTGGCGGCATTCAACGCGGCGCTCCATCTCGATGCATCGCTGGTACGGGTCTGGTACGAGCTCGGTGGTCTGGAGGAGGAGCGGGGCAACTGGAGTGCGGCCAGCGCCGCCTACGAGCGAGCGCTCGACCTGCTGCCGACCTATGGCGCGGCGGCACTCGCCCTCGCCGATCTCCTCCGGCGGATCGAGTCGCCCGCGTCGGCCATCCCGGTGCTGGTGCGCGTGCTCGAGGCCGACCCCTATGAGCTGGAGGCGCTCACCGCGCTCGGACGGGCGCTCCTCGAGGATGGCCGGACCACGCAAGCGATGGAGGCGTTCGAGCGGGTCCTGCGGTTCGACCGTGACCACGCCGGCGCGCTCTACCATCGTGGGGCGGTCCTCGCGCGTCAGCGACAGTTCGACCAGGCGGTGCAGGCGTGGGAGCGCGTGGTCCAGCTCGACCCCGCCGGTCCCTATGCCTCGCAGGCCCGGACGCGCGCGCGCTCCGCGCGCGATCTGCAGCACATCTTCGCGACCACGGCGGGGTAGACCGTGGCGCTCGAAGGTCCCCTCAAGGAGCTGCACATCCAGGACGTCTTCCAGCTGCTCGATCTGGGCCGGAAGAGCGGCGTGTTGCGCGTGACGTCGGAGTTGCTGCAGTCGGCCGGCACAGTGTGCTTCGACCGCGGCGGCGTCGTCGCCGCTGCGGTGGGCAACGACAGCCAGCCGCTGGGCGCGAGACTTCTCCGGACGGGCCGCATCACCGCGGCCGATCTCGAGCGGGCCCGCGCGCTGCAGGGCGAGGGCGACGGGCGGCGCATCGGGGACATCTTCGTCGCGCTCGGCGTCGTCTCCCGCCGCGAGCTGGACCGGCAGGTCAAGGCGCAGATCGAGGAGGCGGTGTTCGAGCTGCTGCGCTGGTCGGAAGGGTACTTCCGCTTCGAGGAAGGAAGTCCGTGCTTCGCCGCTGTGGAGTCGCCGGTCCGCTTCCCTACCGAAGCGCTGCTCATGGAGGCGGCACGGCGGATGGACGAGTGGTCCCGCATCGGCTCCAAGGTCGCGCATCTCGGCCTCGTGCCTCGGCTTCCCGAGCCGGAGGCCCAGGGGAGCGAGCCGCTCGATCTGGTGCCGTTCGAGTGGGAAGTGCTGGCCGCGGTGGACGGCCAGCGTGATCTGCACTCGCTTGCGGAGGCGCTCGGCCGGTCGGAGTTCGACGTCGCGCGGACGGTCTACGGGCTCACCAACGCGGGCATCGTCGTCCTCGACGATCCCGCGCGCCCCGGCGAGGAGATCGAGGCAGGCCGGGACCTCGCGGCGCTACTGGTGCCCGCGCGCGAGGCGCTCGCACAGGGAGAGTACGAGCTCGCTGCCGGCGCGCTCGAGGAGCTACTCCGGCTCGATCCGCTCATGCCGGAGGCGCGGCGGCTGCTGGGTCTCTGCTACGTCTCCCTGGGCCGGTTCCGCCCCGCGCTCGAATCGTGGACCACGTGGAGCCGGCTCGGCACACATACGCCAGGCGAAGAGGCCGAGAAGCCGATCGTGGAGCGGCTGAGGGAATCAGTGGACTTCATCATGAAGGAGCTCGAGCGCTATCGTGAGTGACGACATCCGCGCCCTGACCGCCCGACTCGCGGACGAGCCGTCGAGCCTCGCGTTTCTCGAGCTCGCCGAAGCATTGCGCCGCCGGGGGCAGCTCGATGCCGCCGCCAAAGTGGCCCGCGGTGGGGTGAGCCGCTACCCGGGACTCGCCGACGCCCACGATCTCCTCGCGCGCATCCTGAGCGACATGGGGGACCTGGCCGGCGCCTTCGACGCATGGACCTCCGCCCTCCAGCTCGATCCGATGCGCGCGGCGGCGCTCAAGGGCGTCGGATTTCTCTATTTCCGCGCGGGTGATGTCATCGCCGCGCTCGATCATCTCCAACGCGCCGGGCAGGCCGATCCCGACGATCCCTCGATCCCACTCGCCATCGCGCGGGTCCGGACCGACGTGCGGCAGCAGGGTGCTCCACGCGCCAACGGCGCTCCGGCGCCCTCGGCGCCGCCGCCTCGTCCACCGGCCACGCCATTCGAGGGGATCGAGGGCGGGGAAGAAGGCTTTCTCCTGGTGGATGGTAACGGGCTCCGCCTGAGCGGATCGCTGCGGGTCCCGTCGGGAGAAGAGGCGGGAGACCGCGTCGCCGCCCAGCTCGCGGGAGTGTCCCGCGAGGCCGCTCGCGCCACCCGCATCCTCGGACTCGGCTCCTGGCATTCGATCGCGGTCGAATCCCCCGAAGGCCACCTCTACCTCGCCGCCCCGACCGCGGACACCGTGTTGCTCGCGGCCTGCGACCACTCGCTTCCCGTCGCCCGCGTCGGCCTGCTCGCCGAACGCGCGGCGCGCTCGGCGCGTGCGTGGCTGGAGGGAATGGGATGAACGCGCGGAATCTGCTCGACCGCGTCACCCGTGTCCCCGGGGTCCGGGGCGCGCTGCTCGTGGCGGCCACCGATGGCTTGGTGGTGGCCGAGCATCTGATGGACGGCGTGGATGGCCGCGCCGCCGCGGCGCTCGCGGGGAGTCTGGTCGGCAGGCTCGCGCGGACCGCGCGCGAGGCGGGTTACCAGCGTCCGTCGTTCGTCCACCTCAAGGCCGAGGCGGGATCCGTGCTCGCTGCGCCGGGGAGCGATGACCTGGTGCTGGTGGCCGTTGTCGCTCCCGACGCCAACCTCGGGCTCGCGAGGCTCGAGATGATCGACGCGGCGAGTCGCCTGGGCTGATGCGCGCACTCGAGCCCTGGGTAGTCGAGCCGCTCGAGCTGTTCCTGGCCGAGTCGTCCGCGCGGCTCACGCTGCTCATGACCTCGTCGGGGCAGGTCGTGGCGCAGCACGGGTTCAGCCGCTCGCTCGACGTCATGACGGCGGCGGCGCTCGGCGCAGGGATCGTCGCCTCGACGGAGGAGCTCGCCCGCCTGTTGGGATCGTCGCCCTTCGAGGCGCTCGTGCACCACGGGGTCGGCCAGAGCTGCATGCTGTCGGCGTTCACGACGCCGCGCGGGCGGTGGATCGGTCTCGTCGTCTTCGGGCCCGAGACCTCGGTGGGAATCGTCCAACTGTTCTTCGATCAGATGGTGCAGCAGCTCGTGGCGTCAGCGCCCAGGGATTCGGTTCCGGCCCCCATGCTCGCCGAGAACTTCGAATCCGACCTCAACGCCAGCCTCAAAGCCCTTTTCGGACGGTGACCTGATGTCTCTCGTCAACTTCACCGCGCGCGAGATCACCTGCAAGATCGTCTACTACGGGCCGGGCCGATCGGGCAAGACGACCAACCTGCAGTACGTGTACGGACGCGTGCCGGAGACGAGACGTGGACGGATGGTGTCGCTCGCGACCCAGACCGACCGCACGCTGTTCTTCGACTTCCTGCCGCTCGAGCTCGGCAACATCTCGGGATTCAGCACCAAGTTCCAGCTCTACACGGTGCCGGGGCAGAGCTACTACAACGCGACCCGGAAACTCGTCCTCCAGGGGGCGGACGGTGTCGTGTTCGTCGCCGACAGCCAGGCGCGCCGCTTCGACGACAACCTGGAAAGCCTCCAGAACCTGCAGGACAATCTGCTCGCCCAGGGCGTGGACGTCCGCCAGCTGCCGGTCGTGTTCCAATACAACAAGCAGGACCTGCCGCACGACCTGATCCTGTCCCATGACGAGATGGACGACGCGCTGAACTTTCGCGCGGTGCCGAGCTATCCCGCGGACGCATTGCAGGGGAATGGCGTCTTCGAGACGCTGCGGGGGATCTCGGAGATCGTGCTCAAGCGCCTCGCGGCGGGGAGTCCGGCCGCGTGACTGTCACGCTGAATCCGCTCTATCGCTTCGATACCTTCGTCGTCGGTGCGGCCAACCGGCTGGCGGTCACCGCGTCCAAGGCGGTGGCCGAGTCACCGGGGACGGTGTACAACCCGCTGTTCATCTACGCCAGGCCGGGACTCGGCAAGACCCACCTGCTGATGGGCATCGGGCATGCCGCGCGGACGATCAACCCGCGTCTGGCGGTGGAATACCTGACGCTCGACGAGTTCATCGAAGCGTTTCACGCCGCCATCGCCGCCGGCCACGGGGCAGCCTACCGCCAGCGATTTCTCGACGTCGATCTCCTGCTCGTGGACGACGTGCAGTTCCTCACCCACCGGCGTGAGATGCAGGCGGAGCTCCTGCGCCTCACCGACGCGCTGCAAGCCGCCAACCGGCAGATCGTGCTCACCAGT
>DATBSO010000161.1:0-16515 GCA_036559745.1 Gemmatimonadales bacterium | reverse complement strand
CGTCTCGGCGAACGAGCGTCCGCCCTGGAAGAAGAGCGGGCGCTGCTCGAGCGGTATCAGGGTTTTTTCGGGGCCTTCGAGTCCCTGCTCCAGGCCCGGGCCTTGGCGCCCGGATTCAGCGCCTACCATGTCGTGGTTCGGGCCGACCAGGCCGATACCCTGCCCGCGATCCGGCAGGCGCTCACCGACCTGCTCGGGGACGCCTGCGAGATCCTGAGTCGGCGATTGCCGAGTGGGGAAACGGCGCTCCTCCTGCTCGTCCCCGCCTCGCGCGCGACGGCCGTCGAGCAGCTCCTGGCACGGACTCAGGTGCAGGAGGTTCCGGTTCCGAGCGGCTATGGGCGTACCCTGCTCGAGGCGATACCACGAATGCGCACGCGGGCGTCGGAAGTCCCGGCCGAGCTCGAGGCCGTACGGCATGAACAGATGAGCCTGCGCCGTGCAACTGCGGACGAGCTGGCGCGCGCGCGGTGCGCCTTGCGCGACCGGCTGGCCCAGCTGGATGCGCTTGGACTGGTCGGCGTCACGCCACACACGTTCGTGCTGGACGGGTGGCTCCCCGCGGGCACCGAGTCCCGCCTGGCCCGTGAGTTGGACCGGCGGTTCGGTCCGACGGTCATCGTCGAGGTTCTGGACAAGGCGCAATGGCAGGGGCAAGACGTGCCGGTGGTCCTGCGGAACCCGAGGCTCTTCCGTCCCTTCGAGCTGCTCACCGGAATGCTGCCGCTGCCGCGATACGGGACCATCGATCCCACGCCCTACGTCGCGGTCTTCTTTCCGATGTTCTTCGGGCTCATGCTGGGCGACGCCGGGTATGGAACGCTCGTCGCGCTTCTGGCGCTGGTGCTCCACCGTCGCTCCTCGCCCGGCACGCCGCGTCGGGCGGTCGCGGAGGTTGCGGGGCCCTGCGCGCTCTTCGCGATCGTCTTCGGCGTTCTCTTCGGCGAATATTTCGGTGACCTCGGGCACCGGTGGTTCGGGCTGCAGCCGCTCTGGGTCGACCGGCAGGAAGCGATTGTCCCTTTCCTGGCTCTGACACTGGCGCTGGGAGTGGTGCACGTGGTCCTCGGTTTTGTCCTTGGCGCGCTCGCGGGCGCCCATAGCCACCCGCGGCAGGCGATCAGCCGCGGGCTCTCCGCTGTGATGATCGTCCTGATCGTGGTCGCGCTTCTGGGCGCATTCGAGATCCTGCCGGGCTCGGTGCTGACCCCCGCCGTGATCGCGCTCCTGGTCGCGTTTCCCATCTTGATTCTCCTCGAGGGGATCGTGGCCGCGGTCGAGCTGCTGAGCGCCATGGGGCACATCCTCTCCTACGCCCGCATCATGGCGCTCGGGACCGCCTCGGTAATGCTGGCCATGGTCGCCAACCAGCTGGCCGGCACGATGGGCAGCGCCGTGGTCGGTGCGCTGTTCGCCTTGCTGTTCCACCTGGTGAACTTCGGGTTGGGACTCTTCAGTCCCACGATCCATGCGCTTCGCCTGCACTACGTGGAGTTCTTCGGGACCTTCTACAGCCCGGGCGGCACACGGTATCAGCCCTTCGAGCACTGGACGCATCACCCCACTTCTCCCGCCTAGACAAGGAGTCCGTCATGTCGATCCTGTGGATCACGCTCAGCGCCGCGCTGGCCGTTGGAATACCCGCGCTTGCGACAGGCTGGGCGCAGTCGCGGATCGGCCCGGCGGCCGCGGCGACTCTCGCGGAGAAGCCGCAGCTCAGCACGACGGTGATCATCCTGCTGGCAATCCCCGAAACCATGGCCATCCTCGGGTTCGTCGTCGCGGTGCTCATTCTGCTCCGCGCCCAGCCAGCCTGACTCGGCGATGGCGCTGGACGAGCTGTTACGGAGTCTCGAGGAGGCAGCGGAGGCCCGCAGGACTGCGCTGCTCGCGGATGCACAGGCCGATGCCGAGCGCGTGCGGACCGATCGCGCCGCCGACCTGGCGCGACGCGTGGCGGCCGATCGCGGCGCTCGGGAGCTGGAGCTGCGACGGACGGCGACCCGTGCGGTCGACGCTGCTCGCCGGCACGCGACCGGAGAGGTGCTGAAAGCCCGTGCCGAGGCCCTCGATCGCATCCGCCAGCGTGCCGAGTCGTCGCTCGCCGAGCGAGCCGCGGACCGGACGGCATTACCGCGTCTCGCACGCGACCTGGCGCTGGCGCTGGAGTATCTCGGAACCGCACCCGCGATCGTCGAAGCACCAGCGTCGCTGCTCGACGACCTTCGCCGAACGCTCTCCGACGCCTCTCGGGTGACCCTCGTCCCGTCGAGCGGCAGAATGATTGCTCGCTCGGCCGATGGCGCCGTGGAGGTGGACGCGTCCATGGAGCGCCGGTTCGCCCGCGCGTGGCCGCGCCTCGCGATCGAGCTGAGCGCTCGTCTCGAGGCCCTGTCGTGATTCTCTGGGAGGATGTCAACGCGCGGGTCAGCGGTCTTGGGTCTCGGCTGCTTCCGCCGGCGGCATACGCACGGCTGGCCCAGACTCAGAATCTCCAGACGCTATCGCGTGCGCTCGCGGAGCTGGGCGCGCTGCCCAACGAGGTCCCGGGCGCGACCGCCCCGGCACTCGAGCTTGCGCTCCGGCGCGCAGCGGGAGCGGCCCTCGCAGTCGCGCGCCGGTGGCTGGGGTCGCGCGCGGAGGTCGTAGCGATCACGCTCGACGCCGAAGACCGGCGTAGTCTGCGGGCTCTGATCCGCGGCGCGGCCGCGGGGGTGCGCGCCGAGGCCCGGCTTGCCGGCCTGGTGCCGACGCCAAGCCTGCCGGAGCGGCTCCTCCGCGAGCTGGCCGATCGTTCTCGCGTCCCGGATCAAGCCGCGCTCCTGCTGGCGGCTGGCCACCCGTACGGTGCCGCAATTCTGGCGGCGACCACGGCCGCGGAGCCCGACCTCTTCTCTGTCGAGCTCGCGATCGCCCGCACCTTCGCGGAACGCGCGGCGCGCGGGGCCCGTCGCGACGGCAGGTTCCTGCGCGAATATGTCGGCCACTTCATCGACACCGAGAACTGCCGGGCCCTGCTGCTGTCTCGACGCCGGGAGGTCGAGCGCGTCCCGGCGTTTCTGCCAGGCGGGCACCGGCTCGGGGAAAGTGAACTCCTCGTGGCATCCCGAGCGACCCGGCCGGTCGACGTCGCTCGGGCGCTCGGCGAAGCGATGGGTGGCGGCACGGTCGCGGCTATCCTCCTGCGCCACGCGGACGCGCCGGCGGCACTCGAGGAGGCCTTGGAGGCCGAGCGTGGTGATCGGCTGCTCCGCGAGTCGCGGCTCGATCCGCTCGGCCCCGCGCCCCTGCTTCTGTATTGCCATCGCGTGAGACGACAGGCGGTGGCGCTCAGCGACCTCGTGTGGAGGCTGGATCTGAACGCCCCGATGACGGACGGGCAGGCCGCGTGAGAGATCGGATACGCGTTCTCTGTCGCCCGGCGATCGCGGCCGGTTTTCGGCTGGCCGGTTTCACGCCCGACGAGGCCCAGGACGTGGCGGAGGGCGCGCGGCGTCTCGGTGCGCTGCTCGAACAGTCGGACGCAGGGGTCGTGCTCGTCGAGGAACCCTTCTATCTGGCCCTGGCCGATGCCGAGCGTCGCGACCTCGCGAGGCGGGCGCTCCCCATGGTGGTACCGTTTCCGGCGCCAACGTGGGCACCGGCCCTGGAAGGACCCGAAGCGTTCATCACCGAGCTGTTGCGCCAGGCCATCGGATACCGCGTGAGACTCGGATGAGCGGCGCGATGCTGATTCGCCTCAGCGGAGCCCTTGCCGAAGCGCAGCCGATGAAGAGCGCGGCGTTATACGAGCTCGCACGGGTTGGGTGCCGCGGGCTGCTGGGCGAGGTGATTCGGGTCCAGGGCGACGTGGCCACGCTGCAGGTTTACGAGGACACCAACGGTTTGCAGACCGGCGAGCCGGTCGAGCCCACCGGCCACGCCCTCACCGTGACGCTCGGTCCGGGCCTCCTCGGCGCAATTCTCGATGGCACCGGCCGGCCGCTTGGTCGGCTCGCGGAGCAGACCGGGGACTTCATCCAGCCCGGCGCCGACGCACCGACGCTCGATCCCGCCAGGCGGTGGCGGTTCACTCCCGTCGTGCACGCCGGTGACCTGGTCGCGGCCGGCGATGTCCTGGGCACGACGGAAGAGCGGCCGGGTCTCGTGCATCGCGTTCTGCTGCCGCCGAACGCCGACGGGGTCGTTGCCACGATCTCGGAGGGCGAGTTCACCGTCGCAGACGCAGTGGGGCGGTTGGAGGACGGGACACTGCTCCGGATGGCGCAACCCTGGCCGGTGCGCCGCCCTCGGCCGGTGGCCGAGCGTCTACCCGATGACCGTCCGTTCATCACAGGCCAGCGGGTCTTCGACTTCCTCTTCCCCGTGGCCGAAGGCGGAGTGGTGATGGTGCCCGGCGGGTTCGGCACCGGGAAGACGGTCATCGAACAGTCGCTCGCCAAATTCGGTGACGCCGACATCGTCGTCTACATCGGCTGCGGCGAGCGCGGCAACGAGATGGCCGACCTTCTGCACGAGTTTCCCCGGCTGATCGATCAGCGCACCGGGCGGTCGATCATGGACCGCACGGTCATGGTGGTCAATACCTCCAACATGCCGGTCGCCGCACGGGAAGCGTCGGTATACCTGGGGATGACCATCGCGGAGTATTACCGCGATATGGGATACCGGGTGGCGCTTCTGGCCGACAGCCTGTCGCGCTGGGCCGAAGCGCTGCGCGAGATCAGCGCACGCCTGGCGGAGATGCCAGGAGAGGAAGGCTATCCCACTTACCTCGCCACCCGGCTCGGCCAGTGGTTCGAGCGCGCGGGCCGGGTTCGCGCCGTGGGCCGACCCTCCCGCGAGGCGGCGCTCACCGTGGTCGCTGCCATCTCGCCGCCTGGCGGAGATCTCTCGGAGCCGGTCACGCAGGCGGCCTTGAGGGTGGCGGGCGCCCTCTGGGCTCTCGATCCTGCGCTGGCCCAGAGGCGCCAGTTTCCGGCGGTGGATTGGGACACGAGCTACTCCCTCCAGACGGAAGGCGTGTCACCCTGGCTGGCACGCGAGGGCGGCGAGCGATGGGTCGAGCTTCGCGGCGCGACACTCGAGCTGCTGCAGCGCGGACGCGAGCTCACGGACATTGCCGGGTTGGTGGGTCCCGACGCGCTGCAGGCTGCCGACCACCTGACTCTCGAGTCCGCGAGGATCCTGCAGCAGCTCGTGCTGGGTCAGAGCGCGTACGACCCCAACGACGCGCACTCGCCGCTGACCAAGACCTACCGGCTCGCCAGTCTCGCGATCGAGATGCACCGTCGCGGTCTCGAGGCAATCGGTGCCGGCGCACGCTTCGAGCAGCTCGAGCTGGCTCCTTGCCGGCGGGCGCTGGCCGCCGTTCGTGCGGCGTCGGCCACCGATGTCGAGGCTCGAGCTCGCGAAGCGGAACAGGCAATCGCGCGGCTGGCCGGGAAGCGTGCACCGTGACCACGTCGCCCGACACGCTCGCCCGCACGTATCACGGGGCCGCCGGGGCTGCGGGGCCACTCGTCTTTCTCCGCGGTACCCGCCGCGTAGCATTGGGCGAACGCGTCACGCTCGCGGTTGGGGACGGGCAACCCCGACGGGGCCAGGTCATCGAGGCGGGCGATACCCTCACGGTCGTGCAGGTCCTCGAGGAGACCCTTGGCCTCGCCCCATCGGAGACAGCCGTCACCCTCACCGGCGAGATCGCCTCGGTGGCGGTGGGCCGGGAGCTGCTCGGCCGAGCGTTCGATGGCGTCGGCGTTCCGGTGGACGGGTTGCCGCCCCCGGTCGGCGAAGCAGTGGTTCCGATCTCGGGCGCCCCGATGAATCCGGCGCGGCGTGAGCGGCCGGCCGACTTCATCGAGACCGGGATCTCCGCCATCGACGGACTGAACACCCTCGTCCGTGGGCAGAAGCTCCCGGTCTTCTCGGGCCCGGGGCTCCCCGCGCTCGAGCTGGCCGCGCGAATCGTCGAAGGTGCGCGGGCACCGCATGGCGAGCCGTTCGCCGTGATCTTCGTGGCTATGGGCATCACGGCACGGGAAACGCGCGGGTTTCTCGACCGCTTCCGGTCCAGCGGGGCGATGGAGCGCAGCGTCGTCTATCTGAACCAAACGCGCGATCCCGGCGTCGAGCGTCTGTCAGCGCCGCGGGTGGCGCTGGCCGAGGCCGAGTTCCTCGCGTTCGAGGCAGGGTTGCACGTGCTCGTCGTCATGGCCGACCTCACCAACTATTGCGACACGCTACGGGAAGTGGCGACGGCGAGGGAGGAGCTTCCTGGTCGCCGAGGGTACCCCGGGTACATGTATACCGATCTCGCCAGCCTTCTCGAGCGCGCAGGCCTCCTGCAGGGTCGGGCCGGATCGGTGACCCAGATCCCCATCCTGACGATGCCTGATGATGACATCACCCACCCGATTCCGGATCTGACGGGATACATCACCGAAGGGCAGATCGTCCTCGCTCGGGACCTGCATCGCCGAGGCATCGCTCCGCCGATCGACGTCCTGCCCTCGCTGTCGCGCCTCATGAACGCCGGCATAGGTTCGGGCCGCACCGCGCCCGAGCACCGGGAATGGGCCAACCAGCTGTACGCGAGCTACGCGCAGGGGCGCGAGGCACGTCTCATGGCAGCGGTGGTCGGCGAGGCAGGGCTCGGCGATTCGGACCGGCGCGCCCTCGCCTTTGCCGAGCGGTTCGAGCGGGAGTTCGTGGGCCAGGATCGGCGGCGAAGCATCGCGGAAACATTTGACGCGGGCTGGAGGCTTCTCGAGACGCTGCCGCGGGACGATCTCCTTCGCATCGGCGAGGCGACCTGGACTTCGCATGCCGCGACCGGCGGAACCGGATGAACGCCGAGCGCCGGCCGACCGCCACGCGTCAGAATCTGACGCTCCTGCAGCGCCGCCTGGAGCGGGTCGCCAAAGGCGCTGGACTGCTCCGACGAAAGCGCGAGGCTCTCGTGGCGGAGCTGTTTCGCCTGGCGCGGCCGGCGGCCACGGCAAGAGTCACGATCCACGATCGCGCGGCCCGCGCCTATCCGGCCCTGCTGCGCGCGCTCGCGCACGAAGGAGCGGACGGGTTGCGGGCGCTCGGCTGGCCTTCGCGAGACCTCCGCATCGAGATCCGGTCGAGCCAGGTCTGGGGGATCGCGGTCTCCGAGATCCTCGCGCAGCCCTCGATCCGCCGCACGGCAGAGGCCCGAGGTGTCCCGCCCGCCACCGAGTCGGGTGCAGCAGACGAAGCGACCACGGCATTCGAGGAGCTGGCCGAGTTGCTCCTGGACGCGGCCAACCGCGAGACGCTCTTGCGGCGCCTGGGTGAGGCGGTAGCCCGTACCTCCCGCCAGGTGAACACGCTCGAGCGTCGGTTGCAGCCGGCCCTTCGGACCGCCCTCACGACCGTCCGTCGTACGCTCGATGAGCGGGAGCGGGAGGAGCATCTCCGGCTGGCGCGGCTCCTGCGATCTCACCAGGCGGGAGACCCCGCGGCCCGCTCTGGCGAACCGTGATTTCCTTCGCTATCGTGGAGCCATGACTCACCGAACCGGCGTGTACATCGTTCCGACTCATCGGTGGTACATCGAGCGCACGGTCTGGCTCATCGCGGGCGTCGTCCTCATCACGGGAACGGTGCTCGCTGCCGTGGTGAAGCCGATCTGGGTGCTCCTCATCATCGCGACCGGTATCGCGTCAGTCACCGTCGCTCTGACCGGCTTCTGTGTCGTGGGCAATGTGCTTCGCATGCTCGGCTTCACACCCATGCTGGGCCAGCTTACCCCGGGCAAGCCGTACCGCATGCCCACGGACAAGTGGTATCTCGAGCGGCGGATCTATCTGGCGGTGGGGATCAACATTTCCATCGCGTCGACGCTGGTTCTGGTCCACAGTCCGTGGTGGCTGCTCTTTACCGGGTTCGTCGGCGGTGCCATGGTGTGGTTCGCTCTCACAGGGTTCTGCATCATGGCCAACGGTCTCTATTGGCTCGGAGCCGAGCCTCGCCTCAACCCGCAGGCGGCCAGCCCCGCCGTCCCACCGGCCTCAGGCACTCATGCGCCCGCCTGAAGGCCCAGTCCTCCTCTAGCAAACCGCCCATCACCGCACTGCTGCCGCCCGTGCCTCTCGCGCTCCGTCGGCGGTCACGTCTCTGACACCAGTCCGGACGCCGATCTTCTCCAGCAGCTCCGTAGGCGGGATTCCGCCGGCGAAGATCCACACGTAGTCGTTCGGCAGGGAGCGGCGCTCGCCGCCCACCTCCAGGACTACTTCATCCGTCGTGATCTCGATGGGTCGTGATTCATAGAGCACTCGCAGACGCCCGCCGGTGACGACTTTCTTGAGTCGTTCGGCATTGCGGCCCTTGATGCGAGTGAAAGCGGTCCCGCGATAGCAGAGTGTGACCTGGTTGCCGGTCTGATGAGCCAGCCCCATTGCCGCCTCCACCGCGCTATCCCCACCACCCACGATCAGAATCCGGGCATCCCGGTACGCCTCGGCGTCGAGCAGGCTGTACATGACCTTCGGGAGCTCCTCGCCAGGAACGCCGAGCTTGCGGGGCGTACCGCGCCGGCCAAGCGCAAGAACCACGGCCCGAGCACGGTAGAGCCCCCGTGGCGTCGTCACGCTGAAAATGCCGCTCGTGTCGCACTGGATGTCGAGCACACGCTCCCCCGCATTCACCCGCAGCCCGGCCGAGTCCACCGCCCCGTGCCAGAACTTCAGCAGCTCCTCCTTTGAGACCTCGAGCTTTCGGAACTTTCCGTGCAAGGGGAACTCCACCGGGCTCGTCATCACGAGCTTGCGGCGAGGATACTTGGCGACCGTGCCGCCGAGCTCGTCCTGCTCCAGGGTGACATAGCGGAGCTTGCGCTCGATCGCGCGAAGGGACGCACTGATGCCTCCCGGCCCCGCTCCTACGATGCAGACATCAAGGACGTCCTTCCCCGGCGGCGCATGCCGGCCCGTGCCCAGCCGTGCCGCGATCGTGTCGATGCAGTCTCGCCCCTGGTTCACCGCGTTCTTGATCAGCGCCAACCCGCCCAGCTCCCCGACGACGAAGAGGTTCGGCACGCTCGACTCCTGCTCCCTCGAAAGGTGAGGAAGGTCCGCGCTGACGCTGGGACTCGCCATCACGATCTCGATCGCTCCGACCGGACACGCCTCGGCGCAGAGTCCGTGGCCGATGCACTTGTCGGGATTGACGATCGCTGCCTTGCCCCCGACCACTGCCAGCACCTCTCCCTCCGGGCACACGTCGGTGCACGCGCCACACCCGATACAGTGGCTGACATCGATGTGTGGATGCTGAGCGCGTGGCCCGCTCGAGGAGAGTCCGGCGCGGGCCGCTGCCTGGCGCGCGGCCGCCTCCTTCCGTCGCGCGCGGCGGAGCTGGCGGACAGCCGGGACGATCAACAGCAGGGTAAAGGCGGCGTAGACGAGCGTGGTTTCCATGAGTCTCGGCCTTGTCACGCCGCGTTGCGGGCGTAACGGAGCGATACAGCGAGAAGTGGCCTGCTCCACGATGGCGAACGCGGTGGACTCGGCAGGCTGCCCGACGCAAGCCCATGCGTGATCCGCGTCTGACTCTCTCAATCTGTTTTCCGATGGGCCCTTCGCCGTTGCTGTAACGGCAAATGACATCGGGCCTTCAATTTGCGACAAGTGCGCCGCCGTCGGAGCACCCACCGAGTTGGCAGATCGCATGCCAGCTCGAGCCTAAGAGAATCTTCATCGTCGTTGAGACCCTCGTGCCAATTTCCGCGCCTCCCCGCGCCCCGGTTCGTCGTCCAGCCGTCCGCCCAGCTCCCCGAGAGAAGCGGGGACTGCGGCCGTTGACCGGCGCGACCATCGTGCTGGCCACCCTGCTCGCAGGCATCCTGGTGGCCGGGACACCGTATTACTCGTTGGCCGTCGCCGAACGGGTTCGCCATCCGTATCACGCCTGGCTCCGGCCGTCCGGTTATGTGGGGCAGACGGCGGGGATCGTGGCGCTTCTGATCTTCGTTTTTCTGTGGCTCTATCCTGTGCGCAAGAAGTTCCGCTGGCTCGCCTTCACTGGAGCGATCGCGCGCTGGCTCGACGTGCACGTGGCCGCGGCACTGCTCCTCCCCCTCCTCGTGACGATCCATGCCGGCTGGCGATTCGGCGGTGTGATCGGACTCGGTTTCTGGGCGATGATGATCGTCTGGTCGAGCGGAGTAATCGGTCGGTACATCTACGCCAGGATTCCGCGCGGCCGCTCGGGTGTCGAGATGGACCGCCACGAGATCGTCGCGGAGAGGACGCGCCTGCTCACGCTGATCGCGGGGGAGACGGGACTCGACCTCCAGCTCGTGGAGCGTACGCTGGCCACGGATCCCCTTCCGGCGGGTCTGGGCCCGATGGGAACGCTGCGCCGGATGGTCGGGGACGACCGAGCCCGGCGCCGCGCGGCACGTCGGCTTCGCGAGCTCTGCACGACTCGGGGGCATCAGGGGCACCCGGGCCACGGCCGGGCTGTGACCCGCGCGGTCGCTCTCGCCCGGCGCGAGATGGCCCTGACCCAGCAGGCGCGCCTGCTCGACGCCACTCACGGTCTGTTCCGGTACTGGCACGTTGCCCATCGCCCCATCGCCATCGGTGCCCTCGTGGCGGTGCTGGTGCACGTCGGCGTCGTCGTGGCGGTCGGCGTCACCTGGCTCTGGTGAGTGGGAAATCGGCACCGCGGGTTTTTCTGGGTCCCGGCAATCATCTGCTGTCTCTGGCTCGGAGGCGCACCGGCGGCAGCGCAGATCTCGCCGGGCCCCCTTGCGAAAGCCCATGCCAAGCTCGAGGGATCGCTCCAGTGCACCGCATGTCACGGCAGCGGAGGACCAGCGGCGATGACGGCCCAGTGCCTGGACTGCCACAAGGACGTAGCCTGGCTCGCCTCACGTGGTCTCGGGCTGCACGGACGCGAAGCCAAATCGGCCTGCGCCAGCTGCCACCCGGATCACGCGGGGACGGACTTCGCGCTGATCAACTGGGCCGAAGGAGACTCCACGCGCTTCGACCATGCACGGACCGGCTGGCCGCTCGATGGCGCCCATCGAACGACCAAGTGCGCCGACTGCCACAAGGCAGCGCTGCGGCGCTCGCCGGCGGCGGCCCTCTCGCGCCGAAGGGCGCCGTCCCCGGGATGGTTGGGACTCGACCGAGCCTGCGCCTCGTGCCACGAGGACGTGCACCGCGGGGCGCTCACCCAGAAGTGTCTCGACTGCCATGATACCCGCGACTGGAAGCCGGCGCCTCGTTTCGATCACGGGCGCACCGACTACCCGCTCACCGGGAAACACACCGACGTCGCATGCGACAAGTGCCATCTCGCTCGGGCGGTGGCGACGAAATCCAACGCGGCGGGCCAGCCGATTCCCGTTTACAAGCCGCTTCCCCATGCCGAGTGCTCGAACTGTCACGCGGATCCGCACGGGGGCGACCTGGGGCCCAAGTGCGGCACCTGCCACGAGACCTCGAGCTTCGCCAAGGTGTCCCGCAGCGCATTTGATCATGATCGCACGAAGTATCCTCTCCGTGGACGGCACACTTTGGTGTCGTGTGCCAAGTGCCACGACCCGGCTTCGCCGCGGGGCAAGCGGCCTCCGTTCGCGACCTGCATGTCGTGCCACACGGATCCGCATGCCGGCACGGCGACACTCGCTGGACACCCGGCGGACTGTGCGTCCTGCCACGACGTCGCCGGCTTCACGCCCGGGACCTTCACCGTCGCCCAGCATCGCCAGTCGCGCTATCCCCTCGAGGGGAAGCACCAGCAGGTCCGGTGCTCCGCCTGCCACGTGAAGAATCCTCCGGGGTTGTCGCGCCTCGGGCGAGCGGGAACGCTGTTGCGTCCGGCCTTCGGTCGCTGCCGGGACTGCCACGGAGACGACCACGGCGGCCAGTTGGCGGGCCGGCGAGCCGCGGATGATTGCACCGCCTGCCACGCGGTCACCGGCTGGATTCCGAGCACCTTCGGAACGGTCGAACACGCCACGCTACGGCTTCCGCTCGAAGGCCGGCACCGCGAGATCGCCTGCAGCGCTTGCCACGGGCCGAGCCGCAAGGGGCTCGGGCCCCTGCCCCCGGCAGCGACGTTAGGGCGGGCCGGGGTTGCGCTCAGGCTGAAAGAGATCGAGTGCGCTGCCTGTCACTTGGATCCCCACGACGGGCGGTTCGGCGCCACCGGCACCCGACCCAAGCAGAGCGGTTGTCTCGCCTGCCACGATACCAGACGCTTCCGGCCGTCCACGGTCGACGTGGCTGCCCACGAGGGCTACGGCTTCCCGCTCGAGGGCGCCCATCGTGCGGTGCCGTGCGCCGCCTGTCATGAAGAGATGAAACGCCCCGGAACCCGGTCGACCCTCATTGTGAGCGCGCCGCACGGTCCCCCGATCCTTTTCTCGCGGGCGACGGGCACCTGCGAAGGGTGCCACACCGATCCGCACGGCGGGCAGTTCTCACACCGCGCTTCCGCGCCGTGCCAGAGCTGCCACAGCCTCGACGCCTTCCAGCCCGCGAGCCGGTTCGACCACGATCGCGACACACCGTTTGCCCTCAAGGGCGCGCACCAGAAGGTGCCCTGCGCGAGCTGTCACGCGCAGTCGGCCGTCGTGGCAGGACGCCGGATCGTGATCTACGCGCCGCTCTCCGGAAAGTGCGAGAGCTGCCATGGCGCGGCGAGGAAGCCGTCGTGAGGCGCCTCACGAGGTGGATGCTCGAGGCCGGTATGGCACTGATCACGTTGATCTCCGTGAGCACTCGGTCACACGCGCAACAGGCGACGCCCAGTCCGCACGGCGACCTCGCGGAGCCGTGCGCCACCTGTCACGGATCCCAGGGGTGGAAGCCGGTGAAGATCAGCCGGGCCTTCGATCATGCGCGCGCCGGTTTTCCGCTGGTGGCCGCGCACGCAGCGACGCGCTGCCGGAGCTGCCACGCCTCCCTGGATTTTCGCGGCGTCAGCCGGAGCTGCGTCGGATGCCACACCGACGTCCACCGCGGCGAGCTGGGAGCCGACTGCGCCCGCTGTCACACGCCTCGAAGCTTCCTCGACCGATCGGCAATGGTGCAGATGCACCAGGCGAGCCGGTTCCCGCTCAACGGGTCGCATCTCGCAGCGGACTGTGAGAGCTGCCATGCGCCGGCGGCGCAGGGACGACTCACCTTCGTGAACCGGCCGACCGAATGCGTCCAGTGCCATCTCGACTCGTATCAGGCTGCCAAGGCCCCCGATCACGTCGGTGGCGGCTTCCCCACCGACTGCAATCAGTGCCACGCGACCTCGACGTGGCCGGGCGCGCGCTTCAATCACGCGACGACTCGGTTCCCGCTGACCGGCGCGCATCGCGCCGTGCAGTGCCAGCAGTGTCACGGAGACGGGGTCTATCGCGGCAAGAACGCCGCGTGCGTGGGCTGCCATCAAGCCGACTACGATCGCACGACGGACCCGAATCACCGCTCGGCCCAGTTCCCCACCGACTGCGCAACATGTCATTCCACGACGAGCTGGAGCGGCGCCGCGTTCGACCATTCCGCGACGGCGTTCCCCTTGACCGGCGCCCATCGGGCAGTGGCCTGCCAGCAGTGTCACGGGGACGGCGTCTACCACGGCAAGAACTCCGCGTGCGTGAGCTGCCATCAGGCCGACTACGATCGCACGACCGATCCGAATCACCGGACCGCCCAGTTCTCCACTGACTGCACCGGGTGCCACAGCACAACGAGCTGGGATGGGGCGGACTTCAACCACGCCGCCACCGCCTTTCCGCTTACTGGCGCCCACACCGCCGTCACCTGCCAGCAGTGCCATGGCGATGGCGTCTTCGCAGGGAAGGGCACGGTCTGCGTGGCCTGTCACCAGTCCGACTACGACGCGACGACCGATCCAAACCACCGCTCCGCCCAGTTCCCGACCGACTGCACCGGCTGCCATACCACGTCGGGATGGCCGGGCGCCACCTTCGACCACGACGCGCGCTTCTTCCCGGTCTACTCCGGAAGCCACCGCGGGAGGTGGGCGACGTGTTCCACGTGCCACACCAACAGCGCGAACTACCAGGTGTTCACCTGCCTCTCCTGCCACGAGCACAGCCAGAGCTCGATGGACAGCAAGCACAACGGGCGCAGCGGTTATCGCTACGACAGTCAAGCCTGCTTCAGCTGTCATCCTCGGGGGAATGGCGGATGAGACGGCTTCCCGTATGGCGGCTCCTCGTCGCGGGCCTTGCAGTCGCGCCGGCGCTGTCGGCCCAGGACTCCGTAGCGACCCGGCCGGTGACGCTCACATACCTCACGACCACCACGGCGTATATGGATGCGGGCCGTCAGGACGGGCTGCACCCGGGTGATACGCTGCGCGTAATGCGGAACGGCGCCGAAGCGGGCCGATTGCGTGTGACTGACCTCGCGTCGCACCAAGCAGCCTGTGACATCCTGACCCAGACCTCGCCGCTCGTGATTGGAGATACGGTGGATGTCGCGCGGGCCACGCCGGCGCCTTCATGGGCGGGCGGCCCCGCTCCGACTATGGCACAACGGGCGGCGCCGTCGCCCCGCCACAGCGGGACGGGCATCAGGGGCAGGGTCGGCGCGCGATACCTCGGCGTCTGGCAGCGGGACGGCAGTGGCGCCCATTTCTCTCAGCCATCGTTCGACGTACGACTGGACGCCCAATCCGTGGGCGGCTTGCCGGTGGGTTTTGTGCTCGACCTCCGTACCCGTCGCACCGTCTCATCGTGGGCCGACGGCCAACGTGTGGTGGATGGACGGACTCGCCTGTACCAGGGCGCCCTGTTCGTCGCCGCGCCGGGAGCACCGTTCCGCCTCACGGCCGGCAGGCAATTCTCTCCGGGATTCTCCTCGCTCGCCCTCTTCGACGGCGTCCTCGCGGAGCTGTCACAGTCGTCGTGGGGAGCGGGTGCCTTCGCGGGTAGCGAGCCGGAGCCGACCGATCTGGGCTACTCGAACGATGTCCGCGACTATGGCGGGTACCTCCAGCTCCACAGCAGAGCCGACGCGACGGCTCGCTGGACGACGACGCTGGGAGCAATCGGTTCCTACCAGGCGGGTGTCACCAATCGGGAGTTCTTCTACCTGCAGGCGGGCTATTCGGACCGGCGGCTTTCGGTGTACGGCATCCAGGAAGTGGACTATTACCGCGCCTGGAAGCAGGCGATGGGAGAGCCGGCCTGGTCGCCAACCGGGACCTTCGCGACGGCACGCTACGAGGTGTCCCGGGCCGTGAGCGTGAACGCGGGGTATGATAGCCGGCGGAACGTTCGCCTTTATCGCGATGCGGTCACGCCCGAGACGGCGTTCGACGACGCATTCCGACAGGGGGTCTGGGGTGGCCTCTGGATCAAATCGGGCGCCGGGCGGATCGGTCTCGACGCCCGCTCGAGCAGCGGAGGCACGGCCGGACAGACACACTCGTACACCCTCTCGCTCGGCCTCGACAGGGTCACGCCACTGCACCTGGGGCTCCGCTCGCGCACGACCCGCTACGATGGCCCGCGCCAGTCCGGATGGCTCCAGTCGCTGAGCGCGGACATCACGCCGGCGCCGCCGCTGCGGTTGGCCCTGAATGGAGGCGTGCGGGTGGTCCGCGACCCGCTGGCCGATCCCCTGGATTACAGCGTCGGATGGCTCGGGGTGGACGCCGATGTGACTCTCGGTCGGCGCTGGTACGTGATGATGTCGGCTACCCACGAGTCGGGCGGGATGGACAGCACCGACCAGCTCTTCGGAGGACTCAGCTACCGCTTCTGATCGCCCCTTCGGCACGGGCCCAGGCGAGGGCCGCGCTCACCGCTCTCTCCCATCCCTGCCGTGCCGCCTGGCGCTCGTCCGACCCGGAGCGCGGCTCGAACCGGTCGAACCGCCGGCCGGCAAGGAATTCCCCGGGATTCTTCCATATCCCCAGCGCGAGCCCGGCGAGCCCGGCGGCGCCCAGCGCCGTCGTTTCCACCATGTCGGGGCGCTCCACCGGCACGCCAAGCACGTCGGCCTGAAACTGCATCAGCCAGTCGTTGGCCGCAGCACCGCCGTCTACTCTGAGCGTCGGAACCGAAAGGCGGCCCGAGTCCGTCATGGCTCCGAGCAGGTCGGCGCTGCTGAACGCCATCGCTTCGAGCGCGGCGCGGACCAGGTGGGCCCGAGTGGTGCCGCGAGTGATCCCGGTGATCGTTCCACGGGCTTCCGGCTCCCAGTGGGGCGTCCCCAGACCCACGAACGCGGGGATGAAGTGGACGCCACCGGTGTCGGCGACGGCGCGAGCGAGGGCCTCGGTCTCCCCGGCCGATGCGATGATCCCGAGTCCGTCCCGCAGCCACTGAATCGCCGCGCCCGCGATGAACACGCTGCCCTCGAGCGCATAGGCCGGCTCACCGGCCGGGCCGCACGCCGCCGTCGCAAGCACGCCGGCCGCGGGCGTCGGGAGTCGGTCGCCGGTGTAGACCAGGAGAAAGGCTCCGGTGCCGTAGGTGTTCTTCGCGAGGCCGTCCGT
>DATBSO010000160.1:0-28441 GCA_036559745.1 Gemmatimonadales bacterium | reverse complement strand
TGGCGCCCTGTTCCATCAGGGCGAGCGGGAGTCGATGTACCTGGCCGACGTGGCCCGGCGCGTGATCCTGGTCGTGCTGTTCGACAACCGGACGACGCTCGGGCTGGTCAAGCTGCGGGTCAAGTCGGCGGTGACCCGGTTGTCCCAGGTCTTCACCGACATGTTCAATCGCGAGGGCATGAGCGCGCCGGGGGTCGAAACCGAGTTCCTCGGCGAGGCGGAAGACGAGATCGACAAACTCTTCGGGGCCTGAGGGGACGTCCGCGCATGTCGATGATCAACTACGCCTCCCGCGAGATCAACTGCAAACTGGTCTACTACGGGCCCGGGCTCGGAGGCAAGACCACCAACCTTGAGTTCGTGTACAACAAGGTGGCGCCCGGCTCGCGAGGAAAGATGATCTCGCTGGCCACGGAGACGGAGCGCACGCTCTTCTTCGACTTTCTGCCGGTCGACCTCGGCACCATCCGCGGCTTCAAGGTCAAGTTCCACCTCTATACCGTGCCGGGGCAGGTGTATTACAACGCCTCGCGCAAGCTCATCCTCAAGGGCGTCGACGGCGTGGTGTTCGTCGCCGACAGCCAGATCGAGCGGATGGACGCCAACATCGAGGCGATGCAGAACCTGTACGAGAACATGTCCCAGCACGGGTACGACCTCACCAGGATTCCGTTCACCATCCAGTACAACAAACGCGACCTTCCGAACGCCGCTCCGGTCGGGGAGCTCCAGGCCTCGCTCAACCCCGGGTGGCCGGTGGACGAGCCGGCGCGCCAGCGTCCGGTGCCCGATCCGTACCACGAGTCGGAGTTCCTCGTGACGCAGCAGGACGGCCAGTGGATCGAGCGCGCCCCCTATTTCGAGGCCGTGGCGCTGACCGGCGAGGGCGTGTTCGATACCCTGAAAGCGATCAGCAAGAGCGTCGTCAAGACGCTGGGGTAGGCGGTGACCATGTGGACGCTCCCCAACATCATCACCCTCGTCCGCATCTGCTTCACGCCGGTCATCGCGCTCCTGCCTTTCATCGAAGGGTATTGGCCCAAGCTCATCGCCTTCGTCGTCTTCATCATTGCCGCAGTGAGCGACGTGTTCGACGGATACCTCGCCCGGAGCCGGAACGAGGTCACCGATCTGGGCAAACTGCTGGATCCGATCGCCGACAAGCTGCTCCTCTTCGCCATGCTCATCCCCATCTACTGGATCTCCCGCCAGCGTCACGATCTGTACGACATTCCCGTGTGGGGCAGTATCCCGCTCTGGGTATGCCTGCTGCTCATCGGGCGCGAGGTGGCGATGACCGGCTTCCGGTGGTGGGCCAGCCACCGCGGCGTCGTCATCCCAGCCGGCGGGGCGGGGAAGCTCAAGACCACGATTCAGAACATCTTCATCGGCGCCGTGATCCTCTGGTTCGCGTTCCGAGACGCCCGCAAGCCGCTCGGATGGGAGCACAGCCGGTACGCGGAATACTGGAACGAGTTCCACGGGGGGTTCGTCGCGGTCACGCTCGCCGTCGCGACGCTGCTGACAGTGTATTCCTTTGTGCAGTACTTGTACCGGAATCGGGCGCTTTTCTCGGACCGGTCGCAGTGATCCTGAAGCCTCTGTGCTTCTGTGGTGAGTGACCCGGATCGCCGGCCAGTGGACATCGAGATCGTCACGATCGGCACCGAGCTGCTGCTGGGGCTCACCCTCGACACGAATGGCGCCGACATCGCGCGCGCGTTGGCGGGTCAGGGAACCCGAGTGGCCCGTCGGACGGCGGTCCCCGACCGCGAGGACGACATCCGTGATGCGGTAGCGCTCGCGCTCCGTCGGACCGGCGCCGTCATCACCACGGGTGGGCTCGGTCCCACCCGCGACGACATCACCAAACGGATCGTGGCCGATCTCTTCGGCGCACCGCTTCAGTTCGATGAAACCATCTGGGCCTCCCTGCTCGAGAGGTTCGCCCGAGCCGGCCGGACGCCGGTCGCGAGCAACAGGAGCCAGGCCGAGGTCCCGCGAGGCGCGACGGTGCTCCCCAATCGTTGGGGGACGGCTCCGGGACTTTGGATGGAAGGCCCCCCCGGACTCGCGATCATGCTCCCAGGCGTTCCCCTTGAAATGCGCAAGCTGCTCGAGCACGAGGTGGTGCCGCGCCTCGCGGCGCGGGAAGGCGGAAACGTCATCCGTTCCGTTGCCGTCCGGACCACTGGTGTTCCCGAGTCCACGCTCGCGGAGCGGATGGGAGAGATCGAGGCGGCGGTAGCGCCGTTGAGCCTTGCCTATCTGCCCGGTCTCGAAGGCGTCGATCTTCGGCTGACTGCCTGGAATCTCCCCGTCGCGGAGGCGGAGGAGCGCCTCGCGGCAGCGGCGGATCTGCTGCGCCAGCGCGCCGGAGATTTCGTCTACGGGAGAGAGGACGACGACCTGGCCGCGCTCGTGCTGGATGCCGCCCGAGCGAAAGGTCTGCATGTCGCCACGGCGGAATCCTGTACCGGGGGTCTGGTCGGCGAGCGGCTCACCGAGATCCCGGGAAGCTCGGACGTCTACGTCGGTGGGGTCGTCGCCTACGACAACGCGCTCAAAATTTCCCTCCTCGGCGTCCCACCGGCCATGATGGAGGTGGAGGGCGCCGTGAGCGAGGCGGTCGCGCGGGCGATGGCGGAGGGCGCGAGGGAGCGATTCCGTGTCGATCTGGCCGTCTCGGTAACCGGCATCGCGGGACCAGGTGGGGGAACTCCCGCCAAACCAGTGGGGACCGTATGGCTCGCGCTGGCTGGCTGTGGTGAAACGGTCGCCAGACGATCGATGTTTCTCGGCAGCCGCCACGACATCCGGCAGCGGGCGGCGCAGGGGGCGCTGATGCTCCTGTATCGACGGCTTCAGGCAAGCGGTCTGGCGCGCTAGGGACAAACGAGACAGAATCTGCCACTATGCCCGACACCTCCAGGCACGATGGCTGCTATTATCTTTGGTGAAGACTCGCCGTGGAGGAACTCACAAGTGACTGATAGATCAAGATTTATTCGAGAACACCGGCGCAGCGGGAGCCCGATCAATACTCCGGGTGGAATGAGCGAACCTGCCGCGACGACCGGCCCGAGCGCCGACGGCGCCGATCTGGCGTCCACCGATATGTCCGCCGAGCCGCCCGCGCACGGGGCCGAATCGGAGCCAGTAGCAGGGCTCCCGGTCGAGCCCGATGTCGAGGCGATCAAGCGACTCGAGACCGAGCTGGAGGAGGCACGCGACAAGCACCTCCGGCTTGCCGCCGAGTTCGACAACTACCGCAAGCGCATCGCCAAAGAGCGGAGCGAGCTCACTGACCGGTCTCAGGCCGACTTGATCAGCCGGCTGCTCGACGCCATCGATGACATGGACCGCCTCACCACGACCATGGACAACCTGCCGGTCGACTCGCTGCGCGAAGCCGTCACGCTGGTGGACAAGAAATTCTGGAAGCAGCTGGAAAGCGCCGGGCTCGAACGGATCGATCCCACGGGCGCTCCGTTCGATCCGGCTCAGCACGAGGCGGTATCCGTTGTGCCGCCCCCGAGTCCGGACAAGGACCATCAGGTGAGTGGCACCTTCCAGATCGGCTACCGATTCAAGGGCACGCTGGTGAGACCCGCGCGAGTTCAGGTCTACTCAGAGCAGGGCCAGCCATAACGTGGCCGCGAAGGACTTCTACCAGATACTCGGGGTCCCCGATTCGGCGAGCCAGGAGGAAATCAAGAAGGCCTACCGGCGGCTCGCCAAGCAGTACCATCCGGACGCCAACCCAAGCAATCCCACGGCCGCCGAGCGTTTCAAGGAGGTGTCCGAGGCGCATACGGTGCTGTCCGATACGGACAAGCGCGCCCAGTACGACCGCATGCGCCGCTATGGCGCCTTCGACGGCGCGGCTCGTGGCGCGCGCACGGGAGCGGCGCGAGGCGCAGGGCGTACGGCTGGTGAGCCGATGGGGGACGAAGGGATCGATTTCAGCGACTTCGGCGGACTCGGCGACATCTTCTCTTCGATCTTTGGACGGGGCCGCCGAGAGGAGTCGGCGGGTGAAACCCTCGAGACGCTGGTCGAGATTCCGTTCCGGGTCGCCGTGCTCGGTGGCAAGGTACCCGTCAACCTCGCGATCAACGAAACGTGCGCGACCTGCTCCGGGTCGGGAGGCGCGCCCGGCGCCACTTGGTCCACCTGCCCGGAGTGCAACGGCCGGGGCACCATTTCGTTCGGTCAGGGAGGCTTCTCGGTCAACCGGCCGTGCCCTCAGTGCCGGGGGCGTGGCCGGATTCCGTCCCAGGCCTGTCCGACCTGCGGAGGGGTAGGAGAACTGCGGAAGGAGCGTCAGGTAGTCATCACGGTGCCTGCCGGCACCGAGACAGGCTCCCGAGTCCGGTTGCGCGGGCAGGGCCAGCCCTCCAAACCCGGCGGCCCACCGGGAGACCTCCTCGTCACCTTCCAGGTCCTGCCCGACCGGTTCTTCCACCGCGATGGTCTCGACATCATCTGCGAGGTGCCGATCAACGTCGCGCAGGCCGTCCTCGGCACCCGGCTCCGGGTCCGCACGCTCGACGGGAAGAAGGTCATGCTGCGGATCCCTCCCGGCACCCAACCGGGACGGAAGTTCCGTATCAAGGGCCAGGGGATCGAAAAGAACGGGCGTCGGGGAGATCAGCTGGTGGGAGTCCAGATCACCATACCGGCCGACTTCACTTCCGAGCAGCAGGAGTTGTTCAAGAAATTCGCCGAGGCCGCAGGGCTGCGCTACTGAAGTCGTCAACCCCCGCCGGTCTGAATCCGCTCGATCAGAATACGGTGGCTTCCGCGCGCCTCGTCCGGACCGTGAGGCTGCCGCTGCTCGTAGCTCCCGTCCGGCCGCAGCTCCCAGGCCTGGCGGCGGTCCTGCCAGAGGAACTGCAGCAGATCCCGCAGGATCTGGCGATGCGCCGGCTCCAGCACAGGCGTCACCGACTCGATCCGGCGATCGAGGTTGCGCGGCATCCAGTCGGCTGATCCGATGTAGACCTCCTCCTCGCCGCCATTCAGGAAGTAGAACGCCCGCGAATGCTCGAGGAATCGGCCGACGACGCTGATGACCCTGATCGTGTCGCTCAGGCCCGGCAGTCCCGGTCGGAGGCAGCAGATGCCTCTCACGATGAGGTCGATCGGGACGCCCGCCTGCGAGGCGGCATAGAGCGCGACGATGATATCGGGGTCCACCAGCGCGTTCATCTTGGCCATGATCCGGGCCGGCCGTCCCGCCTGCTGGTGCTCGACCTCCCGGCGGATCATGCCCAGAAAGCGCACCCGCATCCCCTTCGGTGCCACGATCAGCTTGCGGTATCCCACCGGCGATGCGAACCCCGTCAAGACGTTGAAGAGATCGGTGAGATCCGCTCCGAGATCGGGGTTGGCGCTGAGCAGACCGAAGTCGGTATAGATACGCGCGGTCTTCGGATTGTAGTTCCCGGTGCCGATGTGGAGGTACCGCCGCATCGTATCGCCTTCCCGCCGCACGACCAGCATCACCTTCGCGTGGGTCTTGAGTCCCGCGACGCCGTAGCTCACGTGGACCCCGACATCCTCCAGCCGCTGGGCCCAGATGATGTTGTTCTCCTCATCGAATCGGGCCTGCAGCTCGATCAGAACCGCCACCTGCTTGCCCCGCTCGGCGGCTTGGACCAGCATCCGGGCGATGCTCGAGTCGCCACCGGTCCGGTAGAGCGTGAGCTTGATCGCGAGGACGTCGGGGTCCTCCGCCGCGGTCTGGATGAAGCGCTCGACGGAAGGCGCGAAGCCGTCGTAGGGGTGGTGCAGCAGCACGTCCCCTTCGCGGATCACGTCGAAGATGTTCCGTTGGCCCAGCAGGCGAGGCGGAGTGGCGGGGTGGAAGACCGGATCCTTGAGGGCTGGAAGATCGAGCGACGCGAGCGTCAGCAGATCGGCCGTATCCATCAGCCCCGCGACCTCGTACATGTCGTTGGCCGTGAGCGGGAGGGCCGGGGCGTCCTGTTGCTCGCTGAACTCCATCAGCAGAAGCTCGCGCAGCGACATCGGCATCGAGGTGTGGGCCTCGATCCGCACGACCTCGGCGAACCGGCGGTTCCGCACCTCTTCCTGAATGAGACTGAGCAGATCCTCTGCCTCGTCGCCGTGATCGATCTGGAGGTCGGTGTTGCGGGTAATCCGGAATGTGTAGCACCCGAGGATCTCGACTCCCGGAAAGAGCGCTTCGAGGTTGGCGCTGATCACCTCTTCGAGCGGAATGAAGTGGTTCGGCGTCGGGAGCGGCACCCACCTCGGCAGGATCTTCGGCACCTTGACCCGGGCGAACCGCTCCTCCCCGTCCGTGCCCCGAAGCACCACGGCGAGCGACAGGCTGAGGTTGGAGATGTAGGGGAAGGGGTGTCCGGGATCGACGGCAAGCGGCGTGAGAACGGGAAAGACATTCGATCGAAAATAGGAATCGATCTGATCGCGGTCGCTTCGACTGAGCTTGTCGACGCCCGCATGAAGCGTGAGCCCGTGCTGGGCCAGCGCCGGGAGCACATCCTCCATCAGACACTGATGGTGCTGCCGCGCGAGCTCGCGGACCGTTCCCGCAATGGCCCGGAGCTGATCCTCCGGCGTCATGCCGTCCGCGGTACGTTCCACGATACCTGCGGCGAGCTGCTGTTTCAGCCCGGCGACCCGCACCTGGTAGAACTCGTCGAGGTTGCTGCTGAAGATGCCGAGAAATTTCAGCCGCTCGAGGAGCGGTGTGCGGTCATCCTGGGCCTCGTGCAGCACGCGGCGGTTGAACTCGAGCCAGGACAGCTCGCGATTGAGATACAGCGACGGGTCCCGTAGATCCACGACGGGAGCGGCGGTCGGCTTGAGACGGAGGTCGGTCACGCCCTAATGTACGGCCGCCACCCAGGTGGCGGAACAAAATGTAACGAGCCGGTAACGCTGGCTCGGCCGCCTAGCTTTTCTTCGGCTGAAAGAGCAGCGAGAGCACCAGACTCACCGCACCGATTACGAGGCCACCCCAAAAGGCCGGCCAGAAGCCGCTCACCGTAAAGCCCAGTCCCCACCGCGCCGAGAGCCACCCGGTCACCATGAGCATGAGTGCGTTGATCACGAGCATGAAGATGCCGAGCGTGAGCACGATGAGCGGACACGTGAGCACGGTCAGCAAAGGACGCAGGAGGCTATTGACGATGCCGAACACGGCCGCGACGAGAAGGAGCTGGACCATCGTGCCGTTGAAGTCCAGACCCGTCAGGAAGAAGGCGGCCACCCAGAGCGCGGCGGCATTGAACAGCCAATGCATGAGGACGGAACGCATCAGTGTCTCCGATCTGGGGCCGTTTACGCGATCACACCGCCGCCGAGCACTCGGCCTTCGTCGTCGTACAGTACCCCCGACTGTCCCGGGGTGATGGCCCGCGCCGGGCGGTCCAGGGCCAGTGTGATACGATGCTCATCCTGCTCGACGACCGCGGCGGGCACGCCCCGCGAGCGATGACGGATCTGCACGTCGCATCGGCTGCCGACGCGGAGCGGGGGGGCCAGCCAGTTGACCTCCTCGAGCGTCACCTGTTGGCCGGCCAGCTCCTCGGCCGACCCGACGACCACCTCGCGGCTGTCCGGCCGGATCGCGACCACGAACCGAGGTCCCGATGAGCCGCCCGGCAGTCCCTTCCGCTGGCCGATGGTGTAACGCGCGTAACCGCGGTGTTGGCCGATGACCTCACCGCTGGTGGTGACGAGGGGGCCGGGAGCGAGCGCGGGAGCGTCCGTCGGCAGATGCCGCTCCAGGACCCCGGCGTAGTCGTCGTCGGGGACGAAGCAGATCTCGACCGACTCCGGCTTGTCGGCAGTCGTGAGGCCGAGGGCGCGGGCATAGGCCCGGGTCTCGCGCTTCGAGAGCTCTCCGACCGGCGTCAGCATGCGCGCCACGACGCTGCGGTCGATGCCCCAGAGGAAGTAGGTCTGGTCCTTGTCGCTATCCCGCCCACGGTACAGCGCTCCGTCTCTGGCGACGGCGTAGTGGCCGGTCGCTATGTAGCGGCATTCGAGCGCGTCGGCGTGGGCCAGCAAGTCGCGGAACTTCGTGAACGAATTGCAGCGGACGCAGGGGATCGGCGTGCGGCCGCGGCTGTATTCGCTGACGAAATTCTGGATGACGTGGAGATTGAAACGGTCCTCGAGATTGAGGACGTAGTGCGGGATGCCGAGCGTGTGGGCCACGTCGCGTGCGTCGTTGATCGAGTCGAGCGAGCAACAGGGCCTGTCGGGCACCGACTCTCCATAGCAGAAGAGCTTCATCGTCGCGCCCACGACCTCGTGCCCCTGTTCGACGAGGCGCGCCGCGGCGACGGAGCTGTCCACCCCGCCCGACATCGCGACCAGCACCCGCTCACGCACGGCCGAGCATCCCGGCGAGCTTCCGCACCTTGGTGACCACCCCAGGCATGACCTCGGCGACCCGGTCCACGTCCGCTTCGCTGCTCTCATGACCGAGACTGAACCTGATGGCGCCGAGCGCCAGCTCCCTGGGAATCCCGATCGCGAGGAGCACGTGCGAGGGCTCGACGGCCCCGGTGGAACATGCCGAGCCCCCGGACGCGGCGACCCCTGCCAGGTCGAGGTGCATGAGCATCGCCTCGCTGTCCGCTCCGGCGATCGCCACGTTGAGAACATGGGGAGCCCGATCGCCCTCCTCCGCCACGATCACGAGCTCCGGAACACCGGTCTTGAGACGGCCCGCCAGACTCTCGCGCAGCGCGCAGAGCCGGCGCGACTCGGAGGCCTGCTCGGACGCGGCGAGCTGGGCGGCACGCCCGAGTCCCACGGCGCCGGCCACGTTCTCGGTGCCAGGCCGGATTCCGTACTGCTGTCCTCCGCCGTGGATGATCGCCTCCACCGCTTTCCGGTCGCGGACGACGAGCGCGCCGACACCCTTGGGGGCCCCGATCTTGTGCCCGGAGATCGTGAGCATGGTGCACGACACGTCTCGCACCGATACGGGGACCTTGCCGAACGCCTGGACCGCGTCCGTGTGCAAGGCGACGCCGGCGGCGCAACACCGCCCCGCGATCTCCTCCATCGGCTGAACGACGCCGATCTCGTTGTTGACCCACATGACCGAGACCACGGCCGGCTGCTGAGCCAGTGCCGCATCGAGCGCGTCGAGGTCGAGCCTGCCTCGGCGATCTACCGGCAGGATGACCTCCCGTCCTCCCAGCCGGCAGACCGCGTGGGCGGCGGCGAGGATGGCCTTGTGCTCGATCGCGGAGACCGCGGCACACATATCGGCCCCGCGCTGACGCGCCGCGAGGGCGGCTCCCACGATGCCCAGGTTGTCCGCCTCGGTGCCCCCTGACGTGAAGATCACCTGGCTCGGCTCGGCACCGAGGGCCTCCGCCACCTCCCGGCGTGCCTGCTCCAGCCCGGCCCGGGCCGCGCGGCCGAACTTGTGGCTGCTGCTCGGGTTACCGAACGTCTCGCTGGTGAGGTACGGGAGCATCGCCTCGAGCACTTCGGGACGCACGGGCGTCGTCGCGGCGTGGTCGAGATAGACCGGGGTGGGGGTGGACATGGGGGGAAATTAAAGCGGCTACTGGCGAAAGGCTAAAGGCTCCGGACCCCAAGAGCCACAACGTCGTCGACCACCATGGTCTCGTGGGTGAAGAAGGGCTCGCCATACCGGGCGCGGATAAGCGATCCGTAGTGCGAGTTCTGAGTCTCCACGAGCGAGTACAGGTCCTGCCCTGTCGGAAAGATCTCTCCCGCCGCTTTGGCGCCGTCGAATTGGCTCGCGTAGCAGCGAATCGCGGCCATTTTGCGGTCGAATTGGGCGCCGATGTCCACGACGAAGGTGGGCTTCACCGGGTCTTCGCGATACGAAAGCGCAAAGAGGATCTTGTGCGGTCGGTGGGGAGCACCCTCGGCGTCGTACTTGGCGAGGCCGGCAAGAAAGCACGCGTCCCGGCCCAGCTCCGACGCGATCCGGTGGTCGGGATGGCGGCCGACGGGGAAGGGGAGGATCACGACGCGGGGAGCGAAGTAGCGAATCTGAGCCACGACGAGACGGCGCGACTCCTCGGTGTTGTGCAGGTGCGCGTCCGGCAGTTCGGCGTTGCGTCGCTCGCCGACGCCGAGAATGCCCGCGGCCCGCTCGGCCTCTTCGGCGCGCTGCGCGGCGCTCCCGCGTGAGCCGCTCTCGCCGGCCGTGAGGTCGAGAATCCCGGTGCGGTAGCCGGCGTCCACGGCCTTGGCCAGTGTTCCGGCGCAGGTCAGCTCGACGTCGTCACGGTGGGCGGCGATGGCCAGGATGTCGACGGACATGGGGAACCAATATACCTACTCGTGGCGGAGCGCCTCGACCGGATCCATGCGGGCCGCGCGGTTGGCGGGATAGAGGCCGAACGCGAGCCCGATGCTGATGCTCACGCCGCACGCGAGACCGGCGCTCCAGAGCGGCACCGCCGACTCCAGTTTGAGCACGGCCTTGAGGATCTCCCCGGCCAGCAGCCCGAACGCGATGCCTAGTAGCCCGCCGATGAAGGTCAGCGTCGCCGCCTCGACCAGGAACTGCCACAAGATCTCTCGCCGCGTGGCGCCCAGGGCCTTGCGGAGTCCGATTTCCTTGGTGCGGTCGGTGACCGAGACCATCATGATCGCCATGACGCCGATGCCTCCCACCAGCAGGGCCACGCTCGAGAGCGAGACCATCGCGAGGAAGAAATAGGTCGTGAACTTGCCGACGACGTCGAGGATCTGGTCCTGGCTGATCAGGTCGAACGTGTTCGGCATGCCGGGCCGGAGGTTGCGCACCCGGCGCAGCGCTACGGTCGCGAGGTCCCGTGCCGCCTCGGGCTCCACGCCCGGCCGCGGCTTCACGGCGATGAAGAGGGCATTGGTTTCGTCGTAGTGGAAATTCTGACGGGCAGTCTCGAAGGGCACCACGCCACCGACCTCCTGGCCCGGCGGCTCGAAGATGTTCCCTGGCTTCTCGTAGACCCCGATGATGAGCAGCGGCTTGGCGCCGACCCGGACGTAGCGGCCGAGCGGGTCGATCCGCCCGAAGAGGCGGTCCGCTACTCCGCTCTCGATCACGATGACCTCGGCGCCGGCCTGCTCTCCGCGGGTGAAGAACCGTCCGCGCAGCAGCGTGCCGCCCTGGATGTCCATGTAGTGGTCATCCGCTCCGAACACGGTCAGGATCTGCGTCCGGCTGCCCTGATACTCCATCCGCTGGAAGAGCTGAACCCACATCCCGGAATAGCCGATCTGGGGGATCTGGGCGAGCGCAGCAGCGTCGGGAGTGGAGAGCACCGGCCGGATGCGGACCGCGTACGGCAACCGGTCCGGGTTGAGCGGTGTCGACGAGAAGAAGCGCACGACGTAGAACACCGATGGGCCGGCCGTCTCGATCGCATTGAAGATCTGGGTTCGGATACCCTGCACCATCGAGGCGATCGCCATCACTGTGGTTACGCCGATCACGACACCGAGGATGGTGAGGGTCGATCGGAGCTTGTTTTCCCGAATGGAGGCCAGCGCGATCGACACGCCCTCGCCGATGTTCCGGAGCACGGTCTATTCTGCCCGGAGGGCGGTGATGGGGTCGAGCCGGGAGGCCCGCGACGCGGGGAAGACGCCGAAGACGATTCCGGCGCCGGCGCCGAGGGCGAGCGCGACCGCGACGGACCAGAGCGTGATGCGGGCCGGCAGCGGAGTGAAGGTGGAGACCAGCGCCGCCAGTCCCCAGCCCCCGAACACTCCCTGAATACCGCCGAGGGAGGAGAGGACCACCGATTCGATGAGGAACTGGCGCCGGATGTCCCGCCGACGGGCCCCCAGGGATTTCCGGAGGCCGATCTCGCGGGTTCGCTCGGTGACGCTCATCAGCATGATGTTCATGATCACGATGCCGCCGACGACGATCCCGATGCAGACGACCGCGGGGATGGCGGTGAACAGGATGCGGGTCAGGTTGCGCCAGAAGGCGACGAGCGCATCCGCCTTGTCGACCGTGAAGTCGTTGGACTCATCGGGGCGCAGCCGGTGCGCCACCCGCATCGCCTCTTCCGCGCGGTTCATGGCGTCGTCGATCTCCTCCGAGGTCGCCATCTTCACCGAGACCACCGTGGTCTTCCGTCTCCCGTAAAACGATTCGAAGGTGCTGAACGGCATCAGCAGGAAGCCGTCGAATGATTGTCCCAGTACCCGGCCCTTCTTGGCGATCACGCCCTTGACCATCACCTCACGGCCGCCGACGCGGACCCGGCGTCCCACCGCGCTGGCCGCCCGGTCGAACAACTTGTCCGCGACATCGTAGCCGAGCACCACGACGAGGCGGCGCTCCTGGATGTCGGGCTCGCTCAACGGATCGCCGGCGAGCATCTGGTAATCCTGGACGATCTGGTAGGGCGGGGTGACGCCGAACACGAGGACATCGCCCACCGTCCGGTTGCGGAACCCCACGTCATTCACCGGGGTGGGCCACCCGGACTGGATGGCCACGGCCTTGGCGTCGGGGAGGGCCCGCAGCAGGACCGCGGCGTCCTCCTCGGAGATGAGCGGTCGCTTGCTCAGGACCTTCACCTGCTCGTCATCGAGGAGGCCCACGGAGATCGGATTCCGGCGTACCTGGAAGGCGTTGGTCCCGATCATCGCGCCGGTCAGGTTCTCCTTCACGTAGGCGTTCATCCCCTGGATCACGGCGACGACGACGACCAGGAAGCCGACGGACACGATGATGCCGAGCAAGGTGAAAAAGGAGCGGAGCTTGGCGGACCAGATGGACTGGAGGGCGAGACGGAGGGCCTCGGACAGGGGCATGAATAAAGATAAGACGGAAAGGACGGAGAAGACGGAGAAGACGGAGACCTATCGCGAGACCGGGAGGGCGGGGCGGACCTTTCCGTCTTCTCCGTCCTTTCCGTCCTTTCCGTCCTCTACTCGTACCTGAGCGCCTCCACCGGATCCAGCCGTGCCGCCTTGTTCGCCGGGTAGAGTCCGAAGAGCACGCCGGTCAGGATCGAGACCAGGACCGCGGCGACGACGGAGAGCAGCGGGACCGACGCGGGGATCGGCGTGAACTGCCGGATGGCAGCCGCGGCCAGCGCCCCGAGGCCCATACCCACCAGGCACCCGACCAGCGTGAGCGTGGCCGCCTCCACCAGGAACTGGAACATGATCTCGCCCCGGGTGGCACCGAGCGCCTTGCGGACTCCGATTTCACGCGTGCGCTCGGTGACCGAGATCATCATGATGGCGACGACACCGACGCCGCCCACCATGAGGCCGACGCTCGAGAGCGTGATCATCGCGATGAAGAACCCGGCGGTGATCTTGTTGAACGCTTCCAGCACCCGGTCCTGCGTCACGATCGCGAAGTTGTTCGCCTGGTCCGGCCGGAGACCGCGTTTGCTCCGAAGCGCCGCGGTGACCTGGTCCTGCGCCTCGGCCGTGCTGGCCCGCTCGGTGGGGACGACCGCGACTTCCATCCAACCCCGGTCGTAGTCGGCGACCTTCGTGAACACCGTGTGGGGAATGGCCAGCCGCGGCTCATCGGCGTTGCTGAAGAGGGAGGCGGCCTCCGCATGCAGCCCGAGGACCGTGAACGGCTCGCCGAAGATCTTGATGGTCTTCCCGATCGGATCGCGGCCCGGAAACAGCGATTCGGCGAGTTTGTCGTTGATGATCGCCACGTGCATGCCGGCCGCGTACTCGATCGGCGTGAAGTTCCGCCCCGCGAGGATGTCGCCGCCGTTGACCTGAATCCACGAAGGGCTGAACCCCGCGACGTTCACGTCGGAGAGGTTGGTACCGCCGAAGCTCACCGGGCCGTCGGTGTACTCCCCCACGTTGATGTCGCGCACGGCCGGCAGGTGGCGGATCAGCTCCGCCTCCTCGCCCGTGATCCACGGCATCCGGCGCCACGGTGAAGTCTCGTCCGAGCCGTCGGAGACCTCGAGGCCGCCGGAGAAGTAGCGCTGGACGTAAAAGGTCTTGGGACCAGCGGCTTCGAGGATCGCGGTGATGCTGCGGTCGATACCGGTGATGGCGGACCCCATCGCGATGACCACTGTGACGCCGATCGCGACGCCCAGGATCGTGAGCGCGGCCCGGACCTTGTTGGAGCGGAGCGAATCGAGGGCGACGCCGACTCCCTCCGCCATCCGCGAAAAGACGGTGCCACCCGGCGAGCGCATTACTCGGCCCTCAGCGCGACGATCGGGTCGAGGCGGGAGGCTCGGCTCGCGGGGTAGACGCCCGCCGCGATGCCGACCGAGATGCCGAGCACCACGCCGACGAGAATGGACCAGGGCGCCACTGCCGCCGGGAGCGGCGTGACCTGCTTGACGATCCAGGCCAGGGCCAGCCCGAAGCCGATGCCGGCGAGCGCGCCGGCCAGCGAGAGCGCGGCCGACTCGACCACGAACTGCGCGAGGATGTCGCTCCGGCGCGCACCCAGCGCCTTCCGGATGCCGATCTCCCGGGTCCGCTCGCTCACCGCCATCAGCATGATGTTCATAATCACGATCCCGCCCACGACGAGCGAGATCGCGACGAGGCCCGGCAGGGCGAGGAACAGGATGCGTGAGATCTTCTTCCATGTTCCCAAGGCGCTGTCCGCGGTTTGAAACGCGAAATTGCTTTCCTGCCATGGCTTGAGCTGGCGGCGACTGCGCATCGCCGACTCCGCCTCGCTCATCGCCTCCTCCATCGATGTCGGGTCGGCGGTCCGCACGATCAGCGCGTCGAGGATGTTGATGGGACAGATGAGGCGACGTGCCGGCGCATTGAACGGCATGATGGCGAACTTGTCGAGCGAGAGCCCGAACAGCGTTCCCTGCTTCGCGACGACGCCGATGATGCGGTAGGGCAGTCCACCGATCTGGACGGACTTGCCGAGCGGGTCGATCCCGGGCAGCAGCTTCGTCGCCAGTTCGTTGCCGATGACGAGGACCGGGAGCGCCGTCTCCACTTCCTGCGGACTGAAGGGCCGGCCTGCCGTGATCTCATAGTTCCTGATGCTGAAATAGGGCGACTCGGTCCCGACCAGGTCGACGTCCTTCGCGACCTTTCCTCCGTAGATCACGGAGACACGGTCGCTGCAGTATTTGGCGAACGTCGCCGGCGTGTGGATGCGATCCCGCACGAAATCGGCGTCGGAGTAGCTGATGCGGGGGCGCCGCCTCCAGGCGAGCCAGGTTTCCTCGCTCACGTTTCCGGTGATGATGTTGGGCCGCTGGCGGAGCTCGAACGTGTTGGCGCCGACCAGCGTGTTTGCGAAGCGGTCGACCATGTACCGGTTGAGACCCTGCACGATCGACACCACGGCGATGAGGAAGGTGACGCCGATGAGCACACCGATCAGCGAGAAGAAGCTCTTGAGCTTCTGCGCGCGGATGGTGCGGAACGCCATCCGGAACGCCTCGACCACCTTCATCTAGGCTGCCTCGCCCCGCGTGAGCCGGTCGCTCTCCACCCGGCCGTCGCGCAGCACCACGACGCGCTCGGCGTGGGTCGCGATATCGGGCTCGTGGGTCACCATGATGACCGTCTGGCCGGCCGCGTGAAGATCTCCGAACACCCGCATGATCTCCTCGCTCGTCACGCTGTCGAGGTTGCCGGTGGGCTCGTCGGCCAGCAGGATGGCCGGGTCGTTGACCAGCGCGCGTGCGATCGCGACTCGCTGGCGCTGGCCCCCCGACAGCTCGTTGGGCCGGTGATCCATCCGTTCGCCGAGGCCGACGCGCTCGAGCGCGTCGGCGGCGCGGGACCGGCGCGCGCGGGCCCCGACGCCGGCGTAGACCAGCGGCAGCTCGACGTTGTGCAACGCGGTGGAGCGGGGCAGCAGGTTGAAGGTCTGGAAGACGAACCCGATCTCCCGGTTTCGGACCCGGGCCAGCTCGTCGTCCGTCAGCCGCGAGACCTCCTGCCCGTTGAGCCAGTACTCCCCACCGCTCGGTGTATCGAGACACCCGAGCAGGTTCATCATGGTGGACTTGCCGGAGCCGGACGGCCCCATGATCGCGAGGTACTCGTTGCGGTTGATATCGAGCGAGACGCCACGGAGCGCGAGGATGGTCTCGTCGCCCATCGGGTACGTGCGAGTCAGGTCGCGGATGCGGATGAGCGCGCTCATGATTCGGTCGGCGTCTTCTTCTTGGTGGTATCGGCGGGATGCACCCGCGCCCCGTCCTTGAGCTCGCGGATGGCCTGGTAGGTGCCCGCCGCGATCGTCTCGCCCTCACGCAGCCCGTCCGTCACCTCGAAATACTCGTCGCCCGCGATACCGACCTTGACCGGGCGGAAGGTGGCGTTGCCCTCTCGCACCACGAAGACGCCTTCGGCCTCCTTCGACCGGTCGCGACGGCGCAGCGTGTCACCCGGCGGCCGCGTGGAGTCGTTCTCGTTGAGCAGGCGCTCGTGATCGCGCACCGTGAGGGCGATGATCGGAATGCTGAGCGCGTTCTGGCGCGTGTCCGTCACGATCCGCGCGGTACAGCTCAGGTCGGGTCGGATGTCCTGCGGAGGCGCATCGAGGGTCACCTCGACGTCGAAATCGACGGCGCGGTCGTTCGAGCCCGACGCGGTCTGGGTCGCGGTCAGCTTGGCGCTGTGGCTGATCTCGGTGACGCGACCCAGGAACGTGGTGTCGGGGAAGGCGTCGATGGTGACCTCGACCGAGTCGTTGGCGTTCAACCGGACGACGTCGGTCTCGTCCACCTGAACCTTGGCGAGGATCACGGACAAGTCGGCGATGCTCATGAGGAGACCGACATCCTTCGAGAACGTTCCGGGAACCGCCACTTCGCCCTCCTCGACGGCGAGGCGCACGACTCGGCCCGCGATCGGGGAAATGAGTTTCGTCTTCGTCAGGTTGTCCCGCGCCTCCTGGAGGGTCGCTCGCGACTGCTCGAGCTGGGCCTGCATCGATTGGAGGTTTGCCTGGGCCACCTCATACGCGGTCTGCGCCTGCTCGGCCGACTCCTGCGTGATGAGGTTGGGGCCGAGGCTCGTGAGCTGCTGCGCGCGGCTCCAGGCTCGTTGCGCCTGGTCACGGGTGGCCCTGGTCTGCAGCAGCGTCGCCATGGTGGACGACACGAGCCCCTGGGCCCGGTCCACCGCCGCCTGATACTGGGCAGGGTCGATCTGGATCAGGAACTGGCCTTTCCGGACGATGTCCCCCTCCCGCACCGCAATCTTGATGATGCGCCCGGTGATGTCCGCGCTGATGTCGACCGAAGTCTTGGCCTCGATCCTCCCGCTCGCGGTCACGGCGCTCACGAGGTCGCGGCGGGTGACGTTCTCCAGCCGTACCTCGGTGCCTTCCTGCTTCTTCGCGTGGATCCGGTAGGCGATCACGCCACCGGCGATGGCCGCGAGCACCCCAAGAGTCAGACCGATCTTCATCCCGCGCGACATGTGGCTCCCTCGTTAACGAAGTGATCGGCCGACCGCGGCTTCCAGCGCGGCGACGGCTTTGTGATAATCGTAGATCGAATTGACGTAATCGCCTTCCGCGCGCTGCACCGCGTTCTGTGCATCCGACACCTCCAGCGACGTTCCTGCCCCCAGCCGGTAGCGGTCCTGCGCCAGACGAAGCTGATCGCGCGCGGCATCGCGATTGGCCGATTGCACCGCGATGGCCTGGTAGGACGTTTGGAGCGCCAGGAACCGGGCATGGACGTCGCTTCGCACCTGGAGACGCCGTGCCCGCGTGTCCTCGTCGGCGTCGTCCTCCTGCGCCTTGGCCTGCGATACCCGCAGCGATCGGCTGAAGCCGGTAAAGATCGGGAGCGACACGCGCAGATTGGCCTGGAACGGCTGACCGGTATAGTGGAAAGGAAACACGCTGTTGGTGCTCCGGATCTGTTGGCTGACGGGATCGAGCAGCGCGCCTCCCCCATCCACGAGGCCCGAGGAGGAGAAGCAGTTGCCCACCTCGCCGCCCAGGTTGAGGGCGGATCGAACCTGATTGTTGTACTGGCAGTCCGCTGCCTGTTGCTGCGCGTCGGACAGGGTCTGGTTGAGAAGAAGGCCCTCGTTGGTGAATTGCTGGGTGAAGCCGCTCCATCCCGCCTGCACCTGCAGCGTCGGGAGGAACTCGGATTTGGCGGCGCGCACGTTCCACGTCGCCGCGCTTTGCCGGGCCTTGAGCGAGCGCAGCACCGGATTTTCCGCGTCGGCGAGCGCCAGGAGCGAGTCGAGCTTGAACTCCGGCTTGGTCACCGGGAACGAGTCGCTGAGCCCGATCTCCTCGACCGGCACCGGCGGCTCCACACCCATGCGCCGGACCAGATCGAGTTTCGCCTCGTTCTCCGCCTGCACGGCCCGAAGGAGTGCCACGTCGCTCTGTCCCTTGATCACCTCGGCTTGTCGCACGTCGAGGAGGGTGGCCTGACCCACCTTGTATCGCGCCTGGGCAAGGTTGAGGAAATCAGCGTTGCGCGACACCTGCTGTCGGGCGACGCCAACCTGCGCCGTTGCCTGGAGGGTGTTCAGGTATTGGGTCACGATCTCCGCTCGCAGCGACACCCCGGCGCCGCTGATGTCTTCCTCGGTCGCGTGCTGCAGCGCCTTCTGCTGTCCCGGCCCCGTGATGGCGTGGCCATCGAGCTGCCAGAGGATCCCGAGGTTGTACCCCGAGGTGTAGAACGCCGATGTCGGCTGAATGAAACCGCCGCCGATGTTGGTCTGTCCCGAGCCGACGTATCCCAGATCGCTGGACACGTTGAGTTGGGGAAGCAGGTTGCCGTACGCGTTCCGCACCGCCCACTTGGCGGGGCCGGCGTCATTCAGCGTCTGCCGGTAGGTCGGGCTGTTGGCCCGCGCCTGCTGCAGCGCATCCTCGAGGGAAAGGGTGACGCGAGGCGCGCTCCGCAGGGCGGCCGTGGTGTCTGGCCGAGCCGCGGCGGCGCTGTCGGGCCGAGCGGTGGCGGTCGTATCCTGCGCGGCGCCCGTCGCCGGGACAGACCACAGGAACACGAGGAGGCCAAACCAGCGATTCATGGGTGAACCCTTTGAGGTGTGGACGTGACCGAGGCCCCATACGGACGCCTCGCCGACGAGGTTTCAGGTTGCGACGAAGGCTTGTTTCGATGCGGCTAGTGAACGACTTAGAACACAGGGAAGGGATCCTAGTCGGCCCTGGTCACGATCAGGCCCTGACCGGGCAGTTCCAGGCGATCGACTCGCCCCTGACCATCCGTCAGCAGCGTCCCCGAGATTCCGCCTGATAGCGTCACCCGCGCGGGTGCGCCATTCCCACCAGACTCCTTGCGAGCGGTGAACGAGGCGCGCTTCCCGCTGCGGGGGAAGACGGCGGAGAGCGGTCGCCCCGTGGGTGTGGCCAGATCGGCGACGGCGGCATACAGCGAAAAGACCTGATCATCGAGCAGCACCACATCGGGACCACCGGGTAGCTCTCTCCCCGATTCCGAGCCCTCGGCCACCGTGCGCACGATGAGCCTCGCGCCGGAGCCGGCGGCCAGGATTACGGTCACCAGGCCGCCGCTTTCGACATCGAGCTGGAACTTGGCGAGCGCACCTTCGGGCGTGCGCTCGAGCGTGGCAGCGAGCTGCGTCGTCGGGTTGGTCGCGGGATACCGAGCCGACGCGATGATCGTCGAGCCGGGCAGGCCCCGTCCCCGGTTGGGGCGGAGCGAGAAGTTCTCGCGGCCGATTTCCCGTCCACCCTGCTGCACGACGAGCTTCGCTTCCGGGCGTTCCTGGGCCTGGGCGGCGACGGGAAATGCCTGAATAACGAGCAAGAGCAGGACGGCGTAGCGCATTCAGGCTCCGGTCCCTTCGGGCTCTGCCAGGCAACGGCTGATGCGATCGAGCATGAATCTATACAAGGCTTCTCCCTTCTGCGGCGACGCGCGGCTCGGCAGCCCCACCGATCCCGGCGATCCGATGGGGAGCTGGCGGCTCTGTCCGGGGCGATATTTCCGTCTCGAGTGCTGGGTCAGAGCGAAGTCCTGCGAGAGCTCCATACGAACGAGATCGGGCGCGAGGAACAACAGCAGTGACGTGTCCAGCTCGCCGCCGTGCACCGGCGTCTCGGCGTCCTCGATCAGGTCGGTGAAGTCGAGGGCGAAGACGTCGATGACCTGCACTGTCGCGTGGTCGGTACGAATCGTGCTCAGCGCCTCGAGGTGCGCCTCGCTCGCCTGCGCGGTCAGGATGACGAATTCCGTGACGCCTGCCCCCTCCTCCCATGATTCGATAAGTTCGTTCATCATGCGATGCAGCGTGCGCCGGCGAAGCGTGGCGCCGCCGGGATGCGCCGGGGATGCCGTGTGGACCCCATACTCCACCGTCGGCGTGCGCGCCACCGCGAAGCGCGCCGAGAGATCGTCCGCCAGGTGCTCGACGATGATCGTGTCGCAGCCGAGCGGAAGGTGCGGCCCGTGCTGCTCGGTCGTCCCCACGGGAACGATGAGCGTCGGCCGGACCAGGAGTCGCTCGCGGATCGAGCCGGGAGTCATCTCTTTCAGCCGCCAGGGGCGTCCCGATTGAGTCATCGCGCACGGTGGTGGGTGGTGGTGGTGCTGGCGGCCGCCGTCGCCGCGGGTGAGTGGTTGCGCCGTCCTTCGGTCTCATGGGCCGTGGCGGGCGTCGCTGCCATCCTTTTTTCGCTTCTCGCCCTCGCTCCGTATCGCACCTATCGCCGTGGCGCCCTCGGTGTCGCGCTCGCGGCGCTGGGTTTGGCCCTCGCCGTGGCGCAGTGGCAGTTGACCTCGATCGAGCGCCATTGGCCCGCCCAGCGAAAACATCGAATCGACGCGGCGTACGGTCGATTGGGCGGCGAACTCCATTCAGCGTTCCGGCGCGCCGAGCAGCTTGCCGCCGCGGGAGCCGCCACCGCGAAGACCGATCGCGAGACGGCGTTCGACGTCCTGGACCGCCTGGTTCCCACGGACGGGCCCGAGATGAGCGTCGCGGTGCTCGATACGAATGGACAACCGTGGGCCTGGGCCGGCCGCCCACGTCTCGCCCCCCGGGCCGAGGGTGACTCTGTCGGCGCGCGAGCCTCTGGATATTACGTACAGCTCGAGGCGCGGCGCCACACCGAGGCAGGTGGAGTCGCGGTCGCCGAGGTTCTGATCTGGGCGCATCCCGCGGTCCCGGATCGTGAGCGGAGCCTCGCCGAGCTGTTCCGCGAGCGGACCGAAGTGGATCTCGTCGTCTACCCGCCGGGCACGGCGCCGGACTCGGCCGATGTCTTCGACTATGAGGAGCCGACGACAGCGGGCCAACGGCTGCTCTTCAGCGTCGAGCCGGTGCCGGCCGAACAAGGCGCGGCGAGAGAGTTCGCGTACAACCGAGCGGCACGCGCCGTAGCGTGGCTCGTGCTCGCGGCCGTCGCGTTCGGCTTCACCCTCGCGACCAGTCCGATCGAGCGGATCGCGATTCTTGCCTCCGTCGTCTGGCTCGCGGTGCGCGCGCCGATCGGTCCCGCGCTCGGCGCCCAGCCGCTCTTCTCTCCCGCCACGTTCTTCCGGCCGGTGCTGGGCCCGCTGTCGAGCTCGGCGGGCGTGCTGGCCCTGGCAGCCACGCTCCTGATGACGGCCGGCGTGTGGCTGTGGCGCCGCCGGCTCCCGCGGCGCTGGTACGGCATCGCGCTCGGCGGTCTTCTTCTGCTGGTCTCCCCTTACGTGATCAGCAGTCTCGGGCGCGGCATCACGCCGCCTGCCGACGGCGTGTCCCTGGGCCTCTGGCTCACGTGGCAGCTGGCGCTGCTGGTGGCGGCGTCCGCGCTCATCGTGCCGACGGCGGCGCTCTTCCGTGGATCCGGGCCGGACGTGAGGACGTCGTGGCGCATTGCGCTTGGTGTCGGCCTCGCGTTCGCGGCGGCGATCATCGGCGTGCTGGTCTGGAGTCCGCGAGGAGGTTGGCCCGACTGGTACACGTTCCTCTGGACTCCGGCGCTCCTGCTCGTCACGCTGCCGGCGCCCCGGTGGTTCGCCATCGGCGGGATCGCGCTCGTGGCGGGGAGCTCGTCGGCGCTCGTCACCTGGGGAGCCGAGCTCGCGGGAAAGGTGCAGGTGGCGCAACGGGACGTGGCGCGCCTCGGCAGCGAAGCCGATCCGCTCGCCGTGCCGTTGCTCGAGCGCTTCGCCGATCAGGTGCGGCGCGGTCGCCCGCCGAGGACGGCCTCGGAGATGTACGCGCTGTGGCACGAATCCGCGATCGGGGGCCAGGGTTACCCCGCCCACCTCGCGCTCTGGACGTCCGGCGGTGGGCCGATCGACGAGCTGACCCTCGACTCACTGGATCTCCCGCCCTCGCTGCTCTCGACGATGGTGCGGAACTTCTCGGAAAAGGAGTCGGAGCAGATCACGCCGCTGCTTCGCGTCCCCGGTATTCACTACGTCCTCCGCACCCGAGTGACGCCGGCGGAGGTGCTCACCGTATCCGTGGGACCGCGATCGGCCCTCGTCGTACCCGGCCGCGTCGGCCGTCTGCTCGACCCGACGGGCTCGGAGCTCCCGCTCTACCGGCTCACGCTATCGCCGCCCGCCGATCCCTCCGCGCCGACGCCACGTCCGCGCTGGCGGCGGGAAGGGTGGGTGCTCCGGAACGAATATCCGCTCGATCTGCCGGGAGGGCGCAGGACGGTGCATGCCCTCATCGAGCTGCGTGGCCCGGTCCCCCTCTTCGTCCGGGGCGTGCTCGTCGTTCTGCTCGACGCGGCGGTCCTCGCGATGCTGTGGTTCGCCGCCGAGCTCGTCTCCGGCAGCCAGCCGGTGCGGCCGCGCTGGTGGAGCCTGCGCCGGTCATTCCGGATGCGCATCGCCGGCGCGCTCGCCGCCTTCTTTCTTCTCCCGGCCATCGGCTTCGCTGCCTGGAGCTTCGCGAGGCTGGCGGAGGAGGTGCAGCGGAGCCGCGACCTGCTCATCACCCAAACGCTGCGCGACGCGGTGCTCACGGCTGGCGGATTCTTCAGGGGCGACGACGCCGAGGTCGGCGAGCAGCTCCGCGAGCTCAGCCGGCGTATCGACGCGGACCTCGCGCTGTATCAGGGCGGGCGCCTGGCAGGAGCGAGCACGACGGTGCTCGAGGATCTGGGGGTGACTCCCCAGCTCATGGATCCCACGGCGTTCGAGGCGCTCACTGTCGGCGGCGAGCTCGAAGTGACCCGCGACGGGTCGATCCCACGGCTGGCGGAGCGAGTCGGGTATCGCGTGGTCCAGCCGGGTGCGCCGTCCGACGTCGGTGTGCTCGCGACGCCGCAGCTCGCGAGCGACCCGTCGCTCGCGGTGCGCCAGCTCGACCTCGCGCTCGTCCTGTTGTTGGCCACGCTGGCGGGTATCGCGGCGGCGGTCACCGCGGCGGAACGGGCCTCTCGCGCGTTGTCCCGGCCGGTCGCCGATCTGCGCCGATCCGCGCTCGCGCTCGGGCGGGGCCATCCGGTTCCGCCCCGGTCGGGCACGCCGCCGCTCGAGTTCGAGCCCGTCTTCGGTGCGTTCGAGCGGATGGCCGCCGACATCGCGTCCAGCCGGGAAGCGCTCGAAGCGGCGCGCCGGCGGACCTCCGCGGTCCTCGCCACGGTGGCGACCGGCGTCGTGGGTCTCGATCCCCAGGGTCGCGTCCTGATCGCCAACCGCCAGGCGATCGAGCTGCTCGGCTCCAAGCTCGATGAGGGGGACCAGCTTGTGGGGAAACTGGGACCGGAGTGGAAGCCGCTGACCGATTCGGTTGGTGAGTTTCTTCGCGATCCTGGGGCGGATGCGACTGCCGAGCTCGAAGTGGGCGGACGCCGGTTGTCGCTGCAGCTCGCGTCGCTTGGGCCGGATGTCCGCGGCGTGGTGATCGCGCTCAACGACGTGACCGACGTCTCACGCGCGGAGCGGGTATTGGCGTGGGGTGAGATGGCGCGCCAGGTCGCGCACGAGATCAAGAATCCCCTCACGCCGATGCGCCTGGGACTGCAGCATCTGCGTCGCGTCTATCGGGACCGTCGGGAGGAATTCGACCGTACGCTCGAGGACACCGCGGCGCGGATGCTGGCGGAGATCGACCGGCTGGATACCATCGCGCGCGCCTTCAGCCGGTTCGCGGCACCCGCCGCCGACAGCCAGCCGCTCGACCGGATCGACCTCACGGCAACGGTCGGCGAGGTGGTGCAGCTCTACCGTTTGGCCGAAGAAGGGTGCGAAGTCCGGCTCACGACCGTTCCCGGCGCCCACGGGGACGCGCGCGCGGACGAAGTCAAAGAGGTCGTAGTGAATCTGCTCGAGAATGCCCGGAACGCCGGGGCGCGGGTCGTCGACGTCTCGGTGGCGCCGGGAAGGGTGACGGTCGCGGACGATGGGGCCGGAATCCCACCCGAGCTACTGCCTCGCATCTTCGAGCCGCGGTTCTCGACCACGACGAGTGGGTCGGGGCTGGGGCTCGCGATCGTGCGACGGCTGGTCGAGGGATGGGGAGGAACGATCGCGGTGTCGAGCGAGGTGGGCCGGGGGACGCGGATCGACGTGCATCTCCCCGGGTAAGGCTCAGCGCGTGACGGCGGCGATCACCTGCTCCTGGGTTCTGGCAGGGCGAAGGATACGAAACGCGCTCTGAAGCTGGCGGTCGCTCTTCGCCTGGCGGCGCAAGACCGATTCCGCCCCGAACACCTCGCGCGCGATCTCGCAGCCGAGCTGCTCCTCCACGAAATCCTCGGCGCTGTCATAGGCCGCGCGGTCGAGCGTGAGGTTTGCTTCCTGGAGTCGCTGATAGAGCCCATCGCGCATCTCGGGTGTGATGGTGAACGAGTCGTCCGCCACCGTACCCGACGCGCGCAGTTCCGCGGCGTACGCGAGAAGTGTGGAACGGAAGTGATCCATGTCGTCGCCGAGCGCGGCAGCCAGCACCTTCTCGCCCTCGGAGCGGGGCAGAGCCCGGACCAGCAGGTCGGGCATGATGCCGCTGGCATCCGCGAGTGCGCGGCCGCCCTCGGTTCGGAAAGTGCTCGGGCGGTTGGGCGGCGTCAGGAAAGTCTGAGCCGCCAGCGTGTCCAGTGGAGGGCGCTGAACCGTCCGCCCGCTCGGCGTAAACCACCGCGCGGTGGTGAGCTTGATCGCGACATCCTGCCCCAGCGGATACGTCGTCTGGAGTACGCCCTTCCCGTAGCTCGCCGTCCCGATTACGACTGCCCGGTCGTGGTCCTGGAGCGCGCCGGCGATGAGCTCGGCGGAGCTCGCCGTGCCGCGGTTCACCAGGAGCGCGAGCCGCAGGCCGTCCCAGCCGCCGGATTCGCCGGCGAGATAGGTCTTGGAGTGCTCGGGTGACCGGCCGATCGAGGTCGCGACGGTATCGCCCGCCTCGAGGAACAGGCTCGCGACCGCGACGCCTTCGCGAATCAGCCCGCCCGGATTCGACCTGAGGTCGAGCACCAGCGACGTCATCCCCTCGCTCACCATCCGGTCCACCACCGCGCGCAGCTCGTCCGACGCGCCTTCGCTCATCCGCCGAAGGATGACGTAGCCGACGTGGCGGTCCAGCATGAGTCCACGGCTGGCCGCGGGGACGTGCACCGCGGTCCGCGTGAGATGACGAACGACCTCGCGGTTCGATCCCCGACGGCGGATGACGACCGTGATGACCCGATTCGCCCCACGCCGCAGCGCATCGGCCAGGCGCTCGGCCGACCAGCCGCGCGTGCTCGTGCCATCGATGCTCAGGACTTCATCGTCCGGGGTGAGGCCGCCGCCCAGTCCTTCCATCCCCGACTCGGTCGGCTCCTTCTCGGGGCCGAGGTCGACCTCGATCCCGTTCATCTGGCGCTGATATTCGCGATAGCTCTCGTCGACCAGGAGCTCGGCGTAGGGGTCGTGTAGCGAGCCGACCAGTGAGCTGGCGGCGCGCTGATAGAGCTCACCTTCGCCGAGGGAGTCGATGAAGTGATTGTGAATTGCGGACAGGACGTTTTCGAACAGGCGGGCCTGCTGATAGATACCACCCTCGGTGGACGGGGCGGGCCGCATGAGCCAACCACCGCTGACGAAGGTGACAACCAGAACCATGACCAGCGCAAACCAACGCGCCCGAGGAAAACGTTCCATCATGCCGATTTAGCTCCCGCACAATGCGAGAAGGTCTGCCGGATGCAACCTCGACTGAAGAGAGACTGCGGGGGGCCTCCTTGCCTCTCGTCTCTTTATGCAGCAAAACAGGGGCCGTCAGGAGACCCCGCCATCGGTCCACCCATCAACGACATCAACTGACGGCAGACGGCAAGCCCGAGGCCGGTGCCCCGTGCTTCCTGGTGGTCGACGAGTCTGCCTGGGTGAACTGTTGGAAGATAAGCGCTCGTTTCTCTTCCGGGATACCGAGGCCGGTATCCACCACCGCCAGCCGGCGCACCACATCGTTCACCACGACGGTGAGGTCGAAGGACACCTGCTCACGAGGACAGGAGCGGGGTTCAGCCTCGGAAGGAGGCCTCCACGACGCCGGGTAGCCCGGCCCAGCCGGCCCGGCGCTCTACCCAGGCCAGCCGTCGGAACAGGTGGTGGGCCGCCCGGTGCCCGGCCGCGTATGGCTGCTTCCTCCGGAAGGAGAGCTCCTCTCGGATCACGACCTTCTCGATGTGTTCGAGCATGGGCGTGTTGTGGACCCAGCCCCGGCCACTCTGGATGTCGGCCGGCGTGGAAGACTGATGTGGACCCCATGGTGACGAGCCCAAGGCGAAGGACAGTTGAGGCCAGACATTGACGCCGACCGTGCCGTAACGGAGCCGGGCGATGGCACGCTCGATGGCGGGCGCGATCTCGGGGTCGGCGAGCGTTCGCGGGTGGACGAGCAACGTGACGCTCAACGTACCCCAGACCCTGTCATTCACGAAATCCACCGCCGCGTCGAGGAACTCGACCGGATCACTGGAGCCGACCTGCACCTCGGACACCACCGGGCAGAACGGCTCGAGCGAGAACAACGGCTCGTTGCGATCGTCGGCCTCGAGGTCCGGAACCACGGTCCACGGCAGCATGCCACCCACCGTGCTGCCCACGAAGCGCACCCCGGCCCGTCGACCGGCGAGGAATTGCCAGCGGTCGGTCGCGCCGGGATAGTAGGCCAGCCGGAGTGGCGCAGCGGCGAGGGCGGCTTCGAGGTGGCGGAGAAAGGCGTTTCGCTGCGCCCAGTCTCCTGGAGTGACCAGCAGCCGCGGCGTCGTGCAGTTGCAGCCCGCGTTGTGGGCGACAGCCCCCGCCAATGCGCTTGCCTGATAGGCGAGTTGCTGGTCGAGGTAGGGGCCGGGAACGACGAGGACGGGTGTGACGCATCCGAGCATGGATGTGATCGGCTTGTCGTTCATCTGGCGCCCGGTCGTCTTTCTGCGAGCCCGCCCAGCTGAGTCGCCCCAGACGATCTCTTCATACGTCTCCGCCGATCCGGTCACATGTATCTCGCCGATTCCTGGGTGACGGGAGAGGTATGCCCCAGCGTCGGCCCCTCCATACACCACCCGCAGAAAGCCCTGCTCGATCGCGATGGCGAACGCTTCCTCGTATAACGGCCCGAGGTAGGAGTTGAGCGGATGCATCTTGAGCAGACAGACGGATCCTTCGTTGAACAGCTTAGTGAGGACGTCCATGCACGGAATCGCCGCCGCATTCCCCGCACCCAGCACGAGCGTTACCCGCTCAGGGTGATTGAGACTTCGGTAATAGCGGGCGCGGTCCTCGATGGCCGAGAGCCCCAATCCGGCATGCAGATGGACGTGCGCCTCCACGCCCGGAAGCAGAAACGAATCGAGGGTGCTCCCGGGAAACGTTTCGAGGCTGAGCCGGCCGCCTGCGACGGCACCGATCTCGCCGAGCTGGGGTGGCTGGCCGCGGCCCATCGCGGAGAGCGATGCGTGCAGGAGTCGGAATTGTCTAAGGATCGGCCAAGGTCCGAGGGACCACTCCTCACCCTCCAGCGGCGTGCCGAGCACGATGCGCTTTGCCCGGCAGGAGGCCACGACCGTCCGAAACGCGACCCGTGCGTAGCCCCCTCGCATGGCGCACAAGAGCCCGATCCGCTCCTCGAGGCTCAGGGTGGCGAATCGGGTGGCCCCCTCCCATAAAACTTCGATGGCCTCGTCCAGCTCCCGACGGCCCATGGGCGGCGGTGCGAAGGGGAGCTGGGCGGCAAAGGGGCCGCTGTTGCGGGGCGGACGTGTTGTAATTGCGAAGGACCCGGGTTTGGACCTGGGAATTAGGCGACGACAGGCTGGCAAGCGCTGTATGATAGAAAAATCGGACTGAGCCCGCTAGCAGTTTCGACCATGCCGCCAATCCTCAGTGGGAAGCGGCGGGAGGCTCTGGGGCTCGGCGCGGTACTGGGAGGAAAGGCGGAAGCCGGCTCGGTCATCGAGTGCAGATGAGGCGGCCACCTCGAGATGAGCGAGGGAGGCCGCCTCTTGCGTGGCGGAGATTCGCAGCAGAAAGCCTAGTTGTTGCCGTTGCCGTTG
>DATBSO010000159.1:0-23190 GCA_036559745.1 Gemmatimonadales bacterium | reverse complement strand
TGATCGCCGCCGTCAGCGTCGTCTTCCCGTGGTCCACGTGCCCGATCGTCCCCACGTTCACATGCGGCTTCGTCCGCTCAAATTTCGCTTTGGCCATGGTCGCCCTGTCCTGGTAGGTGCGGGTATGCTCAGTCGTTGTTGGTAACGGCTGGAGGCTCGAAGCCTCCAGCCTTTAGCCTTTAGCCTTTAGCCTTTGTAATGATCTGCTCCGCCACGGTCTTCGGCACTTCCTCGTAGTGGTCGAACTGCATCGAGTAGACGGCGCGCCCCTGCGTCATGCTGCGCAACTGGGTCGAGTAGCCGAACATCTCGGCCAGCGGCACGTCGGCCGCCACCACCTGGGCCTCGCCGCGCTGCGTCATGCCGCCGATCTTGCCTCGGCGGCTGGAGAGGTCGCCGATCACATCGCCGAGGAAGTCGGAAGGCGTGACCACTTCGACCTCCATGACTGGCTCGAGCAGGATCGGGTGGGCGGCGCGGGCCGCCTCCTTGACCGCCATCGAGCCCGCGATTTTGAAGGCCATTTCCGAGCTGTCGACATCGTGGTAGCTGCCGTAGGTCAAGGTCGCCTTGACGTCGACCATGGGATACCCCGCGAGCACGCCGTTCTCGAGCGCTTCGCGAATGCCCGCCTCGACCGGCTTGATGAATTCCTTGGGTATGACGCCGCCGACGATCTTGTCTTCGAAGGCGAAGCCCGTGCCAGGACCGGTCGGCTCGAAATCGATGACCACATGGCCGTACTGACCCTTGCCGCCGCTCTGACGAATGAACTTGCCCTCGATGTCCGTAACCTTCTTGCGGATCGTCTCCCGGAACGCCACCTGCGGCTTGCCGACGTTGGCTTCGACCTTGAACTCGCGCTTCATCCGATCGACCAGAATCTCCAGGTGCAGCTCGCCCATGCCGGCGATGATGGTCTGCCCGGTTTCCTGGTCGGAGCGCACGCGGAAGGTGGGATCTTCCTCCTGGAGCTTCTGGAGGGCAATGGCCAGCTTGTCCTGGTCAGCCTTGGTCTTGGGCTCGATGGCGACGTCGATGACCGGGTTGGGAAACTTCATGGCCTCGAGGATGATCGGCTTGTCTTCATCGGACAGCGTGTCACCGGTTCGCGTGTCCTTGAGACCGATGGCAGCGCCGATATCGCCGGCCAGCACCTCTTCGATTTCATCGCGCTTGTTCGCGTGCATCTGGAGCAGTCGAGCGACACGCTCCCGTTTGTCCTTGGTGCTGTTGTAGACGTAGCTCCCGGACTTGAGCGAGCCCGAGTACACGCGGAAGAACGTCAGCCGGCCGACGTAGGGGTCGGTGGCAATTTTGAACGCCAGCGCGGAGAACGGCTCGGTATCCGAGGCGCAGCGCTCGACGTGGGTCTCGTCGTGCAGCGGCACGTGCCCCTGGATGGCCGGGATATCCATCGGGCTCGGCAAGTAATCGATGACCGCATCGAGCAGCGCCTGCACGCCCTTGTTCTTGAACGAGGCGCCGCAGAGCACTGGGACGATCGACCCGGAGACGGTGGCCTTCCGGATCGCACGCTGGATCTCTTCGAACGACAGCTCTTCACCGGACAGGTACTTGGCCAGCAGCTCGTCGTCGTGTTCGACGGCGGCCTCGATCAGCTCGTGCCGGGCCGCTTCCACCCGCTCCCGGTACGCCTCGGGCACCGGCATCTCCGTAAAGGTCTTGCCCAGCGTCTCGTCGTCGAAGATGAACTCGACCCGCCGGAGGATGTCGATGTGGCCGGTGAACATCTCACCCGTGCCCACGGGGAGCTGGAGCGGATAGGCCTTCTTAGTCAGCCGGTCGCGGATCATCGCGAGGCAGCGATCGAAGTCCGCGCCGACGCGGTCCATCTTGTTGGCGAAGATGAGTCGGGGCACGCCGTACCGGTCGGCCTGGCGCCAGACAGTCTCGGTCTGGGGCTCGACGCCGGCCACCGAGTCGAGCAGGGTCACGGCGCCGTCGAGCACGCGGAGCGAGCGCTCCACCTCGACGGTGAAGTCCACGTGGCCCGGCGTGTCGATGATGTTGATCCGGTATTGGGTGCCGTTGCGATTCCAGAAGCAGGTGGTGGCGGCGGAGGTGATGGTGATGCCCCGCTCCTGTTCCTGCTCCATCCAGTCCATGGTGGCGGCGCCCTCATGGACCTCACCGATCTTGTAGTTCTTGCCGGTGTAATAGAGGATGCGCTCGGTCGTAGTCGTCTTCCCGGCATCGATGTGGGCCATGATGCCGATATTGCGATATCGATCGAGCGGGGTCTGACGTGCCATGATCCGGTGGTGTCCTGTTGGGCCGAGAACCTACTAGCGAAAAAGCGGGGCGACCGAACCCACGAGTGGGTGACGCCAGTGGGCGTCAACTCGCACGTGGTGGTCTCGCTCCGCGCGCATCCGGGCCGAAGCCCGCGATGAAGATCGCGTTGTCTTTAGAAGACCAGAGGTGGTCCCGGCCAGCGGCCGGAGGATCACATGATCCGATGTCTGGGGGCGCGCAATTCTTGGCAGCCCAAAACTCCTAAGCCCTGCAAAGGTAATGGGGTTGCACCCTGTGTCAAGGCGGCCCCGAGGCTACCAGGAGAGGCCTCCGTGATCATAAACGTAGCGAGCGGTATGGCGTGTGCTGGAATGCGCGAAATACTCGGGTCCGGGTGACACGGCAGCCAGGGCAGGCCTGTCAGGCCAGGCGACTGGACGGAGTGCCAATGACGGCGGCACAATCATCCTATTAGGAAGGGCTCCTTCCGCTTAGGACGGGACCCGTCAGACACCCAGGACGCCAATTCGACGCACCCGCTCAACCGCAGACGCCAATGAGCGAAACAGCCGCCATGTCGTCCCGCCCACGCCACACCTGCCGTTCGCCGGCCACGTTCGTTGCGGCCTCCGTCGTGCTCCTGTCCGTTGCCGCGCCAGGCCCGCGCCGGCCTGGGGGACCAGCCCAGCCGGATACCCTGCCCGCCTTCAAGAACCCGACCGGTATTGCCGTCGGAAAGGACGGCGCGGTGTTCATCTCGAGCCAGGGCGATTCGAGTGTCGTGGTGTACGCGCCTGGCGCTAAGGGTCTGGCCAGGCCTGTCCGCCGGATCGGTCCGCAGAGCGGGCTTGTCTCGCCGCAGGCGGTGGCGCTCGACTCCCGCGGCGGCATCGTCGTATCGAGTCTGCAGCACCGGGCGCAGGGAAACGGCTCGATCATCGTCTACCGGCCCGGAGCCACGGGGGACGCGGTGCCCGAGCGAGTCATCGCCGGATCGCGGACCGGCCTCAGCGAGCCCAGCGCCCTCGCGCTGGGTCCTCGAGGCCGTCTCTACGTACGCAATGGACCACGCGGCAACGTCCTCAGCGTCAATGGCCTCCTGCGGGATGTCGGCTCGACGGTGCTCGCGTTCAATCCCTTGGCCTCCGGCGATGTTCAGCCCGAGCAGACCCTCCTCGACATCATCGATACGATCGTGCAGGCTCCGCCGCCCTCACGTCCACCGACTCCGGCGAGGACCGTGGACACGCTCTGCGGGCAACCTCCGCCGACCAGTGGCAGCAGGATTTGCCAGGTGGTCGACCACGTCGAGCCACGTGAGCCGCGCCCCTTCCCTGGTCCAGCCCAGCGCCCCGATACCATCAGGCCGCAGGATGTCGCCGCGGGAGCGGGCCGACTCCTGGTGCTGACAGCGCGAGGCGTGACGAGCTACAACCAGGCGATAGTGCGGATCAGCCGGCCCTACGCTCGCGTGTCACCCGACAGCATACCCCGTCTCCGTGGGACGCGCGTCGCCCTGGGTCCGGGCGGTGAGTTCTTCGTGGCGCGAAGCACGGCCTCACAGATGGAAGACATCATGGCCTCCATGACGCGGAAGTTTTCGCAGAATCCTCTGTCTGCGGAAAACGTCCGGATCGGACCCAACCTCCTGGAGCGTGTTCCGGCCAAGAAGCCGGACAACAAGCCAGCCGAGACGCCGCCAGCCAAGACGGACACGGCCGCGCAGACGTTCAAGAAGGTCGAATCGATTCTGGAGAGCATGATCGGGCACGCCTTCATATCCGTCTACCGGCTCAATGAACAGGGGGATACTACCCTGCTCCGAACGATCGAAGGCCCGAACGCCGATCTCCGGGCAATCGCCGATCTGGCGGTAGGAGGGGATGGCTCTTTGTATGTGCTGGGGAATACCCAGAAAGGCGGCCTGCGCATCGCGGTGTTTGCCCCGAATGCTGCCGGCGACGTCGCGCCGATTCGTGCCATCGAGGGACCGGCGACCGGGCTCAAGGGCGCGGTGAGTCTCACCCTGGACCGCCAAGGCCGCATCTACGTTGCGAACAATCGGAGCGAGGAGGAGCCGGTATTCGGGCGGGGCACCGTCACGGTCTATGCGTCCGACGCGGCGGGCGACGCCCCGCCGATCCGGACGATCGAGGGATGGTCAACCCATCTGAGTAAGCCGAGCGGCATCGCGGTGGCGGACGACGGGACGATCTACGTCGCCAATCTCGACGTCTACAACGACGATCGCGGCTCCCTGCAGACCTTCGCCGCTCGAGCATCCGAGGGCGACCAGGCCGAGCGTACCCTGACGGGGCGTGCGACCGGGTTCGCGGGACCGCAAGGCATCGCGATCGGCCGCGCCGATACCCTCTACGTCCTCAGCCGCCAGCTCACGCGCATCACGGTGTATCCGCCCGAGGCAGGCGGGAGCGCCCCCCCAGTCCGTACGATCGAAGGGCCGACGACCGGGCTCCCAGGCGGTTCACGCTTCTTCTCCCTCGACCCCGGGCTCCCGCGGCAGTTGGCGATCGACGCCCAGGGGTATCTCTACGTCGCGGATCCGGTGCAGGCATCGGGCCTCAATGCGTATGGTCCCGACCTCGGGGCCATCCGGATCTATCGGCCCGGCACCACCGGCGAGGCGCCGGTCCGCGTGATCACCGGCGGATTCACCAAGCTGAACGGCCCCGGCGGCCTCGCCGTCGACCGTCAGGGCAGACTCTACGTGCCGAATCGTTATGGGACCGGACCGGGCTCCGTGACGGTGTACGACGCCAAGGCCGATGGAGACGTGCATCCGCTCCGCACGCTCGCGGGCCCGGCGACGGATCTTCAGGCACCCGCCGCCGTTGCACTCGACGCGCACGACACGCTGTACGTCGTCAATGCTTCCAGCGTGACGGTGTACGCCCCGAACGCTCGGGGAGACGCATCCCCCATTCGGACTATCGTGGCACGGTAGACCTGAGGAGGGCAGCGACAATGATTTCTCGCTCCGCTCTCGTTGTTGTGATGCTGACGCTCACCCTCACCGGTTTCCAGAAGGCAACCGGCTCCGCAGGGGCGCCGGCGCCCACCGGAATCGCGCCGTGCGACAGCAATCGGTTCATGATGACGGGGACGCGCGGCGTCCTCGAGGTCATCCACGTCTACCCTGGCGTAACGGCCGACACGTCCACCCCGCCGCTTCGCTCGCTTCGCGGCGAGCACACCACGCTGTGCAGCCCTCGGGATCTCGCCGTCGATAGGCGGGGACGCCTGCATGTGATGAGCCGCAATAACGTCATCTCGGTGTTCGAGGCCGGTGCGGCTGGAGATGCCGAGCCGATCAAGACGCTCGAGATGCCGGCGATAGCGATCGGGTTGGATCGCCGCGACAACACGTACGTGGTCACCTGGGAATCGCCACCCAGTGACTCCGGGTCCATTCTCGTGTTCGAGCGCGGAGCAGCAGGGGAACGGCGACCCTCCCGGATGCTCGCGGGACCCCGCACCGGGCTGCGGCGGCCGTACGGTGTTGCCGTGGATGCCGAGGGCCGCATCTATGTCACTAATGAGGCGGGAGACACGGTCCGGATCTTCGGGCGCGGAGCGAACGGGAACGTCCCCCCTGTCGCGTATCTCACCGGGCCCCTTACGGGCCTGGGCAGGCCGTACGGGCTCGCCTTCGACAGCCGGGGATACCTCTACGTCGCCAACGCGGGCGCGAACGTGGTCACGGTGTACCGTCCAGGCTCCTCGGGGAACGTGGCGCCCGTGTGGACGACGGAGGCCCACCTGAGTTACAAGCCTCAGGGTCGCCCGTTCAGCGGGCCCACATTCTTGGCGCTCGATTCCCACGACACGCTCTACGTCAGGTCCAACGGCCACGTCTGGGTCTTTGGCCCGCACTCCTACGGCCGGGTGACCCCGGTGCGCTCGCTCCTCGTGCCGGACCCTCACGGGCTGGCGGTGGGGAGGGATGGGATGCTCTACATCGCCAACCGGAATGGCAGAGTCTCCGTCTTCGCGCCGGGCGCGAGCGACAGCGCGGCCCCCGTCCGGGTGATCGAAGATCCCGACGAGAGAGGCGTTCTCGGAGTGGCCCTCGGGGCAGCCGACACGCTCTACGCGGCCGACATCGAGGACATCGCCGTGCGGGTGTATCGGCCTGGTGCAGGCGGAGCCGCCGTCCCGGTGAGAAGCCTTTCCGGTCCGCGCACGCGCCTCGGTGACCCTCGTGGGATCGTCCTGGACCGGCGCGGCACGCTGTATGTCGCCAATGGCCCCTCACGAAAGGCGGCCCGCGGAGCGATTCGGGTGTACGCCCCGAGCACCACCGACACCGCGATGCCGCTTCGCATCATTCGAGGAGGACAAACGCTGTTGTCGCAACCCGGCGACGTCGCCATCGATAGCCGAGGCTACATCTACGCAGTCAACCGGGGAGAGTCATATACCGACAACACGGAGGGCTCGGTGACGGTCTACGCACCCGATGCCACAGGCGACGCGGAGCCTATCCGGAGAATCGCCGGGCCCAATACGCTGCTGCGAGAGCCGAGCCGTCTCGCGATCGGCCCGGGCGATACGCTGTACGTCCTGAACGCGTTCGGGGGGACCGGTCCGACATATAAGTACGGATTCGGGAACGTGAGCATCACGGTGTACTCGCCTCGCAGCAACGGTGACGTCGAGCCGGTCCGGACCATTACCGTTACCGGAGGTCAGACCATTCGCGGCGGAAGATTCCCTACCGGGATCGCGGTAGATACGCGGGGGGCGGTATTTCTATCCGACTACGCCTCGGAGTTCGTTTCAGTGTATGCCCCGGGTGCCGGCGGAGAGGCCATTCCGGAACGGCGGGTTCGCATCGGCCCGGCCGAAGATGCGAACGGACGTGCCTGGTCGTACATGGGTGCCACGGCCGTCGCGATCGGCCCTCGCGACGAGCTGTTCGTCGCCGCTTTTCCGCGGCAGATGGTTTTCACCTCGCGCGGCCCGAGCTCCAATGCACCTCGCGACATCGCCACCGGCCCCGAAGACGCCTTCCCGGTCCGGACGATCGAGGCACGATAGCAAGAGGAGAACATCGGCATGATTGCACGCGTCGCGCGTTGGCGAATCCCCGCGTCCATCCTGCTCCTCGCCGTAGCGGCCCCGGTGCTACCATCGTCGGTCCGCTCACCGGCCCCGGTCGGTGACGGTGAGACCGCTCCCTTCTTCAAGTATCCCACCGGCATCGCCGTGGATGCGCGGGGAGCCGTATACGTGGCCAGCGCCGGGGACTCGAGCGTCGTCGTGTTCGCCCCGGGCGCGTTGGGGCCCGCGGCCCCGATCCGCCGGATCGGCGGATCGGGAAGCGATCTCGTTTCACCCCAGGGCATCGCGATCGACTCGCACGGGCGCCTCCTCGTTTCCGTCGGCAGCCAGCAAAGCCGGGCCAAGGGCTCGATCACCGTGTATGCGGCCAACGCGGAGGGGAACGCCGCACCGATCCGGACCATTGCGGGCCTTCACACATTGCTCCAGACTCCGGTCGGCATTGCGCTCGGGCGACGTGGACGGATCTACGTCGCCAACGGCAAGAGTCTCGGTTCGAATATGGGCGGCTTCTACGGCTCCCTCGAGTCCGACAAGGCCGTGGTGGCGTTCGCCCGAGACGCGACCGGGGACGTCGCGCCCGAGGCGACCCTCCCGGACACATCCGTTGCCACCAGGCCTCTGGACATTGCGGTCGATACGGCGGGCAATCTCGTCACTCTCGATAATTCGGCGCTGACCTCCTGGGGAAACGACGGACCCCGCCAACGGGTGTTCCAGGCGAAGGCGGCATCCCGCGGTGGCAGCATCTTCGACGAAGCGGCGATTTCAGGGTTCCACCCGACCCGCGTCGCGGTCGGTCCTGACGGCACCCTGTACGCCGCCCCGAGAACAACCGCCGTGGTGCCTGACACCGGACCACCACAGCCATCGCCGGTCAAGTTCTTCTCGGTGCGAAGCGAGCCGAAGGCCGTGGCTGTCTACACCGACGCCCAAAGCAGCGATACCACACCGCAGCGGATCGTCGGAGGACCCCAGGCTGGGCTCGTCGGAGTTCGGGATATCGCGGTGGGACGAGATGGAACGCTGTACGTCCTGACTGGCGATCCGGACATGAGCGCCAGTCCGAAACGCATCACGGTGTTCCCGCGCAGGGTCAAAGGGAATGTTGTCCCGGCACGGGTGATCGAAGGGAGCCATACCAGGCTCACGAATCCAGTGTCCCTCGCCGTAGGCCGCGACGGTCGGATCTACGTGCTGAACGATCTTGGCGCAATGGACCCGCTGACGCCCGCCGCTTCCATCGAGGTCTACGCCGCCGACGCCGTTGGCGACGCCAGCCCGATCCGCACGATCGAAGGCCTCGATACGCGAATGTTCTTGCCGACGGCTCTTGCGGTCGCCGACGACGGCACACTGTACGTGGCCAATGCGTACACCTGGAATGACGATCAGGGCTCTGTGCGGACGTACTCGGCCGATGCCGACGGCGCGGCACCCGCACAGCGGACTCTCGTCGGCAGCGACACCCGACTCATCGCACCGAGCGCGCTCGCGCTCGGCCGGGGCGACACCGTGTACGTGCTGGGAATGAGCCGGCTCCTGTTCGGAAAAAATCGCGTCACCGTGTTTACGCCTGACGCTGATGGCGAGCACGCACCGATCCGCGTTCTCGAGGGGGACTCGGTGGTGCTTGCGCAGGCAAGCGGGATCGCCGTGGATGCCAAGGGTCAGCTGTTCGTCGCCAAGGGGAAGGACGTGAGCGACCTCAACGCGTACGGCCCCGATCGCGGCTCCGTGATGGTCTACCGCCCGGGCGCCGACGGCAACACCGGCCCGACGCGGACGATCGAAGGCAGCTACACGCGTCTCAACGCCCCCTTGGGACTAGCGAGAGATCGCCTCGGCAACATCTACGTCGCGAATAGGTCGGGGGCAGGCCCCGGCTCGATCACCGTCTACGAGCCCGAGGCCGAGGAAGACGTACGCCCGATCCGCATGATCGCCGGCCCGGCGACGGGACTAAAATGGCCCGTTGGCGTCGCACTCGATGCCCATGACACGCTGTACGTGGTGAACGCGTTCACCGTGACGGTGTACGCCCCGGGTGCCTCGGGCAATGCGGCGCCGGTGCGCACGATCGGAGGGTCCTGACAAATGAGACGAATGATCGCACGTCACGCCGGCTGGATTTTTGCCCTTTGGGCCTGTGTGCCTGGCCCGCCGCATCTCGCCGCTCAGGACAAAGCGGCCATTTCGCCCTGTCCCCCGTCCCGATACGCGATCTCCTCGCCGACCTATCAAGTGGTGAACATCTTCAACGCGCTCACCGCCGACAGCGCCAGCACACCGATTCGTTCCCTCGCGGGCCCGAACACCAGCTTGTGTAGCCCTCGCGATCTGGCGACGGACGACGCGGGACGCCTGTACGTCATGAGCCGCCATGTCGTGACGGTGTATCAGCGCGGGGCGACCGAAGATGGGATGCCGATTCGATCGATCGCCGTGGCGGATGTCGGATCCAATGGCGCGCTCGGCATGGATGTGGACCGGCAAGGCAACGTTTACGTCGTAGGCGATGGCGGGGTGCGGGTCTTCGCGCCGACCACCGACGAGGACGGGCCTCCCATTCGGGTCATCAACGGCCCCGCGACGACGCTGGATCAGATAAGGGACGTGGTCGTCGATAGCCGGGGGGACATATACGTCGTGAGCCAGGGAACGTCCTGGCGCGACGTAGGTCCCAGTGTCAGCGTCTTTCGCCCCGACGCGGAAGGAAACGCTGCTCCCATCAGGGTCATCACGGGGCCCAATACCTTGCTGCGGGTGCCGATCAGCCTCGCGGTCGGTCGAGGCGATACGCTGTATGTCCTGAATAGCTTCGGTATGGGGAAGTACGGAACATCCTTCATCACCGTCACCGTGTATGCCCCACGGGTCGCGGGAGCAGTGGAACCCGTGCGAAGCATCATCGTCACCGGCGGCCGCCATAGCTCGGGCGGCGGCCTGGGACTTATCTGGCCCACTGGTATCGCCGTCGACGATCGTGGCGCGGTGTACCTGGCGAACTACTGGTCGCACGGCGTCGTGGCAGTCTTCGCACCCGGGGCCAACGGTCCGGTCAGGCCCCAGCGTCTGGTGTATCCGAGATGGGCGGATACGACCAAGGATTCGCGGGACCTGGGAGCCGTTGGGGTCGCGATCGGACCGGCTGACGAGCTGTTCGTCGCCGCCAGTCCTCAGCCAGCGGGGTTCACAATGCGGTAGGCGGTCAGGCGGATGGCAGACACAAAAAGGGAGGCGATCCATGATCGCCTCCCTTTCCCATTCTGCCGCCGGCGGACCTACCAGCGATAGTGCGCGAACGCCCGGTTAGCCTCGGCCATCCGGTGCGTGTCTTCCTTCTTCTTGATGGTATTGCCTTCGCCCTTGGAGGCGAGGATCAGCTCCGCGGCCAGCCGCTCCGACATCGTCTTCTCGGTGCGCGCGCGGGAAAAGGAAATGAGCCAACGCATGGCGAGCGCGGTGCGGCGATCGGGGCGAACCTCGACCGGTACCTGCAAGGAGGCGCCACCCACGCGGCGGCTCTTCACCTCGAGGGTCGGCTTCGCATTGTTCACGGCCTGCTTGAAGACGGAGACGCCCGGTTGGCCCGTCCGCTCTTCGATCAGGTCCATCGCCGAGTAGAAGATCCCCTCGGAGACGCTCTTCTTCCCCTCGAACATGAGGTTGTTCACGAACTTGGAGACCGTCTGGCTGTCGTAGCGCGGGTCAGGGGGAACCGGGCGTCTGACCGCCTTATTGCGCCGGCTCACTTGGCGCCTCCCTTGGCTGACGAGGCACCCTTCGGGCGCTTCGCTCCGTACTTCGACCGGCTCTTGCGCCGGTCGTTGACGCCGGCGGAGTCGAGCGTGCCGCGCACGATGTGGTAGCGCACTCCCGGGAGATCCTTCACCCTGCCGCCCCGGATGAGGACGATCGAGTGCTCCTGAAGGTTGTGCCCCTCACCGGGGATGTAGGCCGTCACCTCGAACCCGTTTGTGAGCCGAACGCGGGCGACTTTGCGGAGCGCCGAATTGGGCTTCTTGGGAGTGGTGGTGTAGACCCGGGTGCAGACACCGCGCTTCTGCGGATTGGACTTGAGGGCCGGGGCCTTGTCCTTGGCCAGGACGTCTTTCCGGCCGCGCCGGATGAGCTGATTAATGGTCGGCATGCGCTCTTAAGAGTTGGGTCAACAGCCCCGTTTTCGGGGATAGACTTGCAAAAATAGAGCTTGATTGAGGTTAGGTCAAGGAACCGCCTGCCGCGAGCTTTCTCGCCATTTGCCCTTCCCGCTGCATGCTTTCTCGACGGCTCCACTCTCGAATCGCAAGCCCCGCAACCACATAGGCCAAGCCACCTCCACGGCCCCCAACTTGCCACCCGATATTCAGCGGCCGGGTGCACCCGGCGTTCAAGTCCAAACGCCGGAGCCCGAGTGCACCGCACCACCTTTCCATTCCTCCTGTCGCTTCTCGCCGTTGTCGCAGTGCCGGCGCATGCGCAATCCGATCTGTCAGGACGCCCCTTCAACGAAGTCACGCGTGGCAGCACGATCGGGACCGGGCTGTTCACCATCTACTACAAGCAGAACGACGTCTTCCTTTCGATCTCCCCGGCTCAATTCGACCGGGACTATCTCCTCGTCGCCCAGTTATCCCAGGGCATCGGAGATCTGGGGCTCGACGGCGGCTCGACCCTCCGCTCGGACCTCGTCCGATTCCATCGCGAGGGCGACCGGGTCGAGCTCTGGGTGGTGAACTCGCACCTCGCCGCCACGCCAGGCACGCCCATGGCCCGGACGGTCGGCTATTCCTTCGGCCATTCGGTCGGCCAATCGTTCGAGATCGCCTCGGAGCGGAAGGAAGGCGATGTCCTCATCGACATCACGCCCTTCTTCCTGTCCGATTGGGGCGACGTGGGCACCGTGCTGCAGACCGCGGCGGCCCAGCGCAAGGTCACGGCCAGCATCACCCTGGACAAGGATCGGTCCAGCTTCCAGCAGCTGCGTCTCTACCCCACCAATGTCGAGGCCGACGTCCGTCTCACCTTCGGGACGCCACGGAACCTGGGCCTCGAGACGGTCTCCGATTACCGCTCCATCCCGATCGGGGTCCACTACTCGCTGCTCGCGCTGCCCGCGACGCCGATGCGGCAGCGATATGCCGACGACCGGGTCGGCTACTTCGTGTCTGCCATGAAGGACTTCTCCCGGGACACCGCGGACAACTTCTTCGTGCGGTACATCAACCGCTGGCGCCTGGAGAAGAAGTATCCATCGGCTGCCTCGAGCGTCCCGGTCCAACCGATCACCTACTACATCGACCGCACGGTTCCCGTCGAATGGCGTCCCTACGTCCGCGCCGGAATCCTGGAGTGGAACCGCGCCTTCGAAGAGGCCGGGATTCGCGACGCGATCCGGGTGCTCGACGCGCCGGACGACAGCTCCTGGAGCGCCGAAGACGCCCGCTACTCCACCGTGCGCTGGACCGCCACCAACCGTTCCGTCTACGCGGTGGGAGCGACCAGCGTCGACCCTCGCACCGGCGAGATCCTCAACGCCGACGTGCTGATCTCCGCCGGCTGGATCCAGCGCTGGAGGGGCCAGTCGGGCCAATTCACCACTCCCATCGCCTCCGTCGAATCGGCATTTCAGGACGACTCGGTCGCGACCAGCGTCGAGGGTGACCTTTCGCTCTGCCGGTATGGAGAAGGACTCGCCCGCGACGGCGGCGTGGCTACCGCGCTCATGGCCGCTCGCGGCGACATCGGCGCCGGGGAAGCTCCGAACCGGGCTTACATCGGTCAGGCCCTCAAGGCCCTGGTCATGCACGAGATCGGTCACACGCTCGGGCTGCGCCACAATTTCCGCGGGTCGGCGGGCGCCAGCGCGGCCCAGCTCGCCAACAAGGGCTGGACCAGCACCCACGGCTTCGGCGTTTCGGTCATGGATTACATGCCTCCGTCCCTCGCGCTCGATCCCGCCCGGCAAGGCGACTACTACTCACCGACGATCGGCTCCTACGACCGCTGGGCCATCTCGTATGGATACGCCGCGATCGGTGGTGCGTTCGTCGAGCCCGCGATGTCGAGAGGGGGCGGCGATGGCTTGCCCAATTGGACGCCCGACATGGAGCTCAACGGCCTCAAGACGATCGCCGCCGAGGCGGCCGATCCCGAGCACCTCTACGGCTCGGACGAGGACGCCGGCTTCGGAGCGGCGGGCCTCGATCCCACCATCTCGCGCTACGACCAGACCAGTGATCCGCTGGCCTGGGCGCGTGACCGCGTGACGCTGGTGGATGGTCTGTTCGACTCGCTCGAGACGCGCGTGGTGGCGCCGGGACAGAGTTACGCGCGCCTCCGGTCGGTCTTCACCGACCTGCTCGCCGACCGGTGGTACGCGCTGCTCGTCACCACCAAGTACCTCGGCGGCGCGACGATCTCCCGCGACCATCGCGGAGACCCGGGCGAGCGGCCCGCGCTCGTCAACGTGCCGGCTGCGCGCCAGCGCGAGGCGCTCGGGTTCATCGCCGACGCGGGATTCGGCGAGAAGGCGTACCGGTTCCAGCCATCCCTGCTGAGTCGTCTCGGTCCAGACCGCTGGAGCCATTGGGGAGCGTCGCCGTACGGAACCCGCGCCGATTTCCCGGTCCACGACTGGGCGCTGAATCAGCAGGGCGCCCTTCTCACCCAGCTGCTCGATCCGGTGGTGCTCGCCCGAATTCGCGACGCCGAGCTGCGCACCTCGGATGGCGAGCCGAAGATGGGGCTGCCCGAGCTCTTCTCGACGCTCAACGGGGCGATCTGGTCCGAGGTGTCCGCGACGACGCCGGGCCGTCCGGCGCGCGGCCGGAACATCAGCTCCACGCGGCGTGACCTCCAGCGGCTGCACCTCAATACGATGACACGGCTCGCCCTCTCACCCGCGCCCGGGACGCCCGAGGACGCCCGCGCGCTGGCCCGCATGACGCTCACGTCCCTCGCCACCGAACTCGACCGCGTCCTGGGCGCGCCGAGACCGGATCTCGACCCGTATACTCGCGCGCACCTCGTCGATACCCGCCAGCGGATCCGTCAGACTCTCGACGCCCCGCTGATTCAGGCCACCACTCCGAGATAACCCGACCAATGCTCTCGATCTCGCTCACCGACCCGTCGCCGCTCGCCCAGGCCGCCGTCTACATGGTGGGGATTCTCCTCGGCCACGCCTTCCTCACGCCTCCGGAAGAGCTGCAGCGGGCATGGAACACCGTCCGCTCGATCTGGACCGGCCGGAAGTACTAGCACACCTGCCTTGACATCGGACGGTTGAGCCGGAACATTGGCTCTACCGTGAAACAAGGTTTCAAATCCGATACCCGCATCGCCGGCACGAAGGCCGTCGGGCGCGCGCTCCGCATCGCGCGCACCTTTACGGACGCTCGGCCGGAATGGACTCTCGCCGCGCTCTCGCGCGAGCTGGGCCTGAGCAAGCCGACGGCGCTCCGCCTGCTCACCGCCCTCGAGCGGGAGGGGATCGTCACCCGGCATGAAGCGTCCGGTGCGTATCGGCTCGGACCCGCGGCGATCGAGCTGGGCGCCCGCGCCCAGCGCTCCAACAGCATCGCCAGCGCCGCGCGGCCCGAGATGGAGAATCTCACCCGCGCCACCGGCGAGACCGCGAGCATCGAGATCCTCTCGGACGACGAGACGGTGATCCTGGACGAGGTCCAGGGCGGCCACCTGATCGGAACGTCGCCCTCGGTCGGCACGCGGTGGCCGGCACATGCGACATCCACCGGCAAGGTGCTGCTCGCGGCGGCACTCGAACGGGAGCCCGGCCTCGTCAAGCGTTTGACCAGGCGCTCCAACGGACGGCTTCGGCGGCTCACACCCTCCACCATCGTGACGGCTGCGCGACTCACCGCGGAGCTGGGACGTGTGTCCAGAGCCGGCTATTCGACGGCACGCGGCGAGCTCGAGGAAGGGTACGTCGCCGTCGGAGCGCCGGTGAGAAATCACGCTGGCCAGGTGGTGGCGGCCGTATCGCTGGGCGGGCCGAGTACCCGATTCACCAACAGGCGCCTGCCGAGACTGACCAAGCTCGTCCGCGAAGCGGCCGCAGGCGTCTCCCAGCGTCTCGGGTTTTCCGCCCGATCCGCCCCTGCCCCCTCCCGAGAATCCGGTTCCTAAAGCCCAACGATCATGATGATGCTTCACCCCGGTCTTCGACGCGCGGTCTGGACTGTGACCGCATGCCTGCCTCTGCTCGCTCCACCCGATCACCCGCCTCCCCACCCGAAGGGAACGCTCGTGATCGTCGGGGGCGGCAGCCGCGGTGCGGACGTGATGCGACGCTTCGTCGACCTGGCCGGTGGCCGTGGCAAGGCCGTGATCGCCGTCCTGCCAATGGCGAGCGGCGAGGCCGCCGAGAGCGGCAAGGAGATGGTGGCGGAGTTCGACAGCCTGGGAGCGCGCGGCTACGTGGTGCTGGTCGGGAGAGCGGAAGCGGAAACCGAGTCCGTAGCGAAGAGTCTCGATTCGGCCACCGGCATCTGGTTCACCGGCGGTGACCAGGATCGTCTCACCGCCGCGATCGGCGCCACGGCAACGCTTCGGGCGATCCAGGCGCGCTACCGGGCCGGCGCCGTGGTCGGGGGCACGTCTGCCGGAGCCGCGGTGATGTCGGACTCGATGATCACCGGCAATCAGACGCCGCCGGGAGACACGACAGGATATTACGGCGACGAGTTTCCGGCACTCGCACGCCATCGCATCCAGATCACTCCCGGGCTCGGATTTCTGTCTACCGCCATCGTCGATCAGCACTTCATCCGGCGCGAGCGCCATAACCGGCTCATGAGCGCCGTGCTCGAACATCCCACGCTGATCGGGGTCGGGATCGACGAGAACACGGCCATCGAAGTGAGCCCGGACGGCAAGTGGCGCGTCCTGGGCGAAAGCGCGGTCGTCATCTACGACGCCCGCAAGGCGAAGGTGACGTCTCCAGCGCGTCCGGTGCTGGGCGTCACGGACTTGCACGTTCACGTGCTGCCCCCCGGCGGCACGTTCGATCCCGCGACCGGCCGCGTCACCATCGCCGGAGCATAGTCGTGGTCAGTCGCACTTCCCGGAGGGAGGCCCATGCACCGCTTTCGAAACGTTCTGCTCACGCTGGCCTGCATTCTCGCCGCCGCGACCTCGCTGTCGGCACAGACCGCCACCCTCCGAGGCACCATCACCGACTCCCTGACGCGGGAGCCGCTGCAGGGTGCGTCCGTGAGTCTGGTCGGGACCAGCCTTCGCGCCGAGACAAATGACCGCGGGCAGTATGCCCTGGGGAGTGCTCCGGCGGGGCCGGCGATCGTTCGCATCCAGATGATCGGGTACGCGCCTGCGCAGCGCTCCGTCACGCTCACGGATGGCGGGGAGACCGTCCTCGACGTACCGCTGTCGTCCAGCGCGGCACAGCTCGAAGAGATCGTGTCGGTGGGCTACGGGAGCACGTTGCGCGGAGAGCTCAGCACATCCGTCTCGTCGGTGAGCGCTGCGGAGATCGCCAATCAGCCGATCGCCAGTATCGATGGAGCGCTCCAGGGCAAGGCCGCCGGGGTGCAGGTGATCCAGAACGCGGGGAACCCGGGCAACGCAATGAGTCTCCGGGTTCGTGGCGCCGCCTCGGTATCGGCGAACAACGATCCGCTCTATGTCGTGGACGGTGTCCCGATCGTCGCCGGTGACATCTCGCAGCTCGGCCTCGGCGGCCAGAGCGTGGCGGCGCTCAGCGGCTTGAGCACGGACGACATCGATCGGGTCGACATCCTGAAGGATGCCGCCGCATCCGCGATCTACGGATCGCGCGGGTCGAACGGCGTCGTCGTCATCACGACCAAGCGAGGTGTCGAGGGCAAGCCCACGGTCACCTTCAACAGCTACGTGGGCACCCAGTCGGCGGCCAAGCGGCTCGACCTCCTCAACTCGACCGAATACCTGGAGCTCTTCAACGAGAGCGCCACCAACGATGGGTACGACCCCGACTTCTACGGGCAGATCGGCGTGGCCGACAGCATCAGCGTCGATTGGCAGGACGCGGCCCTGCGCTCGGCGCCGGTGAGCAGCGCGGAATTGGCTTTGAGCGGCGGAGATGAACGGCTCCGCTACCGCATCGGTGGGACCTGGTTCGACCAGTCGGGCATCGTCAGCCCCTCGGGTTATCGGCGCGTCGGTGGCCGGCTCAACCTCGACTTCAATCCCACCGGCCGGCTCGCCTTGAGCACCTCACTGGCGGTGACGAGCGACCACAACGACCGGGTCGAGGGTGACGGCAGCGGTGAAGGGATCATCACCAACGTGATCGGCGAATCGCCTCTCACGCCGATCCGACTCGCGAACGGAGATTTTGCCGGTCCGGACGATGGTCTCACCTACGTCAATCCGGTGGCGCTCGCGAATCTGAACACCGTGGAAGCACGCTCCGTCAACATCCTCGGCAACGTCGAGGCCCGTCTCAGAATCACGCCAAGCCTCCAGTATACGAGCCGCCTGGGCGTGGACCTGGTGAACCTGAAGGAGAATCAGTTCCAATCGGCCCGCGTCAGCGGGTCGGAGGCGGCCGGACTCGGAGGCACCGCGAAGAGCGGCTACTCCGCCTCCGACCGCTACGTGATCGACAACTTTCTCACCCTGGTCCCCAACCTGGGGACCAGGAGCGAGCTCGACGCCACGGCCGGCGGCAGCCTCGAGCTGACACGGTCGGAGCTCAACTTCATCCGCGGTGACGGTTTCAGCAGCGATGAGCTGACCCAGGTGAGCAATGCGGCGGTGCTGAGCGAGGGAGATGCGACCAACTCGCGCAACAACCTGATCTCCTTCTTCGCCCGCGGCAGCTATACCCTCGATCGGAAATACACCTTTGGCGCCAGCGTCCGGACCGACGGCTCGTCCCGGTTCGGCGTCAACGACCGGTGGGGGTTCTTCCCCTCGGTGTCCGCGGCCTGGCTGTTGAGCGACGAGTCGTTTCTCAAGGGCGGCTTCTTCGACTTCCTGAAGCTCCGCGCCAGCTACGGTCTCACCGGCAATCAGGCGATCAGCGACTTCCCGTTCCAGGGGCTGATCACTGACGCCAATTACGGCAACATCCCGGGCAGCGCACCGTCCAACCTGGCCAACCCCGACCTCAAGTGGGAGACGACGAAGCAGTTCGACGTCGGCGTCGACATGGTCTTCGCCAAGGGCCGGGTCAGTGCGACGGCAGACTATTACCACAAGAAGACCAACGATCTGCTGCTCGAGCGCCCGATCTCGGCGACGTCCGGATTCACCTCCGTGTTCGACAACGTCGGCAGCGTCCTCAACAAGGGGTGGGAGCTGTCGCTCACGACCGTCAACATCGAGCCCCACCGTGCTGACGGCTTCCGCTGGACTACCACGCTCAACCTCGCCGTGAACCGGAATCGGGTTACCGCCCTGTTCAACGGTCAGCCGTTCAACGACGGCATCCGGAGCATCAACCGGGTCCAGGTGGGTCAGCCGCTCGGTGCATTCCAGACCCTCCACTTCACGGGAGTCGATCCCCAGACCGGCGATGCCATCTTCGAGGACGTGAACGGCGACGGCGCGATCACCGCCGACGACGAGACCATCGTCGGCTCGCCCTGGCCCGATTACACCGGTGGATTCACCAGCACGTTCACCTATAAGGGATTCGACCTCACCGGATTTCTGGTCTTCAGTCAAGGCAACCAGATCTTCAATGCCATGCGGATCTTCAGCGCCTCGGGCGGTTTCTTTCTCGACAACCACTTCCGTGATGAGCTCGATCGCTGGCAGCAGCCGGGCGACATCACCAACGTCCCCCGGGCCAGCTTCGACGGCGTGTCCGGCGCAGCGGAGATCTCCAGCCGCTACATCGAAGATGGGTCGTACTGGCGGCTTCAGGATCTGACGCTGGGGTACCGGCTGCCGGAGCGGTTCGCCGGAAGCCTGGGGTTCGCCAACGCGCGGATCTACGGGTCGGTGCGCAATCTCTTCACCATCACCGATTACACCGGATACAGCCCGGACGTAAACAGCAACGGTTCCAACAACGTGGACAGCGGCAGCCTGACCGGCAGCTCACAGGTTGGCTTGGGCACCGATTTCTATGCGTATCCACAAGCCCGCACCTGGACGTTCGGCGTCCAGGCTTCCTGGTAGCCGCCATGACCACTCCACGGAGCTTCGCGATGCGAATTCGTTTCGCCCTTGCCCTGGCGCTGTCGGGAGCACTGGCCGGCTGCGATTCACTGCTCGACCAGAGTCCGACGGACCAGCTGCCCGACGATCGCGCCATCACCGACGCCAGGGGCGCGCGGACCGCGCTCATCGGCGCGTACAATGCCCTGCAGGCGACCTCGTATTACGGTCGCGACATACTCCTGTTCGGTGACCTACCCTCGGACAACGCCGAGCACACGGGAACCCTCACCTCCTTCGCCCTCGCGGACGCCAACCAGTTCCGCGCCGACAACACCTCGGCTGACGATATCTGGAACGCGATTTACGACGGGATCAACCGGGTCAACATCATCCTGGAAAAGGCGCCGGCACTGACCGACCTGGAGGAGACGGAGAAGAACGAGATTCTGGGAGAAGCGCACTTCCTCCGCGCGCTGCACTATCACAATCTGGTCAAGTTCTACGGGGACGTTCCCATCAAGCTGGCACCGGTGAAAACGGTCGAGGAGGCAGCGGATATCGTCCGCAGTCCGGTGGCCGACGTGTATGCCCAGATCAACGCCGACCTGGACGAAGCGGAGACCCTCATCACCTCGACCGAGCCCACCACGCAGGCGACGATCGGGGCGGTCCACGCGCTCCGGGCGCGGGTGGCGCTGTACCAGGGCGATTACGCCACCGCGGGCGCCGAAGCGGATGAGGTGATCGCCGAGGGGTACGACCTGGGGCCGTATGCCGACCTCTTCGACGCCGAGGGCATCGACACGCCCGAAGACATCTTCAAGGTGACCTTCACCGCGGTCCAGTTCAGCCTGGAGGGTTTCTACTATACCTCCGAGGATTTCGATGGCCGAGGTGAAGTGGCACCCACGCAGGATTTGTTCGACGCGTACGAGCCTGGCGACGAGCGGCTGACGTGGTCCATCACGCTGACGGACGATGGAGCGCTCTCAGGCTCCAAGTGGGCCACCACCGTCGGCGCTGAAGACATGCACGTGATCCGCTTCGGCGAGGTACTCCTGATCAAGGCGGAGGCCCAGGCGAGGGAGAACGATCTGTCCGGTGCGGTCGATACGTACAATCGGCTTCGGGATCGGGCCGGACTCGATCCTCACACCTTGGGGAACGAGGTCACGACCCAGGCCGAGGTTCTTGCGGCAATCGACCACGAGCGTCGGGTCGAGCTCGCGATGGAAGGAGATCGCTGGCCGGATCTGGTTCGCACCGGCACGGCTGTCTCCGTGTTGGGTATTCCGGAATTCCAAACGTTGTTCCCAATACCCCAGATCGAGCGGGATGTCGCGCCGGGGCTGACGCAGAACCCCGGGTACTAGGAGGCGCCGAATCGGCTCGTCTAGGCCTTGAAGGTCGGCGTGATGATCGCCCTGGCGAGCGTGTGTCCTACCAGGTGGAATGATACGGCGGCCGGTGTGGTCTTCTTGTCGACGCCGAGCTTTTCGACATCGACGGCGTGGACGACGAAGTAGTAGCGGTGGGGGCGATCGCTCTTCGGTGGAGCGGCGCCCCCATATCCCATCGTGCCGTAGTCATTGCGGCATTGGATGGCGCCCGGAGGGAGTCCGGACCCATCCTCCTTCCCCGCCCCGGCGGCGAGCGTCGTGACGCTGGCCGGGATGTTGACGGCGACCCAATGCCAGAAGCCCGATGGAGTCGGGGCGTCCGGATCGAAGCAGGTGACGGTATAACTCTTCGTGCCGGCCGGCGCCCCGCTCCAGGACAACTGCGGGCTTCGATTTTCGCCGGCCAGGGCGAACGTGGCCGGCATGGGTGCGCCATCCCGCACGCTCTCGCTGGTGACGGTGAACGAGCCCACCCTAGGCAGGAGCTGATACGGATCCGGCGCGACCGGCCTCTCGAGATTCATGGCGACCTCGCTGAGCTGCTGATTTCGTGCAGACCGTGAAACGCTTCAGAAATCGAGACCCAACTTCTTGTACAGGCCATTCAGGTCGTCACTCGCGAGCTTGTACTTCTTCTGCGCGCAGGCGATGGCGCGCTGAGTCCCCGCGCCTTCGACTCCATCGGGCGTCCCCGCGTGGCACCCGGCCTTGTTGAGCGCCGCCTGCAGACGCTTGACCTGGTCCGTAGACAGACGTCCCGGCGCGGGCACAGACGGCGAACTGGCCCGAACCCCCATCAGCGCCTCGGCGCCGGTTGGCCCGCCCGCAGCAGAGGAGACGGTCTTCGTCTCCGCGGGCTTGGGCGCCGTCGTCGTCGCGCCGGATTTGGTCGGCTTGGTCGCAGTTGCAGCTCCGCTCGTCGACTTCTTCGGGGCTAAGGTATCGGCGGTGGCGGCAGCAGACACCGTGTCCGCGGGGGCAGGAGCGGCGGCTATCGCGCTGTCGGCGGCCGTGGCACTGTCCGCCGCACTGTGTGAGACCTGATCGCGTTCACCTTTGGCGCATGCAGCGACCGCAACGGCGATCGCAAGTGAAGTCCACCGCATAGGAAGTCCTCCCTGCCTATGTCTTCCCGTGAGACCGCATTGGGAGCAGTAGACCGTAGGGTATCGACCCGGGGCGCGCAGGCGCAACCCCGAGTCGCCGGCCACACAAACACGAACGCCCCGGGATCAATCCCGGGGCGTCGCGTTGAGACGGCAGGTTACGTGCGGCTGTTACTCCTCTTCCGCAATGAGGGCGGCCGCAGCGAGGGGCTGCGGTACCGGCTCCTCCACCCGTGGCGGCGGCGCTTCGTATCCCGCCGGCGGCTGGATGTCGATCTCGGCGTACCGGTAGATGCCGGAGCCCGCCGGGATCAGATGGCCGATGATGATGTTCTCCTTGAGGCCCAGGAGGTCGTCCTTGGCTCCCCGGATGGCCGCATCGGTGAGCACCCGCGTGGTCTCCTGGAACGACGCCGCTGAGATGAACGACTGCGTCGTGAGACTCGCCTTGGTGATGCCGAGCAGCACCGGCTCGGCCTGGGCCGGCTCGTTCTTCCGCTTGACGATCCGCTCGTTTTCGTCGCGGAACGTCAACCGATCGACCGTCTCGCCCTCGAGGAAGTCGGTGTCGCCCGGCTCGGTCACGCGCACCTTCTGCAGCATCTGGCGCACGATGACGCCGATATGCTTGTCGCTGATGCGCACGCCCTGCAACCGGTAGACCTCCTGCACCTCGTTGAGCAGATACTCCTGCACCGCCCTCGGGCCCTTGATGAGCAGGATGTCGTGCGGGTTGACCGGGCCTTCGGTCAGGCGGTCGCCCGCGCGCACCCGGTCGCCCTCGTGCACCCGGAGGTGCTTGCCGGCCGGCACCTCGTACAGCTGAGGCTCGGTCTCCTCGGCGGCGCCGGCCGGGGTCTCCGGATACACGTAGATCTCGCGCTTGCCGCGCTTGATCTCACCGAACTTGACCACGCCGTCCACCTCGGAAATGGTGGCCGGATCCTTGGGCCGCCGCGCCTCGAACAGCTCCGCGATGCGCGGGAGACCGCCAGTGATGTCCCGCGTCTTGTACGCTTGCCGCGGGATCTTGGTGACCGTGATGCCCTTGGTCACCTTGACCGGAGTGCTGAGGAAGACCGTCTTGTCCTTGGCTTCCTTCTTGGTCTTGCTGGGCCACGCCTCGTTGATCGGGCGCTCATCCACGTGGAACTTGGTGCTCCACGGGTTGGCCGCGTCCGGGATCTCGATCGCCCGGCTCA
>DATBSO010000158.1:0-10273 GCA_036559745.1 Gemmatimonadales bacterium | reverse complement strand
CCTGTACACGACCCTCTCGCCCTGCGCGATGTGCAGCGGAGCGATCCTGCTCTACGGCATCCCCAAGGTGGTGATCGGAGAGCATCAGACGTTCATGGGCGAGGAAGACCTGCTGCGAAGCCGAGGGGTGACGGTCGAGGTGCGTCACGATCGAACGTGCGAGCAGATGATGACGGACTTCATTCGCGCGCATCCATCACTGTGGAACGAGGATATCGGCCGTCCATAGAGGGGGCGTGCGCGGTCCACGCGTTGCTACAATTTGGTCAACCCGACGTATGTCTCCGGCCGCCGGTCGCGATAGAACTGCCAGACGTTCCGCACCTCGCGGATCTGGTCGAGGTCCAGCTCCGCGACGACCAGCTCGTCCCGGTCGCGTGCGGCCTCCGCCACGATCTGCCCACGCGGGTTGCAGAAATAGCTCTGCCCGTAGAACTCGCCGATCCGCCAGGGATCCTCGATACCGACCCGATTGATCGCGCCCACGAAGTAGGCGTTCGCCACCGCGTGCGCCGGCTGCTCCAGCCGCCAGAGATACTCGGACAGGCCCGCCACCGTCGCCGACGGGTTGAAGACGATTTCCGCGCCATTGAGGCCGAGTTCCCGCGCACCCTCGGGAAAGTGCCGATCGTAGCAGATGTAGACTCCCACGTCGGCGTACCGGGTCTTGAACACGGGATAGCCCAGGTTTCCCGGCTTGAAGTAGAACTTCTCCCAGAATCCCGGCGCGCAGTGGGGGATGTGGTTCTTCCGATACTTGCCCAGGTACGACCCGTCGGCGTCGATCACCGCGGCGGTGTTGTAGTAGATGCCCGCCCCGTCCTCCTCGTAGAGCGGCACGACGATGGCCATCTCGTGGCGGCGCGCGATCTCCTGCATGAGGCGGGTGGTCGGCCCGTCCGGAATGGCCTCGACGGCGTCGTACCATCGCGCGCTCTGCTCGGCACAGAAGTACGGGCCGGTGAAGATCTCCTGCATGCAGAGGATCTGCACGCCTTCCCGCCCTGCCCGTTCGATGAGCTCGAGGTGCTTGGCGATGTTCGCCTCGCGGATCGTCTCCAGCTTCTCGGCGGTGGAGCAGGCGTGGATGGCCTGGATCAGGCCGCACTTCACGATTCGGGGCATTTCGAAGTTCCTTGCAGGTTCACCACAGAGGCACAGAGGGCACGGAGGCCCTTCTGAAAGGTTCACCACGAAGGCACGAAGGGCACCAAGACTCCCCACTCCACTCCCCAAAACAATTGTCTTGGGGTGTTGGGTCGGGCTCCGTGCTGCCTTCGTGTCCTCCGTGTCTTCGTGGTGAATACATCACAGGTGTCGGTATTTCGATGTCTAGAGAGTCTGGTCGGCCCGGCGGGGGCGCTGGAGCACCAGATACGCCCCGAACCCCAGCGCGAACGTGACGAACCACGCATAGGAGTACAGACGGTCGAAGAAGTTCGGGTCGGTCACGGTGCCGCCGGGTGTCGCCACCGCCCGGGCGAACCCGGGCATGACCGGGAGCACCGCGATCACGAACGCCGCCACGGCCCGCCAATTGATGCCGTTCCGGTACGTGTACGCTCCGACCTCGCGGAACAGGTCGTCGAGCACCAGCTGTTGGCGGCGTACGATCCAGTAATCGGCGATCAGGATGCCGCCCAATGCCCCCATCAGGCTCGAGTACCCCAGCAACCAGGTGAAGATATAGGCGGCCGCATCGGAGTAGAGCTTCCACGGCATCATGACAATGCCGATCACCGCGGTGATGAGCCCTCCCGTAACGTAGCTGATTCGGCGGGGACTCAGATTGGAGAAATCATTGGACGGTGAGACGACGTTGGCCGCCATGTTCGTGGTGAGCTGGGCAGCCAGCACCACCAGCGCCGCGAAGATGATCGTTCCCGTTCCACCGATCCGGCTGATGAGCACAACCGGGTCCCAGATGGCCTCGCCGAACCGAACGATGGTCGCGCTCGTCACGGCGACGCCGATGAAGGCGAAGGCGGTCATCGTGGTCGGCAGACCGAGTGCCTGGCCCAGCATCTGGGAGCGCTGACTGCGGGCGTACCGGGTGAAATCGGGGATGTTGAGGCTCAGCGTCGCCCAGTAGCCGACACTGGCGGTGAGCGCCGCAGGGAAGAGGGCCCAGCACGACGCGTTGCCGCCACGCAACCGCTCCGACTCACGCAGCAGGTGTCCGAGGCCGCCGCCGCTCCGCACCGCCCACCAGAGGAGCAGCGCGCCGCCGCCCAGGAGCAGCGGCGCGGACCAGCTCTCCAGCAGTTTGATCCCTTCCGTGCCCTTCAAGATCACGGCCACCTGAATCAGCCAGAAGATCGCGAACGCGATGGCGGTATGGGCCGGGAGATCGGCCCAGCCTGGCGACGCCGCATGGAAGAGGGCATCGAGCGCCAACGCGCCGATCCAGGTCTGGATGCCGAACCACCCGCACGCGACGATCGCACGCAGGATTGCCGGGAGATTGGCACCGCGCACGCCGAAGCTCGCCCGGCACAATACCGGGAACGAGATCCCGTACTTGGTCCCCGCATGTGCGTTGAGCATCATCGGAATCAGCACGATGGTGTTGCCGAGCAGAATGGTTACCATCGCCTGCCACCAGTTCATGCCCTGCTGCATGAGACCGGAGGCCAGGGTATAGGTCGTGATCACCACGCTCATCCCGATCCAGAGCGCGGCGATGTTGTAGGTGGACCAGGTACGCCGCTCGGGCGGCGTCGGGGCGAGATCCTCGTTCCAGAGCGGACTTCGTGTGATGTCCTCCGTCACGCCGGCACCGCGCGTGCGCCGCGGCCGCGGGGAGGCGCTGACCCATCGGCCGGCGTGGATGCGGGCGCCGCGCGACCAGCCTCGAGTCCAGCGGTCGTGCGGGGGAGCCACTGTCCACGTCCCTCGCGACCCACCACCGTGTACTTGTCCACGATCACCTCGCCGCGCGAGAGCGTGGTCCGGGCGAACCCGGCCAGCTCCCATCCCTCATACGGCGACCAGTCGGCGTTGGTCTCCATCGCGGATGGTGTGACGGTTCGGGTGGCGGTCGGGTGGACGATCGCGATGTCCGCGTCGGCACCGACCAGGATGGCGCCCTTCCGTGGGTAGAGTCCCATGATACGCGCCGGATTGGTGCTGAGCTTCATGCTCAGCTCTTCCAGCGTCAGTCGACCGCGCTGAACGCCATGGGTGTACACCAACGGAAGCAATGTCTCGAGACCGGGAAGCCCCATCGGGATCTTGGTCCAGTCCCCATTCCACATCGCCTTCTGCTCCCGCGAGAACGTGCAGGTGTCCGTCGACACCACCGACACCTCGCCACCGCGGAGGCCCTTCCAGAGCCGCTCGATGTCCTTTGGCTTCTTGATCTGCGGGCAGCAGGCGTACAGGTGACCATCGGGCCGCTCGAAGAGCGAGTCGTCCAGTACGAGATACTGCGCGCACGTCTCCGCGAGCACCGGCACGCCCCGGGCCTGAGCGGCTCGGACGATGTCGCTGCCTTCGGCGGTGGACATGTGGACGATGTAGAGCTGTCCACCGGTCGCCTCACACCACTGGACGGCGCGCTGGATCGCTTCGGCCTCGACGAAATTGGGGCGGGTCATCGGATGGAGCCGAGCGCCATAGCGGGCCATCAGCTCCGGGGTGTGGTGTCGCGCGATCAGCTCGTCGAGCACCCGGGCCGACTCCGCATGGACGAGCAGCATCGTCCCGTGCTCTCGCATCTGCTCGAGCGTCCCGAAGAGGGCACGATCGTCCGACTGCCAGCCCTCGGACTCGTAGATCATGAACTCCTTGAACGTCGTGAACCCGCGATCCACCATCCCCTTGATCTGCGACTTGTGCTCGGCATACCGCGTGATACAGATGTGGAACGTGTAGTCGATGAGCGACTTCCCCTCGGCTTTCTTGAGCCAGTTGTCGGCCGCCTGGCTCAGCGAATCGCCGGCGTAGGGGATGGCGAAATCGATCACCGTGGTGACGCCGCCGCGCGCACCGGCCCGCGTGCCGGTGCGATAGTCGTCGGCCGAGACGGTGCCGCAGAACGGAAGCTCGAGATGGACATGCACGTCGAGCACGCCGGGCAACACGTGATGCCCCGCGGCGTCGATGACGTCGGTGCCGGGCCCCGGCTCGAGATCCGCGCCGAGCGCCGCGATCTTCTCGCCGGCGATGCCGACGTCTCCAACGAAGGTGCCGGCGGGAGTGACCACATTCCCGCCCTTGATGATCCGGTCGAGTCTCATCGAAGTACCGCTCCTTCTCGTGAGCGTCGGCGGCATTTCGGACGATCCATTCGGGGAATTGCGGCCGGCGAGGAGGACTTGCCCGTCAAGTTACGGTGGGCCCCTGCGGGGTGCAAACCGCGCCGCGCGCACGCTGGCGAGCGGCATCGACACAAGTAGCTTTGTGCCATGCTCCTCGAAGCAGCATTGAACGGTGGTCGCCCGACTTCCGAGCACCGGGACATTCCCGTCTCGGCCATTCAACTCGCCGCCGCCACCGTCGAGGCGGCCGCGGCCGGCGCGGGCGCCGTGCACTTCCACGTTCGGGACGGCGATGGACGCGAGACCCTGGCCGCGGCGTGGGTGGCTCGCGCCGTCGCGGAGGTGCGGAAACATGGTGTGCCGTGCGGCGTGAGCACGGGTGCGTGGATCATCCCGGACCCGCGGCAGCGCCTGGCCGCGGTCCATGAATGGACCGTTCTCCCCGACTTCGTCTCGATCAACTTCGACGAGGAGGGCGCCGCAGAGCTGGCGTCCCACTTCCTGGGGCGGAACGTCGGCATCGAGGCCGGGGTCGCCAATCCGTTCGCCGCGGAGCGGCTGGTCGCGAGCGGGCTGGGCAACCGATGTCTCCGGGTGATGTTCGAGCCCCGTGAGCAGGTCGCGGACGAGGCGATGGCCGTCGTCGGGCGGACCGAGGCGGTGCTCGACGCCGGGAAGGTGCGCGTGTCGAGGCTGCTGCACGGCGTGAACGCGACCGCGTGGCCCCTGATCGACGAGGCGGGGTCTCGGCGGTACGACACGCGGATCGGCTTCGAGGACACGCTCACGTTGCCCGGCGGCGAGTTGGCGGGAGGGAACGGCGAATTGGTTCGGGCGGCACGCGAGCGGCTGGCCGGGAGGGACGGGTAGGCTCGGTTCGTCTCCCTTCGGTCCGGATTGGTCTCCTCCCGGTCAGGGCCTCGAACCTGTATTCGTCTCCCTCAAGACGAGTTTGTCTCCCTCCTGTCCGAGTACGGAACCAGCACATGCAGCCGACAAGCGCGCCCGTGCTCAGCTCCGATGCCCACCACCCGCCGCTGGCGGGCGTCGGAACGTAAGGTTGATGCATGCGTGAGCGAGTCGCTTGCAGCTGATGCGCCGGTCGTTAGGCCTCAAGGCAGGCGAGAGTTGCGCTGCGACCCATTGGTAACGCAGTTGGAAAAGGGGGCCGCATTTCGGAACTGGCACAGTTGCTAACGGCACTCCAGTTCGCCGCCCTGAAGCATCGCAGCCAGCGGCGACAGGATGTTGCAGCCTCACCTTATATCAATCATCCGATCGACGTGGCAACGCTCCTTGCGGTGCAGGGCGGGGTCACGGACCTTCCCACGTTATTAGCGGCAGTCTTGCACGATACTATCGAAGACACCGAAACTACTTCGGAGGAACTCGGGGCTGCGTTCGGCATCGAAGTGCGAGACCTGGTCCTCGAAGTAACTGACGACAAGCAATTGCCGAAGGCTGAGCGGAAGCGACTGCAGATTGAGCATGCACACGCGATCTCCAGTAAAGCCAAGCTCATCAAGCTCGGGGACAAGATCTCTAACGTGCGGGACATTACTGCGGCGCCCCCGACTGGCTGGAGCCTCGAGCGGCGGCGCGAGTACCTGGACTGGACGGAGAACGTTGTACGAGGGTGCCGGGAGACGAATCCCGGTTTAGAGCGCTACTATGATGAGGTCTTGAGAGCAGGTCGTCTTGCACTTGAGGCCTAACAAGCGCATGCAGCCGACAAGCGCTTGCAGGCTGGGTTCCGATGCCCCCCACCCGGCCTCTGGCGGCGGTGGAACGTAAGGTTGATGTATGAGCTGGCGAGTCGCTTGCAGCTGATGCGCGGTGCGTTAGGCAGCGGGGCGTGCGTCAGGGGCGGTCGGGGTCCGTCATATAGAAGGGTCCTGACCTGATCAAACGCCTTGGCGGCCGATGGAGGAACCAATGCCAAACTGGAGGGGATGGCTCTGGCTGAGCTTCGTAGCGTGGCCACTGGTGGCAAGCTGTGATCAGGCCCAACTCATGCCAGACCACTGCAACATTCGATTGGCGGTTGTCAGCCCTGATCCGGCGGAACTCACGGTGGGCCAAGAGCTCACCCTCGACGCGCAGTTGACGCCATCCCCCGACTGCCTCCCTGCTGACGCCGAGTTGGGGCATCTACGCTGGTCCAGCCAGGACCCCGGGATCGCGACGGCCGATGCGGTGAGCGGGCGGGTCAGAGGACTTCACGCGGGCGCCACGGTGATCTCGCTGACGACCGCGACCTCGCACACGCTCCTGACGACAAGCACGATCCAAGTAGTTCCTTAGGGGAGGCAGTTGCAGGTCGAGGCTGGCCGAGCCCGCTGGCTAACCAGCGCATGCAGCCGACAGCTGATGCGCAGTGCGTTAGGCCGCTGAGGAATGGCTTCCGTGATCTTGAGAATCAAAGTGAGACCGAATGCGCGCTCGGCGTCGTTCGAGCAGGCGGCAGATGGGACTTGGGTCGCAAGACTCAAATCGCCGCCCGTAGACGGCAAAGCCAATCGAGAGCTCGTCAGTCTTGTCGCAGAGCATTTCCATTGTCGCAAGGCCGCCGTGTTCATCAAAGCCGGCGCGTCTGGGCGCATCAAAGTTCTTGAGGTTGAGCGCGCATGAACTCGCCGCGCGACCTCGAGGGCCTGCAGCTGATGCGGCCTGAGTGGCGCCTGCTCTCATCGGCCAACCTACGGCCGGCCCTTGCCTCGAGACACGGTGCCGACAACCAAGGAGCCGCCGAACCCCAAGGCCACACCGACGAATCCGGAGCGCCCGCCGGATCCAGGCCGCTCTGGGTAGGCCCGCACATGCAGCCGACAGGCCGAAGGCCATGGAGCACCACGCGGGCACGAGAGCTCCGTGCCCTCGGCAAGTGGAACGAAAATTTGTGCGGGCGTTAAGCTGATGGCTTGCAGCTGATGCGCGGTGCGTTAGGCTGACGCGGTGAAGTCCGCGATGAATCAGCACCAGCGGTTCGAGTGGTGGTCGTCTCCGGCCCGACTAGTCCACGTGGTGCCGAGCCTGTAGCATTTCTAGGGCCAATCGCATACGACCTCTCCTATCTTGGAGGATCCCATGATTCACTCTGACGAGGTCGAGACCTTCCTTGCCGTGTGGAATGCAGAGGCCCAGGACACGCTACGACTTCTGGAAATACTCCCTCCTGATCAATACGACTTCCGCCCCGACCCCAACGGACGCTCGATCGGAGAAATGGCGTGGCACCTGAGTGAAATCGATGCGTGCCTGAGCTTCGGACTCGCTTTGCGTCGGTTCCGCCTCGAAGACGAGCCGCCGGATCTCAAACGGCCGCGTGAGATAAGGCTGCTGGGGCCAGGATATCGCCGTATCCACGACCAAGCGGTGGCGCGACTGGAGGGTCTCACGAGCGATCAGCTCGAGGACAGTGTGACCTTCTTCGATGGACGACAGCTGACCATCCGCCATGTGCTGTGGAACGAGCTGTTGCATCATCTGATCCACCACCGCGCTCAACTGGTGCTGTTGTGTCGCATGGCGGGGGGAGCTCCGCCGGGTTTCTATGGTCCGAACCGAGAAGAGATGGAGGCCATCCGCGCCAATCTGGTAGCCGCGAAGGCCTAGCGGCCGACAATCCCTCGTTCGGAGCCGTCAGTAGTTGCAGTTCGCTCAACGCGCCGCCTACCAGCGCATGCAGCCGACAAGCGCGTCCGAGCTGAGCGCCGATGCCCGCCACCCGCCGATGGCGGTCGGCGGAACGTAGGATAGTGCATGCGCGAGCGGGTTGCTTGCAGCTGATGCGCAAGTCGGTCAGGCAGACGCACAGGCTTACTCGAGGGGCGGAGTGACCCGAGTGCCTCTACTACGAAGAGTGCTTGCCATGTCGTTCCCCAGCCTGCGAGCCAATCTCCGGTATGCCTTATCGCGCAGCAGGCCCCAGACCGATGTGAACGCCAGATGACAAGTGGGCGGACGTCGCTCACCGAGTGCCCCGCCGCGACGCGTTGGCCATCGTGAGGTCCTATGAGTGCACTTGAAGCGAAATTCGCGAAGCTCGGCACCGACCATGCACCCGGTCAGGAAGTGCGACAGGGCGATTCACTCCCGGGCGTCGCATTGCGGGGAGAACCACTGCCAGGAGTCGCCGTAGATTTCTCCCACGGCGACGTAAACGATACCGCCTTTCCTCCCGCGCCGGGGGCTCTACAAGCATTCATCGCCGGCGAACATCGCGGCAGCACCCAAGCGTACACGGAGTACCGCGGCGGAGCCCAGGTGCGTGACCATGTGGCCCGCAAGCTGGCAGCGTTCACTGGCCGTGCGATCTCAGCGGCAGAGGAGTTGATAATCACGCCCGGTACGCAAGGGGCACTGTTCCTCGCCCTTGCGGCGGCGGTGAACGCAGGTGACCGAGTCGCCATTGTACGGCCCGACTACTTCGCGAACCGCAAGCTGGTGGTTTTTCTCGGTGGCGAGGTCGTACCGGTACGGCTCGACTACCTGGAATGCACCGGCAAGGCCGGCCTGGACCTGGCCCAGCTGAAGGACGCGTTCAAGTCTGGCGTCCGCACCTTTCTTTTCTCCAATCCCAACAACCCGACCGGGGTGGTCTACTCGCCACAGGAGATCACGGGCGTTGCCGAGCTCGCCAATCGATACGGCGTTACGGTGATCGCTGACGAGCTGTATTCACGGCTGCTGTACTCCGACCAGACGTACACGCACCTTTGTGCGGCGGGGCTTGCGCCCGACAAGGTGGTCACCATCCTGGGACCGTCCAAGACGGAGTCCCTGAGCGGGTACCGTCTGGGGGTCGCGTTCGGGGCACCGCACATCATTGACCGCGCGGAGAAGTTGCAGGCGATCGTCTCGCTTCGCGCACCGGGCTATTCCCAGGCTGTTCTGAGCACTTGGTTCGATGAGCCGGAAGGGTGGCTCGCGGAACGCACCGCCAAGCACAAGGCCATTCGTGACGATTTGATCGTCGTACTTCGTACGGTGCCCGGTCTCTCCGTCCGCATGCCGGAAGCGGGGAGCTACCTCTTCCCGCGGTTGCCGGCGCTGACGCTGGCGCTGCATGATTTCGTGCGTGCCGTACGTTCGCAGGCCAACGCTGTCGTCACGCCGGGCACCGAATTCAGCCCTGATGCCACCGATAGCATCCGCCTGAATTTCTCACAGAATCACCAGGCCGCGGTACACGCTGCTCAACGGATCGTCCAGTTGATTGAACGCTATCGAGAATAGCCGGTGAGCCTTCCCAGAATGGTCTTCGGCAGCGGGCGCGCCCCATGAACGTCGTCGTTGTCGGCGCGGGGATCAACGGTCTGGTGGCCGCTCACTACCTGCGGCGCGCCGACCACACCGTGACCGTCCTCGACCGGGCCGATCGAGCCGGAGGAGCCTGTGTCAGCGCCACCGCGACCGTCGACGGGCTGATCCAGAGCTACGCGCTCGGTGCCTCGGTGCTCGGGCTGATGCCCGACTTCATCTTTCGGGAGACGGGACTCGCCGACCGGCTCGACACCTACGTGCCGTCTTCTGCCAAGCGAGTCTACTTCCCGACCGCCGGCGCCAGCGCCTGGATTTACCGTGACCCTGCCCGGCTCGACCAGGAATTCAAGGAGAGGTGGGGCGAGACCGGCGATGCGGCAGGGTTCCGAGCGGACGAGGCCCGCGTGGTGGCCTTGCTCCAGCACGGTTTCCGCGCCGCAGTCCCGCCTGATGTCGACGATGCCCGCGCCGCGCTCGTAGACGAGCTGATCCGCCTGTGGATCACCGGGAGCGCGGCCGACCTCCTGGCCCACTACTTCACGGCCGAGCGAACCAAGATCTACATGGCGATGACCGTCACCGAGAGCGGCCCCGTCTCGCTCGCGGAGCCATCCTCGGCCTTCACCCTGCCACTGATGGACTCCGGCTCGGTGTTCGGCGGGTATTACGGGTTCGTCAAGCCGGGACTCTGGCGGCTCACCGAGGAGCTGGCGGCGATCGACCGCGAGATCGGGATCGAATTCAAG
>DATBSO010000157.1:0-12912 GCA_036559745.1 Gemmatimonadales bacterium | reverse complement strand
ATGGCGACACGCTCAGCCATCGTCGAGCTCCAAGTGCCGTCCGAGCCAGGTCTCCATCGATTGGTGCCAGAAGCCCTGATAGAGGTCGGGGATCAACTTGTCCGGCGGGACGAGCTTGAAGGTGAAGCGAGCGGATGCGAGCGTGCGGTCGTCGACCAGTGCCGTGCCGCGAACCCGCGCGACCGGCTCTTCGAGCGATTCCACATCCACCTCCAGCAGCACTCGATCCCCCGGCCTCGCAAAAGACAGGAAGCGCGCACGCTCGATCGAAACCATCACCGCCAGCACGCGGCCGCTCAGCGAGTGGTGGATCAGTACTCCGGCCGTCTGGGCCAACCCTTCGAGGAGATAGACTCCGGGGAAAACGGGGTTGCCGGGGAAATGCGCGTCGAACTCGTCCTCGGCGAGGGCCACGGCCTTGACCCCGGTAGCGCGGACGCCGGGCTCGAGGTGGATGATTCGATCCAGCCAGTAGTGACGCATGGTGTGACTGGCGTTAGCGCCGCGTAGCCATGGGCCACACCTGATACTGGCTGGCGGAATACTCCACGGCCGCTCCCGGCACATCAGCGATGCGGCGAAGCATCGCCGTATCAGGCTCCGTCCGGGGCGTCAGGTGCAGGCGATACCATCCCCGGCTGTGCAGGATGACGGTTCGCTCCTGTCCGTGCCGCACCGGGGGTGCCGCGAATGCGAGCTCGGTGCGGTCACCGGTGTGCGGCATCTCGTAGTAGAGCGAATCGGCGGCGGAGATCGCCGCGAGAATACCCCTATCGCCCGAGGCCGAGCGAGGCGCCACGGTGTCCACAGTCAGTGGCTGGTCCGCGCCGTAGTCCATCCCGAAGTATCCCAGCGCCCAGAAGCCTCGCGGTGGCGTGATCCGGAGACGCACCGAGTCGCCTCGGACGCGACTCAGGTCCAACGGCAGCACACGCTCCGCGGCGAGGAAGGGCCCGCTACCCGAGAGGATGCCACGCACGTGCCAGCCGTCCGCCTCTTCGATCTCCAGTTGCAGACCATACAGCTGCTCGCGGACCGCCCACCTGCGAACGGAGTCCGCGGCCGCCGGCGACTGATCGAGCCGGGCGTACCACTCGTTCACCGCCGTCCCGCGCAGTTCCAGCGTCGAGCGGATCATGTGCGATCCCCAGAGCGCGGTGCCGACGCGAGAGACCAGCTTCGCCTGAGTTGCGCCCGCGATACGCGGAAAGGTCAATACGATTTCGTCGCGGAGCCCGCCGCTACTGTCGGCCAGTGGAAGCGGCTCCCAGATCCGCCGGTCGTCGGCGGAGACCCAGGTGAGGAGGTCGCGCCCGGTCTGATCAATCGCGCTGGACGGTGCCACCACGTTGGAGAGCGTGTGCAGATGACCCCACTCGTCGGGTAACACTCGAAGCCCCGCCGCGTGGTCCACGGTCCAGAGCTCGAACAGGTTGGTCATCTGGGTCTCGTTCACCTCATTGGTGACGAGCAGCCGATACATCCCTCCGTCGCCGCGCAGGTTGGGGAGCGCCTCGAAGTCATCGCGCTCCAGGCCCTGGGTGATCGCTCCGCCATACGGCTCCGCGTCGAAGACGTAGCGGGTTCCGTCCCAGGAGTAGATGAAGGGGCATGACTCCTTGGTCGCGGCGGCAATGACGATGGCGACCAGCGCGACCCCCGCCACGACGCCCAGCACGGCGAGGACCGTCTTCCCGGCGTCGCTCCGCTTGAGCCACCAGCGCTGGACGCTGTCCACCGGAATCGCCACGGAAGCCTTCTTCGCGGTGGCATACACGGTGTCGCCGCGGATTGCGCCAGTCTCATCGAACTTGATGTCGTTCCCCGCCGTCGTGGTGACTCCCACCAGATGATCTCTGGTCGGCGGTTCAGCCTCGACGCTCGGCACCTTGTGGACGCTGCTGCAGCCGGTGGAGTAGAAGAGGGAGAAAGGGAGGAGGATGAGCGCGATCGGGCGTTGCAGAGTGCGGAGCACAGGAGCCTCCCACGTCAGCACGGTGCGCGTTTGGTGAGGATTTCAGGGGGATGGCTGGTATGAATGATAATACTCGGGCCGGCCGACCGAGCGTGCAGCTGATACTATGGCAATATCGTTCGTTGCAACGCTCGGATTACCGGGCGGGGCGCGGCTCCTCCGGCTCCCTTTCGGGCGCGACAGGCGTGGTGTCGCGATCGAGCTTTCGTTGCGCCTTCTCTTCCCGCTTCTTCTGCCGGTTCAGTTCCTTCTGCCGTTTCTCAAAGCCATAGTTGCGTTTGGGCACGAATCCTCACTGGTGGGCGGTACGCCGGGGACGGCGGACCACTGGCGGTGGCGGTGGCGGCATGTGGTCCAGGCCCTGGGCTACAAGCCAGTGCAGCAACGCGGCCTCGAGCGATTCCTGGGTCTGCCCTACGACCTGAGGCATCACCGGCCAGCGCTTCGCGGGCCCCATGAGATACCACATCGCCGGCATCTCGGGCAGCCCGCGCCGCTCGTTACCGGGCTCGCGGTCGTACGAGACGAAATGAAAAAGGCGTCCGCCCGAGCGGACGTGGCACTGCTCGACCTTATAGCTCACGGGAACACTCCGTCTGTCGCGGCGCCTGCCGGGCCGCCGCGAAGTTCACCAGGACAGAATCTCGAGGCGGTCCAACGAAGCCGCGACCGACACGAGGGCGGTGACGCTACGCTCCTTGCGGAACCGCTCAGCGGCGGTGCGAATGTCGGCCGAGACCGGTTGGCCGGTGCTGCGGCGGTACGCGCGATACGAGTTCCCCAGATCCTTGAAGACGCGGACGAGTGAGCGTGACTCGAGGTCTTTGGATCGCGAACGGCCGCGCAATGCGGTGCGGTGACCCAGCGACAGAGAGGCATCGTGCACGCGGGCAAGAACGCGGTCGCCAATGTTCTCGGGAGGTCTGCTGGAATCCGATGAGCCGGTGGGTGGGGTGGCTTCAGACATGGGACCTGCCGAGGTCCAGCGAGGAACGCCTCCATACCAGGGCGGGAAGAGGGTACCGAAAGATACCCGGCCGGACCTCGATTAGCGAGCGCAGACTCGCATCTCGTACTCCGCCATGCGCTTCCGGAAGCGGGATTACTCCGGTGACCAGAGGAGGGCCCGGTACCCGGCGCCGCTGACCGTGTTTCCCACCACCTGTCCCGATGCATTGATGTCCGACGCGTAGGTGTCGACTCCGATCGCGCCGCCGATCTGGCTCACGCTGCCGTTCCGCAAGACACCCGACACGATCTGAGTTCCGTTCCCCCAGACGCCGACGATCTCGTACCGATCGTTGATGGCGGCGGGCGAGAAGCCCTGCGATGCGCCCTGGGTGGTGAGGTCGGTCATCGTGCCCTTCTCCCACAGGAACGGGTGAACCCCGTTGCCGAAGGTGACCCAGCTCTGCCCGACGATGGCGCCCGCCCCGTTGATGCCGGACGGAGAGGACAGCTTGCCGCCGAGCGTGCCAAGACCCGCGACTTTGTCTCCGTCCCAACGGAACGCCTTGGCAATCTGGCGGACGGTGCACTGGCCAACGGCTCGTCCGGCGTCATTGAGCTCGGCGATCGCGCAGTAGGTGGCGTTGGGAGGAAGCTTGAGTCGCGTCTTGACGCCGTTCTTCCAGATGATGGGAATGCCATCCGCGGAGCCGCCGATCCACTCGTTGTTGTTGATGTCGGTGGCGGCGCTCGACCGGATGCCGATGGTGCCGAGGTCGGTCATCTTGCCGGCTTTCCAAAGAAAGGCATGGATCGCGCCGTTGGCCTTCTTGCTGGCTCCAACGACGTGACCACGGTCGTTGATGCCAAAGGCCTCGCTGTAATCGCCGCCGAGCGTGCCGATGTCCTTCATGACCCCGCCGGTAAAGATGAAGCCATGGGTCTGGCCGTTGGCCAGCGTACTCCCGCCCACGATCTGGCCGACGCTGTTGATCGCGAGCGCGTAGGTCCGGTTGCCGCCCAGAGTGCCGAGGTCGTGCGGCGTATAGGTCGTGGCAGCAGCCTCCAGCAGACTCGCCCCGTCGGGCACATCGCTTGGTCCGGGTTCCGAGTTGCAAGCGAGGATGCCCATCGCGGCGACAGACCCTAACCAGATCCGATTCATGACTTTCCTCTCGAGTGTGACACGCGGAGGAGAACTAAGGGAGACACGTCAAGCGGTCATCAAGAGGCCGATTTCGGGGGGGGGTCAATGGCTCAATAGGCCCGGCCTGGCACCTCGAGGCTCATCGCGGGGCCGCCCGGCTGCTCCCTGCACCGTGGCATCGGATTGCCCGACGCCTTCACATTGTCATCCAGCTGCATTGCGAACTTCTCCTCGGCCCCACCGGCACTATCAACCACGAAGACGCCGAGCCGCGGTGGCGAGTCGTCCTTCATGATGTCCAGCCTCATGAACCCGCCGGCAGCCAGAGAGAAGACGGTGTTTCGCCTCCGGGTGACGGGGTTCTCCTTCTTGTATCGGCCGCCACCGCTCACGACCGCGTACGGCGTGCGGCCCCCCTTCATCACCTGAAGACCGTGATCGTGCCCCGAGGCGAAGAGGAGTGGCGGAGTCGGAGTGAAGGCGGAGTCGAGCGTCGCCGCCATCTCGCAATATTCGACGCTGGAAAGGTCCTGCGGCGTGAAGCCGTGCATCCTGGCCATCGGATAGAAGCTTCCCAGAAAGGGCAGCGGGATCCAGAGCGCATTGTTGGCCGCGGTGAGCGGGAAGAGATGCGCCTTCCAGTCGAAGAAGCCGCCATGCTCGCTCGCCGTCTCGATCGGATGATGCGAGACGACCAGGACACGTTGCCCGCGCGCGTTGGCCATGTGGGCGCGGAAAGACCTCACGAACTCTGCGCCGCTCTGGTCCTTGCACTGATCGGTTCCGGGCTTCTCGTAGGGATGCAGCCACCACTGGGTGTCGAGTACGATCACGCGAAGGTCGCGTCCATAGTCTCGGACCGCGGGGCCGGGGCATCCATTCCTCGGCAGGAACTGGATCGTCGCGCTGTCACGCAGCGGCGAGAACATGCCGTGCGCCTTCTCGTAGCTGGTGACGTATTCCTCGACGAAGGCCTCCTGCGCCTTGATCGATGACAGGCCAGTCGGCTTGTGTCTCGCCCAGTCGTGATTCCCCGGGATCACGATGCCGCGCACATGATTGGTGAGGAGGACGTCGAGCTGGGTCCGGAGCCGCCGTTCCTGCTCTTCCCGCCTGGGTGAGCCTGCAAGACTGTCGATCCCCTCCGGGTACACATTGTCGCCCAGAATCATGACGAGGCTCTTCCGGGGATCGCGGGCGATTTCCCTGGAGAGCGCCTCGAGTACGGGCTCCTTCGGAATCGCAGGTTCTCCGGCGTCGCCGATGAGGAAGACGCTGATCGCGATCCGGCTTGGATCGGCGGCGGCCGGAAACGGCCCGGGCGGAACCAGGGGCCGGGCGCAAGAGGCCGCGCACAGAAGCCCGAGCATTATTACCGCGCGCCTCATTCGTGCCTCCCGAGTGCCCAGCTCAGACCGATGTGAACCGGCACCCAGAAACGAACGCGCTCCCCCTCGCTACCGTCCCGGCTGATGCGAAGCGCTGCGTCACGCCGGTACTCCGCCTCCACGCCCAGCACCGTCATGAAAGCGACGGGACCGGAAAGCCAGAACCGCTCCCCGATGGATGTCCCGAGAGAGATGTAGGTGAGGCCCGTCCCGGTCGGGCCCGGCACCTTGGCGCCTCCATCGGGATCCCGCTCGCCGATCTGAAGCCCCGCCCTCAGGGTCGACACCCATTCGGCGACGCGGCCGACGTCGGGATTCCGGAGATGGTGATAGCTCACCGACGGCTCGAGATAGAGGCCATCGGCGCCGCCCACCGCCTGCCATGCGGACACTGAATGCGACCAACGGCCCGCATCGAGACGGGCCGTGCCGTAGATCTCTGTCACAGCGGGGTCCGATCCCACTCGGCGGTACCAGTCGCGCCGCACACCCGCCGATAAGGCGACCCGCTCCGACTGCCGAGTGAGCTGCAGCCACGCGCTACCGTCGGTGAGGCCGGCAGAGCCGGCACGGAGATCTGGCCGCGGCTCGTCGCGTGTCTCCTTCGGCTCGAAAGCACTCCAGGCCCCGGCGGTGAGCGCGAGCCCGTTCCGCTCGAGACCCAACACGGCGTCGAGCTCGCCCATCGGACGCGCGTTGTTCCGGATGCCGCGGCGGATGTCGAGCGTGGTCGCGATGAGGTCGATCCGGCCGATCGGTGTCACGGGCGGAGCGGACTGAGCGTGGAGAACATTTCCGACCGTTGCCGGCGCAACGAGCGCGGCAACGAACAGAAGGGACGAGTGCATACGTCACCGGGTTGGAGACACCTGGAGAGAGAGGGAGAGGATACGAACGGCCCGTGCCGGGGTCAATGCCGGGCGCCTAAGGTCACCAGGTGAGACGTTCACCTTGCTGAGGAGTCCATCCCCACCTAGACTGGGACATCCCGAGTAGCCGCTCGGATCTCGTCGTCGCAGTCGCACCTCCGCACCACATGCGTATGCCGCACCATGATCTCCTTAGCAGGAGTCCCTTCATGAGTCGCAATCTCATCCTTGCGTCGTGCCTGGCGCTCGCGCTCGGCACCGCCGGGTGTCAGGATCAGAACGCCGTACCAACCGCACCGGAACACAATCAACCGTCGTTGAGCGAGTCGCGGCTGGACCGTACCCTGATCGCGCTGCCGCCAGGCAGCATGTTGAGCGACCGGATGGACGCGGTCGGGCCCGTCATCAATCCCAACGACTACGTCTGCGATCCGTCCTCGCCGCTCCAGGATTGGTTCACCGGTGAGGTCCTCAGAGTCGTCAATCAAGAGCAGGAAATCTTCATCGACCTCGTCTTCAACCTCGCCGCCGACCAGGTCCCAACCTTCGATGCCCTCCTGTTCCAGACCGAAGACACGCCCCAGACCTTCGGCTACGACGGGCAGTTCACCAAGAAGCTCCAGAAGACCGAGCGGGACGTGAAGCGTTTCTGGAACATCTTCTCCGATGATATCCAGCTGATCGGCATGCACGGCACGATGCTGCTGGACGTCGACCGGGTGGCGGCGGTGTACGAGGCCGCGTTCGGGGTGCCCCCTGACGAGGCCCTGGACCTGGCCAACCAGGTCCGCGCGCGCATGCTCGAGTCTCAGACGCTGAACGGTGGCAACCATCCGCTCTTCAGCTTCAACGCATTCGCGCTCACGACCTTCGGTGGTCCGATTCCCGACAAGATCCTCATCGGCGACGGTGTGCTGGAGGGCTACGAGGCGGTGGGGTTCGGGGACGTCGCGCCGAAAGCGGTCTACGCCCACGAGTTCTCACACCACATTCAGTTCGAGAACGGGTACCGCACCGAGCCTATTCCCGGCGCGGTCAATCCGGACGCGGCCGAGCGGACCCGATACAACGAGCTCATGGCGGACGCGTTCGCCGGTTATTACCTGACGCACAAGCATGGGGCGCACTTTCACCGGAAACGGGTCGAGCAGTTCCTCCAGGTGTTCTTCCAGATCGGCGATTGCGCGTTCAACAACGCGAACCACCACGGGACGCCGAATCAGCGCATGGCCGCCGCGCGGTTCGGGTTCGACGTCGCGGACCAGGCCGAGCAGCAGGGGCACATCCTGACGTCACAGGAGTTTCACGAGCTATTCGTGGCCGAGTATCCCGCGCTGGTGGCGCCGGACGCGACGTAAGCGACGCGGCGCTTCACTGTTGTCGCGACGCCGGGCTTGCGCTCCGGGCGGGACCTGAGCGCGTCAGGCCCAACCGGTGCTACTTCTGCCCCGCCTGCTTCTTCGCCTCGGCGACCAGATCGTCGGCCTTCTTGTTCGCATCGCTGATGATCCCGGCCGCCCTCTGATCCGACTGCTTGCGCAGCTGGTCCGCCGCGGGCCCGGCTGCCAGCTTCTCGAGCGGCCCCTTCGCCTTCGATGTGAGCGAATCGGCTTGCTGATAGCCGGTCCGCTTCACCGTCGCCGCCAGCGACTCCGCCTTCTGACGGATGTCGGCGGCCTTCTGCTCCGCCTCCGCGACGAGCCTGAGTCCCGCCGAGTCCACCTTCGCCGTGACCGCCTGCTTCACCGCCTGCGTCGCGGTCTGCGTCACCGATGACGTGAGGCTTCCGATGTCGGCCTTGACCGTCGGATTCGTCACTGTACCGCCGACCTGGATGCCGAGCGGGATCTCGGGGGCGGCGCTCAAATCGACGCCGGTCTTGCCCGCCTTCGAGATGAGTCCGGCGATAGCGGTGTTGGCCGCTCCGCCCAACATCGAGCGGGGGACCTTGAGGCCGAGGTTGTACTCGAGCGACTGATCGAGACCGTTGGAGCCGGCGACGTTGATCGTCGTCCCTCCCACCTTGACGTCGAATGGCTGCACGAAGAGCCGGCCCTCGCGGATCTGAAATGCCCCCTTGAAGGTCTGCATGGTCGGGTTGTCGAGCAGGTTGAGCTTGGTGACGTCGAACATCTTCTCGAGCGGGGGGAAGTTGCTGATCGCCACCTGCGAGGTCAGAAAGGTGCCCTTCCCGCTCAGTCCCTGGAACAGCGGGAGCATGTTCTTGCCCAGCGCCCCGTTGATGTGGAGATCGGTATTGACGAGGCCGCTGGCATACTTGGCGACCGGAGCCAGCTTCTGCACCGTCGCGAACGCCTGGAACGCCGACGGGATGTTCACCTTGGTCATCTTGAAGCCGACGTCGAAGTTCGGCTTCGTGGTGTCGATCGTCTCGTAGTAGCCGGTGAGCCCGATCTCTCCGCCCAGCGTGTTCATCCGGAAATCGTCCAGCGTCACGCGCCGGTCCTTCACCCGAAGACGGCCGCGCGCGTTGTTCATCTTGAGGTTGCCGTAGGTCAGCTCGCCGACCGTGGCGTCGAGGTCGAAGTCGATCCTGGGCGGCACCGGAATGATCTCGAGGTCGCCCTCGCCGGACTTCCATTCATCCAGGTTGAACCGGTTGCTCCGCACCGTGGCGACGCCACGGAGGGTGTCGTCCTGCATGACGAAGGAGAGGAGGTTCTCGAGATTGCCCGAGGCCTGGATGTCGCTGCTCCCGACCGTGCCCTTGAACGAGCGAAGCTCGGCCTTCTCCGGCGCCAGGCGCAGCGAGGCCTGCTCGATCGCGAGCGGCTTGGGAAGGGCCTGTCCCTTCACCGTGAGTTTGCCGACGTCCACGCTCCCGCTGGCGGCGACCTTGTCGTACTGCTTCTTCTGAATCGACGACATCCGCGTGCGCACGGCGGCATCGGCCGAGATGGTACCGGAAAGCTGGTCGACGCCCTCGAGCTTGACGGTGTGCCGTACGTCGGCGAGGTCGATCGTGCCCTTGACCCGTGCGTCCACGTCGGGATCCGAGATCGGCGTCTTGAGCGTCATCGTGGCGTCGATCGGATTCCGCCCGATCAGCATGTGGAACTTGTCGAGCTGGACGACGGTGTTGTCGGCGCTGCCGCCGGGGTTCGAGATCGCGAGATCCATCGCGATGTCGCGCGCGGGGAGCGGGAGATCGGGATACTGGAACGCGGCGTCGGCCACCTTGAGCTCAAGAGCGAGCGCGGGGAACGTCTTGTCGCCGTAGTCGCCCTTGACCTTGCCCTTCATCGAGAACGTGCCTGACGTCTTCACCTTGTCGAAGTCGTGGGCGTAAACCGCGGGCACCAGCGAGAGGACGCTCAGGAACTTGGTGCTGGGGGCGCTGAAGGCGAGATCGAGAAATAGGGGCGGAGAGGACGCAGGGCTGCCATCTCCGCGTTGGGCGACACTTCCCGCCACTGCGAGCACGAGATCGTTCAGCTTGAGCCCGGTCTCCTTGAGGGTGTACACCTTCTTCGCCAGGTCGGCCTGGACGTCGGCGGTGAGGGCGAGCTTGACCTTGTTGAGGTATGGAATGCCGGCGAAGGTGACGCTCACGGTGTCGGCGTCGGCCTTGGTCTTGATCGCGACGAGGGTCTGGCTGAAGTCACCGCTCAAGGTCTGGTTGTACCCCTCAATCCGCGCGTCGAGTTTGGACTGGCGGTTGTCGAACGCCACCGTGGCGTCGCGGATCTCGAAGCTCCGGAGACTGATCGCCATCGGCTTGGCGGGCTTCGCCTGGGGTGAGACCTCGGCCGTCTTCTTGGTGATGTCCCAGTTGGCGGTGCCGTCCTCCAGCGCGATGAGCCGAAGACGGGGCTGGTCGAGCTCGACCGCGCGGACCACGATCGGCTTCCCGCCCATGACGTTGCCGAGCACGCTGGCGAGGTCGAGGACGACGCGGAAGTGCCGGATGGCGGCGAGGGTGTCGCCCTGGAACTTGCCCGTGTTGGCGACGCTCAGGTCGTCCATCGTGAGCGTGAGGTTCGGGAAGTTCCGGAAGAACGTCAGCCCGAGGCCGCGCCAGTCGACCTTGGCGTCGAGGCTGTTGTTGGCTTCGAGTTTGACGCGGTCTTCGATCTTGCCGCGGAACAGGAACGGAAGGACGACGAGGAGGACCAGCACGAGGGCGAGGAGCCCGCCGGCCCAGGCCAGGATTCGGGTGGGTCGAGTCATGCCCTAAAGGTAGCCTTGCGGCGCCGCGCTCCCAGCGCCCGTGCTCCCTCGACTCAGATCGACGCCGGGCTTGCGCTCCGGGCGGGACCGGCTCGCTCGGGGCGCTGCAGTGGGCTGACGCAAGGAGAGGAAGTGGGGCGGCGGACGCCCCACTGAACGCGCGCCCTCGCGACCCGGTCCCTAGCCCGTCGCCGCCCGGCGTCATCGAGGATGTGATGTCGGGGGCGCGACGCGGGAGAGGGGGGTGCCGGGACGGACGCGTTCAGTGGGCCGCCAGTTACTCCCACTTCCTCACCCGGGCGCAGGCCACTGTGGCGTCCGGAGGGCGCCCTCCTCTCCCGCGGAGCCGCCCCAAGCCACCGTCGCACCAGAACGACGCGGGTCAGCCGAACAGCAGCCGCGTCACCCACACCGCGATCACCATCGCCGACAGGTCCGCGATGAGCCCGACCGGCACGGCATGCCGCGTCTTCCGGATGTTCACCGCCCCGAAGTAGACCGCGATCACGTAGAACGTCGTCTCCGTCGACCCGAACATCACCGCCGCCATCTTGACCAGCAGCGAGTCCTCGCCGTACTGCCGGATCATGTCCACCACGATCCCCGCGGAGCCCGAGCCAGTGAGCGGGCGGATGATCGCCATGGGGAGCACTTCGGGCGGGAACCCGATCAGCCCCAGCACCGGCGCGAGCGCGCGCGCCAGGAAGTCCATCGCCCCGCTGGCCCGGAACATCGCGATCGCGAACAGGATCGCGACGAGATACGGGATGATGCGGACGGCGACATTGAATCCCTCCTTCGCGCCCTCCACGAACTTCTCGTACACCGGCACCCGCTTGTAGAGGCCGTAGAGCGGGAATCCCACCAGGATGAGGGGGACGACAAACACGGAGAGGAGCGTGATCCCGTCGCGGATGGCGTTCATGGCCGCCTCACCGGTTGGGATCGGTCGCGCGATAGCCGGGCATACGGCCCAGCAGCTTCGCGCTCACGATCGCGATGATGAGACCGCACAACCCGGTGCCGATGATCGGGAAGACGAGCTGATTGATCTGGAGACCGAGCAGCGCCAGCAGCAGCACCGGCGGGACGAGCTGCACGCTCGCGGTACTGAGCGCCAGCATCATCACCATCGAGTTGGTGGCGGTGTCCTCCGACTTGTTGAGCTTCTGCAGCTCCTCCATCGCCTTGATGCCGAACGGCGTCGCGGCGTTGCCCAGACCGAAGACATTGGCGGTGAGCGCCAGCGCGATCATCGCGAGCGCGGGGTGATCGTCCGGCACCTCGGGGAAGAGCGGCCGCAGCACCGGCCGCACCAGTTTCACCAGCCCATAGATGATCCCCGCCTCCTCGGCGATCTTGAGCAGTCCCAGGAAAAGTGAGATCACACCGATCAGGCCGAGCGCGATCTCCGCGGCCGTCTTGGCGAAGTCGAGCGCCGCGGCGGCGATCGCGTTGAGCTTGACGAAGCGGACCGGCTCGAAGAGCACGCCCGAGGCCAGCGGGAACATCGTGTCCGTGGGCATGGTGGGCGGAGTGAAGCCGTCGAGCCGGCCCTGCAGCTCCTTGTCGCGCGAGCTCGAGACCTTGGCGACCGTGGCCAGCGGCTCGGGGAGCTTCGCATCGGCCGCGAACCGCAGTTGCGTCCCTTCCTTCGTCCGGAGCAGGTAGCCGCCGTAGCTCTCCGACGGCTTCTCCACGGTCGCGTAGAACGTCGTGTATTGCCGCGGGTCGATCCGGATCTCGACCGGCACCCGGCGGGCGGCGGAGTCGTAGCCCTGGGGAAATGTGATCGCCACCGGCAGCGCCTTGCCGTTCCGGTACGTGTCGTCGCTGAGATCGCGGATGTCGTTGCCGAGCGCGAACACGAACGCGGAAATGATCAGGCCTGCCCAGATGTAGTTCAGCATTATCGGGCCTGTGGTCTGGGGACGGGTGCGGGGATCGGACAAATATGGGTGGGTCGGGCCTTCGTGAGTACGGCCCGTGTTAATCCGACGGTCGCGCCGCAAAAGCGGATCTCACGGCGGGAGGGGATTGTAGCGCCGACGCCGCACCTCTACCGAGGCCGAATTGGACACCCTGCACCGCGGCCCGTACATTGGAAACGCGCAGGAAAAGCCCTCCTCCTCTTCCTAATACCATGACAGAGCGCAATGCCGCATCCATCCGGGAGTGGTACGGCAAGCTCCGATTCGATGAGGCCCGCAGCATCCGACTCGCTGCTGCCCTGACACGCATCGCGTTCGCCGCGAGCGCCGCCGCCACCACGCCCGCGCTCGCGCAGGAGGGGGTTCCACCGGTCCCATCGGTGACTCCGCAGTTCACTGCGGGCAAGTGGCTGGATCCGGAAGAGCCGATTGAGCTCGCGCTGAGCCAGCCACTTCGTCCCGA
>DATBSO010000156.1:0-11246 GCA_036559745.1 Gemmatimonadales bacterium | reverse complement strand
ACCGCTCCAGCTCCCCGACGAGCTCGAACAGGTGGTCGAATCCATTCACGATGAAGAGCAGCGGCTGGTAATGATCGATTTCGAAGTACTGGTTGACCACCCACTCGAGCTGGAGCGGATAGCGTTGCACCTCGGGCGAATCGATGGAGTGTGCGATCTCGCCATAGGAGCTGAGGAGCCCGCTGCCGTACACCTTGAGCCCCTCCGGCCCGCGCATCAATCCGAACTCGATGGTGAACCAGAAGAACCGCGCCAGCGCCTTGAAGATGCTGGTGACCCGGCGAATCCGCTCCCGCTCGTCACGAATGCCACTCACGATCTCCGCCGCCGTGCGGGCGCAGTCGCCGAAGCGGACCAGGGTGTCCGCGAAGGCCCGATCGGTGTGCATCGGCACGTGGCCGGCGATGTCGTGGAAGATGTCCGGCTCGGGCAGGTAGTCGAGGGTGGCCCCATCACGAATGGTGATCGTAGTCGGGAACGCCCGGTTGCGCAGACAGTCGAAGAACATGTACGAAGGAACGTACCCGCTGACCGCCTTCGCGCTGAAACCGGTCAGCGGGCTCAGGAATCGATTGACATCCTCCAGCTTCGGCACCCGGTTGGGATCGAGACACAGATTGTTGATCCCCTGGAGGAACCGGGCATTGGCGTATCGCTGCCAGCGATCCTCCATCCTGGTGAACAGGCGCCTCCAGGCGTCGTGATTGGCCTCGGAGTACAGCTCATACGGCTGATGGATGTAGAGCCGCCCCTCCTGCTGCGCCTGCTCGATGAACGGCGCGCGGGTGGTGGTGAGACCATGATCCGGTTGCCGATGTGCCGGGGCCGCCATGACGCCTCCAGCGTTTACTTGCGCTTGTAGCGCCAGGCTGCGATGCCGGCGCCCTGCGCGTTGAGCTTGATGTCCTGCGCCGCTCCGGTCTTGAGAGCGGGAACCTGTGTCTCCTGCGTGGCCACTACGCCGCCGCCCGCATCGAGGAACTCGAAGACGAGTGCGACTTGGGCCGGCGCGATGGCCTTGCCCGACGGTGTCTGGGCCTCGCGGCCGGTCGCGGTAGCCACGATGTCGGCTCCCTGAGGCGTGGGCGTAAAGTCGGCGACTTTCACGTCGATCGGGAGCGCCAGTACGGACTCCGCCGTCTTTACCGCATCGTTCACCTTCCCGCTCTGCTTGTAGCCTTCACCCTGGAGCTTGAGTGCGTTCTCGCTCATCGGCTCGATCGCGACGAGCTTGGTCGCGGTAGCGAGAAGCTTGGGTCCGTTCTTGAGCGCGAGGTACGTGTTGCTCAGGTTGGACAAGGCATCACGATTGTACGGCTCCGCGGCGACGGCTTTCTCGAAGGCCGCAGCCGCCTCCGCGAACTTCTTGTCATTGTAGAGATTGACGCCGGCGCTCATGAGATCCTGCGTGCCGGCGCCACCGCCCGCTCCACCGGCGCTTGGCGCCCCGCCCGCGGCAACGAGTTCCTTCTCGAGAGCCTGGGCCTTCTCTGCCTGTCCCTGCCCCCGATAGGCCGCCGCGAGTCCCCGCTTCGCTTCGTTGTCGCCCGGGACCCACTTCAGATACTTCTCGAACGCCCCCGCAGCGCCGGCGTAATCCTTCTTGCTGAGCAGGATGGCGCCCTGATTGAACGCCGAGCGGTCCCGCACCTTGATCTCGGTAGTGTCCTTGGCATTGGTGCCGACATCGGCGGCGCGCCCGAAGTACGCGGCGGCGCTATCGGGCAGACCCTTGTCGTTCATGATCGCGGCGATCTGGTAATACGTCACCGGTGATCCCTGGTAGATCGCCCCCGCCTCACGATACATGGCGAGCGCGGAGTCGACGTTCTTCTGGTCCTCGAACTGGGTGCCCGCCTTCACGAGCGCGACCCAGGCGTTCTTCCGGTAATTGTTGATCTCTTCGGCGCACTTGGGCTCGAGCTTCGCCGAGCGCGCGAGGGCGGAGTCGGCACCGTAGACGTCGCCCTCGGTGAGATAGATTCGCCCGAGGTAGTACCATGCCGCGGGGTTCTCGGCCTGACCGTTGTCCTTGATCGCTTCGTTCAGGACTTTCTTGCCCTGGCCGAGGATGCGGGTCCTGCTCTCCGGGACGTCGGTCTCAATGGCGGATTTCAGGTAGCCCGCCGCGCTGCCCACCTTGAAGTGATTCGGCTTGATGCCGCAGTCGGCTCCACGGTACGATGTGGGCATCGACTTCGCGACGCGTTCATCGAGCACTCGCTGCTGCTGCGCCACGGCGGAATTCGCCGTGGCTGCGAGCACGAGAAGGGCCGACGCGATCTTGGCGTTCACTCGTCACGACTCCTTGTTCGAGGTCAGAGGCCGGGCGGCTCCTTCCGGACTCACCTGGCGGAGTGCCCGCTCACGCAAGTCCCTTGCCACCTCATGGGCGGGGCGGCCGGTTCGTTTGGCAACCGCCGCGACATCATCGTATTCCGGTTTGACGCGCGGGCCGTCCGGCGCGTCGAGCACCTTGACCCGCACGTGAGTTCCGTCACCTGCATCGACCTGCACCTCCCGTCGCGCAAGCGTCACCCGCTCCGCCGACTGCCGGCGGATTCCCGCCGTCGTGCTGTGACGGAAGAGCGCCTCCGCGACCGGATCGGCCGATCCAGGGGACACCGTCGTCTCCAGACGGAACCCGGTACGTCCCTTCTTGGACTGGGTGGCCCAAACCTGGACGTCGAGCGCGCCCGTGGCGAAGAGCGCCTCGCGAAGCGGGTCGATGTACTCCGGGCTCAGGTCGTCGAGATCGGTCGAGAGCAGCACGACTTCGCCGGCTTCCACCGCGGGCTCGGCGATCACGAGACGCAGCGCGTTGGCATACGCCGATGGGTTGCGACCGCCGGCGCCCCACGCGCCACCCTGCACTTGTCGCCACCGCTGGGGCGGTGCGCCGGACGAGAGGACCCTGAGCAACACGGCTCCCGTCGGCGTCGTGGCTTCTCCGGTGACGGGGCCGCTGGACTCGACGTCGAGTCCCTCGAGCAGAATGGCGGTTGCAGGAGCGGGAACCGGCATGATCCCATGCGCGGCACGGACCCATCCGTTGCCCACTGCGACTGGCCGATTGTAGACCCTGCTGATACCGAGCCGCTCGAATCCTTCAACCGCACCGACGATATCCACGAGGGCGTCGACCGCTCCGACTTCATGGAGGGCGACATGCTCGGGAGAGACGCCGTGCACCCGTCCTTCCGCCTCTCCCAGCAAGCGAAAGGCCCGCGAGGCCCGCTCGCGAACCCAGGGAGAGAGTGGGGCACGGTTGATCACGTCGAGCAGCTCGCCCACGTGCCGGTGCGGTCCCTGATGGTTGTCGTGCGAGTGCTGGTGGGGGTCGTGGGAATCGTCGTGCGGGTGGGCATGCGGCTCGGTGGGATGCTCCATCCTGCCGCCGGGAAGTCGCACGTTGACCTTGAGACAGCTTACGCCGGCGCGATCGACCCGTTCGACGTCCACCGTGACGTCCGGAAGGCCGAGCCGCGAGGGAACCCCCCGCAGCCACTCCTCCTCCGCGCCGGCCGAAACGAGGGCGCCGAGCACCATGTCGCCGCTGATCCCAGCGACTGGGTCGAGAATGGCAAAACGGCTTTCCGACATAGACTTAAGAATATCGCGGGATTTGCGTCCCAAGGCAATCTCACCCCCGGTACAGCCACCCCGCCCCGGTATTGAACAGGACTACCCGCTCGTCAGCGCCGATCGCCCCGGCCTCGCGCAGCGCAACCGCCGCCGCCACCGTCGCTCCCCCTTCCGGAGACATGTCCACCCCTTCCCACTGCGATACGGCGCGGGCCCGGTCGAGCAGGTCGTCGTCAGTGACGGCTACCGCAGTCCCACCGGTCTCCCGGATGGCGCGAAGCATCAGGGCCCCACCCAAAGGAGCCGGCACTCTGAGTCCGCTCGCCACGGTCCACGGCTCGGCCCACGGCTCGCACCGGTCGGTACCTTCTGCCAGCGCGCGCACGACCGGGGCGCAACCGGATGACTGCACCGCATAGAGGCGCGGCAAGGTTCCCGCCACCCAGCCATTCGCCAGCAGCTCGGCGAACGCGAGCCACATGCCGATGAGGCCGGTGCCGCCGCCGGCCGGATAGATGACGGCCTGGGGCAGCTCCCAGCCAAGCTGTCGCGCCAGCTCGAGTCCCAGCGTCTTCTTCCCCTCGATGCGATACGGCTCGCGTAGGGTGGACATCGGAAAGGCGCCGGTCCGTTTGGCGTACTCGGCCGCTGCCTTACCGCAATCGCCGATATGTCCGTCGAGCAGCTCGAGATCGCCCCCGAAGAGACGGATCTGCGCGAGAATCGTCGCGGGGGTCGTTGCGGGCGCATAGACCTTTGCCTTGCGTGCGGCGCGCGCCGCATAGGCCGCCAACGCGACGCCGGCGTTCCCCGCCGTGGGGACGACGAAACTCTCGGCCCCGCCCAGCACCGCCCGGGTCACCGCCATCGCCATCCCGCGCGACTTGAACGATCCGGTCGGATTGATGCCCTCGTCCTTGAGCCAGAGGTCGCTGAAGCCGAGGTGCCGGCCGGTGCGTTCGATGTCGAGGAGCGGCGTGTCTCCTTCGCCGAGCGTGATCGGCTCCTCACCGCTCGTGATGGGAAGAAACCTGCGGAATCGCCACATGCCGTGTCCGCGATGGATCTCCGCGCGGTCGGTGAGCGTCAGGCGCCTTGCGGGATACCGGACAAGCCATGGTTGCCCGCACACGTCGCAGACCGTGGGCAAACCGTCGGGGTCCGCGACCGTTCCGCAGCCCGAGCAATGGAGCTTCCAGTCCAGCACCGCCGTCAGCGTCATTGGGTGAGCCTCTCCTCCATTTCGTCCAGACTCCTGGGCCAGTCTTCGCGCAGCAGGCGCGAGAGGGCACGGTCCGCGAGGAGTTTACCCTCGGTCTGACAGGTGGGGCAGTAGTTGGTCTCGTTGTCGGCGTATCGGATCCGCTGCACCGGCGTGCCGCACACCGGACAGGGCTCGCGGTAACGCCCGTGCACCGCCATCCCGTCCCGGAACGCAGTGACCTTCTCGGGAAACTTGTTTCCCGTGTCCCGGCGCAGGCGTTCGGTCCACTCGGTGAGGACGTCGCGCACCGCGTGATGGAGACGGCCGATCTCCTCGTCAGTCAACCGAGAGGTGAGCCGAAGCGGAGACAGCTTTGCGCGGTGAAGAATCTCGTCTGAGTAGGCATTCCCGATCCCGCTGAAGAGGCGGGGATCGGTGAGCGACCGTTTGAGAGTGTGGTTCTCGCTCAGCAACCGCTCGGCGAATGTGGCCTTGTCAATCTCGAGCGGCTCGAGACCTCCGCGGTGCACCTCAGCCAGCGCGGCGGCGCCCTGAACGAGGTGAATCGATGCCCGCCGCTTGGACCCGGCCTCGGTCAGCAGCAGCGTGCCGCCCGGGAAATCGAACGCGGCGAGGCCGATACGGCCCGGTGGCTTCGCGCCGCGCGGTCGCCATCGCAGCCGTCCCGCGATCATGAGGTGGATGATCAGGTACAGCTCGCCCTCGAGTCCGAACACGAGCCGCTTGCCGATCCGCCGAAGTGCGATCACCCTGCGCCCGACTGCTTCGGCAATCGGAGGTTCCACGGTGCGCAGCACGAACGGACTCTGCACCCGGATCGCCTCAATCGGCTGCCCCAGGATTCGAGGCTCGAGCGCCTCGAGGTACACGACGACGTCCGGTAGCTCAGGCACGCGCCGCTATCAAGATCGCTCGTGCAGATGCGAGAGGATGCGCTCGGCGAGTCTGGTCGAGAACCCCGGCACGGTGGCGAGCTCCGAGACCGACGCCGAGCGTACGCCGGCGAGACTGCCGAAGCGCTCGAGAAGGAGACGTCTTCGATTCGGTCCGACCCCCGGAATGTTGAGCAGCTCGGAGGTGATGGTGCGGGTGGTGCGCCGCTTCCTGTTGTATGCGACGCCGAAGCGGTGGGCCTCGTCTCGGGCTCGCTGCAGCAGCCGGAGTGACGGGCTCCGTCGCGAGAGCCGCAGGCTCTCGGCGCGGCCGGGGAGAAAGACCTCCTCCTCCCGCTTGGCGAGACTTGCCATCGGAATGTTCCCGAATCCGAGCCGCTCCGCCGCGGCAACCGCCGCGCTGAGCTGGCCCTTGCCGCCGTCGATCACGACCAGGTCGGGTAACGGCAGCCCCTCGTCACGGCGGCGGGTGAGATACCGGGTGATGACCTCGTCGATCGCCGCGAAGTCGTCCTGCTGGCCCGGTCCCTGAATCTTGAACTTCCGGTACTCGCTCTTGCGCGGCCGGCCCGCCTCGAACCAGACGAGGGAGCCGACGGTGTCGCGGCCCTGATTGTGGGAGATGTCCACGCAGATGAAGCTGCGCGGCACGGCGTTGAGGCCCAGGTCGCGCCCGAGCGCGTAGACCGGATCTTCCGACCGCTCCTCGGTCTCGAACGACTCGATGCGCAGGCTCTCGAGGAGGTGGCGGGCGTTGTGATCGGCCAGCTGGAGCCAGCGCGAGGCCGTTCCGCGCTGGGGAATCGTCCAGTCGGTCTCGGGGAGCAGCAGCCGCAGCGTGTCCCATTCGGCGGGGGGGAACGGAATCACGAGGCGCTTCACCCGGGCCTCGGCGGGAACATAGTACCGCACGAGAAATGCCTCGAGCACCGCCGAGTCGTCCTCCTCCTCGACGCCTTCGAGAAACCGGTGTTCCCTTCCGACGATCCGGCCTTCTCTCACCCTGAACAGGACGCCCACCGCGTCGTTGCCGTCCCGCGCGTACCCCACCACGTCCGCATCCCCGGTCCCCATCACTTCGACACTGGGCGCTTCGTCGAGCCGGTCGAGCCAGCGAAGGGCATCCCGATGCTCACGGGCGCGCTCGAAATCCTGGTTCGCGCTCGCCTCGAGCATCGCTTCCCGCACTTTCACCCGCACGTCCTGGGTCCTCCCCTCGAGAAAATCGAGGACGTCCCTGACCATCCGCCGGTACTCATCCTCCGATTGCCAGCCCACGCAAGGAGCGAGGCAGCGCCCGATGTGATAATCGAGGCAAGGCCGCTCACGGGTCTCGCGGGGAATGTCGTCGGCGCAGCTCCGGACGGTGTAGAGCCGGCGGATGATGGCGAGCGTTCGTCTGAGCTGGGCGACGTCGGTGTAGGGGCCGAAGTATCGCGCCCCGGAAATGTCACGCTTCCGGGTGACGATCACCCTTGGGAAGGGATCGGTGAGGGTGACGGCGATGGACGGATAGCTCTTGTCGTCCTTGAGCCGGACGTTGAAGCGGGGTCGGTACTCCTTGATGAGGTTGTTCTCGAGTATGAGACTCTGCGGCTCGGAGGGCACGACGATCGTCTCGACGTCGGCGATGAGGCGCTGCAGGAGCTGGTGCGACGGACTCACCTCGAAGTCGGTCGCGAAATAGCTGCGGACCCGACTCTTGAGACGTTTGGCCTTCCCGACGTAGAGCACGTCCCCGCCCGCGTCCTTCCAGAGGTAGACGCCGGGTCCTTCGGGGAGAGTATCGAGCTTGCGTTGCAGCGCTTCCGAGATCTGAACCATCATCGCTTGAGGCGGCGGAGGAGCCCGCCAGCCTCGGCCACCCCGAGCCCGGCGGTCAGCGCGAGATAGGCCGCGCCGTACGTACCGAGCAGAAATATCGCCAGGACGATGGGGTGTTGCACCGGGAGGAGTTGCCGGAGGCCAAGCGCCGCCGCCGCGGCGAGAACAGCGCTGCCCCAGAGTCTCGCGGACAAGGAGAGGGGGAGCCCGGTCTCTCCGATACGCCGGTTGAGGCGGTGCCGCAGGAGGAGAAACTCGAGCCACCCGGCGATGCCGGCCGAGGCGGTGAGGCCCGCCGCTCCCCAACGGGGATCGAGCCCGAGTGCCCGGGGCAACGGTAGCGCGAAGAGGTAGCCGAGCCCGATCGTGAGACACACACGGATGGTCGCCGTGCGGAGCGGCGTCCGGGTGTCCTGGAGCGCCCAGAACGTCGAGGCGTACAGGCGCCCCATGGTGGACGCCAGAAGGCCAACAGCCGACCCGGCGAGAATCCCCCAGACATATACCGTCATCGCGGGAGTGAACTCACCCGACTGGTACAAGGCGCCGATGACGACATCACCCAGGGCGAGAAACGCGACCGCTGACGGCACGACCAAATACGCGATCTGGCGGAGCCCGGCGTCGAGTCGGCCTCGCAGAAAGGACGCCCGCTCCGCCTCCGTGCCGACCGCGCTCGCCATCTCGGGCAGCTCGGCAGCCGAGACGGACATGCCGAAAAGGCTCACGGGAAGGGTGTAGATCACCTGGGCGTAGGAGAGTCCCGCCACCGCGCCGGTGGGCAGGAGGCTCGCGAGCACCGTGTCCACGTAAGCGCTGATCTGAACGACCCCCCGCCCCACGAAGACCGGGAAGAAGTTCCGGATTACATCGCGGACCGCCGCGGATCCGCGGACCAGGCGGGGCCAGGTGCCCTCGAGAATCCGATAGACCGTGGGGTACTGCACGGCGAACTGGAGGAAACTTCCGGCAACGGCACCCCACGCGGCGATCTCGGCCAGAGGGTACTGCGCCTTGCCCGGGCCCAGCCAGACGAGCGCCACGATGATGGCGAGGTTCCAGATGACGGGTGCCGAGTACGAAAGCAGAAACCGCCGATGGCTGTTGAGAACGCCGAGACACCAGGCGGAGAGCGCCAGCAGACCGGCGCCGGGAAAAAGAATCCGGACCAGCCGGATCGTTTCGAGCCGCTTCTCACCGTGGAATCCGGGCGCGATGACCGAGATGAGCCAGGGTGTGAGGAGAACGCCGGCGAGCACCAGCGCCGACGTGACGAGCGCGAGCAGCGCCCCGACCGCGCCGGCGACTCGCCTGGCTTCTGCATCCTCACCCCTCGCCCGGAGCCCCGCGTATACCGGAATGAAGGAAGCCGAGAGGACGCCTTCGCCGAAGAGGTTCTGCAGGAAGTTCGGGATCCGGAACGCCGCGTTGAACGCGTCCGCGGCGTCGGAGGTCCCGAAGAAGTGGGCGAAGACGCGATTGCGGACCAGTCCGAGAATCCGACTGGCGAGAATCCCCGCGGCAACCATCACCGCCGGTCGAGTCGTGCGGCTGGGGGGAGCGGTCAGGAGCCCGTTGGCGGTGGCGAGGGTGGCCGGGCGGATGGATCCGAGAGCAGGCGGTGGAGAAATGCGCTCTCGTCCTGCAGCGCATCGACGGCGCGGTTCAGCTGCTCGACTTCCGCCTCCAGCGCCTCGACCTTCTTGACCAGCTCCCCCACCGCGGGTGGGGCCGTGGGAGTCCCCTCGAGCCGCCGGGCGAGCGCCTTGCCGATCGGCGAGTCCAACACGATACCCATGATGGGAATGAGAAGCGCAACGAGCAGAATGAGCGCGATGACCGACATGGGTCGAGTCTACGCGGGTTTCGGCGGCCCTTCAAGACCGCCGGCGTACCACCGATCCATCTCGCTCGACAGTTCGGCCAATAGGTCGCGGCCGAATCGAGCGAGAAACGGCGCGACGGTAAGAGCCCGCTCCTGCAGCTTGCCTCCGGGCAGTATCGCCGTGCGCACCCGCCCGAGCTGAGAGAGCTCGGTCTCCTGCCGCTTCTTGAGGTGCTGCACGAGCTTCCGCTCCGCGTCCTGGGTTCCGGTGAGCGCCTGTTGCAGGGTTCCCTGAATCGACCGCTCCAGGGTGGGGTCGATCGCCACGGCGACCGTACCGAGCGAACCATAACCCTCTTCGAGCGCCGATCGCAGCGCCGTCAGCGCCGCCGCACCTTCGGCCGGAAGCTGGGACCGAACGAGCCGCGACTCGAGCGCACCGGCCGGCGCGGAGAGGTCATCGAGCGAGATGCCGAACTTCTCGAGCACTCGATCCACCCGCGGCTCTACCAGCACACCGGACCATCGGGGAAGCGGACGCTGCCGAGGCACGCCGAGGCGCTCGTACACTGGCGGGGTGAGTGCGAGGTAACGCAGCTCACCGGGTCCACCGAGGTAGGCCACGGTCGGAAGCAGCGCGCTTTCCATCACCGGGCGGAGCAGGACGTTCGGAGACAGCCGCGTCGGCTCCTCACGCGCGATCCGCTCGAGCGCCGGCAGGTCGTAGCGCTCCTTGCTCCGGCGGGTGACGAATGTCTCGCCGTCGCGGATCAGCCTGTCCCTGCCCTGCGAGGCCTCGAGCATGACGAGGGAGGCGCCGTCTCCCACGGTCACACCGGACGTGCGCGCCGTCACCCCGTGGGCCTCGGCGTAGCGATCGAGGTCGTCGTCGAGTTGGCGTGCGTGGCGAAGCGCCTCGAGCAGAAGCGGCACCGCGGCCCGCTTGGTGACCGGGTGCGTGCTGTCGAAACAGATGATCCCGAAGGGCGCGAGCAGCTCGGCGATGGCGCCGGCAAAGCTCGCAGCCACCGTATTCTCCGGACGGTAGTGCCGTTGGAGCCAGTCGAGGGTCTCGTCGCGGAACTCGGACGGGGGAATGCCGGTGGCGAGGGACTCCAGCGCCGCTGCGACTCCCTCACCGAGGGGCTGGCGGTACATCGGGGTGAGCGGCGCGTCCGCGGGACGGGGAGCCAGCGTGACCGTGGCGAGCGTGCCGTCGGCCTTGATGTAGGAAGCCAGACTCGCTTCGGCAAAGTCGTGGTCGTCTCCCGCGAGCCAGAAAATCGGCACCACGGGCCGGCCCCAGCGTGTTTCGAGGTGGCGCGCGAGGGAGGCTGTCGAGAGCGCCTTGTAGACCGTGTACAACGGACCGGTGAATAAGCCCGGCTGCTGGCCCGAGGTGACCGCGAGCGCGCCGGGGAGACGAAGCCGGCGCAGGCCTTCCTCCAAAGCCGGCGACGGCCAGAACGCTTCGGCCAGACCGGCATCGAAACCGCCTTCTCTCGGCGCCGGGAGTTCGATCGGGGCATCGAGCGGCGTGGGAACGAACCGCAGATTCATCCCGTCCGTCCCACCAGTATCGTCCGCGCGGATGACGGCGTCATGGCGTGACCGTCGTAGTCACCGAAGCGGTGCTCGACCGAGACTCCGGCCCGAACCAGCATATCCGCGATCTCGTCCGGCTCGAACAGCCGGACACGCTCGACGAAGCGCTTGCCGTTGGACCACTGGATCGCCTTGCAGACGGAGCGATGGTCGGCCGAGAGGGTGCGGGTCACATTGGCGGTGGCCGTCGTGGTCTTGATCGTCTCCTGCGGAACGAGACCCGACTTCACGGCCGACGGATTCAGGAGGTCGATCACGAACCAGCCTCCCGGACGGACGGTCGTCACCA
>DATBSO010000155.1:0-2764 GCA_036559745.1 Gemmatimonadales bacterium | reverse complement strand
GCCAACGGCCGAGATCCCCTTCGCGGACGTGGACATGATCCGGTCCGTGAACGAGGGCTCCCCCATCGTGCTGTCCAAGCCCAGCTCTCCGGCAGGGCTCGCGATCCAGCGGCTGGTGGCGGCGCTGGTGGGGGCCGAGCTCCGATCGACGACGCGACCTCGCGCGCCGCGGCGAGCCCTCTTCAGTCGCGGCTAGGTCTATCCGCCCCCCGGGCCGCCGCACTCGGCCAGGCTCACGCTCTCGGTCCCGTAGATCCGCAGGGTCGAGACACCCATCGGCTGCCCGTCCGCATCCAGCGAGACCGCCGATATATCAGTGCACATCGTGGCGGCCAAGTCGCCATCGTCCGGACCCAGGCTGGTCTGGATGCTGGCCACGCCACGCTCGACGGCGACCTCCTGGAACGAGTCGAACCACTCCGGCTGAGGCGCGGCCGCGTACTGCTGGATGCCGTCACGAATGAAGCCGGCCTGCTCGGCCTCTGAGTAGGTGGACGATGAGCAGGCGCTCAGCACGACTGCCAGCAGTGGAAGCGCGATCAGGACCCGCGTCTTGCGCATGTCAATCCTCACAGGGCTGGCGCCAAGGATAGACCGATGCGCCGACCTGGAAGACAATGGTCGTCCGTCGGATCGGTTCTGTGCCCATGTCGAGCAAACCGGCGAGATCAGGCATCGGAGAGTTCGGATGGGCGAAGCCACCTACCAGCGCATCCACGTGGTCATCAATCCGGCCTCGGGGAAGGACGAGTCAGTCCTCAATGTCCTGAACGACACCTTCCGCGAGCATGGCGTGGATTGGGACGTCAGCGTGACCCACAAATACGGCGATGCCACCGCGCAAGCCCGAGCGGCGCTCGCCGACGGCGTCGACCTCGTCGCCGGGTACGGCGGTGACGGCACTCAGCACGAAATCGCGAACGCCGTCCTCCTGACACAGGCGGAGACGGGTAGAACCAGGCCCATGGGCATCCTCCCTGGTGGCACCGGCAATGGCTTCGCCCGCGAGATGGGCGTGCCGGGGACGCTGCCCGAGGCGGTTACGGTGCTCTGCACGAGCACAAGCACGCGCTCGATCGACGTTGGCCGGCTGGTGAGCGTTGCACAGGCACAGGTCGAAGATCGCTACTTCATTCAGCGGCTGTACATCGGTGTCGAACCCGAGGAGCAGACGAGCCGGGAGCTCAAGGATAAATACGGTGTCCTGGCGTATGCCGCGTCCGTGGCCAAGCAGGCGACGGCCAGCGGTAGCCAGTTCGTGGCCGACGTCGACGGCGAACGTCTCGAGTTCGAGGCATCCAAGGTCTACGTCGTGAATTCGGGAATGATGGGAACGGGCCTCAAAATCACCCGGACCTACTCCATCGAAGACGGGCTGCTGGACTGCTTCGCGATCGACGTGCACCGCATCGACAGCGTCACTGCCGCCGCGGCGCGGTTCCTGCCCGTCCCGGCGTTGAACCACAAGAACTACATCCGACAGGCGCGCGCCGTGACACTCGACGTCGAGCCTCACCAACCGGTGTGGACCGATGGTGAGTACATCGGGCGGACGCCCGTCAAGATCGAGGCCCTTCCGTCGGCCCTGACGATTGTCGTCCCCTGAGGGGCCGGATCGGCTCGACGCCTTCCATTGGGCCTTCCACAAGCTGTACCCGGCCATCCGGTTCACATATGAGCGCCTGCTGGGCCACGCCTGGTTCTCGCGGATCACGCCGCGGCTGTGGATCGGCGGGGCGCCGACCTACCGGCGCGACTACGAGGCGCTGATCGCCGACGGGATCACCGCGGTCCTCGACGTCCGTGCCGAAGGCACCGCGGACCTCGCGTTCTACGACGCGAATGCCATCACCCACCGGCGGTTCCACGTGCCGGACATCGGCGTCCCGGACGAGGGCCAGCTGACCGAGGCCATCGGCTGGATCGACGCGCAGCTCGCCGACGGCCGCACTGTCCTGGTCCACTGCGCGAAGGGCCGAGGCCGCTCGGCGACCGTGCTCGCGGCGTACCTCATGCGAACTGATGGGATGAGCTTCGATGAGGCGAGCAGACTGCTCCGCTCCAAGCGATCCCTCGTGAAGCTCGAGGACCGGCACCGCCGTGTGCTCGAGTCGTGGATTGGCGTTCAGAACGTGGTGCCGGAGGAGGGATTCGAACCCCCACGCCCCCAAAGGGGCAGCGGAGTTTAAGTCCGCCGCGTCTGCCATTTCGCCACACCGGCCCGAAGCCGGACCCTAGCGCTCCGTTTGCGATGCCGCAATCGCTCCGCCGGGAGCCGCAAGCTCTACGCCGGGAATGAAGAGGCCCGGAGGGGGGCTCCGGGCCTCTGGGGGCAAGTCACGCTTTCGCGTGGAGCCATTGGCATTCTGGGCACCTGGGATTCCCACTGTCCATGGACACTCGCAGGCCCTGGATGAGCTCCTCCCGACCACACAGTGAGCGGGAGCCGAGGTAGTCCCTGACCATGGGATAGGCATGGGCTTGGCGAGTGCCAACCCATCGGACCAGCCTGGTCCGCTTGAGAAGTGTGAGAGGCGTTGCATTCACCTCATCTAGGAATGACCCCTCGGCGCTCAAGTACGCATCTGCGGAGGGGCCGGTCCTGGGGCACTGCGTACCCGGCCGGATTATCAGCGGTGACTTCGCTCACGTAAAGGTCCAATTCACCGCCGGATCACACCCATTCCGGGACCTTGGAGGCGGCGTAAAGGCGACTTCCGACCCCCACCTGGCACTGGCCTAGGTCGCGTGGGACCATCGTGTG
>DATBSO010000154.1:0-19813 GCA_036559745.1 Gemmatimonadales bacterium | reverse complement strand
GGTCGTTCCAGCCGCGTCACCCTGCGGTTGCCGTGCTCGTTGATCGTGAGCAGGCCATCGCGGTCGAGCGTGAGTCCGTTGGAGCCCGGCTGATGGTATTCCCCGATGTCCACGCCGGTGTACCCACTCTTGCTACGGTAGACCGACACCGACCCCTCCGGAGACCACCGATAGATGGTATTGGCGTTGGGGTCGCTGAAGAGGAGATACCCATCGGGGTGCCACACCGGACCTTCAACGAACTGAAATCCGCCTGCGAGCTTTTCGATACGAGTCCCTTTGGGGACGATGCGATCAATGGATGGATCGAGCCTCACAACCTTGGCGGTCCGCGACTCCGTGCCGCCGACCCGGCCGGCAGGATAGAAGTCCAGCGTTGCCGATCGGACCCAGATGAAGTTCACAGGCGGGTTCGATACCGGTCCGTTGATCCCGAAAATGGCGAGCTGGAACTGTTGCCCCGGTCGCGCGTCCCGCGTGAGGACGACGCGATTGGGTGCGTTGAAGCCCTTCACCAACTGGCCGCCGGTCTGTCCCAGCACCAGGGGCAGGCGCCCATCGACCCAGACCTCCGCGTAGTCGTCGATCACCAGCTCGAACACCACCGTCATGCCGGTCAGGTCAAGAGTGCCGACCTTGGACGGGAGTGTGATCCGCGTCCGATACCAATTGAAGGCGAGACGACCGTTCGAGCGGCGAGTCTCGAGCGAAGGAGGATCGATGGCCGTCCACCCACTGTCATCGAAGTCCACCGCGCCCGCGTGGGGTACGACATCGTTGGTGCGGTTGGGAGGACCCGATGGCCTGAGGTCGGGTCCGGGAGCGTGGTGGTCCACCTCGACGATCTTCGCATCGCTGTAGCGCCACTCTGCCTTCACGAGATCCGCGCCGTCGGCCGTGCGGAGGTCCACCACCGCCGCGGGCAGCGCGACGGGGAGGTCGACCGTAGCCTGTGCGCTGACTGAGCTCGCCGCCATGGCGAGCGCGAGCACGGCTCCCAGGGTTGTCGTCACGGCGCGCATCACATCGCTCCCGCGGTGGTCTGCCGCTCCGCCTGCCTGACCTTCACGACGTAATAGAGCAGCGGTCCCTCGACGGTCTTGAACCAGTGTGGCGTGCCGTTCGGAATGACGATCACGTCGCCCACCGTCAGGCGTCGCGTCTCCCCGCCGTGAACGTCGGTGCCCCGGAACTCCTCGGGACCGATCGGCTTGAGTCCCACGGCGGTCCCTCCCGTCACCAGCGTCGCCGACCCCTGGAGGATGTACGCGATATCGGTATCCCGGGTGTGGACTTCCACCAGGCCCGGGCCTTCCCGCCGGCTCGCATGGATCTTGTAATCGCCCACCTCGACCATCGGCACGCCTTTGGCGAAGGCAGCCTTGACCTGATCGCTGGCGAGGTAGGTGACGCCGGCGTCGCCAGCCTGAGCCATGGCGATCGAGGGGTAGGCGAGCACCACGGCCGCGAAGAACAGTCGCGAGTATCGCATCGGTCCTCCTACCTGCTCGCGCTGGTTTGGCCGCCGAGGGCAGCCGCGCCCGCGATGGCGATCGCCGCGTCACGTGCGGCGCTCGAGGCGCCGCTCACGCCGATCGCACCGACGACCTGCCCGTCGACCTTGATCGGCTCGCCGCCGTTGAGAGGAGCCGACCACGCGTTGAGCAGAGGAGTTCGGCCGCCTACGATCGCGTCTTCCAGGATCTTCGTGGGCTTCCCGAAGAGCGCGGCCGTGCGCGCCTTCTCGGTGGAAATGGTGGCACCCATCGCGAAGGTGGGCTGGAGCCGTTCGAGGTATACCAGGTTGCCGCCTTCGTCCACGATGGCGATCGAGGCGCCCTCGTTGCCGCGTTTCGCTTCCGCGGCGGCGGCGGCAGCGACGGTCTTCGCGCCCTCGAGGGTGATGGCCTTCTTGGTCTCGGTGGCCTGCGCCTCGACCAGCCCCGTCTGCACGAGGAGGCCGAGCGCTGCCAGCAGCAATGCGGAGAATCTCATGATCGTGTACTCCTCAGCTTGGGGAAGATCCGCGGTGGCGGAGCGTCTAATGCCGGGAAGCGGCCATTGGTTCCCTCGATGCTCGGTGGTGACGGGGTCGCGTGAAACCGGAACTCAGAAGGGGTGAGACGCATTACACCCCCAACGCAGGGTGTCTGGCGGAATGAGGGGAACCCGAGTGATGAGGTGGCGGATGCGGACGAAGAGGATCGCCATTGCGATGGCCCTCGCCGCTTGGCGCGTGGCCCCGGCGTGGGCGCAGGATCCACTCCCGCTCTATCCCGAGAACTATCATGTAATCCTGGAGAACCAGAACGTCCGGGTTCTCGATTTCATGCTCCGGAAGGGCGCGAAGGAAACCATGCACGCGCACCCGGCTCACGTCGTGTATGTCGTCTCGGGATTCAGGATCCGCTTTACGCTCGTCGATGGACGCACCGTCGTACGGGAGACAAAGGCGGGAGATGTGCTGTACAGCGATGCGATAACCCACGCGTCGGAGAACATCGGCAACGGCGATGCGCACGGGATTCTGGTGGAATTGAAGACCGCCGGCGCCAAGGCCGCTCTCCGGCAAGCCGCAGGCGCCGACCTGCTGACTGCGGTCACCTTCATCCAGGGCAGGCCCGCTACCGGGCCCGATGTGAAGCGCGAGCTTCTGTCGCTGACGGCGCCGACACGCGCCGAGGTCGGCAACGTTCGGTACGATCTCTACGAATCGGTGGACCGACCGGACGCGTTCCTGCGCATCGAGGAGTGGAGGGACGCCGAAGCGCTCGAGACCCACAAGAAGACCCCGCATTTGCGGGCGTCGTTCGAGCGGCGCAAGAACGCGGGTTGGATGACGGAGATCACTCGCTGGCGGCGAGTTGCCGAAGAGGTCGGCGAGTAGGCTACTCCACCGACGCGAGATTGTAGAGCGCGCGCCAGGCCCGGAACACCTCGCGATAGTCGTCGTGGCGGTACTGGAGGGTGCGTCCGCTGGTGCGCACGGCTCCCGGTACCAGCTCCGCCATGTCGGCCATCTGCGTGAGCGCGAAATCGACCTCGAGGGTGATGGGGCTGGGCAGCGTGAACGGGCTATGGGCGCGGCGGAGCGCCACGGAGGCTCCCTCGCGGATTCGGCGGCAGGCCTCGGTGGGATGGACGCTGCGGGCGGCGAAACGCCCCACGGCATGCTTCACGATCACGGTTTCGATGGTCGGGCCAAGGAGGTCTCGGGCCTCCGCGGCGAGCGCCTGGTCGCCGCTCACCATTGCCACTGGAACCCCATAGACGCCGGCCAGCGCGGCGTTGATACCGAGCTCGCCCACCGGCCGCCCGTCGAGGCGCGCCTCGTGCACGCGGTCGGTGTAGGTATGGTCGATGATGGCGTGGGTCGTGCCGGCCCGCGCGTGATACCCCACGAAGAGCGCGGCGTCGAACCCCGCTTCGATCCCTTCGACCATCGAGCGGAGCTTGGGCCCCCCACTCAGCAGTTCCGCCGCGGGGTGGAGCTCTTCGGCCAGCAGATTACGCATCAGCCAGTGGCTGTCGTTGACCACGATCGTCTTCGCCCCCGCCAGGAGGGCTCCCTCCACGGCGGCATTGGCCTCCCCCGTCATGAGGCGGCGAAATCTGTTATACTCTCCGGCATGCCGGGGATCGACCGGGTCGGTCTGATCCTCGTGGACGATGCCGGCTACCCCTTCCATATCGACGGAGATGTAGACCCGCATTGGCGCTCCCGAAACGGGTGGGGCCGGTTCTCAAGAGGATGGCGTATGCGTACTGTAACGGTGTTGCTGCTGGCGGCGGTGGCCGGATGCTCTCCCCGGACCGACCGCGCGCCCAACTCCCTGCTGGAGCAGGGTCGGCTGTACACGTCCTGGCTCTACGGCAGCCAGTATCAGAAGCTGTGGGACCGCTTCTCGCCCGACATGCGCCAGACCTTCGGGAGCGTCGGGGACCTCGCCAGCTTCGCCGGCCGAGCGGTCACTCGGTTGGGGACCGAGACGGGCACCGTGGACGAGCAGGTATCGGATGCCGAGCCGCTCCGGGTCTATCGCCGCAAGGCTTCGTTCGACACCGCCAAGCGCCAGATGCTGATCGAGTGGAGCCTCGCCAAGGACGGCGAGGTCACCGGTCTCGTCGTCCGCCCGGTGCCGGACTCGCCCTGACCGACCGGTCGCCCTGTTCCTAGTACACCCGGCCACCGAGCGGGACGTCCCGCTCGATGGCCAGTAGCACCACTTCCCCTGCCTCGCTCGGCACCCCGAGTACCAGCACCTCCGACGTAAATCCGGCGATGTTCCTCGTGCCGAGGTTCACCGCCGCGACGACCATCCGGCCGACCAGCTGTTCGGGTTGGTAGAGGGCCCGAAGCTGGGCGCTCGATGTTTTCTCGCCCAGCGGGCCGAAGTCGATCCAGAGCTTGAGGGACGGCTTTTTCGCACGCTCGTTCACCTCCGCGCGGCTGACCCGGCCGACGCGAAGGTCGAGCGTCTCGAACGCCTCGACCGGATTCACGCCAGAATCTCTCCCCGCGCCACGGTCACCGCGTGCCCCCCGAGCAAGACCCGGTCTCCGGCGACGCGAACACGGACCGTCCCTCCACGGGCGGACGCCTGGTATCCAGTCATCTCCGACTTGCCGAGCCGCTCGGCCCAGAAGGGAGCCAATGCGCAATGGGCCGATCCGGTCACCGGATCCTCCGGAACGCCGGCCGCGGGCGCGAAGAACCGGGAGATGAAGTCGTACCCTCCTCCGGTGGACCGTGCGGTGACGATGACGCCCCGAACCGGGAGCTTTCCCAATGTGTCGAGACTGGGAGCAAGCGAGCGTATGATCTCCTCTCGATCGACTTCCACGAAATAGTCGAACGGCGTTCGTCCGACGAAGCCGAGCGGAACACCGATTCCCGTCAGGATCTCGGATGGTGGCGCGACCGCGGACGGGGGCGTCGATGGGAAATCGAGCCAGATGAGGCCATCGCGCTGCTCGGCCGTCAGCAGTCCGCTCCGCGTGTGAAATCGCGCGGTATCGCCGGTGGGGAGGTCGCCATTCTCCCAGAGGGCGTGCGCGCTCGCGAGCGTCGCATGGCCGCAGAGGTCGACCTCACACATGGGCGTGAACCATCGGAGATCGAATCCATCGCCGTTCCGGACGAGAAACGCGGTCTCCGCCAGGTTCATCTCCCTCGCCACGAGCTGCATCCATTCCTCGGAACGGGGTGCCGGAAGCAGGCACACCGCCGCCGGATTCCCGGCGAAGGGTGTGTCGGTAAAAGCGTCCACCTGGATGAAGGTCTGGCGAGGCATTCTATCCGCCGCGGGGAAAAATGGCGGTAGGAAATAAGGGCGGGGCAGGGAAGAAGGGAAAGGCCCGCTACGCGGATGGCGCGCCTCCACCGAGCAGACGCTGGATCGTGCTGGCCAGATCGCAGGTCTCGGAGCACCTGCGTCTGACGCGTATTGCTCGTTACGCGCGACGTGCTGTCTCCCGCTGACGTTCGGGACGGATGGCACTATCTTCACTTTCGCCCGCGCCGAGATCACGAGCGATATATGGTCAGACAGGTCTCCACCTTCGCAGAGCGCACGATGTCCCCTTCCGCCACGAGCAACCCGTTACGGGCCCGTATACTCGTCGTCGACGACGAGTCGATCTGCGTGAAGACGGTGGTCAGCATCCTGACTCGGGCGGGATACTCCCACGTCGAGGGGCTCACCGACCCATGTCTCGCGGAAGAACGATTTCGCGATTTTGCCCCGGATCTCGTCCTGCTCGATCTCCATATGCCCGGGATGGATGGGCTTCAGGTACTCCAGAAGATGGTGGCCGCGACGCCCGAGTCGACCTACTTGCCCGTCGTCATGCTGACGGGAGACGACCGGAGCGAAGCGCGTGAGCAGGCGCTCTCCGCCGGCGCCCGGGACTTCATCGGCAAGCCGTTCCACCGCGCCGAGGTCCTTCTCCGGATCAAGAACTTCCTGGAGACTCGCGCGCTGCATCGGGAGCTCGCGGACAAAAACCACGAGCTCGAGGCCCGGGTCGCCGCCCGCACGGCGGAGCTGGCTGACTCACAGCTCGAGGTGCTCGAGCGCCTGGCGCGAGCGGCAGAGTATCGCGACGACGATACCGGCCAGCATACCCAGCGTGTTGCCGAGATGGCTGCACGATTGGCCGCCAAGGTCTCGGTTCCGCCGGCCGAAGTGGACCTGATCGCGCGGGCTGCGCCACTCCATGATGTCGGGAAGATCGGGGTGCCTGACTCGATCCTGCTCAAGCAGGGCCGCCTCAACCCGGATGAGATGGCTGTCATGAAGCGGCACACCATCATCGGAGCCACGATGCTGTGCGGCGGACACTCCCGGCTCGTGCACATGGCGGAGACGATCGCGCGGAGCCACCACGAATGGTGGAACGGCGCCGGATATCCGGACGGGATCGCCGGAGAGGCGATCCCGCTCTGTGCCCGGATCGTCGCGATCGTCGATTTCTTCGATGCCCTGACCCACGCGCGTCCTTACCGTCCCGCCATGTCTCTCGAAACCACGCTTGCCGAAGTGGGTCGAATGCGGGGCCAGCACTTCGACCCCGCGCTGGTGGACGCGTTCTTTCAGTTCGGCAACCACGCCGCCTTCGTCTAGTCCGGGCTCACCTTCGCGCGAAGCTCCTCCAACAGGTGCGTGGCCGACGTCTTGGCCGCGCTGAACGTCTGCTCCGCTGCCTCCTTCGCCACTTCCAGGCCGCCGCGCGCCATCTCCAATCCCTGCTGGGCCTTGTCTCGTACCACTTCGGCGGCGTGTGCGGTCGTCTTCCGCACGCGGGCTTTGGCCTTCTTGAGGGCGGTACGCCGCTTGGTGGACCGGGATCGCTTCGCCGCGCTTGTCCGCTTCACTGCCTTGAGCCGCTTCGCAGGCTTCGCCTTGGTGCGCTTTGCCGTCTTCGCCTTGGCTTTGACCCGTTTGGCCGACTTCTTCACGACCCGCGTCGTTTTTCGTGCCATGGCGCTCTCTCGGATTGAGGTTCTGGTTCGGAGCCGATGATCCGTGTGGACAACACCTCCAAAGATGCGTCACTTTTCGCCGGCGCGCCTCCACGGGCGCTGCATGGGTGCTCGAGCTGCCGTTCAAAGGCGGGGCCAGGTGGGCGTAGTAATTCGACGCGGGCGACGTCCGTAGAAGTCCTAAGGGAGATACGTCACCCGCGTGCCGCCGCGAACGCGGTCGGTCGGATGCCGGATGACCATCTCCCCTCGTGCGATGCCGGTCGTGACCTCGGATTCGGTCGACGACTCGTGGCCCACCGTCACCTTCCGCTCCCTCGCCCGTCCGTCCTGCGCGACGAAGACCGCCCACTGGTCGCCGCGGCGGAAGAGCGCGCTCGCGGGCACCTTGAGCACGCTGTCGCCCTCCCAGAGCACCAGCCGCACGTCTAGCCGGAACCGGTCGCCGAGCCGAGCCGGAACGGTGATGAAGTCACCGATGACGTTGACCCGCTGCTCCTCGACTCCCAGCGCGGAGACCTTGGTGAACCCGGCGGGCTCCACCAGCCGGACCCTACCCTCCAGAGCCGAATCCCCGCCCCACCCCGTCACCAGCATGCGCTGCCCGGCCGAGGCCTTCACCGCATCGGTGGACAGCAGATCCACGACGATCTCGAGATCCGACGGATCGCCGACCTCCAGCAGGGACTCTCCGACCTGTACCGTCCGCTCACTCCGCTCGAGAATCGCGAGCACGCGTCCGCCGACGGGGCAGGTCAGCCGCAGCGTCCGCGCGCCCGCGGCCGTGCCGGAGGCAATGAGCGCGGATCGGGCTGACTGGACATCATGCGCCGCCGCGCGCGCACCCGCCTCCGCCGCCTCCACCTCCCGCTGCCGTGTCAGCTCTTCGAGCCGGAGACGCTCCAGGTCTGCGCGGGCGATTCCGCCCCCGGCGGCCAGCTGCTCCGCCCGAGCTCGGTCCTGTTTCGCCTGTTCGAGTGCCGTGCGGGCCTGCTCCACTCCCGCCATGCTCCTGCGCTCCAGGTCGCGCGCTGCCTCGAGCGCCGCTTCGGCCTGGCTGCGGCTCCGCGCGTCGAGCGGCAGCGGCGCCAGACGTGCGACGACCGCGCCAGCCGCCACCGTGTCTCCGACCTCCAGCGTGATTCGCTCGAGCCGCCCCGGGACGGGAGCGGTGACGATGTGCCGGTGGCGGACTCGCGTCTGTCCCTCGTCGCCCACGGTCACCAGGAGGGGCCCCACGGTGGCGGGCGCGACCTCCACCGCAAGGGTCTCGGGGCGCAACAAGCGGAACCCCAGCCAGGCGGCAGCGATCAGGCCGGCGGCGTACCAGAGGTGCCGGCGCTGCAGTCTCATTGAATTCACTCCCTCGTCTTCAGCACGGCAACCAGGTCGAGGCGATGGATCCGCCGCCGCACACCCATCGCCGAGAGGAGCGCCGCACCGACCACCACGGCCAGGCTGTAGGCGATCGTCGTCGGGCGGATCACGAGCGGGATCCGGAACAGGTCGGACTCGAACCGAAAGGCGATCAGCCAGGCGAGCCCGTATCCAAGCAACAGTCCCATCGGCAACCCGGCCAGGGTCAGAAGGGCCTGCTCGCCGAGGAGCAGCCGCGTGACCTCGCCGCGGGAGAAGCCAAGGACGCGGAGACTCGCGAGCTCCCGCCCGCGTTCCGACAGCGCCACCCGCGCCCCGTTGTACACGATCCCCGCCGCGATGATGCACGCGAACGCCACCATCAGCGTGATGGAGATCGAAAAGCTCTGCGCGATGGTCTCCTCGAACCCGCGCACCATTGATTCCCGGACCACCACGCCGCTCACCGCCGGGGTCTCCTTGAGAGTTCGGTAGACCTGGGATGCGAGCCGGCCGTCCACCGACAGGTACCCGCCGGACAGCGTGCCTCCCTCCCCCAGCATCTCGTGCAGGGCGGGCAGGCTCATGGTGGCCGAGGCTCCGATGATGTCCCGGGACAGCGCCGCCACGACGACGTTGCGCACCGGACGCTTCCCCTCGAGCACATCGACCGTCACCGTGTCGCCAGCCCTCACGGAGAGTTTCCCGGCCAGCACCTCGGAGAGCAGCAGGCCGCCTCTCGGCACGTCGCGCACCGCCATGTCCCGATCCACCAGCCGCTGCAGCTCACTGCCCGGCTCGAGCCCGAGGATGGCGGAGCGCTTGGTCAGGGGGCCGTGGTGGAGGCGCACCGGCACCGCGCGGAACGGCTCCACTTTCCGGACGCCGTCGATCCTGGCTAGATCCCAAACCGCCCGCGCGGATCGCGGCGTGCCGAACATCACCATCACGTCGTACCGCTGGACGGCCTCGAACTGGATCTGCTTCATCACGTCCATCGCACTGAACATGAACCAGCCGGTCATGACGATCGCGGTGGCGAGCGCGATCCCGGTGACCGCGAGGAGCGCCCGGAGCGGCCGCCGCTCGATGTTGCGGATCACGATCCGCCCGGCCGATGACGTGAGGTGCTCGAGGCCGAGGCGCTCGACGATACCGGCCCGGTACATCGCAGGTGCCTCGGGCCGCATCGCCTCGGCCGGCGGGAGCCGCACCGCCTGGCGGACCGCGCCGACCGCGCCCAGCAGCGCCGCGCCCCCCGCCACGAGGAACGCCGCGCCGACCACGCTCCAATCCTGGCTATAGGTGGCGATCGGGAACTGATAGAACCGCGCGTAGACTCGCGAGAGCTCCACGGCCAGCCAGATGCCCACACCGGTGCCAAGCACGGCTCCTGCGAGCACCGGCCCGAGTGCCAACTGGAGGTAGTGAAGCGCGACGGCCGTGTTGTCGTAGCCGAACGCCTTGAGGACGGCGATCTGGTCACGTTGCGTCGCCACCAGCCGCGCCAGCACCATGTTGAGGAGGAAGGCCGTCACGCCGAGGAAGATCGAAGGGATTAGGACGCTGGTGATCTGCGTCTCCTCGATCTCGCTCGCAACGAACATGTCGGAGAGATGATCGGCCCGGCCGTAGGCACCGGTGCCGCCGTAGGGCGCCAGCAGCCGGTCGGCGACCTCGATCACGTCGGCCTCCGACGCGCCCGGGGCGAGCGCGATGGCCACGTCGTTGAACGCGCCCTCCATCCGGAACGCCGCACCCAGGGCGCGCGCTCCCATCCACATCACGCCGAAGCGCCGGTTGTCGGGAAAGATGTCGCCCAGTCCCCGGATCTCGTACACGTATTCCGGCGAGAGGGCGAGGCCGACGATGCGCAGGCGTTCCCAACGCCCGTTGATGACGGCGGCAATGGAATCGCCCGGCTGGAGACCGTTGGCGCGCCCGAAGGCCTCGCTCACCAGCACCTCGTCTGGGTGGCCAGGCGTGATCCAGCGGCCGCGGCGGAGGTAGAGATCGTTGAGCATCGGCACGTGCTGCTCGGGGATGGCCACCAGCCGTCCGGTGCCCGGCTCGTCCAGTCCGGGCAGGTCGAGCGTGACGTCCTGAACCACCCGCGTGCGCACGGCGGCAACGCCGGGAATGTCCGCGAGCTGGCGCGCCAGCGACACGGGTGCACGGCGGGCGCTCGCGAACACGTCAGCGAACCGGAACGCCTCGTAATAGTCTTGCTGTGTCTCCCTGAGCCATCCGTGCATCGATCGCAACGTCACGAACATCGCGATGCCGCAGGCCATCACCGTGGCGACGGCCACCATCTGGCTCCGGAGATGCCAGAGGTCCCGCAGCACCTTCCGGCGCAACGGCCGGAGGTCCGCTACCACGTGAGCTCCGTCGGCGCCTGGCGGTGCTCGTTGCGCGTGATCTCGCTGATCTTGCCGCTCCGCATCCTGACCACCCGATCGGCCATGCCGGCAATCGCGGCATTGTGGGTAATGACGGCGACGGTGGTGCCGAGCGTCCGATTGACCTCCGCGAGCGCCTGCAGCACGATCAGTCCGGTCTCGTAGTCGAGCGCGCCGGTGGGCTCGTCGCAGAGCAGGACGTCGGGCCGCTTGGCGATCGCCCGCGCGATCGCCACCCGCTGCTGCTCGCCTCCAGACAGCTGGGCCGGGAAGTGATGGATCCGATCCGACAGCCCCACCAGCCGCAAGGCCTCGGCGGGATCCATCGGCCGCTCCGCAATGTCGGTCACCAGCGCGACGTTCTCGAGCGCCGTGAGGGAAGGGATGAGATTGTAGAACTGGAAGACGAAGCCGACGTGCTCCCGGCGGAACCGGGTCAGCTCGCGCTCGTCGTCAACGGTGAGGTCGTGATCGAGAAAGCGGACGGTGCCGGTCGTCGGCACGTCGAGTCCGCCGAGGATGTTGAGCAGGGTGGACTTGCCGCTGCCGGACGGACCGAGCAGGACGACGAATTCGCCCGCGAAGAGCTCGAGGTCCACGTCGCGCAAGGCGTAGACGTCCACCTCCCCCATGTGGTAGACCTTGGTCAGCCCCCGCGCCTGGAAGACGGCCGCTGGGTACCCGTTGGTTCTCAGTGCGACGCCTCCTTAGCGGCACTCCAGCAAGGTACTACCCGTCGGCGGCGACGCCTCTCGTGAGAAGCCACAGCCCCAGCGGCACCTCGAACGCCAGCATCGGCAGCCACATGACCGATGTGATCGGTCCTCGAACCCATCCGGCGAGCTGCAGGGGCAGTCCCAGAACGAGCACAGCGGATGCGACGAGGCCGAGCCACGCAAGCCGCACGGGGATCATCCGGCCGCGGAGCAGGAGATACGCGAAGGCCGTGCTGCCCACTGCGAAGAACGTCGCCGTCAGGCCCACGTCGTCCCTGAGCAAGTACGCGGCGAGCGCGTGCGTTGCGGCGGTGTCAGGCGCCCCCGCTCCACTCGCCGTCGCGAGCCAGAACAGGGCCAGCATGGCCGGTATGGAGAGAGCGGCGATGAAACCCTCGCCGACACGACACACCAGGCCAAGCATTGCCAGATCGCCGTCCTCATCCCGGGTAATCGCATAGAGCGTCACGCCCAGCACCAGGGCCGAGAAGCACTGCACGAGGCCGAGTATCACCAGGACGCCTACATCAGTCGCGTGCGCGGCGATCCCCGCGAGCTTCGCAGCGACTCCCTCGCCGCCGGCTGCCCGGCGGAACAGGACCATGCTGGTGAGGCCGGCAGCGATGTAGGCGAGAAACGTGAAACCGGCAATCCGGGCGTTCGTCGCGCGAGTCATGCGAGCATCCTGTGCGGGACGAAACAGGACGAGGGCCGGTCGGCTGTGGTTTCGTGTCCCTTCCCCGGTTGGAAGGGGCAGGTACATTCCACCTGCCGCAATCAGCGGCGTCAGCCCAGGAGGCAAATGCCCTTGCAATCCGGTTTCCCGAGCTCCGAGACGCTGCCTCCCGCGGTCCGAGTGCACGTCCTCGGCGCAGGGCCCGTCGGTCTCGTCGTAGCGGCACTGCTTCAGTCGAGCGACCGGTTCTCTGTCTCCCTCTACGAAAAACGACGCGACTACACTCGGACCCGGATGGTTCAGCTCGCGCAGTTCCTCGTGGCCGACTCGATCGCCAGCTACTGTACCGACTACATCGATGGAGAGAGCGTCGAAGCCATCTTCGAGCCATCGGAGCTCGCCGAGGGCCTCGCGTTTCGGCAGTCCATTCCACCGGACCTGATGGGGTTGCTGCGGGGATGGACCCTGGGGTTCTGCCCGCTCAACGACATCGAGCGCTCCCTCAGCAATCTCATCGATGCGCGTCAGTCGCATCCGGTGCGGCGCACGACAGCCGTGGTTACTGCGCAGGACGCGATGGCGATGGTGCAGCCGGGAGATGTTCTAATCGACTGCACCGGCACGAAGTCACTGCTCCGCGATATGGTCGTGCCGGGCGCCGGGGCGGGGGACGGAAAGGCGAATACGTTCAAGCTCCGCCTCGAATACGCGCTCGTCGTCACCTTCCTGTATGACCAATCCTACGACTGTAACGAGTATTGCAAGTATTACAAAAATATCGAGAACGCGTACTACAAGTTCATTCCGGCGGTCAACCGGACGTACTACGACGGCCGCATCACCCACGTGACGGGCATCGTCAGCATCCCCGCCGAAGACTACGAGCGGATGCCGTCACGCTTCGACGGCCAGTGGCTTCGCAGCCACTTCCCTCAAGTCGCGCAGTCAATGGACCGCTTCATCGCAAAGATCAAGACGGAAACCAACGGCGAGATAGTGGGTGACCTGGAGATCGTGCGGATCCCGCTGGATCTGTACCGGGCGCGCAACGCGACCAGCCTGCCGTTGCGGCGCGCGGGTGCCGGTGACCTCCCATTCGCTCGCTCGCCGGTGTTCCTGGTCGGCGACTCCGCCATGGGCTCACCCTACTTCCAGTCGATCTCGCTCGGCTTCGAGTGCGCCATGTTCCTCGCGGCGCTGCTGGCGCAGCCCGACCTGCCGCTGACGGACCTGTTGGAGCGCTATGAGCGGTTCATCTACAAGCAGTGGCTTCGGGTGTACCTGCGTACCAAGATGATCAAGCACAACAAGGATCTCTTCGAACGCGTCGGTGACACCTTCACGCTGCTGGAAGGGCTGCACATCTACTGAGCGCAGCGCCTGCGTGGCGTGATCAGGGCGCATCAGCGGATGGCGACGTGCTCCTTGGTTTCCCACGGCACGCCCTGCCCCTTGTCTTTCGGCCGCACGAGGGTCGCTTGCCCGGGAGTCCAGTTGGCCGGGCACAACTCCCCGCACTGGAGCGCCGCGAGGACCCGTAAGACTTCCCCGGTGCTCCGGCCCACGCTCAGATCGTTCACGCAGAGCCAGCGAATCTTCCTCTCCTTGTCGAGCAGGTACGTCGCCCGAAGCGGGACCTTCTCGGTCGGGTCCAGAATCCCGAGCTCTTCGGAGACCTCCTTGTCGGCGTCCGCCAGCATGGGGAACTCGAGATTGCGAAGCGCCGGGTTCTCCTTGCGCCAGACGAGGTGCGCGTGGTGGCTGTCTCCGCTCACACCGTACACCCTCGCGCCGAGGGCTCGGAACTCCCGGAGCGCGCGGTTGAACTCGACGAGCTCGGTCGGACACACGAAGGTGAAATCGAGGGGCCAGAAGAAGACCGCCGTCCACGTTCCCTCCAGCTCGCGGGAATCGACGATGCGGAATTCCGACCCTGGGTCGGCCGAGACGCAGGCCTGCAGGGAGAACTCCGGGAATCGCACGCCCAGGCCGAGCAGTCGTGACATGAGACTCTCCGTGCGAAGTTAACGCTTCGCCTTCTTCGATGATTTCGTCTTGCCGGTGCTGTTCAGGGCGACCGCCTCGCGAACGAGCGTCTTGAAGGCGGACTCGTCCACTTCTTCCCCTTCATGGATGTCGATCGCGCGGCGGGTATTGCCCTCGAGACTCGAGTTGAAGAGGCGCGCCGGATCTTTGAGAGACGCGCCCTTGGCGAAGGTGAGCTTCACGACCTGCTTGTAGGTCTCGCCGGTGCAGATGATGCCGTCGTGCGACCAGATCGGAGTGCCCATCCACTTCCACTCCTCGACGACATCCGGGTCGGCTGCCTTGATGAGCGTCCGCATCCTGCTGAGGGTTTCCCCCCGCCAGTCGCCGAGCTCGGCGATTCTCTTCGAGATGAGCTCCGATGCCGACTGGCCTTGGCTCGCGTCCGATGTGCTCATGTTCTCAGCGCGCCCCGTAATCGGTGAAGACGTAGTCTCTGTTCGTCACGATCGTGTGGCACGCGAACCCGCACTTGGCGTCGTTCGCCTGCGGCGGCGTGTCTTTCGTGGTGCCGGGCCGGAACAAATTGGACTTGGCCTCGTACTCGAACACGGCCCATCCCCACCCGCCGCTGTCCGCGAACCGCTTGCTGTCCTTCACCATGAAGTCGACGTCATGGAGCGTGCCCGGCACCGTCGCGGCGGGGAACGTTTCCATCTTTGTCGGCGTCCAATGGATCTTCGCCATCTTGGAGCCGTCCGGGAACGACTTGCCGTTGCCGGGTATGCCCTTCTGGTAAGCGTCGATCATCACGGGGTTGGCGAGGATCGCAGCCATCAGGGGTCCGTCCTGACTGATGGAGACAAGGTGCCAGCCCTCGTATCCCTTGAATTCGGAGAACGCGAGCCCACCCGGAACCTTCACGGTGTACTTGTCCTGGGCGGAGGCGATGCTGGCGGTCGAGGCACTGACGAGTGCGGTCACGATCACGATGGTCCACGTGCGGTTGCTCTTCAACACAAGGTGCTCCTCTGTCAGGCGTGGCGGCGCAGTTGCTGTGGCTCGTAGGAGACTAGTGTCTCCAGCCCATACTCGCCACGCCCAGAACCGAGCAACTCCTCACACTGGGCCACCGAGCTGCTTGCGCTCCTGCGACTGAGCCAGGAGACGCTCGGCGAAATCCAGGCGCTCCTGTGTCTCGCTCAAATCCCGTCGCACCGACTGAAGTTCATGCTCGAACGCCTCCATCCGCGCGTCCAGCGAGCTTGCCTCCGGCAGACGTCGCCTTCCGGCAAATTCCCGCGCGATCTTGACCAGCCCACTCATGACGGTGGATGCCGTATACGCGACGCTGACGGCAACGGGAATGAGCAGCGCTGCAGTGATGTGGTCCACGTCACGCTCCGCGGGTTGGATTCCTATCTGGCGTTGTTCAGGCAGGCAGAACTCGCCTCCACGACCCTTGCCTTGCGCCCCGATCCGACAAAGTGCAACACGATGGGTACGTCGCTACAGGGCTCCTGCACTGGGTAGACCAGCACCTCCACCGTATCTCCTCGATGCCCGGCTATGTAGGTGGAGGTGCGTCCGGACCACGCTGCAAGGGAATCCGGATGGGTGCGAGCGACATGCAAGGCCCATTCGACTGCGGCTGCCGAGCCTGAGATGCGATCGAGCCCGAGGGAGTCCTGCCGGATCCCGGCCCGCAGATAGGTGCGAGCGGGTTTTGCGTAGGCTGTGCCGGGGAAATCGGCCGAGTATGGTTGAAGGAGCAGAACCGCTGTACCGATCAGGATGGCGGCGACCACAGTCAGATAGAGCGGTGTCTTGCCATTGACCATAGGTCCTCCTCGTCCGTCAGCCCAGCCAGCCTAGCCACCGCGCCGCCGTGAATAGCAGTCCGAGTACAAAGAGCGGACCGAAGATCTCTTTGTTGCGCTTCGCAAGCCATTCAGGCAGGTAGATATCAAAATTGGGACGCCGATCGGCAGTGTAGCGTGCTGCGATCGCCGTCAACGGGCAGTGCAATTGATTGAAAGCGAGGACGAGGACCTCTACCAACACGATTCCAGCAAAGGCCAAGGCCCAATGGAAGCACCCGGCATAGGCGCTGATCGGCATCCCGACAATCGAGCCAACGAAGAATGCCCAGATGATGGTGTGGGCTGTTTTGATGACAAAGAGGGGGCCGCTGGCACGTGACGTCGGTTCTGGTTCGCCGTCCACGTTAGGAGCCTCCTCCGGGTCTGTCTACGGATTGCCGGTTGTCACGCCGGGGCGAATCTCATCGTGCCGGATCTGCCCGCCAGTCAGCGCCGCTGCGGCAAAGAGCGCGGCGCTCACCAGAAGTCCCAGCAGCACGACGGCGCCGACACCAGGACGGTCCGGCCGACCACCGCGCGACAGCCAGAGCGCGCCGAGCGCCGCTGCGCCCGTGATCAGCACGGCAATGAGCCCGGCCTCGGCACGCTCCTCATGAGCCTCGACCCGGTCCTTGTCGAACCAGGGTTGGCGCTCCAACTGGTCCTCCGCTGGCTCGCCGGTGAGATAGATGGGGACCGCCGTGACCGCGAGCAGCACGGCCAGCAGCAGGCCCACATGGGTGACATCGCGCGACCGGCGCAGGAGACCCCAGAACAGAACGAGGGGCGCAAAGAGCAGCGTGCCCAGCACGGGGATGTGGTTCAGAACCAAGTGTAAATGAGCGGGGCTGAGATCCATGGTCGCCTCTCGAGCAGGTGTGAAGCGAATGACGGCACCGCATGGTTGAGGCCGGCGGCGCGTGCCAGCCCCCGTCAGCGTCGCGTCCGCCTACACGAGCGGGCCGGTGCCGGTAAAGTGCACGAGGGTCGCCTCCGGCGTCCGGCTGTCAAACTCGGTGTCGTTAACACGCGCCGTCCCCTTCTGTCCCGTATCAAAGGTGAGCGCGAGTCGCTCGTTCGGGAGAATGCCGTCCGCACTCGGCGACATGAACTCCCCTCTCCAGGTCTGCCGACCCGGGCTCAGATCCGTGATGGTGATTTGCACTTCCACGTTTTTGAGGTCTTTCCGATTCGTTCGCTCGATGAGGGCCATGTACGCGGGCATGCTGCGACCTGCTTTCTCGCTGACGAGGAGAACTGCTCGGAGTGCGGGATGCAACAAGTCAGTTCTGGAATGGTACTCGAACGACCGCAATCTGCCAGAGTCACTCGGTGTTCACTTACAGCGCGCGCGCTGGAACTACCCTTCGCAGGAGTAGCCAGGCCAAGTAGCCAGCCGCCACGACATCGTACATGCCGCAGAACTGCGGCCACCACTCCGGCACCCCTGGATTGGCGATCAGTCGATCGTGAAGGGCATCAAAGACACCATGCGCGGCCAGCCCGGCTACGACGATCCAGAGAGAGCGCCCGATCAGATACGCCATGAGCAACGCACATCAAATGATGCAAGTCAGGTGGCTGCGTGCACCATACCTGCAGGACCCGACTGCCCAAGTCTATAGAGCGTGCCTCCGGCGACGACGAACCATATTGCGACAACTGCTGCACACACGAGAGTCATGATGGGCCCGATGGCGTAGGGGTATCCTCCGACGACGGCGAACGCCCCGGTGGCGAATCCAAGATGGGCGATGCGCTTCCCATAGACGCCTCGCTTCATCGCAAGGGCGAGCAAGACGATTGCCAGCCCCAGCAGCAGGCTGATCGCGTGGAGTCCGCCGTAGTAGAGTGCGATTGCAAAGGCCGCAATGTCGGGCGCGTCTACGCGAATGCCGTAGATGGGGTAGACCAGGCGTCCATGCACGATAGCCACAAACGCCATTACGGCAATCGCGATCGCGAGGATGCCACAACCGGTAGCCGCCTTGGCTTTGTCGGTGCCGGCAAGGCTGTGGTAAAGCGCAATGGCACCTGGAACCAGAAACGCCGCCTCGAAGAACAGAAGTTCGCTCGGGAAGGCAAGCAGTCGCTCGTGCGCGCCGATCCAGGCTAGGAGGTCGGTGCCAGACGACGTGGGTGCGCCAGCGGCAAGGTCGATGACCCCATGCAGCAGGGAGAGCAACCCGAAGGCAACGAGTCCAATGCCCCCGAGCTTGTAGAGGCCGCGGTCTTGATCTGTCATGGATCGACCTCCGAGCTGACGAGGTCGTCGCGCAACGGAACGAGAGGCCACCTGCGACTTCCGCATCAGCAGGCCCGGAACCGCCGCCGAGCCAGTGGTGTTAAGTTGAGGTATGCCTGACACGACGAAACCCGACCCGCGCCCGCTGTTTACCCCCAGCACCCTCCCGCAACCTGCTGCGCCCGATCCTGTAGTCACCTACATCGAAGAGGCTCTACTCGCCATCGCTAACCGACAGGATGAGGCCGAGACCCCGGAGCCGTCGACCTAGCGACCCGCGTCGCCCTGCGCCTCAGGTCACCTCCGGCCTCTCACTGCGGCCCAGCCACAGTGCCCCCAGGATCAGGAGGGCCACACCCAGGTTCACCAGGGTTCCTCGATCGCCCGGATGTCCGAAGAGCAGATACCCATTGAGAGCGCCATCGAGGACGAACACGAACGGCACGGCGATAGCGAGGCGCCATGCCCATCGCTGATCCCCTAAGCAACGCCAGTCCCGCGATGATCGCGCCGGCAGCTACCAGAAGAAGCGCGATGCCCAGTAGGCTGGCGACCTGGGGGCTGGCCCGGCTGGAGTCGACCACACTCGGGCCGCGGAGCACGAGAGCGATGCCGCCGGACCCGCGCGCGATCCCCAGGAGGAGCAGGAGAACGGCACCAAGTGTCAGGAAGCGCCGCGCCGCAGTAGCCATGGATCCTTCTCACACTGTGATGCTAGCGCGGGCTAGCGCGGGGTGATCTGGACCGCTTCGGCCCAGAGCTGCCCACGTTCTGCGAAACAGAGGAGGGTCAACTCCTCCGTCGCAGAGCGCCATAGGCGATCAGCCCGCGGCGAGGCCTCCTCCATGAATCGACGCACCGCGTGTGGCCGACCAAATCGGCCGCTCAGCTGAGCTTCGATGGTCGCGCACCGGGGATACTCGGCCTGTCCGCCGGCTCCGCGCGTTTCGAAGGTGATGCGGACTCGCCGAGTAGGTCCGCTGCCCGAAACCTCGATGGCCGAGATGTGGTCGTGCACGTCTTCCGGGGCGAGAGACACATACTCACTCTGGGGGCTCGAGTGAGGATACCGAGCCGCGATGTCCTGGAAGTTCGAGCCGAGGCTGACTCCGGCGAAGGAAAAGGCCGGGATCTGAGCGTGTGCTCCCCACAGTAAGAGAGCATAGAGTGCCCGACCCGAGGCAGCGGTCATCTCGATCCTTTCGGCCTGACGCTGGCGCTCGTGGACTGCCCGGAACCTGGGGACGTGTACACGCGTTCCAGCTGGCGCGTCCAGCAATGCTCGTTGACCACGGCAAACGGCTATGATCGAGCTCTCTACACTCGTAGCAGGAATCCGCGCCTGTCGCTCGACAATTCCTCTCCACCGCAGTGTATTGGTAGGGCTCTCCGGGATCGACGGATCGGGCAAGGGCTATCTTGCCACCACCCTCTGCGCCGAGCTGCAGCGGGCCAATCTTCGGGTGGCGCTGCTCGACGTGGACGGCTGGTTGAACCTGCCGGCGACGCGCTTCTCACGGACCAACCCCGCTGAGCACTTCTACCACCATGCGCTGCGCCTCGAGGCGATGTTCGAGCAGCTGGT
>DATBSO010000153.1:0-11994 GCA_036559745.1 Gemmatimonadales bacterium | reverse complement strand
CCCGACCCGCGACACCCAAGCCGGTCCCGGCCCCGGCGCCGGCCCCGCCCGCCGCGGACGTTCAGCTCGCCGCGGGCGCCCACATCGATCTCACCGTGCCCGCGCGCGCCTGCGCATCCGGCTCCGGGAAACAAAGGGTCTTCGCGCTGGTGGCGACGCCGGTCGAGGCAGAGGGCGCCACCTTGGTTCCCGCCGGTGCGCCTGCCGTCCTTCGCCTTCGCCGTGCCGAGTCAGGCAATCATCCGAACCTGACGCTCGATTCGCTGAGCGGAGCGGAGGTCTCCTCGGCCAACGTTCGGATCCGCCGTGGCGCCGACGGCAAGGCGTGTCTCCGGCCCGACGCCCGACTCATCGCGACGCTGGGCGCGCCGGTGACGCTGCCGTCGCGCTGACTCTCCCCTGGCTACGGTCGCACCGTTGCCGTGCTCAGTGTCGGATTATCCTCGAGCCTGAGGTCGACGACAGCGCCGGGGGCGAGCAGGATCGGACCGGAACGAAAGAACCGGACCTCTCCCGATCTGGCGACGAACTCCACCGCACCGTTCACGGTCATCGCTGGTCTCACCACGAACTGGCTCGAGAGCCCCGGAAACACCGTCCCAATCCGGTACGACGTTCCTCTGCCGGCGGCGTAGACCTCCATCGGACCCCCGGAGAGGTTGGTCACGTTGAGGTGGACGGCGCCCGCCGGCTCTCCCGGCCGTATCGCGTCCGTGGTCGTCCTGGTTCCATATGCGCAAGCGGTGCTCATCAGAAGTGAGACTCCCATGAGGATGGCCGATCCGCGCGACGCCCGATTCTGCATGTGACCCCCTGTATGTGGTTGTGGCCGAGCTACCTCGCGCATAGTGCTCGGCCGGCGTCGGCGGGTTGTCGTCGGATCGTCGTCCAGTCGTCGTCCGGACCTTGCCGGGGGAGAGCGGGGGCGATGGGATGGAGGTATTTCCTGTGGCAGGACCGGCATGTAGTCTTAGCAGCCCCCCTTCGATGCAGGACATCCGTGCCGGAGCTTCGAGTGCGGCTCCTGAAGGCAGCGGTGGGTCCCGGCCTGGCGGTTCTGAGTCTCGGGGCGGCGCTTCTGTGCGCCGCGACCCCGCTGGTGGCTCAGGGGGTTTCCGGCGCGGCGATCGGTGGTCACGTGCTCGGCTCGAACGGCGAGCCGCTGGCCGAGGCGAGTGTCCATGTCGTCAACGCCTCCGACGGCGAGCGCTGGGCGACGACGACCGACGCTCGCGGCCGGTATTTCATCGAATATCTGTCGGTCGGCGGGCCGTACCGGATGGAAGTGCGGGCTGTCGGATACGAGCCGGTTCAGAGGGACTCCGTTCGCCTCGCACTGGGCCAGCGTCTGACCGCCGATTTCGTGCTCACCCCGGCCGCGCTCCAGCTCGAGCCGATTACCGTCGTCAGCACGCCCGATACCCGCGCCAGCATCATCCGCACCGGCCCCGCACAAACCATCTCCCAGAACACCATCGGCAGGCTCCCGGTGGCCGGCCGGGATTACACCGAGCTCGCCCTCCTCTCACCCCAGGTGACTCGCAGTCCCAACGGTGGGCTCTCGTTCACCGGCCAGCACGACCGGTTCAACAGCATCCAGGTCGACGGCGCCGGCAACAACGATCCGTTCGGCTGCGCCTGCTCGGGGCACGGAACGCCGGGTTGGGCCGTCGGACTGAGCGCGTTCACACCGGAAGCGGTGAAAGAGCTTCAGATCGTCACCGCCCCGTTCGACGTCCGCTACGGCAACTTCGCCGGGGGGCTGGTCAACGCGGTGACCCAGTCGGGGACCAATACGACGACCGGCGCGATCCTCGGCTTCTTCGAGGGCGCGAGCCTGTCCGGTGCCGACACGGCCGGAACCAGGGGCGCCCCATTCAATCGGGAGGAGCTCGGCCTCACGCTCGGTGCGCCCATCGTGCGCGACCGGGTCGCGTTCTTCCTCAACGCCTCGGCGCGCCGGCAGATCTTCTCCCAGCTCGTCCCCGCTCCCGGCGTCGACACGACGAACGGAGCGGACTCCGTCGGAGTAGGAATCCGCTACGGGACCCTGATCCGTTTCCAGAATCTCCTGCGCGGCTACGGCGTTGAGCCCGGAACCTTTGCCGCTGCCTCCAACACCGCCCCGACGCGAAATCTCTTCGCGAAGCTGTCGTTTCAGCTCGCCGTGAACAGCCGGCTCGAAGTGTCGCACAACTATGGCCACGGCAACGACCGGCAGGCGGCGGGTGACCGCTCGCCGGGCTCGTATTCTTTATCCTCGGCCGGCTCGGACAACCCGGAGACGATCAACGCCACGCGGCTCGCGTGGACCACGAGTTTCGGGTCGCGCTATGCCAACGAGTTGAAGCTCTCACGCGTGGACGATCGCAGGACGTGTCTCCCCAACTCGGGGTTCGCGGCCGTGATCGTCACGGCGGATGCTGGCTCCGTCGCCGCGGGCACACCCGCCTTATGCGTCGGACTCGAGACCGGCAGTACGACGTGGCAGGTGACCGACAACTTCGGTATCGCGGCGGGAAGCCACCGGCTCACCGTGGGGACGCACAGCGAGCTGATCAACCTGGTCGACAATGCGCTGCTGTTTCCCGCCGGGCAGTGGACCTTCGATGACCTGGATGCGCTGGAACAGGGTCGGGCGTCCTCATACGTCCGTGACCCTGTGACACCGAACGGCCCCCAGGTGGCGTTCCAGGTGAGACAAGCCGGCTTCTACGCCCAGGATCAATGGGTGCCGGCCCCGCGGCTGACCGTGATCGCCGGACTCCGCCTCGACGTGCCGTTCGTCCCGACGGCGCCCACCCGGGATTCGCTGTCGCAGACCGAGCTCGGCATCAATACCGCCCTCACTCCCAGCGGCAACGCCCTCTGGTCTCCCCGACTCGGCCTCAACTTCGACGCATCGGGCCACGGCACGCTCGTGTTACGCGGTGGTGTCGGACTCTTCGCCGGGCGCCCGGCCTACTATTGGTTCAGAAACGTCTACAGCACGACCGGCGCCAGGGCGCTCCGGTTCGACTGCGAAGGCGACGATGTCCCCGCGTTCACCCTCGACCCAGCGCAGCAGCCAAACACCTGCGCCCAGCCCGCTCCTCCCACGCGCCTCATCAACTACTTCGATCCGCGGTTTCGCTTTCCCCGGAACCTCAAGCTGGCTCTGGGCGCGGATCTCCTACTTACCAAAGGTCTCCTGGGAACGGTGGACCTCCTTTACAGCCGTGGCGTCAACACGGTGCATCTCGTGGATATCAACCTCGAGGGTCCCGTGGGGGTCGCGGCCGGTGAGGGCGGCCGGACGATGTACGGCACTGTCGATCCGACGTCCGGCGATGCGACGATCGCTCGCCGCACCGCGCGCTTGCGCGGCGTGTACGAGATCCGGAACGGCAGTGGCGATCGCGCCTTCTCGGCGAGCGCCCAGCTCACGAAGCACTTCGGCAACGGCTCCGAGCTGAGCGCGGCCTACACGTATACTGACGCCAAAGACCAGATGAGCACGGACGTCGATTTCTCGTTCGACAACGCCAGCTCGACCCCGGTCAACGGGAGCCTGGAGCATCGCGATTCCCGGCCCTCGGTCTGGGAGCGGCCGCACAAGATCACCGTCGTGGGCACCGCCGACCTGCCCCTGGGCATCCACCTGGGATTCACCTATATCGGCACGTCCGGCACACCGTATACCTACGTCCTCCAGGGCGACGGCAACGCCGACGGGTTCGGGGGACCGGCAGTCGGCGCGCCCAACGATGTGGTCTACGTGCCGAAGGACGCGAGCGACATTTCCCTAGCCGACCCGACGGAGTTCGAGGCGCTCGACAAGCTGATCGGAAAGGAGAGCTGCCTGCGGACCCAGCAAGGTCGTCTGCTCGCTCGCAATAGCTGCCGCAATCCCTGGGTCAACGAGACGACCGTTCGGTTGTCCAAGCGTTTCCGAAGTGTCGAGGTCACCGCCGACCTCTTCAACCTGCTGAATTTCGTGCACGGGAGCTGGGGCCTCGTCCGCCAGACCATCGCGGGTGACGGGCACACGGTTCCGCTGCTGGAGCTGGTCGGCTACGACGAGGCGAATGGGCGCGGTGTGTATGGCGTGCTGCCGGTGTCTCGCCGGCAGATCGATCCCGATGCCTCGCGCTGGCGGTTACAGCTCGGCAGCACGCTCTTCTTCTAGCGCGAGTCAGTTGTCCGGCTGGAGCAGCGCCTCGAACGGCGGGTAGCCCCGGAGCGGAGCGAGCAGCGGGTCGACGTGGTAGTCGTGGGAGGGGCCAAGGCGGAGGATGCCGCGGGCGCTGGCGTCCCGGAGCAGCATCACGGCTTGCTCGCGTCGGCCGAACCCTGCGGCGATGTGGGCGCGGGCCACGATGAGCGGGCCGCGGATCGTGGGATCTCTCAAGGGACGATCGCTCTGTTCGGCCAGCATCCGGTCGATCCGCCCGGCCCGGCCGGTGTCGGCCAGCAGCACGGCGATCCGCCCCTCCGCCTCCAGCAACCTGAGCGTGTCGGCGTCGCTCCGGGCGATCTGTTCGAGCGCGCGACGCTCCTCCTCTCTTCGCCCGAGTAGGAGGTTGGCCAAGGCGACATTGATCGCCCGGTGCGGCTCGACGCCAGGGCTGAGGTCCAGCCGCCGCAACGTGCTCTCTGCGACAGCCGACGCGGTGCCTTGGTGTCCGTGTGCCGCCAGCTCGGTTGCGATTGTCAGGCTCGGGGCTGCGACCGAGTCGATCGAGCGCGCGCTCACGCTCCGAATCAGCTGGAGCACCTCGGTTTCTCGCCCCAGTGCGGCGAGGGCCCGCCCCCGCGTCTCCAGCCATCCCTCGCTGCTGGAATCACGCGAGCTGTTCGTGATCTCGATCTCGGCTGCGTACTCTCCCAGCATGTGGTGCGACGCAGCGAGAAACCACCAGTAGGGTCCCCACTCCTGGTCGCTCTGGTCTGCCCCATCCACTGTGCGGCGGAGATCGCTGAGGACTTTCCGTGAGGCGCGAGGTTGGTTGGCTCGTTGCAGCCCCGATTGGTACTGCCTCGCGGCCGTCACCGAGTGCGGGTACGCCTCGAAACGCTCGCCTAACAGCCGAACCGCGGTCGCCATCTCGCCCCGGCAACGGGCCCGCAACAGGTCGATAGTGAATCGGTCCCATGTCGTCAGCAGCGTATGGCGACCGTCGAGGGCGGATGCGATGGAGTCCGTGATCTGGCATCGATCGCTCCACGTCGCGCGGTAGGCGAGCTGGATCAAGGGGGCCACGAATGTCGAATCCAGCTCGGCTGAACGGCGGTAGTGTCCCGCCTCGACTTCCCAGTCGTGCTGTGTTCTGCTCCTGAGGCCGGCGATGAACTCGCGATAGGCGGGATAGCTCGGGGGTGGCACCAGGTCCGGATCGACGGGAGAGGTCCTGCTCGCGGGATCGATCAGTGCACCGAGACCGGCCGCGATTGCGTCCCGCAGCTCATCCAGCGCGTCGGCTGGGTTGCCCGCCGGCGCCCCGACTGAAGGGAAAGACCGCAGGACCCGTCCGCTCGTCACGTCCATGAGGTTCGCCTCGAACAGCACGCTGTCCCCCGAGCGGTAGTAGCTGCCCGAGACGACCAGGCCCGCGCCATTCCGGCGCGCCTGCGTCCGTGGCTCCGTCCACTCACCCGAGCCATCAGCCCTGCGCGCGTAAACCGCTTCCAGATCGGTCACGTCGATGAGCGGTGTCTCCATGAGACCTCGGATGATCCAGTCGCCGGTCATGCTGCCGAGGTCGTCGAGATCTGCCCGTCCCGTACGGTTCTGGAAGACGGCGACGGCGACGCGCCGGGGATTGAGCTCGGGGGATCGCTCGTGCGAGCGAGCCGTCCTGAGTGCGCCCAAGCCGACAGTCAGGGCAAGCAGGAGGGCAGCCGGGAGAATCCACCGTCGGCGCGACGGCCGACTCGTTTCTACCGCGAGCGGAGCGGGGGGTTCAACGCCGGAAGTCCACGACGGATCTGGTGTTGATGCCGGGTCTGGCGAGGCCGGCGCCCTCGTGCCCCCGCGAGACTCGTGCCTGAGCCGTTCCGCCATGGCGACCACTTCGCCCTCCGGGACCGCGCCAAGTTCGGTGCGCAGCAGCTCGGAGTGCACGCCGGCGTGCCGCATTGCGCCCGCCCGGTCGCCGGCGGCCTCGAGCGCCTGCATGTACCGCATGGCGATCCGCGAGTTGTAGGGATCCTCCGCCGCCAGTCGCGCCCACCATTCGACGGCACGCACAGCGTCGCCGCGCTGCATCTCCCGCTCCGCCAGCTGCTCGATCGCCTGGATATACCGGCGGGCCAGGAGCGCCCGCTTCCCCTCGGCCCAGGGCTCGAACTCTTCCGACTCCGGCAAGTGGAAGCCGCTGAGCAGGGGGCCGTGGTAGATGCCGACCGCGGCCGCGGGATCATCGCGGAGGAGTGCTGCGTCGAATTCCCAGAGATCGCAGGTCAGCCGCTCGAGGTTGAGCCGGAGATCGTCGCCGGTGCTGAGCACCGAGTCGTCGCCGAGGGCCGAGCGGATGATGTAGAGGGTATCCCGGAGCTGGTGGCGGCCCTCATCGGTGCCGCTCTCGGGCCAGAGGTTCGCGACGATCTTGTCCCGGCTGACCGGCCGGGGATGCTCGACCGCTAGGACGGCCAGCAGAGCGACGCGCTGCCGAAGCCCGGCTCGGCCCGGGACGGGGCCGTCCGGACCGTCGAGCGAGGCGCCGCCCAGCATCCGCAGGGTGAACATGGCACTTGGGTTAGAGGGTACGACGCGTACGCGACTCCACCGCGACACCCCCCTCCTAGTATAGCCGCCACGCATAGACGCGACAGATGCGATCGTCGGGAATTGAGGTCTCTAACCCTGGAGGCAGTATGCAGGACCGAATGGCGGCGCTGGTGAGCACCCTCATCGTCGTCGCGCTGGCCGCGGGCTGTGATGACGCGAGCGCGCCGGCGACACCGACTACGCAGAACCCGAGTTTCACCGAATCCTCAGGGGGTGAAGCCACCGAGCTCGGCCGCGCGACCTTTGGTGGTGGGGCGGACGGCTTCAGGGCCAGGCGCGTCACCGGAGACTGGTCCGTCGATCTCAAGGCGAAGCCTGCGTTCGACCTGGCGGTACAGCAGGTCGTCCTGCATCCCGGCGGCCAGAGCGGCTGGCGCCGGAGTCCGGGCCCCTCCTTCATCATCGTGCTCAGTGGCGTCGTCAAGTTCTACGAGGCCGACGATCCCAAGTGCAAGCCGATCGTTCGGCGCGCGGGCCAGGGGTACTTCGACCTGGGCGAGCACGCGCACATCGCCCGAAACGAAAGCAACAAGGACGCCGAGACGCTCTTGACGTTTATCGCGCCGCCGGGCGCCACGCTCCGTATCGATGAGCCGGCTCCGAAGAACTGTGCTTTTTGAGTACGATGCGGCGATCAGTGACGAACTCGCTCGTTCCTGATCGCCGCCTCTCATTCCTCAGCCGGGTAGTAGCTCGGGCACCGATTCAAAGTTGAAATGAGGCAGGGGTTTCGCCCCATCTCCCGCCCCCTTCTTCCTGCTCCCTTCTCCCCTCTTCCTGCTCCCCTCTCCCACTTCTGGCCCAAACCCCCGTTTCACACCATCTTTCCCCATCCCCCACAAGGCTGCTCCCCCGTGCCCGAACTGCTTGGACGGCTCCAGTCCGCGCTCGCGGACCGCTACCGCCTCGACCACGAAGTCGGCGCCGGCGGGATGGCGACCGTCTACCTCGCGGAGGATGTCCGCCACGACCGGCGCGTCGCCCTCAAGGTGCTCCGTCCCGAGCTGGCCGCCGTAATCGGGGCCGAGCGGTTCCTGGCCGAGATCAAGCTCACCGCCAACCTCCAACATCCGCACATCCTGCCGCTGTTCGACTCGGGCGAGGCGGACGGCTACCTGTTCTACGTGATGCCGTTCGTCGAGGGCGAGACCCTGCGCGACCGGCTCAACCGGGAGAAGCAGCTTCCCGTGGCCGAGGCCGTTCGTATCACGACCGAAGTCTCCTCCGCGCTCGACTACGCGCACCGTCACGGCGTCGTCCACCGCGACATCAAGCCCGAGAACATCCTGCTGCACGACGGGCAGGCGCTGGTGGCCGACTTCGGCATCGCGCTCGCCGCGAGCAAGGCCAGCGGCGCCAGGATGACCGAGACCGGCATGTCGCTCGGCACGCCGCACTACATGAGTCCCGAGCAGGCGATGGGCGAACGGGAGATCACCGCCCGCTCCGATGTGTACGCGCTCGGCGCCGTTCTGTACGAGATGCTGACCGGTGACCCGCCGTTCACCGGCTCCACCGCGCAGGCCATCGTCGCCCGGGTCCTCACCGAGACGCCGCGTCCGATCCTGCCTCAGCGCCACACCATTCCGCCCCACGTCGAGGCGGCGATCCTCACCGCGCTCGAGAAGCTGCCGGCCGACCGGTTCGCCTCGGCCTCGGAGTTCGCGGCCGCGCTCCGTGACAAGTCGTACGCGAGCACCGCGCGAATGCCGGCCGCAGAGATGCCGGCTACTGCGGCGTCGAAGACGGCGCGGCGCCGCGGGCCAACCGTCGCGGTGCCGGCGGTCGCGCTGCTGCTGGGTGCAGCGGCCGGCGCCGCGCTCTGGCCCCGGCTCCGGCCAGCGCCCGCGCCGCTCCTCAGCCAGTGGAGCCTGGCCCTCAAGCCCAACCAGGCGCTGCAGCCTCCCGACCCGTCCGGCGGCGCGCGCGTCGCGCTCTCGCCCGATGGCCGGACTCTGGTCTACATCGGCCCCTCCGAGTCCGGGCGTCGCCTCTGGCTTCGCCGGCTCGACCAGCTCGACGCCACTCCGATCGCGGGGACCGAGGGCGCGTCGCAGCCGTTCTTCTCGCCCGACGGCCGCAGGGTCGGCTTCGTCAAGAACGGCACCGAGGTGCGGATCGCGTCGCTGGGCGGGGCCCCGACCACCACGCTCACAACCAAGGCCAACACCACCTCGGGCGACTGGGGCGAGGACGGCTACATCTACTTCGAGGTGGACTCGGGGGTGGCCCGCATTCGCGCCACCGGTGGCGAGGCAGAGCCGGTCTACAAGATCGACACGAAGCAGAAGGAGATCGCCACCGAGTGGGTACACGTGCTGCCCGGCGCCACCGGCGCGCTGTTCCGGCTGCGCCACGTGGGGCAGGGGCCGACCGACTTCGAGATCATGGCGACCCACCTCCCCAAGGGTCCCGCGAAGCACGTGGTCCGCGGTGTGTATGCGACGTATGCCGGTGGGTACCTGCTGGTGGTGACCGCGGATGGCAAGCTGATCGGTATCCCGTTCGACCCGAAGAAGCTCGAGACCACCGGCGCGCCGATCGCGTTGCTCGAGGGCATCGGCGTCCGCAACAACGGCTTCAACGTCGACATGTCGATCGCGAAGAACGGCACCGTCGCCTACACCACGGGTGGCACCCAGGCCACCCGCCGCGCCGCGTGGGTGGGCCGTGAGGGACTCGCGTCAGCGGTCGATTCCACCTGGGATCCGCAGGGCATCATCGGCTCGGCCGCGCTGTCGCCCGATGCCAAGGCGATCGCCGTGGCGCTCACACGAGAGGGGCGGCGGGACATCTGGGTCAAGCGACTCCCCACGGGCCCATTCTCGCGGCTCACCTTCAGCGACACGTCGAGCGGACGACCCGCCTGGTCCGCCGACGGGCGCGACGTGTACTACATCGCCGACCGCTCGGGCTCGGGAGTGGGCCCGGTCTACGCCCGGCGGTCCGACGGCACCGGCTCGCCCCACGTGTTGGTCCACTCCGATATCGACTTCGGCCAGGTGCTGGCCTCGCGGGATGGGCGCTGGCTTCTGCTCCGGACGGCGCCGGCGCCGCCGGCCACGCCCGACATCTTCGGGCTGCGCGTGGGCGACTCGGCGCCGATCCCGCTGGTCGCCACCCAGGCGAACGAGCTCTTCCCGTCGCTCTCGCCCGACGGGCGCTGGCTGGCGTACAGCTCCGACGAGTCCGGCACGTTCGAGATCTACGTGCGGCCATTCCCCGAGACGGCGGGGGCCAAGTGGCAGGTGTCCACCGCGGGCGGGTCGCAGCCGGCTTGGTCGAACACCGGCCGCGAGCTGCTTTACGTGAACGCGAAGAACGAGATGGTCTCCGCGCAGATCCAGCCGGATGCCACGTTCTCCGTCGGCGGGCAGCGGGTGCTGTTCTCGGTCCAGCCGTTCGCCGCGGTGGGATCGGTGCCGTCATTCTGGCTCAGCCCGGACGACAAGCGGTTCCTGGCGCTGAGAGAAGGCGAGGCGGGGCAGCCGGGCGAGCTGGTGGTGGCGGAGAACTGGGTTCAGCAGCTGGCGGGGGCGGGGGCGAGGTAGCCTCGGGGCGACGTGGCGAAGCGAGCGAAGGGCGGCCTCTCCGCGCGCTGACGGTCGCTGCGCTCGGAGCCGCCAACTGCCGCGTCTCCTCGTCTGCGCGACCTGACGCGCGCGTTCGAGGCCACCCTCGCTCTCTTCGCTAGGTCGCGCAGCGGTTCGCTAGAGGGGCAGGAGTCTGGGCCTGCTGGTGAGGTGCGCGTTCAGTCAGCGCAGACGAGGAGACAGCGCAGTTTGCTGGCTCCGAGCGGAGCAGACTGCAGCGCACCTCGCCGGCGGGTCCAGACTCCTGCCCTCTCCCAGAGCCGACGCGAGCACGCGCCAGCGCAACCCGGGAGAAGCACGTAGCTTCTCTGCATGACCCCGCCCCGAATCCTGCCCCGGAAATCCCCTCCTCCTCGACGCCGGCTCCCGATCGGGCTGGCCATCGCCGCAGTGGTGGCGCTCGTGATCTTCTTTCCCGGGTCGAGCACGCTGCTCACCGACTGGTGGTGGTTCAAGGAGATCGGGTATCAGGTCGTGTTCACGCGCACCCTCCTCGCCCGAGCGCTGCTCTTCGTGGCCGGGGGCGGGCTCGCTGCCGGGGTGCTCTACCTGAATCTTCGGATCGCGCAGCGGGGGCTGCTGGCCAACCCGATCCTCCTCCAGCTGGCGGAATCGGCGCCGCGTCTCAACATCACGGCGACGCTGCGCCGTCTGACCATCCCGATCGCGGCTGGCGTCGGCCTGCTGTCGGGGCTCGCCGCCATGGCGGCCTGGGACGTCGCACTTCGAGCGGTCTATGGCGTGCCGTTCGGCATCGCCGATCCGGTTTTCGGGCGCGACGTCGGCTTCTACATCTTCACGTGGCCCGCCCTGTCGGCCGCGTTCGGCTTTCTGGTCACGCTCACGGTGCTCTCCCTCCTGCTGGTGATACCGGTGTACGCGCTCCGTGGCGACCTGGTCCCTGGACCTCGTCGGGTTCAGGTCGAGCCATCCGCCGGGGTCCACGTCGCCGTTCTGCTGGCGGTGTTCCTCGCGCTCATGGCGCTCGAGCTCTGGCTGGTGGACATCCCCGGTCTCCTCTATTCCACGACCGGGCCGCTGATCGGCGCCAGCTACACCGACATGCATGCGCGGCTCCCCGCGATGCGGGTGTCGGCCGTCGTCGCTGCGATCGCTGCCGTGGTGGTGATCGTCGGTGCGGTGCGGGGGCGGCTGGCGCAGTTCGGCATCGGTGCCGTCGCGGCCTATGCGCTTGTGGGCGTGGTCGGCCGGTGGCTCTTCCCGCTCGCGATGCAGAACTTCATCGTCGCGCCCACTGAGCTGACCCGGGAGACGCCGTACCTCAAGAATCACATCATCGCGACCCGGCAGGCCTGGGGCCTCGACAGCGTCGAGGTCAAGGAGCTGCGTGGTGAGGCGGGTCTCACGCTGGCGAACATCCGCGCCAACGGCCCGACCATCGACAACGTCCGCCTCTGGGACCGCGATCCGTTGCTCATGACGTTCGGCCAGCTGCAGGAGATCCGCACCTACTACGATTTTGTCTCGGTGGATGACGACCGCTACTGGATCGACGGCAAGTACCGCCAGGTCCTGCTCTCGCCGCGCGAGCTCAACGCCGCCTCGCTGCCCACGCGGACCTTCATCAACGAGCACCTGACCTTCACCCACGGCATGGGGCTCACCATGAGC
>DATBSO010000152.1:0-12496 GCA_036559745.1 Gemmatimonadales bacterium | reverse complement strand
CTGGCGTTCGCGCTCGAGGGTTCGCGCACCCTTCGTCTGGGACAACGCCCCTCGCCGGATCTTCTGCTGGTCTCCCTCTCGGCCACGGACGCCGTGGGACATCGCTACGGACCCGATTCGAGGGAGATCCACGACCAGGTTCTTCGGCTCGATCGCTGGCTGGGATGGTTTCTCGACTCGCTGGCCACCAAGGTCCCGCGGTCACGGACCCTCGTCGTGCTGACCGCCGATCACGGAGTCCAGTCGTATCCCGAGCGCGTGCCGGGGAAGGGGCGAGTCTGGCTGGGAGATCTCGAGCGAAGGGGATGGCAATTCGGTTCCGGGCTCATCTCGGCCGACACGGCAGCAATCGCGGCGAGCGGAGTGCGGGTGGACAGTCTCGCGACTGCTCTCTCGGGCGAGGTCTCCCGCCGCCGCGGCATCGCCCGTGTGTTCACGCCGGCGACACTTGCGGCCGCTCCGCCGAGCGATACCCTCGCCATGCTCTGGCGGAACTCCATCCCACCGGGGCACGGGTGGCTGATCGCCGCGGCGATCGAGCCAGGATTCGTCTGGTCCCCGCATGACGTATCCTCGGCGGAGCACGGGAGCACCGCGCCCCTCGACCTGACCGTCCCGATCGTCTTCGCCGGTCCGGGAATCGGGAACGCCGTGATCAGCCGCCGGGTGCGGACGGTTGACATCGCTCCCACGCTGGCGGAGCTCCTGGGCGTGCGACCACGCGAGCGGCTCGACGGTGAGCCGCTCGGAGAGATCGTGACCGGTCGTTGATCAGTACAGCGTGGCGGCGCTAGCCAGTCGCGTCTGCTGGTGCAGCGTGACGGCGAGGCCAACCAGCTCGGCGAGCACGTAGAAAAGCGGCACACCGGTACGGACCGCCACCAGGTTCGAGTCCATGAGATGAGGTGCCGCGAGAACGGTCCACAGCACGATGACCAGAAGAATTCTGAGCAGCGTCACCGCCCATGCGACGCGCCGAGCCTCTGCCAAGCGGTCGCACACGACGATCCGAGGCCGACTGCGGCGCCGTTCCACTCCCTGGTAGCTGGGAGTGTTCACGACTGATTCATCCACGAGCTCGAATGGCGTGCGTCCGATGGTTGCGGTCATACTCCACCCTGGGGAGTGTGTGGAGGGATCGATGATGTGGGGAGCGAGTGGGATGATGTACGCCGCGTGACGGGATCGCGCAAGACCACCGACGCGGCGATCTTTGAGCAGTGTCTCCCGTCGATCTACCGTCGCTCGCCGCCCGTCTTCCCCGGCAGCCACTGGTCCGTTTCGCTCCGAGCCCCACGGGGTACCTTCACCTGGGTCACGTGGCGAACGCAGTGTGCGTCTGGGGTCTTGCGCGTGCGCTCGGCGGACGGGTTCTGTTGCGGCTGGAGGACCACGACCGGGGCCGCTGCCGCCCGGAGTACGAGACTGCGTTGCTCGACGACCTCGAGTGGCTGGGACTCACGCCCGACGCGGGCACGATCGCGGAGCTTCGCGCAGGCCGCTCCTCCTTTCGCCAGAGCGACAACGACGAGGCCTACCTCGGCTTCCTCACCCGCCTCCGCGCCACCGGCGACGTGTTCGTGTGTGATTGCTCGCGGAAGGACCTCGCGGCTGAGGGGGGCGACGTACCGGACGTCGAGACCCCATACGCCGGCCGATGCAGAAGCCGCGGGCTGGACGACGGTCCCGGGCGAGGCGTACGGATCCGGATCGAACCGGGAGTCGAGCGGTTCGACGACGCCTGGCTCGGCCCCCAGTCCCAGGAACCGGCGGTCCAGTGCGGAGACCTGTTGCTCCGCGATCGGTTGGGAAACTGGACCTACCAGTTCGCCGTGGTGGTGGACGATCTTCGCCATGGGATCGATCTCGTGGTCCGCGGCATGGATCTGTTGGAGTCGACCGCGAGGCAGATCGTCCTTGCCCGGTGCCTGGGCCGGACATCGCCGCCGGTGTACCTGCATCATCCGCTCATACGGAAGGTGTCGGGTGAAAAGCTGAGCAAAGCCGCCGGGGATACCGGTGTGCGTGATCTGCGGGCGGCGGGTATGCCGCCCTCCGCGGTGCTCGGGCGGGCCGCACACCTCATCGGGTTGCAAGAAGAAGATCGACCAGTCGAGCCCGGTGATCTGGCGGGGTTTTTCGTCGGCCGGAAGTGATACACCACAGAGGCACGGAGCTTACGGAGACTCACACAGAGGGTGGCATGCGACAATCGAGAAAAATCATTTCGTGTCTTCTCTGTGTCCTCTGCGTCTCTGTGGTGAGCGAGGGGGAGATGGCGGCTCAGGCGAGACCCCACGTCCTCCTGACCACCTCCCTCGGCGAGATCGAGGTCGAGGTCGACTCGGTCGACGCGCCGACGACTTCCGCCAACTTCCTCCGCTACGTCGATCTGGGTTTCTACGGCAACTTCGGCCGGTTCCATCGCACTGTCCGGTCCGACAATCAGCCGAACGACAAGGTGAAGATCGGTGTCATTCAGGCCGGGCTCGCGCCCTATCGGGCCCAAAACTTTCCCCCGATCTCACTCGAGCGTACCAACCTGACCGGTCTCCACCATCTCGATGGCACCATCTCGATGGCGCGGGACGGACCGAACACGGCTACGTCGGACTTCTTCATTTGTGTGGGGAACCAGCCGGCGCTCGACTACGGAGGGAAGCGCAACCCGGACGGTCAGGGGTTCGCGGCCTTCGGGCGGGTAATAAGAGGAATGGACGTGGTGAAGAAGATCCAGGAGTCGTCAGCCAGGGGGCAGACGCTCACGCCGGCTATCAGGATTCTGAAGGCGGTCCGGATCGCGCCGGCGCGGCCTAATCGGTCTTCCCCGTGAGAATGCCCTCACGAATTCGCACCGCCTTCGGGGATGCCGCGGAGTCGGCGACGATCCTGCTCTCCACGCTCGCCATGAGCGAGACCCGGCCATTGAGCGTCAGGGTGTCGGTGCCGCGCCGGACCTTGATCGACAACGTGTCCCCGTCCTTGTGGCTCGCGAACTTGGCGCGGTAGGCCGCGCCGAAGTCGGGAGAATTGACGGAGAGGTCGCCCAGCGAGAGCAGCACGTCGCCCGCCTTCACGCCCGCCTGTTCAGCCACCCCGCCGGGGAGCACTCCGTTGATCACGATGGAGCCGCTCGAGTCCTGGCCCGCGGAAAGGCCGAGCCTGGGCTGACGAATCGTATCGCTCGCCGTGCGCATCCCCGCCAGAGGCAGTACGCGGTCCCAGGGAAACGGATCCCGCCCGTTCACGTACTTCGCGGCGAAGTCGGTGAAGCTCTTCCCTCCGGCGGCGCGGGTGATCGATGCCCACCAGTCCGCGCCCGTGAAGCCGCGGCCCCGCTTGTATGTGGCGCCGTAGAGCTCGCGCATCACCGTGTCGAGCGATTTGTGATTGTCGCTGGCGTCGCGGATCATGACGTCCAGCATGAAGCCGGCGAGGGAGCCCTTCGGGTAGTACAGGTACCCGGAGCCATCGACGGGGTGGATCCACGTGGAGAGCGATGCGTCCTCGAGCGCGGTGGGCGGTGTCTGCGCGACCGTACTGATCTTCCCACCCGTCACCGCCATGAAGCCTTCGGGCCCCACGATGCCGCCGCGCACGAGCGCGAGATCGGCGTAGTAGTCGGTGATCCCCTCGCTCACCCAGAGCCAAGGGGTCGGTTCCATCCGATCGTACCGATACGGGACCATGTCCACCGGCCGGAGCCGCTTCACGTTCCAGGCGTGGAAGATCTCGTGGGCGGTGATGGAGGCGAGAACCGGGTTGCCGATGAGCCCCAGGCTGTAGACCCCGACGTGAGAGTTGGTGTGCTCGAGCGCGCTGCCGCCTCCGGAGGAGGGGTCGAAGATCATCATGACTGAATAGGTGCGCCACGGCGTCTCGCCGAAGACGGCCGATTCGGCCGGGATCATCTTGCCGATCTTGTCCCACAGACCTGACCGCGCCAGTCCTCCGAGCGCACCGGCGGGATAACTGGCGAGCCGGGTCCAGAGTCCCCCCACCTGCATGCTGTCGTAATCGAAGCGACCGACGAAGAACGGCTTGTCCACCAGGTCGTGGTAATTCCCCTCTCGATACGAACCGGCGGACGCGGGGGCCATCCCGGTGGCGACGAGCCATCCCGGTTCGGTCTTCACGGTGACCGTCGCGGGGAAATCGGTGCCCCGTCCCTCGGGATAAGGGAAGAGATTGGTGCCGTTGAAGAGCGCGAAATCGGGCCTGGCCCAGGCCATGGCGTTGTCGAGCGTATCGGCGAGGTAGTCGAAGTGCACGCTGATCGACTTGGCCCCCTTGGGCTGGATCCGCCAGGTGTCGTAGTCGAGCTTGTCCCACTCGAGGCTCTTGCCACCGCCTTGGGGGTCGAAGTTCGACACCCACCGAGCGAAGAACGTCAGCTCGTACGCGCCAGGGGTCCATGCGGGAAAGGAGAGCAGGACGGGGCCCGGCCCAGCGACGTCGAAGTCCACACCCACTTTGATGGTGCGGGTCTGCGCCGTGGTGGAATCGAAGGTGACCTCGTACCGAAGGTTGGTGATTGGGGCGGAGCGGGCGGGCACGGGCGCCGTCTGGGCCCACGCGGCAGTCCATCCGAAGAGCACCGTAACGAGGCTCGATCGTACCATTCCAGTCCTCACTTTGTGACTACTTCCCGAATTGTTCACCACGGAGACACGAAGGGCACAGAGGCTACTCCCCTCTGTGCCTCTGTCGTGATTACGCTTGGGCTCTTTCGGTGGCTGCCACCGACAGGGGTGCCAACGCGGTGGCGGGGACGAACTCGCCCTCCCACCTCGCCATCACGGCGGTCGCGAGACAGTTGCCGACCAGGTTCACCATCGTCCGCGCCATGTCCATCAGCTCGTCAACGCCGAGGATCACCGCCACGCCCTCGAGCGGCAGTCCGAACGCCGTAAGGGTGCCGGAGAGCACGACGAGCGAGGCGCGCGGTACCGCCGCGATGCCTTTGCTCGTGATGAGGAGCGTGAGCATCATGAAAAGCTGTTGTCCCACCGTCAGCTCGACGCCCGCGGCCTGCGCCACGAATATCGAGGCGACGCCGAGGTAGAGCGTGGACCCGTCGAGATTGAACGAGTAGCCCGTGGGCATGACGAACGCCACGATACTGCGCGGCACTCCGAATTCGGTCATCCGCTGCATGGCCAGAGGCAAGGCCGCGTCGGACGACGTTGTGGTGAACGCGATGATCGCGGGATCCTTGACCGCCCGAATGAACTGGCGGAGCGGAATCCGGGCGATCAACGCGGCGGGCAACAGCGCCACCAGAGCGAACACCACGAGGGCGCCGTAGAGCGTGCCCACCAGCATCCCCAGGTTCTTGAGCACCTGGATCCCGCTGTGACTCACCGTAACCGCCATGGCCGCGCCGATGCCGATCGGCGCGAACTTCATGACGATCCCGACGAACTTGAACATCACTTCCATCAGCCCTTCGCAGAACCCGAGCATCGCCTCCTTGGGCTTGCCCTTGACCTGCGTCAGGGCGATCGCAAAGAGCGTCGCCCAGAAGACGACCTGAAGCACTTCGTTGTCCACCGCGGCCTCGAAGAAGCTCTTGGGGACGATGTGCTCGAGGAAACCTCCGAACGTGGTCGGGGCGGCCTTGGGAATGGCGGCGTTGGGGTCGGGCGCCGGCAGATGGACACCGACGCCGGGGCGGGTGATGTTGACGGCAAGAAGGCCGATCGCCAGCGCGACCGAGGTCATGAGCCAGAAGTAGCCAATCGACTTGACCGCGAGCCGGCCGATGCGCTTGAGGTCGTCTCCGTGGCCCGCGATGCCGACCACGAGCGTGCCGAAGATGATGGGCACGACGACCGACTTGATCATGCGGAGGAAGACGGTCGAGAGCGGCTTCAGCTCCAGCGCGGCCCCGGGCGCGAGCCACCCGAACAGGATGCCCGCGCCCATCCCGATGAAGATCCAGTACGTGAGCGAAAGATTTCGGAGCGTGCGGAGCATCAGCGACCCACGAGCGCGCCTGCCTTGGCGTCGATGCCGGCGAGCAGGGAGGTGTAGGACGCGGCGAACTTGGCGACGCCATCGTCTTCGAGCTCACGGGTGATCGTGGGAAGATCGATGCCGCACTCGGCCGCCGCCTTGAGCTGCCCGGTCGAGTCAGCCATCCCCTCCCGGATTCGCACCGCGGGGCGGCCATGGTCGCGGTAGGCCGCGAAGGTCTCGGGCGGCAGCGTATTGACCGTGCGCGGGGCGACCAGCGCCTCGACGTAGTGCACGTCGGCGTACCGTGGGTCCTTCGTGCTCGTGGAGGCCCAGAGCGGACGCTGCGGCCGCGCTTCCTCCTTGGACAATCGATCCCACTTCGGTGTGCCAAGCGACCATTCGAAGAGCCGGTAGGCGGCGCACGCGTTGGCGATGGCGATCTGGCCGCGAAGCGCATGCGGGTCGCCCTTGGCGTCCAGCAGCGGATCGACCTTGCCGTCCACCCGGCTCACGAAGAAGCTGGCCACCGAGGCGATCGACCGGAGCGGCAACTTCCTGGCGAGCCGCCGCTCGAGGCCATCCAGAAACGCGTCGATGACTTCGGCGTAGCGCTCGACCGAGAAGAGGAGGGTGACGTTCACGCTGATACCGGCAGCGATGCAATGCGTGATCGCGGGAAGTCCCTCCCTGGTTCCCGGGATCTTGATCATCGCATTCGGGCGATCGACGGCGCGCCACAGCCGCTCGGCTTCGTGGACCGTACCATCCGTATCGTGCGCCAGCGTGGGCGAGACCTCGAGCGATACGAGGCCGTCTACGCCTCCCGTGGCCTGATACACGGGCCCGAAGAGATCGCAGGCGGAGCGGACGTCGGCGACGGCCAGCGCTTCGAAGATTTCTCCCGCGTTCTTGCCCTGATCGGTGAGCGCGCGGATCTCATCGTCGTAGAGCCTGCTCCCGGCGATCGCCTTCTCGAAGATGGTCGGGTTGGAGGTCATGCCGCGGAGACCGTCCTCGCCGATGAGCCGGGTGAGCTCGCCCGACGTGAGCAGGTCGCGCGTGATGTAGTCGTACCAGGGGCTTTGGCCCAGCTCGCCCAGTCTGACCAGGGGATTGGAGCTCATGCGGTTCTCTCGGCCAGCAGGCGGCGCACCGTCGCGGCGATGCGGGCCGTGGTGAAGTTGAATTCCTCGAAGAGACGATCGCCCGGCGCCGAGGCGCCGAAGCTCGTCATCGCCACCATGGCGCCGTCGTCGGTGGTCCAACGCCGCCAGCCGAATTCCGATGCTGCCTCGACCCCGACCCGGATACGCACGGACGACGGAAGCACGCTTTCGCGGTATGCCTCGGGCTGCGCCGCGAAGAGCTCCCACGAGGGCATCGAAACAACCCGAATCCGTACCCGGTCGGCGGCCAGCGCCCGCGCGGCGCCGATGGCGACGTGCACCTCGCTGCCGGTGGCGATCACGATCGCCTGCGGATTGCCGCCCGGCGGGTCGAGCAGCACGTAGGCGCCTCGGGCCACAGCCGCCTTGGGCAGCGCCTCGCGATCGAGCACCGGGAGCTTCTGCCGGCTCAGCACGAGCACCGTCGGTCCCTCCGTCCGCTGCATCGCGATCCGCCACGCCTCGATCGTCTCGGTCGCATCGGCGGGCCGGAGCACTACCAGGTTGGGGATCGCCCGGAGCATCGCGAGATGCTCGATCGGCTGGTGCGTCGGCCCGTCTTCCCCCAGCCCGATCGAATCGTGGGTGCCGATGTAGATGACCGGCAGCTTCATGATGGCCGCGAGCCGGATCGACGGCTTCATGTAGTCGGAGAAGACGAGGAAGGTGCTTCCGAAGGCACGCAGGCCCCCGTGTGCCGCCATGCCGTTGAGACAAGCGGCCATGCCGTGCTCGCGGACGCCCCAGTGGAATGTCCGGCCGCTGGTGCCCGGACCGAAAGCTCCGCCCTGTGTGAGGGTCGTCCCCGTACTGCCGCCGAGGTCTGCCGAGCCGCCCACGAGCTCGGGCACGGCGGCGGCGATTGCCTGGAGCGCCAGGCCGGAGGCCTGTCGCGTCGCCAGGGCGCCGCCGGCCGGCGTCGGCGTCGGAAGCGCGTGGTCCCATCCGTCGGGCAGGTCCCCGCGCAGGACACGGTCGAACTCCGCGGCGAGCTCGGGATGCTCCGCCTCATAGCGTGTCCGGCGCGCGCTCCACTCGGACTCGAGCGTGGCGCCCTGCGCCAGCGTCTCTCGCCAGTGGCTCAGCGCATCCTCCGGAACGAAGAACGCGGGCTCAGCCGGCCAGCCCATGATTTCTTTGGTGCGGCGGACTTCACCCGCGCCGAGCGGGGCGCCGTGAGCCTCGGCGGTGTCGCGTTTGGTGGGGGCGGGATCAGCGATGTGAGTCCGCAGCACCACGAGCGTGGGACGCGTGGTCTCCCGGCGGGCGGCATCGAGCGCCGACGCGATGCCCGCGAGATCGTTCCCGTCACCGACCCGGACCACGTGCCAGCCGTACGCTTCGAAGCGGCGCTGCACGTCCTCCGAAAAAGTGAGCGCGGTGTCGCCGTCGATGGTGATGTGATTGTCGTCGTAGATCAGGGTGAGCTTGTCGAGGCGGAGATGCCCGGCGATCGAGGCGGCTTCGCTCGCGACGCCTTCCATGAGATCGCCGTCGCTCACAAACGCCCAGGTGCGGTGGTCAATGAGTCGGTGATCGGGGCGATTGAACCGATCGGCCAGCCATCGTTCCGCGATGGCCATGCCGACCGCGTTCCCGACACCCTGTCCCAGCGGCCCGGTCGTGGTTTCCACGCCGGGCGTGTGTCCCCGCTCGGGATGGCCAGGGGTCTTCGACCCCCACTGCCTGAATGCCTTGATGTCGTCGAGCGAGAGATCGTAACCGGTCAGGTACAGGAGGGAGTACAACAGCATCGAGGCGTGTCCGCACGACAGCACGAAGCGATCGCGGTCAGGCCACTCGGGGTTCCGCGGGTTGTGCCGCAGAAAGCGATGCCAGAGCACGTATCCGGCCGGCGCGAGGGCCATCGGGGTCCCCGGATGGCCGGACTGCGCCGCCTCGACCGCGTCCATGGCGAGCGCGCGAATCGAGTTGATGCAGCGCCAGTCGAGCGCATCGGGGGAAGAGTCGAGAACCTGGGTCGTGATGTCGTCGTCCGGGCGCCGGGGTCGGGTGCGAGTGCTCTCTGCCGTCAGACGGAACTCCTTTCGAGCGCCGGTCCCGCACCCGCGGAAAACAGTGGAGGAAATCGCGCCGGAAGATAACGGGGCGGCACTCCGCCGGGCAGACGCCGCGGCCTACGTCCGGTCTCCGCCCCCGCCCACCGAGTAGCGGCCGGCCCCGGCCAGCGCCAGCGCCATCGAGACCACGAGCAGGACGAATTCGAACTCCCACCCCCCCAAGAAACCGTCTTTGAGCTTGGCGAAGAGGATGGCGCCGAGCATGTCGATTGCGAACAGCACCCCCACGATGTCTACGGCGACCCCCATTAGGATGAGGACGCCGCCGCCGACTTCCACGAGCGTCGCGAAGGCGGCCGCCAGCGTGGGAGCCGGGATGCCTACGCTCGCGAAGAACCCGGCGGTGCCACTGAATCCGGTGGCCTTGGGAAGACCGTGCGCCAACATCACCGCGCCGAGCGCCACGCGGAGAATGAGTAAGGCCAGATCGAGATTGACGGGGATGACGCGGCGCATTGAGCTGTCCTTCACCGAGAGGGAGAAGAGTGCAGCGAACAGACAAATGTTGACGCGGCCGGACCGCTGACGCCAGCCTGTCGCCTCGTCCGGTGGCTACCTAACTTCCATCCACCGTATGCCTTTGACCGCGCGCGCGCCATCGGCGCCCACTGCCCGCACCTACGAGATTCACGAAGTCGCCGAGCTCACCGGCCTGGCCACGGCGCGTCTGCGGGCGTGGGAGCGCAGGTACGAGGTGGTTCGCCCGCGGCGGATGCCGAATGGATACCGGGTCTACACCGTAGATCAGGTCGCACTGCTCCGGGCCTATGCTCATCTCATTGGCGAGGGGGAGCGGGTTGGAGACCTGGCGGCATGCACCCGCGAGGAGGTGCTCGCGCGGGCCGAGGCGAGGCGACTGGATGACTCGCCGCATGGGGCGCTTTTCGAGGCCATCCTCGAGCTCGATCGCGACCGGCTCGAAACGCTGGTGGCCGGTCAGCTGGCGTTGCGTGGCCTCCGTGGCTTCGCTGCCGAAGTAGTGCTGCCGCTGGCGAACGCCATTGGCGAGCGCTGGGCAAAGGGCGACCTGTCCGTTGCGGCCGAGCATCTCGCGAGCGAGGTGATGTTGCACGCGCTCAAAGGCGGCCTGCGCCTCCGCCGGGGGAGCGGGCCCCTCCTGCTCGCCGGGTGCATCGCCGGGGAGCGACACGAATGGGGATTCCTCTGCACCCTCGCGGAGGTCCAGGAACGCGGCTGGCGCATCCAGTATCTGGGGGCCGACTTGCCGGTTGATGAGATCGCCACGGCTGCGTGGAAGCTCAGCCCTCGCGCGGTGGCGCTGAGCGCGAGCGACCCGGCGACGGTCCGGGCCAACCTCCCGGCGCTCGCAGCCCTTCCCGCCAAGCTGCCACCGGGCACCACCGTGGCCATCGGAGGCGCCGGGACGGAGGCGCATGCCGGGCGGCTCCGGAACTACGGATACCGCATGGGTCCGCACGCCCTCGCTATTCAGATCTGAGCTTGACGGGCCCCCGAGACCAGTCGAACGTGGAGACAGCGCACCCAGGGAGGCAGCCGTGACGATCGATCCGCCGGAGGACGAAGAGACTCAGGGACGCTGGAAGCGCAGTCGTTCCGAGGAATCGGGCTCGAGGGTCGGCAGGATCGTGTTGTTCGTCATCGGCGGATTACTGCTCCTGGTGGCGGGGACCGTCCTGTTCGCGGGTCGCCCGATCGCGTTTTTCGCGGTCCAGAGAATGACCGCGCGGAAATTCCCCGACCTCCGGTGGGTCAGCGGTCCCGATTTGGCGGCCTGGAAGTCCGACAGCAGCCGGCAGCAGCCAGTGCTCCTCGATGCGCGCACCGAGACGGAGTACTCGGTGAGCCACCTGGGGGACGCGTCCCGCATCGACCCCTATCGCCCGTTGCTTCATCCGCTCAAGGGACAGCCTCTGACGGTTCCGATCGTGGTCTATTCGTCGGTCGGCTACCGGGGTGCGCGGGTCGAGACCTGGCTCAAGCGACAGGGGTATACCAATGTGGAGAATCTGGAGGGGGGGATCTTCCGCTGGGCCAACGAAGGGCGGCCCATCTTCAGGCAGGGGGCACCCACACAGGAGGTCCACCCCTACCAGCCGCGCTGGGGGCTGATGCTCGAGTCCGATCACCGGATCGTGGCGCCAGCCCTCGAGAAACGGTCCGCGGCCCCGTAACGTCGGGCAGCGAGTCATCCTCTTCCGCCGTACTGCTGTTCCAGATGTCCGCTGTCAGCTTCCAGGAGCCGTCCCGCTGGCGGCGCAGACACATGACGTATTTCCCGGAGTCGGCCGGGTCCTCGTCCGTTGCTGGAAGATTATACCGTCCAACGAGATAGCCGATCTTCCCGTCGGTATCAACCCGCAAGGTGGTAACCTCGAGCCCCTGGTCGGTACCCTGACTCCAGAACTCCCCAATGGCCTGCCGCCCCATCACCGGTTCGTGGTCCGGAGGGAGGAGAACGGCGTCCTCGGCGTAGAGCTCCATGAGCGCCTCGGCGTCGCCGCTGTTGGACGCCGCGACGTACCGGTGAACGGCGTCTTCAATGCCCTTTCGGGCGGTCGGGTCGGGGACTGATCGGCCCGAGCATCCGATCAGCCACAGGGACCCCATCAGCCCGACCAAACAGGGAATCGCTGTCATTTTGGCGTCAATCTTGCTAGATTTCTCCCCTGTAGTTCGTTGGTCTGCATTGGCAGGCCGTCAGTTAACCCTCAACCTGGATTTTTGTGGCACGCAGATCACGCAACCGATCCGCAGTTTCCGTCCCTAGCTTCCGCCGTTCACCAGGCCGCTCCATGCAGTCTCATCGCGATTGGCTTTTGACCCAACATGGGTCAGTCTGTGCCTATTGCGGTACCGAGACACCTCCCGAGACCATTACCCTGGATCACGTCAGACCTCGTCGCGGACAGACCGCGTACGATCGTCCGGACAATCTGGTCCTGGCCTGCAGGGAGTGCAACGCGGCAAAGGCGGACACACCGCTGGTCGCCTTTCTGATGCAGAGGCGCGCCCGTGGCGTGTTTCTCCTGCATTATGGTGATCACCTGTCGGACCCGCTGAAGGAGCTTGCTCGGCAAGCTTCCGAGCGGCCGATGCTTCAGCGGGAGGCCTGAGCGCTTCGAGCGCCGGCCGGGACCGAACGAAAAGGGGCGGCCACACAGGCCGCCCCTTTGAGTTTACACCACTCCTCCGTCACCCCTGCGCCGTCCCGATGGCCGTGCGAATGATCCGGTTCTGCTCCGCGCTGTGCGCGGCAGGGTACCCCTCCGCGGGGCTCGCGCGCTCCGGCCTTCCGACATAGCTCAC
>DATBSO010000151.1:0-12213 GCA_036559745.1 Gemmatimonadales bacterium | reverse complement strand
GCAGCCGGTAGCGCAGCATCGTGATGCGATGCGGCCCCATGCCGAAGGCCCAGCCGGTGTAGCGCTCGGCGTCGAGATGGCAGTTCTCCAGTACGACGGGATGGACCATGCCGCAGCCGAGAATCTCCATCCAGCCGGTGCCCTTGCAGGCGGGACAGCCGACGCCGTGGCAAAGCTGGCACTCGACGTCCATCTCCGCCGAGGGCTCGGTGAACGGGAAGAAGGACGGGCGGAACCGGGTCTTCGTACTCGGCGAGAAGAACCGGTGTGCGAAGTGAACCAGCGTAGCCTTCAGATCCACGAACGAGATCCCCTCGTCGACCGCGAGTCCCTCGATCTGGCTGAACACCGGAGAGTGCGACGCGTCGAAGGCGTCGCTCCGGTACACGATGCCGGGTATCACGACCCGATAGGGCGGCGGCGAGTCGAGCATCGTGCGAATCTGGACCGGCGAGGTGTGGGTGCGCATGAGAAGGCGGCCACCCTGCCCGTCCCGCTCCGCGGCCGGCGCGGCGTCCAGGTAGAGCGTGTCATGCATATCCATCGCCGGATGGTCGGGCGGGAAGTTGAGCGCGAGGAAGTTGTACCACTCGGTCTCGACCTCGGGACCGACGGCGACCGCGAAGCCCAGACCGCGGAAGATCTCGACGATCTCGTCCACGACACGGATGACCGGGTGCTCGGCGCCGATCCAGCGTCGCCGCGGGGGCATGGTGAGATCGAGCGAGGCCTGCTCGCGGCGCCGCTGCTCCTCGTCGAGGACTGCGCGGCGGGCGGCGAACGCAGCCTCGAAGCGCCCCTTCAGCTGATTGACCGCCGCGCCGTAGCGCTTGCGCTCGTCCACCGGGAGCGTGGCGACCGCCTTGAGCGCGCTCGTGAGCGCCCCGCCCTTCCGTCCGAGGAGGGCGATCTCTTCGGCCTCGAGCGCGGCGGCGTCGAGCGCGGGGATGGCATCGAGACGTGGAAGGAACGCCTCGAGATCGGGGAAGCCGGTGGTCATGGATGCGGAGTGTGCGGACACGGGACCCTGTGCGTCAATGGGGCCGCCCGCCGAGCGCGAACGGCCCCATTGGGAGGCGATGCCGATCGGGGCCGGCGGCCCCGCGGAACGCTACTGGTTGTTCTTCGCGACCTCGGCCAGCTTGCCGAAGGCGTCGGCGTCGCGGACCGCGAGGTCGGCGAGCACCTTCCGGTTGATCTCCACGCCACCCTTCTTGAGCCCCGCGACGAGCCGGCTGTAGCTCAGCCCGTGGATGCGGGCCGCAGCGTTGATGCGGGTGATCCAGAGCGCGCGGAACTCGGATTTCTTCTTGCGCCGGTCGCGGTAGGCGTACCGCATGGCGCGCTCCGCCGTCTCCTTCGCCGCCTTGTACAGCTTGCTCCTGCCGCCGCGAGCGCCCTTGGCGGCCTCCATGATCTTCTTTTTCCGGGCGTGATGGGCGACGCCGTTCTTGACGCGTGGCATGATCGGTCCTCAGGCCTGGAGCAGGCGGTTGACGCGGGGGAAGTCCGCCGAGCTGACGAGATCTTCCTTCTTCAGCCGGTTCTTCCGCTTACGCGTCTTCTTGGTCAGGATGTGCGTGTGATTCGCATGCCCGCGCTTGAGCTTCCCGGTTCCGGTGCGGGTGAAACGCTTCATCGCGGCGCGCTTGGTCTTCTGCTTTGGCATGTTGCTCCCGTTGGTCCTGTCCGCCTTGTCCGTCCTACTTCGGCGCGATCACCATCGTCATGTTCCGCCCTTCGAGCTTCGCGTCGCTTTCGATCTTGCCGACATCCGCGAGCGTGGCGGCTACCCGGTCGAGTACCGCGCGGCCCAGCTCCAGATGGGCGATCTGCCGGCCGCGGAACATCATCGTCACCTTTACCTTGTTGCCGTCACCCAGAAACTCGCGCGCGTGCCGCGTCTTGAAGTCGAAGTCGTGGTCGTCGATGCCCGGGCGATACTTCACTTCCTTGAGCTGGATGACGTGCTGCTTCTTCTTGGCGGCCCGCGCCGCCTTTGCTTCCTCGAACTTGAATTTCCCGTAGTCCATGATCTTGACGACGGGCGGGCGCGCCGTGGGCGCCACCTCCACGAGATCGAGTCCGCGTTCCTGAGCTGCAGCGAGCGCCTCTTCAATCGGGAGTACCCCGAGCTGCTCGCCGGCGGCGGTGATGACCCGGACCGGGCTGATGCGGATCATACGATTGACGCGGATTCGCTTTTCACGATCGTTTGTGGACAGTGCGTGTGCCTCCAAGGCGAAGAAAGGAAAACGGGCACCCTCTCGAACGACCGGGTGCCCGTCACGTCAAACGCCGCGGCGGCCTCTAATCCGCCTGGACCTGCGATGCCGGGACCCGGGAGCGCTGCGGCACCGGGCCGGCAGGCGGAGGGTGGAGGAGCCTGGCTCCCCACTTTCGAGGGGGGAAGCTAGTGGGCGCCGTTCCGGGTGTCAACGCGCGGAGGGCGCCGCGACCACGTCGCGCAGCACGGTGTCCTTTCCCTCCATCACCGGCACGCCCGACACGACTCCAGGGTCGTGCTCGAAGACCAGCCGCCACCCCCCCGCGACCGCGTCACGCAGGAATGCCCGCTTGCTCTCGAGCGAGCGGAGCGGCTCGAGGTCGTACCCCATGATCCAGGGTAGCGGCAGATGCGCCACGGTCGGAATGAGATCGGCCATGAACGCGACCGTCTCGCCGCGATCCCGCAGCAGAATCGCCTGCTGGAACGGCACGTGGCCCGGGATGAGCCGGACCGAGATGCCCGGGAGCACCTCGCCGTCGCCCTCGAGCAGCCGCCAGCGGCCCGCGCTCGCCACGGGCTCGAAGTTGGGCGGCAGATAGCTCGCCCGGGTCCGCTCGTTGGTGTGCCTGGCGAACTCGAGCTCGCCGCGTTGCACGACATACGTGGCGTCGGGAAAGGTGGGCCGCACGTGACGGCGCGGATCGTCCGTCAGGGTGGGGTCGATCGTCGTGTTGCCGCCTGCGTGGTCGAAGTGCAGGTGCGTGTTGATCACCCATCGGACGTCACTGGGCAGGAAGCCGGCGGAGGCCAAGGCGTCCTCGAGCTGGGTCGCCCCCTCCAGCCCCTGGTTCTCGACTCCGTAGATGTCGTGGAACTTGGCCGTTTCCTTGTTGCCGAGCGCCGTGTCGATCAACACGAGTCCGTCGGGGTGCTCCACCAGGAGGCATCGCATCGCGAGCGGGATCCGGTGCCGGTCGTCGGGGAGAACGCGCTTACTCCAGAGGGTCCACGGCACGACCCCGAACATCGCACCGCCATCGAGCCGCTGCATCCCTCCCTCGAGCGCATGGCATCGGAGGCCGCCCACCGCGAAGGTGGTCTGCAGCGTCATGCGTAGGCTTCGGGGACCGAGTCCGCCCGGGGTGCGGTGGGCAACGCGGCGCGGCGGCGGCGGCCTCGCCGCCTCCGGCGGGCCTCGATCGCCGCGAGATCCTGGAGCGTCCGCGCCCCCTCGGCACGAGCCAGGGTGAGGAGCTGGCTCAGCAGGTGCGCCGTCGCGACCGCGTCACCGCCGGCGCGGTGACGAGCCGCGTTCTCGATCCCGAAATACACGCTCAGGTTATCGAGGCCGCAGGAGCGGACTTCGGTGACGAGGCGCCGAGCCAGCCGCACCGTGCAAAGCCGTTGCCCGTCGAGGGTGAGCGCGCGCGACCGGCGCAGCTCGGCGCACAGGAATCCCCAGTCGAAGCGCGCGTTGTGGGCGACGAAGATGCGTCCGGCCAGCGCGGCGAGCAGGTCATCGGCGAGGTCGGCGAAGGTCGGCGCCGCACGGACCATGTCGTCGGTGATCCGCGTGACCGCGGTCACGACCGGAGGGATGGGCCGGCCGGGGTTCACCAGGGTGTCGAGTATGACCTCGCGCCGGTCGCCATGCACGACGACGACCGCGATCTCGGTGATGCGGTCCTTGCCAGTGGCGCGGGTCCCCGTCGTCTCGACGTCTACGACCGCGAAGGCGCATTCGTCGAGCATCGGGGATCCCTGCGCCTCGGCGACCAGGGCCCAGCGGCCGTCCGGCATGCGCCGGAACCGGGGATCGGCGCCGAGGAGCGCGACCGCGATGCGGTCGCAGATGACCTGCGGCGCGCCGGGAAGCCCGAGCACCTCGTGGCAGAGCATGGTGGCGGTGCGCGCGCTCTCGCGCAGCGTGGCGAGCACCCGATCGAGCAGGGTGCTCTCCGAATGGGCGGACATGCCCGTCACAGCGGCGCCCTCCGGAGCGGCAACGACATGCAGCGCGGGCCGCCGCCACCGCGCGCGAGCTCGGTGCCCTCGATGGTGATCACCGTCCGGTGCTTGGCCTCGGACCAGTCGTCGAACGCGAGAAAGTTCACCGACGGCACCACGCGGAAGCCGGCTGCCTGGAGCTCGCACAGCGTCTCGTCGTTCCGCCGGTAGCTCACGATGGTACCGGGACGCACCGCAAGAAAATTGCAGGCGGAGCTCCATTGCTCCCGCTCCTGGCTGGTGCGGTGGTCACCGCCGGCCATGACCGGCTCGAGCGCCAGCCCCACCTCACGAAGCGCGGTGAAGAAATCGGGCCGCTCGCGCACCCCGCTCTCCCCTTTCCGCCGGTGCAGCACCGCGCGCCGCTCCGGACCCAGAAAGAACGGCGGCGAGACGACGCACAACTCGCGGTCCACCTGGGTGAAGATCATGTCGAGATGGATCGCCGTCGGGGTCCGGGGCATCACGATCACGACAACGTCGGTCACGCGGCCGCGCTCGAATACCATGTCGCACAGCTCGTCGAGCGCCGCCGGCGAGCTGCGCTCGCTCAAGCCGAGGACCAGAAGATCGGGACGCAGGTAGTGGACGTCTCCGCCCTCGAGCGTGTAGTTGTTGCGACGCTCCTCGGAGCCGTCGTAGAGAAAGCCGGCGTTGGCCAGCTCCGGATGGAAGAGGAAGAGCGCCTTGATGAGGAGCTCCTCGGTCCACCGGACGCCGTAGCGCATCGACCCCACCACGGCGTGACGGCCGATCACCATCCCGATATCACGGGGGAAGAACAGGTTAGGCAGCGGAGGAAAGGCGAAGCCCTCCTCGTTGAGCGCCCTGGAGATGGGGCCGCTCTCCTCGCGTGTTCCCTCGATGAGCATCTCGATGATCTGGGCCGGCGGGTAGGTCCCGAGGCGCTTCGACAGCTCATCGTCGGGGACGACGTCCATTGTCTTGCTGATCAGGAAATCGCGGGCCTCGGGGTGCTCGAGGACTTCGGCGAGGAGGTCGCGAACCTGGTGCACGCGCGCGAAGCGGCGCAGGACCGACACGAACTGGCGGTGCTCCCGCTGCGCGATCTCGAGATCGATGATGTCGTCGTAGAGATAGTCCGCCCGATTGCCGGGCGTCACCGCCTCGAGCTCGTGGCCGGGCGTGTGCACGAGCACGGACTCGAGCGTACCGATCTCGGAGGTGACGTCGACAGGCATGGGGGAAATTAGCGCACTGCGCCCCGTCCGCGCAGCACCCGTCCCGGCAACGCGCCCGTCGCCTTGCCGCCGGCGATCACGGGCACGCCGTTGACGAGCACCCACGTCATCCCCTGGGCCAGCTGGTTCGGCTCCGCGAAGGTCGCGAGGTCGCGGATGCTGTCGGGATCGAAGACCACGACGTCGGCCCACATGCCGGCCTTGAGCACGCCGCGATCGGCGAGTCGCATCCGCCCCGCGGGGAGCGACGTGAACTTCCGGATCGCTTCCTCGAGCGTCAGCCGCTTCTCCTCACGGACGTACTTGCGAATGATCCGGGGAAAGGTCCCGTAGGCCCGCGGGTGCGGGTGTTCCTTGCCGAGGGGGCCATCCGGAGATGTCCCCTGGGAATCGTTGTTGATGGAGACCCAGGGCTGCTCCAGCGCGAGCGCGATGTCGCGCTCGGACATGCCGAACACCGCGACGGAGGTGAACGCCTGATCCTCCGCCAGAAGATCGAGGAGCGTCTCGATCGGATCCCGTTTCCGCATCTTCGCGACTTCCGCGAGCGTCTTCCCCTGGTACTGGATCAGATCCGGGTTCTGCACCACGCTGATCAGCACTGCGTCGGGGCCCGGGATCTCCTGCCATTCGTTGTCCCACGTGGCCCCGGGCGTCAGCATGTCCTGCCGGATCTTGTGACGCGCGGACGGATCACGGAGCCGCTCCAGCAGCTTGGTCGTGCCGCCGTCCAATGCCCACGGCGGGACGAAGGCGGACATCGAGTTGAACCACGCGGGATAGGCGTACGTGTCGGCCGCGATGTCGACCCCGGCGCGCCGGGCCGAATCGATTTTGGCGACGATCTGCCGCATCCGGCCCCAGTTCTTCTTCCCGGCCGCCTTGATGTGCCAGATCTCGACGGGAATGCCGGCCTTCCGGCCGATGGTGATCGCCTCATCCAGGGCCTGGAAGATCCGGTCGCTCTCGGAACGCATGTGCGTCGCATAGGTCCCGCCGTACTTCGCGGCTTCGGCCGCGAGCGCGACCAGCTCCTCGGTGCGGGCGTAGGGGGCCGGTGGGTATTGAAGGGCCGTCGAAAGGCCGACCGCGCCATCACGCATCGCCTCACGAACGAGCGTCTTCATGCTGTCGAGCTGCAGCGAGTCGGGCGTCAGGTCCCCATCACCCAGCACCACGCGTCTCACCTGGGTGGCGCCGACGTAGCTCCCCATGTTGATGCCCATGCCCTGCCGCTCCAGCCGGGCGAAGAACTCCCGGAAGCTCCGCCAGTCGGGCGTGATGCCGTAGTGCTTCCAGGAGACGCTATCCATCGCCACGAGCGTGTCGGTGAGGGGCGCGGGCGAACCGCCCTCGCCGGTGAACTCGGTCGTGATGCCCTGGAAGATCTTCGAGGGGAGGTGGGCATTCACCAGGATGGTCGTCTCCGACTGGCCCAGCATGTCGATGAAGCCGGGCGCCACGACCTTCCCTCGCGCATCCACGACCTGCTTGGCGCTGGCGCTGTCGAGCCGGCCGATGGCCGCGATCCGCCCGTCCTTGATAGCCACATCCCCCGAGTACCAGGGGGCGCCGGTGCCGTCGATGATGCGTCCGTGCCTTATCAGGAGGTCGTAGGCCGGGATCTGGGCGCTAGAAGGGACGGAAAGGACGGAAAGGACGGAAAGGACGGAAAGGAGGCGGGGCATGAGTGGCCGAGGCGAAAGGAGAATGGAGAAGGAGAAAGGTGAAGGAGAAAGGAGAAAGGAGAAAGGAGAAAACGTAAGGCGATTAGCATCCGACGGGCGCGCATCGATGAACGGGAGCGACTGCCTTGGCTTCGTGCCGCGTGCCTTTAGCCTCTAGCTTCCAGCTTCTAGCGTCTAGCGTCTAGCTGCGGTTCGCCAACGCGTAGCTCAACGTCTCCAGCTCGAGTGCCAGGTTCACCGTCTTCACGACGACATCGTCCGGCACGACCAGTTGCACGGGCGCGAAGTTGAGAATCGACTTGACACCCAGCGCGATCAGCCGGTCGGTCACGGGCTGCGCCGCGTCGGCCGGGGTCACCAGTACCGCCATGTCGATGGGGCGGCGTTCGAGCTCCCGCTCGAGCGTCGCGACGTCCTGCACGGTGAGACCGTTCCACTGGCGGCCGATCTTGGAGGGATCCGCGTCGAAGATGGCGACGATGTCGAAGCCGCGCTGTTTGAAGCCCCGGTACTGGACCAGGGCGCTGCCGATCTTCCCCGCCCCGATCATCGCGACCAGATAGCGTCGCTTCAGCCCGAGAATCTCCCGCAGCCGATCCGCCAGCTCCGGCACGGGGTAGCCGAGTCCCCGCTTGCCGAAGGATCCGAAGAACGACAGGTCTTTTCGCACCTGCGCCGAGGTGGTGCCCCCGCGAGAGGCGAGGGCTCCCGAGCTCACGGTCGCGATGCCCTGGCCCTCGAACTCCTCCAGGAACCGGAGGTAGAGCGAGAGCCGGCGAACGGTCGATTCGGCGACCTTACGCATCGTGGTCAATTTTGTGAAACATTTCACAAACCTACCGCCCGGGCCACCCCCCGTCAACGAGCGCGCGCAGCAGCCGCGCGAAGGTTTCCGGCTCCAGCACTTCCGGCCGAAGTTGCGGTGCCACCCCCAGGGCTGCGAGCAGCTCCTCGACCCGGGACGCGTCCCACCGGGTCAGTTCCCGGAGACCGCGCACGAGCTGTTTCCGGCGAAAGCCGAACAGGCCGACGACCAGCCGCCGGAACGTCGGTATCTCTGCGTCCGTCACCAACGGAGTCTCGAGCGGGATCAGCCGCAATACGGCGGAATCCACTTTGGGCCTGGGGTGGAACGCACCTGCCGGCACGGTGAAGAGCCGCTCGCACCGTGCCACCGCCTGAACGCCGACGCTGAGGGCGCCGTACTCCCGAGTCGCGGGAGCGGCGGTGACCCGCTCCGCCACCTCGAGCTGCACCAGAAACACGATCCGCGGCGGCCGTGGCGTATCGAGAGCCTTGTCGATGAGCGGCGACGTGATGTTGTACGGGATGTTGCCGGCGACGAGGAAATCGGACTCGCCGACGATTTGGCGCCAATCGAGCTCGAGCGCATCGCCCTCCACGATCGTCGCGTGAGGGAAGCGTGCGCGGAGCGCGGGCACGAGGTCGCGGTCCTTCTCGATCGCGACGAGCCGGCCGGCCCGCTCGGAAAGCGCCGCCGTAAACCCACCGGGGCCCGGGCCGATCTCCAGCACCGTATCCTGCGGTGTGGCGCCGAGCGCGTCGGCGATCCTGCCGAGCAGTCGGGGATCGGTGAGGAAATGTTGTCCCAGCCGGCGCTTGGTCCGCGCCACGCTAGATCCGCATCACCAGGATCGTGCGGTCGTCGATCGGTCGTGAGCCGAAGGCCTCCGCATCGGCGAGCACCGCTTCGACGATCGCGTCAGGCGACTCGGTCCGCATGGCGCAGACGCATTCGAGGAGCCTGGTCTCACCGAACGATTCCCCGTCGTCGTTTCGCGCGTCCACCAGCCCGTCGGTCCACAGGACGAGGAGATCGCCGCCGAGTGTCCACGGGAGTTGTCGGCGATGAATGGGGCCGATCGTACCGAGACCGAGGGGAGGCGCCGTCGCTTCCAACCGCTCAGGGTCACCCTGCCGGGGAACGCGGAACGCGTACGGATGACCGGCGCTGGCGTAGGAAAGACGGCGTGTGAGGGGGTCGAGGACACCGTAGAACACGGTGAAGTACATCTCCGTCGTCGCGAGCTCGGTCGCGAGACTCTCCTGGAGTGCCGCCAGCGTTTCATCCGGGGTGAGCGACGCGGCAGCGTGGATGCCGGCCGCCGCCATCACGAGAGCCATGACGAGCGCCGCCGAGAAGCCGTGGGAGGACACGTCCCCCATCATCACGCCTACCCTGCCGCGGCCGAGGCGCGTGAAGGTGTAGAAATCGCCCCCCACCGACAAGGCGGGAAAGCAGCGCGCCGCCACCTGCGCGTCGCCGGCCAGGACAGAGGGCGACGGCAGCAGCTTGAGCTGAAGGTCGTGCGCCAGCTGGAGCTCCTGGCTCAGGCGCTGCTGCTGCAAGTCGCGCTCGACCAGACGGGCGTTCTCGACCGCCGCGCCGATCTGATTCGCGACCGCGGTCACCAGCTTGCGATCGCTCGCCGTGAACCGGTCGCCACCGATCCGGTCCGTCAGATTGATGACCCCGACGCAGCGGACCGGCGCATCGGTGGCCCCATAGCAGATCGGGACACTGAGGAACGCCTGCCCGCGGTATCCGCGCCTGTCGTCCGGATTGGTAATGGCACCGGGGACCGGCGGATCGTAGGCGATGACACGCTGCTCCCGGTACACGCGCGCGGCGATCGACTGCTCGTCATCGAGGCTCACCGGCGCCAGTCCTTCCGTGCCGAAACCGCGCGCGGCCACCGTCCGCAGCAAGCCGGCGGCCTCGTCGTGCACCATGATGGACGCGCGCCGGGCGCCGACCACGGTGCTCACCTCGCGGACGATCGTGCGGGTGGCCTCCTCGAGGCGAACCGTCTGACCGAGGATTTCGCTGATCGCGTAGAGAAGATCGATCTCCTCGTAGCGGCTGCTCAGCTCTTCGGTCAGGAAGCCGCGATTCCGCTCGGCATCGAGAATCGCCGAGATTGCGGGCAGCGTGAGTGCCGCACCGCGCACGGACCGCTCGGCGTCGCCACCCACCTCGAGCCAGAATCCCTCGACCTCCGCGACGGGTTGCAGCCAGACCTCCCCCGACGGTGTATGCACCCGTCCGGGACCGTCAGGCAGCGAGTGCGACCACCCCGGGTCGGGTCCAGCCGCCAGGCGCAGGGCGCGACCATCGAAGCGCCACAGGCGCAGGCGCCCGCCCACGAGAGCGCCGAGCCCCTCCAGCACCTGGTCCAGCCGTCCTACGGGCGGCGCAGGATCATGCAGATGGAGTTTCCTTGCTCGTTGAATTGGACGGCGTCCACGAGTTTTCGGATGAGAAAGAGGCCGCGCCCGTTGGCCTCGTCGATCTGACCGGGATGGATCGGCTCCGGAACCGACGACGGGTCGAAGCCCGACCCCTCGTCGGTGACTGAGACCCGGATGGTGTCGGGCATGAGCTCGGCCCGGACATACACCCACTTCTCGCGCTCCTCGCGATTGCCGCGCACGATCGCGTTGCTGAGCGCTTCGGAGAGCACCACCTGAAGACGGAAGCGGGTCTTCTTGAGCGTGCGGTGTCCCGCGAGACAGTGGCGGGTGACCAGCTCGACGGCCTCTTCGATGCACCCCACGTCACTCGGGAGCCGGAGGGTCACCAGGGTTGCCGCCTGCCCGGCGTCCGGGGCCGGAGAGCGGCGGACGCAGAGTCGGAGCGGGGACGGCATCGCGAGAGTCGGTTAGAAGCTGGCGAGGGCCTGCTGCGGCGTTTCGGCGATGGCGAAGAGCGTATCGAGCTTGGTGAGCTCGAACAACGATCGGAGATCCTCGTTCAGCCCGGCGAGCCGGAGCTCGCCACCCGTTTCACGGACTCGCTTGGAGATCGACACGAGCGCGCCGAGTCCGGATGAATCGATGTAGCCGGTGCGCGAGAAGTCGATGAGGATCCTGCGCTCGTTCCGATCGAGGGCGGCCTGAATCAGCTCCTTCAGCTCCTGCCGGTTGCCCACGATCAGCTGTCCTTCCACCTGTACGAGCGTGATCCCGCTCGGGTCCTTGGTCTGGCTGAAGCCCATCCGCGTGTCTCCCTCAGGTCGGATCGCATTGCAGCGCCACCATCGCCGCCACCTCGACAATATCGTCGGGGCTCGCCCCCCGCGACAGGTCGGCCATCGGCTTGGCCAGGCCCTGGAGTATCGGTCCGATAGCGGTCGCGCCGGCCAGCCGCTGCACCAGCTTGTACGCGATGTTCCCGGCGTCGAGATCGGGAAAGACCAGGACGTTGGCGCGGCCCGCGACCGGCGATCCCGGGGCCTTCCGTTCTCCGACGTCGGCGGAGAGCACCGCGTCCACCTGCATTTCGCCGTCCGACGGAATGTTGGGCGCCAGCTCCCTGAAATGCGCCGCGGCCTGGCGGACACGGTCGACCCGCGGCCCTTCGGCGCTGCCCTTCGTGCTGTAGGAGAGGAACGCGACGCGGGGCGAGTCGCCAACCAGCCTGCTCCGGTCGCGCGCCGCCGCCAATGCGATTTCCGCCAGCTCGGCCGACGAGGGCTCGGGGACGACGGCGCAGTCGGTGAACGTGAGGACCTCGTCCTCGCGCAATACCATGTAGAACGCAGAGCTCACCAATCGCACGCCCGGGGCCGTGCCGATGGCCCAGAGTGCGGCCCGGAGCGTCTCGGCCGTGGAGACCACCGCGCCGGCGACCGCCGCGTCCGCCTCGCCGATGGCCACGAGCGCCGCGCCGAAGTTGACGGGGACGGAGGCGACGTCGAGCGCATGGACCCCGTCGCGAATCCGATCGGGCCGCCGCTCCCGGAGAAAGGATGCGACCCGTCCGAGCCGGGGATCCTGCGCCGGCATGGGTGATGGGCCGCCAAGCAGCATGGGCTCGACAATGCCCTCGCGACGGAGGATCTCAGCGGCCTCCTGTACCCGGGGATCGGTGCCCTCGCACAGCACGACTCGGCGGCGGCGGGCAGCGGCCCGCTCGCGCACGTGCACGAGGAAGCTCATACGCCGAACCGAGCGGCCAACGCGGAGGCGACGGAAGGGTGAACCAGCGCGCTCACGTCGCCGCCGAACCGGGCGACCTCGCGCACCAGAGACGAGCTGAGATAGGTGAGATCGAGCGCGGGCA
>DATBSO010000150.1:0-24532 GCA_036559745.1 Gemmatimonadales bacterium | reverse complement strand
AGCCCCACCCGCTCCTGGGTGTAGAAGACCGGCCCCCGGCTGGTGAGCTTGACCAGGAGGGCCACGATCACCAGCACCGGCGACACGATCACCAGCGCCACCACCGCCAACAGCACGTTCACCGACCGGTTGAGCCACTGGCCCTTGGGCGGCACGGGCGCCAACAGCTCGCGCGAGGAAACGTCGAGCGCGGAGTGACGCGCATCGACGCGCCAGTGCTTGTCGAGGGAGGCAGGGGCGCCTGAGGGGCCGGCGCGTTCGACGAGTGCTTCCATCCACCGAATCAAATGGTTCGCTCGTGTCTGGTTGTCATGTCGAGTGCCAACTGGTCCGACATTCCCAGGTACGTGCCGGCGGCGGGTGCGAAGGCCGGAACCGACGGGATTTCTCGCCGCGGCAGAATTCGCACGATCCATGCCCGCAACAGGTGGGGTGCAAGGGGTAGCACGGTCACGAACTAAGTTGCATTTATACAATGACTTATGCCCTTTGTACGGCCGTCGGTTTCCGCGAGAAAAAGATCGGTCGTGTGGTGATTCGCCTACACGATTTCTGTCAGGTGTCACATCATATCAACGCAGCGCCCACCAGCGTACCAAGAGAGTCGTCCCCAACGCAAGCAACAAGTGGATCACGCCGCTCGTGACCGGAGTGAGAACAAGCACCAGGACCCACGCGACGAGCGAGCCGATCGCGACGAGGAGCGTCGGGGACATCGGTGTCCTCGAGAGAGAAGATATGTCGAGCGTGACGGCGCGCGCGGTTGACCCCGCCTGCGCCTGTTCCTATCTTAGCCGGAGCGGTAGCGGTGAGCCAAATTATTGAGCCAACAGGTCCGATGATGGGCCCACATACTGTGGCCGATGTCATGCCCCTCGGGGGAAGGCAGGAGCCAATGGTGAGGGTACCGCAGCTTCTCATTGGGCTTCAATAATCCTCTCCGTTGCCGCAACACCTTCGCGCCGATCGGCCTCCGGTCGGCGCTTGTGCTTCGGGCGCCTTGACCTTCCTGCCTACCCCCTCATCTTCCTCAAGGCCCTGTCCCCGGAACCCTGATGCCGCGATGCAGCGTGACGCGGCGCGTGCACTTCAACGCCGCGCACCGCCTTCACAACCCCGATCGATCCGACGAGTGGAACAAGAAGACCTTCGGCCCGTGCAATCACCCCAACTATCACGGCCACAATTACGAGCTGGAGCTCACCGTCGAGGGTAGCGTGGATCCGGTGACGGGGTACGTCATGGATCTGAACCAACTGAAATCGCTCGCCCAGGTGCGCCTGCTCGACCACCTCGACCACAAGAACCTGAATCTCGACGTACCCTGGTTTCGGGAGTTGATCCCGACCTCCGAGAACATCGCCATCGTCTGTTGGCGCGAGCTGCGTGCCGCCATCCCGTCCGAGCTGGACCTGCGGCTGCGGCTCTGGGAGACACCGAGGAACTATGTCGACTATGAAGGGGCATAAGGGCAGTGTCCCGCCACGTCCGGAGCGAACCATGGTGACCCATCCGGAGGAGCCGGCGGCGCATCCCGAGCCGTTCGCGGACAAGGTCCGCGACATCCTCGTCGCCCTTGGAGAGGATGCCGGGCGCGAGGGGTTGATCAAGACCCCCGAGCGGGTGGAGGCGTCGCTTCGATTCCTCACACAGGGATACGCCATGTCGGTCGAGGAGGTCATCGGCGAGGCGGTGTTTGAGGAGACCCACCAGAGCATGATCATGGTGCGCGACATCGAGCTCTACTCCCTCTGCGAGCACCACATGCTGCCCTTCTTCGGACGGGCGCACGTCGCGTACATCCCCGATGGGAAGATCCTGGGTCTCTCGAAGGTCGCTCGGATCGTGGACGTCTTCGCCCGGCGCCTGCAGGTGCAGGAGCGACTGACCGACCAGATCGCGGACGCGATCATGGACGTGCTCGGGCCGACCGGAGTCGGGGTGGTGATCGAGGCCGCCCACTTCTGCATGATGATGCGTGGTGTGCAGAAGCAGAACTCGCGCACGGTCACGAGCGCCTTGCGCGGGATTTTCCGGGACGACTCCAAGACCCGGGTCGAGTTCCTCCGCCTGGCCCACGGGGGCAGGGCGATCGAGTGACACCGCTCGCCGGCCTCCTGGCCGTCGTGACCGGAGCCTCGCGTGGCATCGGCGCCGAAACCGCGGCGGCATTCGCCCACGCCGGAGCCCGGGTGGTGCGCGTTGCCAGAAGCCTGGAACCGGGCACGCACGACGGGTTCGACGACCTCCCTTGCGACATGAGCGATCCCGCCGCCGTCGCCGAGTTGACCGGGGCGGTCCTGGCGCGCGTCGGCACGCCCCACATCGTCGTGAGCAACGCCGGGGTCTTCGACAGGATTCCGTTCGCGGAGGCCACGGTCGCCGAGCTGCAGCGCCAGCTCGCCGTGAATCTCGTCGGGCCGTTCGCGCTGGCGCGCGGCTTTCTCCCCGCCATGCACGCGCGGGGCTCAGGTCTTCACATCACCGTGGGGAGCGTCGCGGACCATACGGGCTTCCCGGAGAACGCCGTCTACTCGTCCACCAAGTACGGACTCCGGGGCATGCACGAATCGCTTACGGCGGAATACCGCGGCACGGGTGTCCGCTTCAGCCTGGTGTCACCCGGTCCGACGGACACGAGCATCTGGGAGTCGGTCAATCCCGCGGCCCGTGGCCGCGTTCGTCCGCGCGATGAGATGCTCCGGGCCACTGATGTCGCCGATGCGATCCTGTTCGTCGCCACGCGCCCGCCACACGTTACGATCGACTGGCTCCGGTTGGGGCCCACCTGAGCACCACTCGCTTTCAGGGTACCGTCTCATGACGCTCCGCTTGTCCGTCATCCTCGCCGTGGTGTTCGCGCCAACCGTGGCTGCTGCCCAGGAAGGACTACCGCCGCTGCCCGACAGCACCGGATGGGGCGTCCACGTGCTGACTGCCGCGCGCGATCCGCAGGGAGCGATCTGGGTCGGAACGTACGGGGCCGGGATATATCGCCTCGCGCCCAGTGCCAAGGAATGGCAGGCGTTCCGGCACGACAGTACCCCCGGCTCCATTTCCATGGATTTCGTCCAGGCCATCGCCTTCGGGCAACGAGGTGAGATCTGGTACGGGACGGTGGGAAACGGGTGGGGCCTGTCGGTCGACGGCGGCGCGACGTGGCACAACTGGACCTACGAGCAGCTGGGTCCGGAATGGCAGTACGTAGCACCCGGCGGCATTGCCGTGCGGGGAGACACCACGATGATCGGGACGGCCGACGGGCTTCAGGTCACCACGGACGACGGAGCCCATTGGACCGCGATCGGCGACGCGGTGGGCCCGCCGGCAAAAGGTCCCGCGGACACGCTGCTCCCTTTGCTCCCCAACGAGTACGTCCGCCGGCTCGCGCCTGATCGTCGCGGGTGGAACGTCACCACGTTGCGAGGGAACAAGCGTCTCCGCCACACCGACGCAGGGTGGGAGATTCAGCCGCTCAACGCCGCGGCCTTTCCCCCGGCGAACGCGGTGCTGATCGGCCGCCAGCAGTTCCGCGGGACGCCGTGCGGTCTCCGTCCGACCATCGATACGCTCCCCTGTCTCCGGGTCACCGCTCGCGATGCCGGACCGCCCAAGACGCCGCTGACGACCTGGCTGAGCCGCCCCATCGCGCTCACCGACAACCCATTCATCGACCAGACCTACCGTTATGGCTCGACGATGGGCGGCTTCTTCCAGGAGCATCAAGGGGTCGAGTTCAACAATCCCGACGGGACGCCGGTCATGGCGGTACTCGACGGCACAGTGGTCTATGCGGGGCTGGCGGAGCAGGGGGCACGCACCGTGACGATTCGTCACGACACCACAGTCACCTTCGACGGGAGGCGATACCGGCTCTACTCCACGTACTATCACAACTCCTCCCTTGCGGTGAAGGTGGGGGCCAAGGTCCGCACCGGTCAGGTGATCTCCCGTGTCGGCAACACTGGGCGCGCGACCAACGATCACCTGCACCTCGAGCTCTCCATCTCGCCCACCGACTCGATCGGTGCGATCGTGGACTCCCTGCAGCGCTTCCCTCCGTATACGACCAATCCGGAGCTCTGGCTGCAGCCGCTCCCGAACACGGGGATCATCGCGGGGCAGGTGTTCGACGCGTCGGGCGCCCCGGTGCCGCAGGCGCGGATCTATGGCATCCTCAAGCGCGAGCCCACAGAGACACCCTTCTCCTACGCGGAAACCTACGGGGAGCATGGCCACCCGCACCCGCTCTACCATGAGCACTTCGCGGTGAGCGACGTGCCGGTTGGGACCTACGTGGTGGGAACGCAGATCGGGGAGAAGAAGGTCTTCCGGTCGGTGACGGTCGAGCCAGGAATGCTGACGTGGGTGGTTTTCCGGCCCTAATGTTCATCGAGCTCACCGATCATCTTCGCTGCCCCGCAGATCATGACGAACAATTCCTCGTCCTGCTTCCGGACCGCATGGAAGGCCGCTCGGTGCGTACAGGGCAGCTTGGATGCCCCGTTTGCGGCCGTGTCTTTCGTCTCGCCGACGGAGTCTTCGACGCTGGTGACGCGCCGCAGCCGCCCCCCCACGCGACGTCGCTGACGGCCGACGCGCTGGGCGCGCTGGTGGGATTGCACGGACCCGGTGGTTATCTGGTGCTGGCGGGTGCGCCCGCAGCCCTCGGGCGCGAGGTGACGGCGGGAATTCCGGGCGTGGCCCTCGTGGCGGCCAATCCACCCGCCGATGTCGAGGACAGTGACCTCCTGAGTGTGCTGCGCGCGAACACCCTGCCGCTCAAGTCGCGCTCCATGCGCGGCGTGGTGCTGGGCGCGCCATTCGGCGGTGACCCACGATGGGTGGCGGAGGCGGCGCGGGTGGTGCTGCCAGGGCTTCGGGTGGTGGGAGAAGGACCCGATCCGGTTGGGAGCGAGGTCGAGTTGCTGGCGAGCGCCGGCGGGGTGTGGGTGGGGACGCCGCGACGGTGAGGAAGACTCAGCCTGTTCGGTGATCGGCGTACAGCGCCTCGATAGCCGCGCGGTTCCGCTCCTCGACGATGCGCCGTCGCACCTTGAGGGTCGGAGTGAGCTCGCCGGCGTCGACGCTGAAGTCCCGGGGTAGCAGGAGGAACTTCTTCGGCATCTCGTACTGCGCGAGGTCGCGCAGGGCCTTCCGTACTTCCCGCTCGACCTTGGTCTGAACCTCGGGCAGCGTTACCAGCCGTTCGATCTCGGTGTCGCCGGACACATGACGGGACGCCCAGGTGCGGAGCACCTCTCGCTCCGGAACCAGCAGCATGACCGGGAACGGCCGCCGGTCACCGAGCATCACGGCATTCGAGACGTACCGGCACGTCTTCGCCAGGTTCTCGATCGGTTGGGGGGCGATGTTCTTTCCGCCCGCCGTGACGATGAGGTCCTTCTTCCGGTCGGTGATCCGGAGGTATCCCTCGGCGTCTATCATGCCGATATCTCCGGTGTGGAACCATCCCTCGGCGTCGATGACCTCCGCGGTCGCCTCGGGTTTATTGAAATACCCCCGCATGACGTTCGGGCCACGGGTAATGACCTCGCCGTCCGCCGCGATGCGTATCTCCACCCCCGGAATCGGCCTCCCCACGGTGCCGAGCTTGATTTGGGTGGGCGTGTTGACGGCCATCACGGGTGACGTCTCGGTGAGTCCGTATCCTTCAACGATCGTGAGACCGGTGGCGTAGAAGAACCGGGCGATCTCGGCGGAGAGGGGCGCGCCCCCGGAGATGAACAGCCGGATCCGCCCACCGGTGCGCGATCGCAGCTTGGAGAAGACCAGACGGTCGGCGAGCGCTCGCTTGAGCATCAGCGAGGCCGGCACCCGCTCGCCGGCGAGCGTCCGGTCGGCCCAGGCCTCGCCGACGCTGCGGGCCCACTCGAAAATCCGCCGGCGTGGCGCGGGGCTGGCGCGCGCGCTCTCGAGCACCCGCTCGAAGATCTTCTCGTACAGCCTGGGGACCGAAGCCATGATCGTAGGGCGCCGCGACTGCATGTCCGCTGGCACGGTATCGAAGCTGCCGGCGTAGTTGATCGTCACGCCCGAATGAAACATCGCGTAGTGTCCGAACATCCGCTCGAAGATGTGCGAGAGCGGCAGAAACGAGAGACACTCGTCCCTCGGAGAGAAGTCGAAGAGGCCCAACGCCGTGGTGACGTTCGAGGAGATGTTGCCATGGGTGAGCATGACACCCTTCGGGTCACCTGTCGTCCCCGATGTATAAATCAGCGTGGCGAGGTCGGACGGCGTGGCCGCGAGCGCCTGTTCCCGCCAGCGAGGATGACGATCCCGAGCATTCCGTCCGCGGGTGATCAGGTCGTCCAGTGAGAGCACGCCCCCGCGCACCCCCGCGGCGTCGAAGGCGATGACGTGACGGAGCTGGGGAAGCCGGTCGCGGATCGCGAGGACTTTCTCCACCTGGGCGGGCGTCGACACCAGGATCGCGACCGCCGCCGCGTCGCGCAGGATGTATTCGGTCTGTTTGGCGGGCAGGGTGGGGTAGATCGGGACATCGGTGCAGCGGGCGGCGAGGCATGCGAAATCGGCGATGGCCCATTCCGGGCGATTCTCCGAGAGAATCGCCACGCGATCGCCTGGCGCGACGCCCAGCTCGAGCAGGCCGAGACTCAGGCTCTGCACCCGCTCGGCGAGATCCTGGTATCCGAGGTCGACCCATTGCCCGTCCCGCCGGGAACGCAGCGCCACGGGCCGATCGCCGAACGCGTCGATCGCCGTGAAGTAGAGCTCGGTGAGGGTCGCGGGCGTGTGGGCCTCCTACTGGAACAGCACGATGAACCGCTGTCCCGATCCCGGCACCACGGCGCCGCGCGTCCGTGTGGCCCGGACGGTCACGATCGCAGTGTCGGGAGCCGTCAATCCGGCGATCCGGGTCAGTGTGAGGGCCGTGACCGTTCCATCGGCCCCCGTGGCCGCGGTATCCTCGCTGAGCCCGTTGGGGAAGGCGACGGTGGGTGGGATCGTCGCCGGATCGGGAGACGTGAGCGTGTAGATGACCGGCCGCGCCTCGACCGGTCCCGCCGGAGTGAAGCTTTCCACCCGAACAGCGAGCGGCGCGGAGGCCGGGACGTCCGGCGCGACGGTGAAGACCGAGTCGCCGGCAATGATGATCGTGTCCGCCGGCGCGATCACGCTGAAGGTGAAGAGACCCGACGTGAGCGTGCCGACGCTCGCCTGCACTCGGCCCGTCCCGGGCGACACCCCGGTCAGCACGCCACTCGACGGATCCACGGTGATCGTCGGGTCTCCGGCGCTCCACACGATGGAGGCGGCCACGCTGTCGCCGTCCTTGTTGAGCGCCCGGGCGGAGAGCTGCAGGGTTTCGTTGACTTCAACGATCGGCGGCGACGGCACGGTCACTTCGAGCGCGACCACGCCGCCGCCCGCGTCGTTGAGGTCGCTGCAGCTGATGGCGAGCAGGCAAGCCGCCGGCGCGATCCAGCGCGTCACGACGTCCCCGACGCCGGCGAGCTCGCGATCTCGCGCAGCGCGCTCTCCGCGTGGCGGATCCAGCGGTCTGCGTCGGCGCCCTTTGGCGGGCGGGCGAGAAAAGCGCGAAGGTGTTCCGCGGCCGCGTCGGTGTCGCCCCGCTTCAGTAGAAGGAAGGCGACGCCGTAATGGGCGCCGCCGAGCGTCTCGTCCAGCTCGAGCGCTCGCTTGTAGTGGCGGATCGCTTCCTCCGGCTGACCTGTCTTCGTAAAGGCGATCGCCATATTGAGGAGAATGCGAGAGTCGCTGGGATTGTCCCGGAATGCGAGCCGGTACGACGTGAGCGCCGCCTCGTAATCGCCCTGCCGTTCCAGGGCTAGCCCTTCATTCAGATAGTCGAGCCGCTGGGGGCGCAACGTCTCCCTCGAACGGGTGCCGAACAGGCGTCGCCAGAAGCTCATGGGGTGTGGCGAAACTCCGAGGAAAGTCGAAGGGGCACAACGTCTTGGACTGGGGCAAAGATAGTCCTCGCAGTCACGCGCCGCAACGCGATTGGTTGCCGCGCCGCTCCCGGAGGCGTAGGTTCACAACATCCCGATCGGAGGTCGCGATGCGCCGGACCGCAGCCGCAGGACCCAGGGCAGTGCTCGAGGTGGACTGGCCGTTCTTCGGCGAGATCTGCCGGGCGCTCGCCATGCGCGTGGCCCGCGAGTACGAGCCCGAGATCGTGCTCGGCATCGCCAAGGCGGGCGTCATTCCCGGTGTCGTCGTCGCGTCGATCCTGCAGAGCGAGTTCGCCTCGATGGCGGTCACCCGGCGCGACCCCGACGCGCCTCCGGTGCTCGTGTCCGGCCCACCCTCGTCGATCGTCGGCCGGCGCGTGCTGGTGGTAGACGAGACCTGCGACACCGGGAGCACCATGAAGCTCGCCCTCAACGAGGTCCGCGCCCAGCGACCCTCCGAGGTGCGCACCGCGGTGTCCTTCAAGACCGGTGACTACGTTCCCGACTTCTTCGCCTTCGAGACTGAAAGCTTCATCATCCTGCCGTGGGACCGGGAGATCATCCAGGACGGCGAGATCGTCATCCGCCCGGACTACGCCGGCAAGCTCTGAACGGAGGCTATCACTTCCAACCTTTTTGACGTTCGCCCCATCCAAGGAGCGTCCTCTGTCCCGGAGCTTCTGATGCGGCATCTGATCTACCTTGCCCTTGCCTTACTCCCGGTCGCCCCACTCGTTGGGCAACAGCCCGAGCGGTACACCCTCGAAGGTGATGACATCGCCATTTACAACCTCGCCGGTCTCCTCCAGGTGGATCCGGGGCAGGGGGCAGTCGAGGTCCAGGTCACGCGCGGTGGGGCCGGTGCGACAAGCCTCAAAGTGGCACAAGGCGAGATCGACGATCGCCAGACGCTGCGGGTGATCTATCCGGCCGACCGGATTCGGTACGCCCTCGGCAAGGGGAACTCGCGGACGCAGCTCCGGGTACGGGAGGACGGCACGTTCGGCGATTCGGACCACTGGGATGATGATGACAACCATCATCACGGGCGGTCCCATGATGGCCGCCGGGTCACGGTCGCCACCGATTCGGATGGTCTCGACGCTCACACCGATCTGACCGTCAAGGTCCCGGCGGGTCGCCGGGTCTCCTTCTATCTGGCGGTGGGCCGGGTGACGGTGACGAACGTGAACGGCGACGTGCGGATCGATGCCTCGAGCTCGCCGGTCAACGTGACGGGCTTCAAGGGATCGCTGCTGATCGACGTCGGGTCGGGGATGGTCCGCGCGACGCAGGTCGACGGGGATCTCGATGTGGATACGGGCTCCGGATCGGTCGAGATCTCCCAGGTGCGTGGCCAGAAGCTCTCGATCGATACCGGATCCGGCGATGTGACCGGGTCCGATCTCCAGGGCGACGACGTATCGGTGGACACCGGTTCGGGCAGTATCAGCCTCACCGCGCTGCAGTATCCACGCGTCTCGCTGGAAACCGGCAGCGGCAGTGTGACCGCCGATCTTCGGAGCGACGTTGGCTCACTGCAGGTCGAGACGGGTTCGGGAGATGTCGCCATCAAGGCGCCGGCCACGCTTGGCGCGGAAGTGGAGATCGAGACGTCGAGCGGCGACATCGACACCGACTTCCCGGTCCAGATCACCCGGCACGGACGCGATCATATGTCGGGGCGAATCGGAGATGGGAAGGGGACGATCGCGATCGAGACGGGATCGGGGGGCGTGAGGCTCATCAAGAGCCCGAGTTGACCCCCAGGGCATCGGCGTAGGCGGTGCCCTGCGCCATGCGGTCATACAAGAGACTCAGCGTATCGGGCGAGCCCGCGAGGAAGCGGCAGCGCGCGTCACCCCGGCTGCGGCACTCCACCTCCATGACGGCGACCACCTGGTCCGAGAGCCGGCCGAAGAAATCGGCGAGGAGTCCGCAGGTGAGGTGACAGGAGGGGAACTCGCCCCGGCTGTCCTCCGCCGCTTCCGCCCAGTCCGTCGAATCGAGCGCTATCACCGAATTGCCGAAGGGCGAGGCGGTGAGGGCGCCCCAGCCCTGTTCCGCGAAGAACTGGGAGAGCACCTCGCTCAGGAATTCCACGTCGAGATCGGGCGGGTGCTCCACGCCCCGGGTGGCGAGGAGCCAGTCCGTGAACTCGGCATAGAGCTCTTCCCCGCCGGCGAAGCCAGCCTCCTGGAGGTAGGACGCCGCCTGCAAGCCCGCATCCCGCTCGAGAGACACACGCAGCTGTTGCAGCACGCGGCGGCCGATTCGGAGTCCGGGGTGATGGGGCCTGGACGGCTGATCGCTCATGGATGTCGGGGTTGGAGGTGCTGCATCTTAGGCCGTGCGCCCGATGCGACGCAAGAGCTCCGCCTCATCGATCACCTCGATACCGAGCAGTTTGGCCTTCTCGAGCTTCCCGCCCGCCTCGTCTCCGGCCACCACGGCGTCGGTCTTCTTGCTCACACTGCTCGCGACGCGTCCGCCCGCGCCTTCGATGAGCCCGGCGGCGTCGGTGCGCGAGAGGGTGGGGAGCGTGCCCGTCAGCACGAACGACTTGCCGGCGAGCGGACCGTCCGGGGCTCCGGCGGTCGGCTCCACGAAGTTGAGGCCGGATCGCTCGAGTCGCGCGATGAGATCCTGATTCTTCGGCTCGCCGAAGAACGCCGCCACCGCCTCGGCGATCGTCGGGCCGATGCCTTGCACCGCGCTGATCTCCTCCTCCGTGGCCGATGCGAGTTTGTCCATCGTTCCGAACCGGCGAGCGAGCAGCACCGCGACCGTCTGGCCGACGTGCCGAACGCCGAGGCCGAAGAGAAGGTTCGACAGTGGTTGGGCCTTCGAGGCGGCTATGGCGGCCACGAGCTGGGTCGCGGACTGGGTCCCAAAACGTTCGAGCTCGATCAGCTGGTCGGCGGTGATCGTGTAGAGATCGGCGACGTCGTTGATGAGCCCGATGTCCAACAGCTGCCGCACCCGTTCGTACCCGAGCCCGCGGATGTCCATCGCACTGCGAGAGGCGAAGTGCAAGATGCCCTCGAGCACGCGGCCCGGACAGCTCGCATTGGGACAGTACCGCATCGCCTCACCGGCCGGCCGCTCTACCGGCGTGCCGCAGCTGGGACACGCGTCGGGCATCTGGAAGGGCTGCTGCGTGGCCCTGCCATCCGCGTCGAGCTCGCGTCGGTCGGGCAGTGACCGGACCACCTGGGGAATGACCTCCCCAGCACGGATCACCTCGACCCAGTCGCCCACCCGGATGTCCTTCTGCGCGATCAGCTCCTCGTTGTGCAGGGTCGCGTTGCTCACGGTCACCCCGCTGATCTCGACGGGCTCGAGCGTGGCGTACGGGTTGAGCGCGCCGGTACGGCCCACGTTGATGAGAATGTCGCGCACCCGGGTCACCGCGACCTCGGGGGCGAACTTCCGGGCGATGGCCCAGCGAGGCTCCCTTCCGCCCACCACACCCAGCTCGCCGTGCAGCGCAAGACGGTCCACCTTGATCACCACGCCGTCGGCCTGAAACGCCAGCTTGGGGATCTGGGCCTCGAATGTCGTGATCTGGGCCTGTACGTCGGCCAGGTTGGCAAACCGCTGCCGGCTCGGCTCGACGGGGAATCCCCAGGACTCGAGCAAGTCGAGCACTTCCCAGTGGGTGCGTGCCTTGACCTGCCCCTCGATCGGCTCCACCGAAAACGTGAACAGCCTGAGCCGGCGCCGCCGAGTCAGGGCGGGATCGAGCTGTCGCAGCCCGCCGGCGGCGGCGTTCCGTGGATTGGCGAGAAGCGACTCACCCTGCCGCTCACGCTCCTCGTTGACCCGCCGGAAGCCGGCGTACGGCATGTAGACTTCGCCGCGGACCTCCATGAGTCGCGGCCACCCGCGCCCCGTGAGGGTGAGCGGCACGTCGGCGATGGTCCGGATGTTCGCCGTGATGTTCTCGCCGATAGTGCCGTTGCCGCGCGTCGCCCCGACCGTGAGTCGCCCGTCCTCGTACGTCAGGCTCACGGCCGCGCCATCGATCTTGATCTCGGCGGTGTAACCTGCCTCGCGGACCTCGGGAAGCAGGCGCGCGTTACGCTCCTCCCATTCGTTCAGCTCATCGGGAGAGAAGGCGTTGGCGAGGGAGAGCATGGGACGGCGGTGGGTGTGCTTGACGAGGGAGCCGGCGATCGGTGCCCCCACCCGCTGGGTGGGACTGTCCGGCGTGAGGAGCTCCGGGTGCTCTCGCTCCAGCGACTGGAGCTCGCGGAAATACCGATCGTACTCGGCGTCCGAGATTTCCGGGGCGTCGAGGATGTAGTAGGCGTGGTTCGCGCGGTCGATCTGTTGCCGCAGCAAGGCCGCCCGTTTGGCAGCCGCTTGATTCACCGCGAAGCAGACTCCTGGCTGAGCACCGCCTGGGCTACCCCGACGAGACGTTCGATCTCCGGAGAGTCGGCGGGGTCGAGCGGCGTCTCGCCCTCGAGGGTCGGGATGGCCGGCGTGGTCGCGAGGAGCCGCCGCAGGAACCCGAGCAGGGCCGCCTGTTCACCCTCACGACGGCGTAACGCCTCGTCCTCGCCGCGGCGCTGGCGCATCCGCTCGAAGCGGTGCGCGTTGCGGAGCGCCTTGGCCGTCAGGTTGGCTACCACCTGGCAGAACTCGAGGTCGGCCGCCGAGAAGCTCGGCCCTTCTCTGAACGTCCGCAGGAAGATGGCGCCGATGGCCGCCCCACGCCAAGAGATGGGGATGACGGTGATGGTCTTGACCTTGCGAGCGGCCAGGGCCCACCGGGCAGGGCCCAGGGAGGGATCGGTCGCGGCATCGGCGATGAACACGGTCTGGCCGGTCTGGAGCGCCAGCTTGAGCTCGGGGTACCGGTCGAGATCCACCTCGTAGTTCCGTATCCCCGGATCCTCGTAGCTGGCCACCAGGCGGACGCTCGATCCACCACGCTCGGCGAGGAAAATCGAGCAGCGGTCGAGACCGAAGGTCTCGCCGAGCCGCAAGGTTACGGAGCGCACGATATCGGCAAAGTGCAGCGATCCGCCGATATCCTGCAGGATCTCGATGACGGCCAGGAGATGCCTTCGTTCCTGCTCCAACGAGCCGACCCTGGCCTGTAGCCGCTCGAGCTCGTCCACGGCCAATGCACCCCTCGTCATGGATCCCGTCCCCGTAGTGGGTTGACCCGCAAGCGCCACAGGCGCTTCCGGGCTTTCTCAGTATAAGGCGCCGGGTCGCGAGCGAAAACGGTGAAGGAGACTGCACCCGGTACCGTCAAAAGTCCATGCTGTCGCAATGGTTGACGACTCCACCACGATCTGTAGGTTGCAGGCAGGAGAGATGCCACCCGCACGGAGGATGAGACCATGGCGGCTGAGAGGGATCGTTCCGAGGATGAGGCCGGGTCCACGCCCGGGGGTGGCGGCGGACTCGCGGGCTTCGCCATGGGCGTGGTCTTCGGCGCCCTGCTGGGAGCCGGCTTCGCGCTGCTGTATGCCCCCGATCGGGGCGACAAGACCCGTCGTGAGCTGAAGCGCCGGCTGACGCGACTGCGCGAGGATGCCGAGGACGGCATCGAGCGGGTAGGGGATCGGGCCCGCCGGGAGCTGGTCCGCCGCCGGCGCCGCCTGGAGGAAGGCATCGATCGCGCGGCGGATTCGGCCCGCGATATCCTCGAGTAGCGTCGGGGTCAGCGCCGGTCGGCGATCTTCTTCGCGAGGTCGGCGGCCTGCGCCCGGTACGTGGAGTCCATGACCTCGCGATCGGGGAGCGCGGCGATCTCGTCGAGCTGGCTTCTCGCGTCGGCGTATCGTTTCCGGTCCACGTAGATCTCCGCCAGCTCGAGCCGGTGATAGAGTCGCCCTGGATCGAGCTCCACCGCTTTCTCCATGTTGGAGATCGCCTGTTCCCACGACGCCTTGCCGAAAATGCCCGCGCCGAGAAAACTCTTGGCGAAAAACCGGCTGAGGCCCGACAGGCGCATGATCTCCGCGTTCCATCGGCCCATAATGTGGTACGCGCCGTCATATCGGGGGTCGATCGCGATGGTGCGGAGCGCCTCGTCCCTGATCACGGCGGCACGACGGATCCGGTCCTTCTTGCCCATGGTGAGCGAGGCCCGGCCGATCGCAGCGGCCAGCGCGAAGTGACCTTCGGCCCGGCTCGAGTCCGCCGCGACGGCGCGCCGGGCCAGCGTCTCCGCCCTCGCGTACAGCGAATCCCGACGCGGATCGCGGCCAGTGCCGGGAATCGCCTCGCCTTCGTCCATGAGAGCGATGGCGGCGCGCCAGTTGGCCTCGTAACTGGTCGAGTCCAGTGCGAGTGCAGCCTCGAAATGCGCCAACCCTGTCGGGATGTCGTGCGCCTGCACCGCCGCAATGCCCATGTTCACGTGGTCATGAACTTCCTGTGCCGCGGCGGACGACGTGAGCGCCGACAACACTCCAACGACGAAGGCGAGGAACGGCTTGGCCACTAGCGAATCCCGGACATGGGTTGTCGAATGGTGATTCCGCCGCTCATCGAGCACAAGCGGGATGGCCACGCGCTCGAGCCCGAGCAGTGGGCATCCCTGATCGCGGAGTACACGGCGAATCGCGTCCCCGACTATCAGATGTCGGCGCTCCTCATGGCCATCGTCTGGCGGGGTCTGACTCCGGACGAGTTGGCGGCGCTCACCGACGCGATGCTCAACTCCGGCGACCGGCTCCGCTTCGACGGGTATCCGCTTCCTCGAGTGGACAAGCATTCCACCGGCGGTGTCGGCGACAAGGTCTCCCTTCTCCTTGCTCCAATGGTGGCCTGCTGCGGCGTGGCCGTCCCCATGATGTCCGGCCGAGGGCTTGGCCATACCGGTGGAACGCTCGACAAGCTCGAGTCGATTCCGGGATTCCGGACCGGTCTGTCTCTCCAGGAGGCGCGCGCGCAGATCGATCGCCTGGGCTGCGTCATGCTGGGACAGACACCGGAAATTGCACCGGCGGACAAGCGGCTGTACGCGCTTCGCGACGTGACGGCGACCGTCGAATCCATCCCGCTCATCTCCGCAAGCATCATGTCGAAGAAGCTGGCCGAAGGCCTCAACGGGCTCGTCCTCGACGTGAAGACCGGCAGCGGCGCGTTCCTTCCGGACCCTGCCAAGGCCATCGAGCTGGCGAAGACCATGATCGGCCTCGGGGAGGCGCGCGGCTGTCCCACGGTCGCCCTGCTGACCGCGATGGACCGTCCGCTCGGGCGAGCGTGCGGCAATGCGCTCGAGATGGAGGAATCGATCGAAGGCCTTCGGGGCAGCGGGCCCGAGGACCTGATGGAGGTGACCTACGCCCTTGGCGCCGAGATGCTGGTCCTCGTGGGCGCGGCGCCCGACCTCAGCGCCGCACGACGAAAGCTCGAGACGGTGGTGAAATCAGGCGAGGCCGTGCAGCGGTTCGCGAAGATGATCGAAGCTCAGGGCGGGAATCCGGCGGTCGTGGACGATCCCGGACTTCTGCCGCAGGCTCAGGCCGTCGAGGTGTTCCGTGCCCCTGCCGCCGGCATCGTCTCCGCGGTCGAGCCTCGGCGGATCGGGCGGGCCATCACCGACCTCGGGGGCGGACGGCGGACCGTCGAGGACGCGGTAGACCCGTCGGTCGGCTTCGTTATCACCGTCAAGCCGGGTGACGCGGTCAAGGCAGCCGAGCCGATCGCTTCCATCTTCGCCAAGGATGCGGCGGGGATCGCGACCGGGGAGGCTGCGCTCCGCGAAGCGATCGTGATCGGGAATACAGGCAAGCTCACGCCTCTCATTACCCACCGCGTGGACTCGCGAGGCGTCCAGGTGCTCGGAGAGCGCGCCTGATGCCGTACGTCAGTGGGCCGGTGGGGGTGCTGCTCGTGGCGGGGGCCGTCGCGACCACGTTCGTCGTCTGGCTGCTTCGGGACCGCCGATACCCGGGCCCGCGACTCCATGGTACGGAGGCCGGGATCGATCATGAGGCGTTGGCGGCGGCGGAGCGGGAAGTGCGCGAGTTGGAGACCCATCAGCGCCCAGACGAGGACGTGCTGGGAGACGACTGGGGGCCGGGCGCGTCGAGGCCGAGGCCGCCGGTGAGATTGTAGGACGGAAAGGACGGAGAAGACGAAGGCGTGAGAACAATCCGCACACCGGGGCGTTAGACGGACAGATCCGAACACGACTCCATCGCTCACGAGGACCCCATGAACGCCCGCCCGCTGGTCTCCCTCTCGACCATCGCCGTCGCCGCCGCCCTCATGGCCGCCGCGCCCGATCAGCCAACGGTGAGTTTCTCGGCCGTCGCCGGCCTCAATCACTACGCGGGCGGCGGACATGGCCGCTGCGGCCGTGAGACCGCGGCGTCGCTCTACGAGAAGCCCGCCACGCTCTTCCTCATCGAGTACGGTGGCGAAGGCAGCGGCGATCTGGATCGGGTCAATCTGACGTTGTGGCAATTTAAGGACGGCTCGGCGGACCAGCTCTCGCTCGCGTTCGACGCCGGCAAGGAGTCCTACAACATTTCGACGGTGCAGGGGAGCAAGGTGGTCGGGAAGGGAAGCGCCACCGTAACGGCCGCCGGCGCGGGCGGGAAGATCGTGGTGAAGGGACTGGATGCGCGCGGCGTCCCGATCCAGATGACAGTTGAGTGCGCGGCGTTCAGCGGAATCGAGGCGGAAGGGGGTTGAGCGTCGCCCGGTTGGTCAACCCGCGTGGCGCTCCTCGACGGTCAGCGCAAAAATGATGGTTCCGAGCAGCCCGATCGCGCCCGCCATGAGGAAGGGCAGCGACGGGCTGCTCTTCCACAGTAGCCCACCCACCGTCGCCGCCGGGGCGATGGCCACACTTCGAACCAGGTAGTAGAGGCCGACGCCGCGTGCGCGGGTCTCGCCCGGAACGAACTCCAGAATCAGCGCCTTGCGGGCCGGCTCTCCGATTTCGCGGAGACCGCCGACCACGAATGCGAGCACGAGCGTGGTGAAGGATCCGGCCGCCACGACCGCGAGTGGGAAGCAAGTGAACGCGACGAAGGTCGCGACCACGAACGGCTTTCTCCCGAACCGGTCCGCAAGCCGCGCGGCAGGGAGCGAAGACACGATGACCACCGCCTGCTGTACGGCGATGAGCGCCCCGAACGCGGGCGCCGCGATGCCGACGATGTTGACGCAGTAGAGAACCAGAAAGACGTCCACCATCGCGTCGCAGGTGCGGATGAAGACGTCCGAGAGGAGCAGCCGCCGCAATGGGGAAGGGAGTGACCGCCACACGCCCGCGATCCCCGTCGTCCCCGCCGGGCTCCGATGGTCGAGCTGCATACGCCGGACGATGAGCAGCGTGCCGCCGGCGAGGACGATCGAGACGACGAGTCCAGCGCGCACGCCGGTCAACACCCCGTGGGACGCGATGAGCAGTCCACCGAGCGTCGGGGCGATCACGATGGGGACCCGCTTCAGGATCGACTGGACCGAAAATCCCACGGAGCGCCGCTCGCGGGGCAGCGAGTCTCCGACGACCGCGAAGAGCGTGGGACTCGCCATGCTGGTCCAGCACATCACGAACACCAGGCCCAGCAGCACGACGGGCCAGGCCGGCGCCGCCGCGAAGATGAGATATCCCACCGCCGCGAGGCTGACAAAGAGGAGCAGTGCCCTGCGCCGGCCGTAGTGGTCGCCCACCCAGCCGCCGGGATACTGATAAAGGCCGTCGAGCAGGTCTTCGGTACTGCCATAGGCGCCGATGGCCAGGACCGGCGCGCCCAGGGCCTCGAGGTATTTGGGCACGAAACGGCGCCAGAGGTTTTCCCCCAGCGCCATGAAGAACATCGCCCCGACCACCGCGCCCGTGTTGCGGTCCAACCCGAGTGCGGTGGCGGCGCTCGCGAGCGCTCGTCGCGAAGAAAAAAGGGCGCCCTTGGGGACGCCCTTGTCTGGTGTCTGGTCTCGCTGAGTCACACGTCCAGGTTGCTCACGTATTTGGCATTCTGCTCGATGAACAGCCGGCGCGGCTCGACCTCATCACCCATCAGCTCGTCGAAGAGCTTGGCGGCGCGCTCCCCGTCCTCCATCGTGACCCGAAGGATCGTCCTGGTGGCAGGGTCCATTGTCGTCTTCCAAAGCTGCCCCGGGTTCATCTCACCGAGTCCCTTGTAGCGCTGGATGTTCACCGACCCCTTGCCCTCGCCGTTCATCAGGCGCTTGGCGTACTCGTCCCGCTCGGCCTCGGAATAGGCGTAGTACTCGTCTTTCCCCTTGGCCACACGATAGAGCGGCGGCTGCGCGATGTAGACGAACCCGGCATCGATCAGCTCCTGCATCTGACGGAAGAAGAAGGTCAGGAGGAGCGTCCGGATATGCGCGCCGTCCACGTCCGCGTCGGTCATCAGGATGATCTTGTGATAGCGGGCATCGTCGAGCTTGAAGTCGTCCTTCACGCCCGTCCCGATCGCGGTGATCATCGCCCGGATCTCCTCGTTGCTGAGGATCTTGTCGATCCGGGCACGCTCCACGTTGAGGATCTTGCCGCGCAGGGGCAGGATGGCCTGGTACTGCCGGTCACGGCCCTGCTTGGCCGAGCCACCCGCGGAGTCGCCCTCGACGAGGTAGAGCTCGGTGTGGGCGGGATCGTCGATTGAGCAGTCCGCGAGCTTGCCGGGCAGGACCATGTTCTCGAGGCCCGACTTCTTGCGGATCAGGTCGCGCGCCTTGCGCGCCGCCTCGCGGGCCCGGGCCGCGCTTACCGCCTTCTCGATGATGTTGCGGGCGATCGGCGGATGCTCTTCCAGGTAGTTGCCGAGATGCTCGTTGATGAGCGTCTTGACGATGCCCTCGACCTCGGAGTTGCCCAGCTTCGTCTTGGTCTGCCCTTCGAACTGGGGCTCCTTCACCTTCACGTGGAGCACGCAGGTGAGACCCTCGCGGATGTCCTCTCCCGAGAGGGTGAAGCCTTCCTTCTTCAGGAAATCGCGGCGCTTCGCGACGTCGTTGATGGTCCTGGTCAGGGCCGCCTTGAATCCGGTGAGGTGGGTCCCGCCCTCGTGGGTATTGATGTTGTTCACGAAGGTGAAGGTGTTCTCGTTGTACCCATCCTCGTACTGCAACGCGATGTCCACGTCCACGTCGTCCTTCATCGCCGTGAACGCGATCGGCTTGGGATGCAGGGCCCGCTTGTTCCGGTTGAGCCATTCGACGAACTGGACCAGCCCGCCCTTGGCGAAGAAGGTCTCGCCCTTGGCCGGCTGCTCCCGCTCGTCCTTGATCGTGATGGTGACGCCCTTGTTGAGGAAGGCGAGCTGCCGGAGCCGGTCGGCCAGCGTGGTGTAGTGGAACTCGAGGACGGTGAAGATCTCGGGATCGGGCTTGAAGCGCACCATGGTGCCGGTGCCCCGCGCCTTGCCCAGCGTCTCCAGCTTGCGCACGGTCTTGCCGCGCACGAAGGCCATGCGGTAGCGGTTACCGTCCCGATCGACCACGACCTCGAGCCGCTCGGAGAGGGCGTTGACCACCGACACGCCCACGCCGTGGAGCCCGCCCGACACCTTGTACGTGTTCTTGTCGAACTTGCCGCCGGCGTGCAGCACCGTGAGGGCGAGCTCGACCGCGGGGATCTTCTCGGTGGGATGGATGTCCACCGGGATTCCGCGGCCGTTGTCCTGCACGGTGATGGAGTTGTCGGCGTGAATGGTGACGTTGATGGTGTCGCAGTGGCCGGCCAGCGCCTCATCGATGGAGTTGTCCACCACCTCGTAGACCAGGTGGTGCAGGCCGTTCTCGCTAGTGGAGCCGATATACATCCCGGGACGCTTGCGGACCGCCTCGAGTCCCTTGAGCACCTGGATCGCTTCGGCGGTGTACTCCGGCGAGCCGTCAACGACGGCGTTCTGTCGCTTGGCCATAATCTCCAATCGTCAAGGCCGGGGCCGGTCGAGAGGACCGGGCACCCAGCGGATTTCCTTCACACGCCCGGTCCGCCCCGCGTTGAGGCGGGCGAGGATCCGGGGGGTCATCAGACTCAGCTCGTTGGCCCAGGCCGCAGTCGCCACGCGCACGCGCAGCAGTCCGTCCTGCGTGACCGATTCGGGAGCCGTGACCGCGGCGATCTGCGGTCCCACCAACGTGGCCCACTCCTCGATGATCCCGGCCTGCTGCAGTCGCTTCGAGAACCCCGACTGCTTGAGGTAGCTCGTGAGTGCATCCCCAATCGGACTGGGCGGCCGTTTGCGATTCATCGGGTTACCCGGCCAGCGTCGAGGGTCCAGACCGGCACGTCGGCCTCCGGCGGCAACTCATCCCGTCGCGGTGCGGTCACGAAGACCTGGCGCGCGTCGTCGCCGAACACCCGTCGTGCGAGCCGGCGCTGGCGGTCGCGGTCGAGCTCGGCAAAGACATCATCGAGCAGGAGCGCCGGCTCCGTTCCCCGGGCCGAACGCAGGGACACCAACTCGACCAGCTTGAGCGCGACCGCGGCGCTCCGCTGCTGACCCGTCGACCCCGCGCCGCGAAGCGGGCGGTCACCGAGCTCGATGACGAGGTCGTCGCGGTGTGGTCCCACCGTCGTCATCCCCCGTGCGCGATCGCGAGCCAGTGCCGCGTCGAGCGCGGCGGGCCACCGATCGGCGTTGGAGAGCTCCGGGGTTCCCCGGTACCGGAGCCGGGCCGGGGCTCGCTCACCGATGGCATCGAGCTCCTCGGTGAACAACTCCGCCGCTGCTCCAACCCACGCCTCGCGGACCTTCACCACGTGCGCGCCGGCCTCGGCCAGCGGTACATCGAACGCACGGGCGAGGGCGATGTCGCCTTGCCGCAGTCCCGAATTCCGCTGCGCCAGCGCCGCCCGATAACGGACGAGGGAGCGGAGATACTGCCGGTCCGCCAGCGAGAGCATCCGGTCGAGATAGCGTCGCCGTTCCGCCGCGGGTCCCGTCGCCAGATCGACGTCGGACGGCAGAAACGCGACTGCGAGCCAGATGCCCGCGGCGTCGGCGATCCTCCGCTTCTCTTCGCCGTCCACCACGATTCGCTTCCGTCGGCCGGCGCTGAGCCAGGTCGCCTCGACCGATGCCGCCTCGCCGCGCTCCACGTGAGCCTCGACGTGGAATCCGGTGCCGCCGAATCGGGCGACCTCCTGATCGACCGCGCCCCGCACCGACCGGAACAGCACCGGGTAGTACGCGGCCTCGAGAAGGTTGGACTTGCCCTGGGCATTGGCACCGAGCAGCGCGATGCCTCCCGGCGGAGGCTCGACGTCGAGATCGTCCAGGTTTCGGAAGCCCCGCGCCACCAACCGGCGCAGCCGCACTATTCGATTCGGATCTGCCGGACGGTTGCCGGACCTCGGTCGCCGAGGCCATCCACGGCAAAGGCCCGGACCGAGATGGTTCCACCGGGATTGCCCAGCGTGGACAGCTGCAAAGCGAACGGCACCGAGTCGGCTCCTTCTCCCAGAAGCGGAGCAAACCCCTGACCCGCTCCGCTCACCTCGAAGTACACCGTATCGACCCCATCGGGGTCGAGGCTGTAGCCGGTCAGGATGAGAAGGTCGCCCTCGGTGACGGCGGTATCGGTGACGGCGGGTCGGGTCACATTGGTGAAGGGACCGCTGCCATCGCCCGGATTCTCCACCGGAAAGGTCAGGCGGTCACGCTCTCCACACCCCGCAAGCACCCCAACCAAGAGCCAGCTGGCGCGCCGCCTGGCCAACGCTGAAAAATACCCGGATAGAGAGGGAAATTGCAGGCTCATGTGCCCTCGAAAGATGGCTTCCGCTTCTCGAGAAATGCTCTGGTGCCTTCACGCATATCGGCGGTGGCGGACAGGAGACCGAACGAGGTGGCTTCGAGCAGCAGCGCGTCGTCCAGAGGGATGTCGCCCGCGGCATCGACCAGGTCCAGGCAGGCCCGAACCGCGAGCGGGCCGTTCTCCAGGATCGTACGCAGGAGCGCCTCCGATTCTGTCAGAAGGCGGTCGGCGGGGACCACCCGGTTGACCAGGCCGATGCGGAGCGCCTCCTGGGCATCGATCATCGCGCCGGTGAGCAGCAGCTCCAGCGCCCGGCCCTGTCCCACCAGCCTCGGCAGCCTCACCGTCCCGCCATAACCCGGACCGATGCCGAGCTTGACCTCGGGCTGGCCGAATTTGGCGGACTCGCTTGCGATGCGAAGGTGACATGCCATCGCCAGCTCGCAGCCGCCGCCGAGGGCAAATCCGTTGACCGCCGCGATGACCGGCTTGCCGCATTGCTCGATGCTGCGGAATACCCGTTGCCCCTCGAGCGAGCGGGCTCGTCCGCCCATCGGCCCCTGGTCCGTCAGCTCGCTGATGTCCGCACCGGCCACGAAGGCTTTGGTCCCGGCGCCGGTGAGGATCGCGCCGCCGATTGCACTGTCGCCGCCGATCTGCGCCGCCGCCTGACCCAGTTCACGGATCACGGTCGCATTGAGCGCGTTGAGCTTGTCGGGCCGTTCGATGGTGACACGGGCGATGCGGTCGGCGATGGTGAGGGAAAGCGTGGTGTACATGGCCCTGCCGGGAGGAAGTTGGAGGGCAATGTAGCGCGCCCTCCGACGTTTCGCCCGGCTCTGCCTGCGACGCTATCTTTCCCCCGTGCCGATCCCCTCTCCCATCGCATGGACGCCGTCTCACGGCGTACGCATTCTCGACCAGACCCTGCTCCCTGGTGAGGAGCGCTACCTCGATCTCGAATCGGTGGACGCGGTCGCCGAAGCGATTCGCTCGCTCCGGGTCCGCGGCGCGCCGCTCATCGGTATCGCGGCCGCGATGGGGGTGACGCTCGAGACGCGAGCAGGCCACACGCTCGAGGCTGTCTGTGCCGCGGCGGCCATCCTGGCCGCGACTCGACCCACCGCGGTCAATCTCCGCTGGGCGCTCGACCGTATGGAGCGACGCGCCTCCGAGGCAGTCCGCCGAGGCGACGATCTGCGGGAGGCGCTGCGGGACGAGGCCACCGCGATCTGGGATGAGGACCGCGCGATGTGCGCGCGGATCGGCGCGCTCGGGGCTGAGCTGATCGGCGGTGATGCGCTGGTTCTCACCCACTGCAATGCCGGCGTCCTGGCCACGGGTGGTATCGGTACGGCGCTGGCGCCCGTCTACACCCTCCACGAAGCGGGGCACCGGGTGGCCGTCATCGCCGACGAAACGAGGCCACTTCTGCAGGGAAGCCGGCTCACGGCGTGGGAGCTGACGAAGAGCGGGATCCCGTGCACGGTGATCGGCGACGGAATGGCGGCGAGCCGGCTTCGCCGCGGCGACGTGAGTTGTGTGATCGTTGGGGCGGACCGCATCGCCGCCAACGGCGACGTGGCCAACAAGATCGGCACTTATGGGCTCGCGCTGGCCGCGCGCGCGCATGACGTGCCGTTCTACGTCGCGGCCCCGACCTCCACCGTGGACCCCGCGACGCCGGACGGCGCACGGATTCCGATCGAAGAACGAGGAGCATCGGAGCTGGTGGAGGTTCGCGGCGTTCGCCACGCGCCCGCCGCCGCACAGATCTGGAATCCCGCCTTCGACGTGACCCCGGCCGAGCTGGTCACCGCGATCATCACCGATCGGGGAGTCTTTCAACCGAGAGAGGTTGGAAGAAAGGAAGGATGAGAAGGGAGAAGAGAGAAGGGAGAAGGGAGAAGAGGAGAAGAGAGTAGGGGCAAAGAGCGGGCGCGCTACCAACCTTCTCTTTCTCCTTTCTCCTTTCTCCCTTCTATCTATTCCCCCTTCCCCTCTTCCTTCTCCCTTCTCCCTTCTCCCCGCTCCCTCTTCTCCCTTCCCCCTTCTCCCTTCACTTTCCTCCCCATGTCCTCCATCCTCGCCCTCGACCAAGGCACTACCGGATCCACCGCACTCGTCGTGCACCAGGACGGGACCGTCCTCGGGCGGGGGTACCGGGAGTTCACCCAGCATTTCCCGAAGCCCGGGTGGGTGGAGCACGATCCCGAGGAGATTTTCCGCGTCTCGGTCTCGGCCATGCGTGAGGCAATCGCGCAGGCGGGCGAGCGCCCGGCCGGCATCGGGATCACCAACCAGCGCGAGACGGCGGTGCTGTGGGACCGCCGGACCCTGGCCCCTGTGGCACCCGCGATCGTGTGGCAGGACCGGCGCACCACAGAACGCTGTCGCGAGCTCAAGGAGTCGGGCGCCGAGGCGATGCTGCGGCGGCGAACCGGTCTCGTGGCCGACCCCTACTTCACGGCGACGAAGCTGGAATGGCTGCTCCGGGACGGCGAGCTTCGCGCCCGTGCCGGACGCGGCGAGCTTGCGGCGGGGACCGTGGAAAGCTGGGTCGTAGCGAAGCTCACCGGCGGACGGGTTCACGTCACCGACCACACCAACGCGTCGCGCACGCTCCTCTACGACCTCGCGTCCCGCTCCTGGGAGCCCGAGCTCCTGGCCACCTTCGGCATCCCGCGGGAGCTGCTCGGCAACATCGTGCCGTCCGCCGGTGTCGTGGGCGAGACCGAATCCGTGCACCTCGACGTCGTGCTCCCCATTGCCGGCCTCGCGGGCGACCAGCAGGCGGCTCTCTTCGGTCAGGGATGCTGCACGGACGGCCTCGCGAAGAACACCTACGG
>DATBSO010000149.1:0-37879 GCA_036559745.1 Gemmatimonadales bacterium | reverse complement strand
ACCTCAAGGTCGACGACATGACCCGCGGCCGATTCGAGGCGCGCGGGATGAGCCCTGTCCGTCCCTCCGGAGAGCAAGGCGAGGTCATGCAGTACTACGAGATGCCCGAGGAGCTGCTGGAGGATCCTGAGACGCTGCGCCCGTGGGTGGAAGCGGCGATCGGGGCGGCTCGACGGGCCAGAAGGGGGCGGGCCCGGCCCGGTCGCTGACGCTCGCCGCGCCGCCGCGGAATCGCTATCGTTGAAGCGTCGGTCGACCCCGAGCATCGTGTGTTCCGATACCAATTCTCTCTATGGTTTCTGCTGGCCGGAGCGTCCCAGGCCGGGGACTGCCGCTTCGTCACGGGCCCCGATGGACTCTGCGCGTTCGTCCGTCTCGAGCCCGCGCGCGGTGATCTGCGGGTCGGCAGCACGCTGCGGATACGGGTGAACGGTACGGCATGTGATCGGGGGACGGGGTGCGGCGATTGTTCCGGTCGCATCCGAGGCCACTGGCAGTCGTCGTCTCCCGACATCGCGACGGTGGATTCCACCGGCCTCGTGCGCGGGGAGCGTGCCGGGCGCGCGGACATACGCCTCGAGTACGACGGCGGTGCCGCCGCCACCATGCAGGTGCTGATCACGCCCTAGTATCCACTTCGAGTTGCTTGGCATGACTGCCGCGGCCGTCAGACGACCCAGCCGACGGCAAAGCCGAGCGCGAAGCCGGCGCCGCCCATGATCAGATACGTATCCAGCGGACAGGTCGAGATGCCGCCATCCCCGTCGTCATTCGCCAGGGTCGAGATCGCAGTGCAGGCGACGATCGCGGCGGCGGCGCCGATCGCACCGCCGATCAACGCATGGCGGCCCCGGTTCCGGGCGATCGAACCCTCCTGAGAAGTCGCCGGACGTTGATCGAGCGTCACAGGCGGGCGCCACGAAATGAAACGGTCCGGAGGGGCGTGGGCCAGCGACTGTTGCGCCCGTGCGCCCGTCGGCGCGAGCGCGAGGGTAACAAGGAGGAGCATGACGCGGGCTGGCATGAGACCTTCCGGGATATCGGTGTGAAGAAAGTAACGTGCCGGCGTCCCCCGTTCGTGACCTGGGTGAGGGTGCATGCTCTACGTCATCCGACATCTCGTTGCCGTGGCCCTGCTGCCGGTCACCATGGCCGTGGTGATCCCCTGGTGGCTCGCCCGACGCAATGGGATCGAGCTGGTCGTTGGCCCTGGGCCGCTTCGTGAGACCCTGCAGCTCGCCGGAGTCGCCGTCCTGTGCGTCGGATTGCTGGTGTTCGCCTCCAGCCTTCGGCGGTTCGCCGGCGAGGGCCGGGGCACCCTCGCGCCGTGGGATCCACCCCGTGAGCTCGTCGTCCGTGGTCCCTATCGGTACGTGCGGAATCCGATGATTTCGGGCGTCGTCCTGGTGCTCTTCGCGGAGGCGCTGATCCTTCAGTCCCGGCCCCACCTCGAGTGGGCGTTACTCTTTCTCGGGATCAACGCCATCTACATTCCTCTCATCGAGGAGCCGCAGCTGGCGATGCGGTTCGGCGACGCCTATCGCGAGTACTGCCGCCATGTCCCGCGACTGTTGCCGCGATGGCGGCCCTGGGAGGCTGGATGAGCATCGAATTCCGCATTCTAGGCCCCAACGACGAGGCGGTGCTCTCGCGGGTCGCACCCGGTGTCTTCGATCACGATGTCGACCCCGCGCTGAGCCGGGAATTTCTCCACGACACACGGCATCACCTGGCTGTCGCCGTGGAAGACGGGACGATCGTCGGCTTCGCTTCCGCCGTCCATTATGTGCATCCCGATAAACCGGTGGAGCTGTGGATCAATGAGGTCGGCGTCGCTCCGTCGCACCAGCGCCAGGGGCTGGGCCGCCGTCTGTTGCAGACGATGTTCGCCTACGGACGTGAACTCGGATGCCGCGAGGCTTGGGTGCTCACCAGTCCGGCCAATGGGGCGGCGATCCGCCTGTACGAAGCCGCGGGTGGGATCGATCTAGCCGATCCACCGGTCATGTTCACGTTTCGCCTGGATGGCGGCACGGGCTGAGCGTGTCGATGCCGGACCGTCTTGCCGACGCGGGCCTCGGCGCGCAGCTTACGCGGGTCTTGCCAGCGGGACTTCGAATGACGGATCCGGCACCACGCGAGCAGGTCGAGGCGGCCGCGAGCTACCAGGACAAGCTGGTGCCTGCGTTGATGGAGGAGTGGGCGCCCCGCGTCGCCGAAGCGGCCCGGATCCATCCGGGCGACCGGGTGCTCGATGTGGCGTGCGGCACCGGGGTGCTCGCCCGTGCCGCTGCCAGGCGGGCGGCGCCGGGCGGGAGCGTCACGGGTCTCGATCTCGCCAACGGCATGCTCGCGATCGCCGCCAGGCTGAGTCCCGACATCACCTGGCGGCAGGGCAGCGCCAACGACTTGCCGTTTCCCGACCGGACGTTCGACGCCGTGGTCAGCCAGTTCGGGCTCATGTTCTTTCCCGACCCGGCCGGTGCGCTGCGGGAGATGATGCGCGTGCTCGTGCCCGGCGGACGCCTTGCCGTGGCTGTCTGGGGCTCGTTGGCCGACACGCCTGCGTATGCCGCAGAAGTGGCGCTGGCAGAGCGTCACGCGGGCTCCGGGGTGGCTGATGTGCTTCGCGAGCCGTTCGTGATGGGGGAGGGCAGTCGGCTCGCCGATCTCTTCCATGCCGCGGGGATCTCCGGTGCGACTGTCGGCCTTCGGCCGGGGCGCGGCCGGTTCCCGAGCATCCGGAGCATGGTCGAGGTGGACGTTCGCGACTGGCTGCCCCTCGTCGGGATCGTCCTCGACGATGGGGTGATCGAAGAAATCCTGGCGGAAGCCGAGACGGCGTTGAAGCGGTTCGTGGTACAGGAAGGGGCCGGGGTCACGTTCGCGTCTCCGGCCGTGGTGGCGACGGCGTCGAAGCCCACGTGAGAACACGCTCGAGGCACGAATGACCATGTACGAATACGCCGTTCTGATCGGGCGCGATCAGGCGGGAGCCGTAGGCGGGGTGACCTGGTATCTCAACGGAATCGAGACCCCGCTGGGGGGTGAGCTTCCCGGCATCCTGAATGGGTTGGGCGAGGAAGGGTGGCGGGTGGTGGGCCTGGGCGATCTGGGCTTCGACGCGCGCACCGAAATCATCCTGCAGCGGGATCGACCGTAATCGGAGCCGGAGGGCTGGTCATGGACGAGGATCGGGTCGTACGCCTGCTCGAGGAGGTCCGCGACCTGCAACGGCAGCAGGTCGAGGCCTACGCGCGCGCCCTCAGCAACCAGCAGGAGTCCATCGCCATGCAGCGCGACGCGATCGCGCGGGGCCGGAAGCTGCAGGGTGCCGTCGGGATCATCATCGTGATCGTGCTCATCACGGTGATCGTGCTGCTTCGGTACGTCATCATGCACTACGGCTGAGGGGCTGGCCTTCCTCGACCGCGGCGGCTTGCGGCACAGCGCGGAACCTTTCTCCGCGACCCGGACGACCATCTCCTGGCCCTGATGGCGGAGCGGCCGCTGTCAGCCGAGGGTCCGACCTAGGCGGCGGTTCCGCGCTGTGCCGCCAGCCGCCGCTTGACCAGGGGACTCGTCAGCTCGCGGAGCGCCCCCTTTCCGATCCAGCGGGCCGCCGGATCGGACGATCCGGCGAGCCGCCGCGACAGCTCCACCGCCGCGGCATTGATCGCCCGATTGCGCCGGCCCGCGACGCGCAACGCCCAGCTCACTGCCTTCTTGACGAAATTCCGTTCATCCGTCGCCGCGCGCTCGACCAGCGCCAGCGAGCGCAAAAACGGTTCATCGCCGCTTCGTTTGTCGTGCAGGCTCAGACCGGCGAGCAGGGCGAAGGCCGCCCGCTTGACGAACTCGTCGCGGCGCGTGCTCCACTGCACGACTTTCTTCCACGCGTGGGGCGTGCGGTCGAACAGGTGGAAGCAGAGCGTATCACAGATGGCCCAGTTGTCGAAGTCGCGCGCCCAGCGATCCATCTGTGAGGACGTGACCCTGTCCGGCTCGTCCACGAACGCGGTCAGCATGCGGGCCTCGTACCATCCGGTCTTCCACAACGCGTCTGCCAGTTCGTGATCCCGGCCCAGCGTCTTGGCCAAGCGCTGGACGTCGGCGACGGACACACCGAACACCTTGTCCGCGACGATGGCGTAGCGCGCCATTCCTTCGCGGTTACGGGCGGTCCCGCGCCGCTCGAGCCAGGTCAGCGCCTCACGCACGCGCGCGGCGCCCGCCTTATTTGCGGTGGGCATGATTCCCCTCCTTCTTCTTCTTGTGGCTCGCGCGACGGACTGTCAAGCCGGCATGATTCGTACGGCGTCAACTGGGAGACTTCCGATGGGTGAGGAAATGACGACGACGGCGTTCTCGCTCGTCGGCTATCAGATCGTTCAGTCGCTGGGTGTGGTGCGGGGTGTCACGGTGCGGTCGCGATCGGTGTTCGGGACCATCGGCGCCAAGTTTGAGACGCTCCTCGGCGGTCACATCAATCTGCTGACGTCGCTCTGCGAGCGCGCGCGCGGGGATGCCTTCGAGATTCTCCTCGCACACGCCCAGCGGCGGGGGGCGAACGCGATCATCGGCGTGCGGTACGATGCCACGGAGGTCATGTCGGGTGTGACCGAAGTGCTCTGTTACGGCACGGCCGTCATCGTCGAGCCCCTCGAGGGGTACGATCACCATAGCGAGGCCTGACGGAAGGGAGTGCCCATGGGACGCGGTGTCTTCGGACTGCTCGCCGGCGGGTTCGTGCTCTTCGTTCTCTTCACGTTCGGAAAGCTGCCGGCGGTTGTCGCATCGCATTTCGACGGCGCGGGAGTGCCCAACGGCTGGTCGAGTCGTGGGACGTATACCATCCTGCTGATCTCGATCGGCGTTCTCCTCCCTCTCGGGATCGTCGTCATGGTGCACCGCCTGACACGACGCGGAGGCGAGCGACTCAACATTCCCGCGCGCGACTACTGGCTCCGTCCCGAGAACGTGGGCGAGGCCGTTCGCCGAGTGCGAGCCTACATGTGGTGGCTTGGTTGCGTCATGACGGCGACCGCACTCGGCGTGCATGGGTTGATCCTGGCCGCCCACCGGAGCGAGCCGCCTCGCCTGAGCACGCCAGGCATTCTGTTGGTAGTCGGGGGCACCGTCGGCGCGATCACGCTCTGGATCGCGGGATGGTATCGCGTGCTGCGTCGTCCGTCGGCCGCGGCAGGGATGCGATCCTAGCCGAGGCGTTTCTCGAACCAGTGGTTGGCGTACGGATCGGTGTTGAAGGCCGTCACCTCGGTGTACCCCGCGCTCCGGTACAGCCGGATCGCTTCTTCGAGTGTCCGGTTGGTCTCGAGCCGAAGAGTCGTGAAGCCAAGCCCGCGTGCCTCGGTCTCCAGCGCCTCGAGCATGCGGCGGCCGATGCCGAGGCCCCGCACCGAATCGGCGACCCACATCCGTTTGAGCGACGCGATGCCGGGCGCGATCCGTTTCAGCCCGCCGCACCCGACAGCCTCGCCGTCGATCGACGCTACAAGGAACGCACCGCGCGGCGGAACGAGCTCGGCGTCGTCGGCCGGGATGCTCGCAGCCGGATCGAAACCGGATTCGAACCGGCGGTTCAGCTCGGCGAAGTACTGGCCGACGCAGTATCGCGCCTCGGCGCTCGACGGATCAACCCGCTCGATCTGCAAGCCGACCAGCCGCAGGAGTCGGTGCACCTCTCCCATCGCCGTGACCAGCCGCTCGCGCTGGGAAGGCGTGAGCGGTGCCAGGAGGGCCCCCGCGGCCCGGGCCGCCCGGTGATCCATCTCCTGCACTTCGCGCGCGCCCTTGGGTGTCAGCCGCGCCACCCGGACCCGCTCATCCTCGGTCTTCGCGGTGAGACGAACCAGACGCTTGGTCTCGAGGGATTTGACGAGGCGGCTCAGATAGCCCGAATCGAGCCCCAGCCGGCGGCGGAGATCCCTGAGGTCGGCGCCGTCCTGGCCGATCTCGAACAGCAGACGCGATGCGCCGAGCGGACGATCCCGTCCGAGAAAATGGTCGTCCAGCGCCCCGACGCGCTGGGTGACGAGGCGGTTGAACCGGCGGACCTGCTCCACCTGGGTATCCGACATTCTCTGACCTTAGTCAGATTATCGCCGACGGTCAAGAAGTCCGGGGCGGGCTACTTTCAGGGCGCGGCAACGGCACGTGGAGGAGCCAACGGGAACGCGACGTCCGGTCATCGGCATCATGGGAGCGAATAACCCGTCCCCCCCGGTGGAGCGGGCGGCCCGGCGGTTGGGTCGTCTCGTGGCCGAGGCGGGGTGGATTCTGCTGACTGGAGGCCGGCCAGCCGGTGTGATGGAGGCGGCCAATGCGGGCGCCAAGTCGGTTCCCGGCAGCCTCACCATTGGGGTACTGCCCAGCGGCCCCGATGGGCCGGTCAGCGACCACGTCGATCTCGCGATTTTCACGGGCATGGGAGACGCCAGGAACGCCGTGAACGTGCTGAGCAGCGACGTCGTGGTCGCCTGCGGCGTCGAAGGGCCAGGTACTGCTTCAGAGGTGGCGCTGGCGCTCAAAGCGGGACGCCCGACGATTCTCCTGGCCGCGTCGCGGGAGGCGGTCGCGTTCTTTCGAAGTCTCACCGACGGTGCCCTGCTTCTCGAAGCGGACACGCCCGAGGTCGCCATGGACCTCATCGCGCAGCAGCTCGCCACCGCTCGTGACGGAGCCAAGGGATGATGAGCAAGGAGCTGCTCACGCGCCAGGCAATGATCCGCCGAGTGGCGCTGGTGACCCTGTTGAGTTGTGGCGCGTGGCTGAGCGCGGCGTCGCAACAGCGGCCCCGCGCGCGCGAGCTCGGCATTTACCCCGGGATCTTCCCGCCAGGCCCGCTCAATGCCATTACAGACGTCGCTGGTGTGCGCGTGGGACAGGTAACGGTTCAGGCGGGCGACTCGGTGCGCACCGGTGTCACCGCGATCGTCCCCCACGCCGGGAACGCATTCCTGGATCGCGTTCCGGCCGCGATTCACGTCGGCAACGGCTTCGGGAAGCTCCTCGGGAGCACCCAGGTCGCGGAGCTGGGCGAGATGGAGACGCCGATCCTGCTCACCTGCACCCTCTGCGTATGGAAGGCGGCCGACGCCATGGTCGCCTATCTCCTCGCATTGCCTGGCATGGCCGACGTGCGGTCGATCAATCCGCTTGTGGGCGAGACCAACGACGGATACGTCCTTAACGCCATCCGGAGCCGGCCGATCTCAGACCGGCAGGTACGGGGCGCGCTGGAATCGGCCGCGAGCGGGCCGGTCGCCGAGGGCAGCGTAGGAGCGGGAATGGGCACCGTCGCATTCGGCTGGAAGGGAGGGATCGGCACGTCCTCGCGACGGGTGAGCGTCGGTGATAGCACGTGGACGGTGGGCGTGTTGGTCCAGTCCAACTTCGGCGGCGATCTGCTCGTGCTCGGCGTGCCGGTGGGCAGAGCGCTCGGACGAGACGGCGTTCATCAGTCCGAAACGCCGCGGGAAGGGAAGGGGTCCATCATGATCGTGGTCGCGACCGATGCACCGCTGTCCGATCGCAACCTCGGGCGGCTCGCCGGGCGCGCAATCCTTGGCGTCGGACGAACTGGTTCGTCGGTCGGCAACGGGTCGGGCGACTACGTGATCGCGTTTTCGACTCACCCGGGCGTGCGCCGCACAGACGGCGCGGCGCGCCTCGCGACCACCGAGCTGGGCAACGACGCGATGTCCCCGCTCTTTCAGGGCGTCGTGGAGGCCACCGAGGAAGCCATCTACAACTCTCTGTTCGTCGCGCGAACGGTGACGGCGAAGAGCGGTACGGTCGAGGCATTGCCGGTGGATGAGGTCGTGCGGATTCTGCGGAGTCACGACGCGATCCGACACTGATCTCATGGAGCCATGCATACACCCAAACTGGGGCGAGCATGACCTCGTTCCCGAACCTTCACCATGAATTGCGGAGATCGATCGTGCACCTCCTGACCCTGACGTTGCTCGCCCTGGCGGTCGCGGTTCCAGCGGCCGCGCAGAACGCGCTCTCGCCGGACCAGATGGCCGATTGGCAGCGCAACCGTACCGCTGTACTCGCCTACATCGACGCGATGCCTGATTCGGCGGCCGGGTTTCGTCCTACACCGGGAGTACGGACGCTCGCCGAGCAGTTCGACCACATCGTGAGCACGAACCTCTACGTGGCGGCGGTCGCCATCCGCGGCCTCAAGGCTCCTCCGCAGCTCGGAGACAGTGCTCGGTTCCTTCACGACAAGGCGGCGCTCCGGAAGTACGCGGACACCACCTATGGGTACATGGTCGGGGCGCTCCAGCAGGCGACACCCGCGCAGTTGCGGCGCCCGGTCGCCATCTTCGGCCAGCCTCCCCAGCCGGCGGCCCGGCTCGCCGCGCTCTCGTTCGAGCATTCGGTCTGGACGCTGGGCCAGGTGGTTCCGTACCTCCGGCTCAACGGCGTCACCCCGCCTGAGTACCACATGCCGTTCTGAGGCGGCCGACCTCGTGACCATGGATTCGGACACGCGAGCGCGCGAAGCGGTCGAGGCGATCTATCGCACCGACTCCCGCAGGGTTCTCGCGACGCTCATTCGTCTGCTGGGCGACTTCGACCTCGCCGAGGAGGCCATGCACGAGGCGTTCGCCGCGGCCGTCGAGCGCTGGCAGCGCGACGGTGTCCCCGCGAATCCCCGGGCGTGGCTCGTCTCCGCCGGCCGATTCAAGGCCATCGACTCGATTCGGCGGCGCGTGCGGTTCGATGCATCGCTGGCGGCCATGGCGCGACAGCTCGACGCCGGAGCCGATGTGGCGGAATGGGCCGAGGAGGATATCGCGGACGACCGCCTGCGCCTGATCTTCACCTGTTGCCATCCGGCATTGGCGCTGGACGCGCAGGTGGCACTGACGCTACGCGAGGTCTGTGGCCTCACGACCGAAGAAGTCGCCCGAGCCTTTCTCTCTGCGTCTTCGACGGTCGCGCAGCGCATCGTCCGGGCCAAGGCAAAGATCCGGAACGCGCGAATTCCCTACGAAGTACCGTCCCAGGCCGAGCTGCCGGGGCGGCTCGACGGCGTCCTTGGGGTCGTGTATCTCGTCTTCAACGAGGGGTACTCGGCATCCTCCGGACCCTCGCTGACGCGGCCTGATCTAACGGGCGAAGCGATCCGCATCGGCCGGCTCCTCGCGGAGCTGTTACAGGAGGCGGAGGTGCAGGGGCTCCTCGCGTTGATGCTCCTCACCGAGTCGCGTCGCGCCGCCCGGACTTCGGCGGACGGTGACATGATCCTGCTCGACGAGCAGGACCGATCGCTCTGGAACAGCAACCTGATCGCCGAAGGGTCGGCGCTGGTGGAGCGCGCGATCGCCTCGCGCCGATTCGGTCCTTACACGCTCCAGGCAGCAGTCGCCGCGGTACATGCCGAGGCGCCGGCCGCCGCCGACACCGACTGGGACCAGATCGTTGGACTGTACGACGTGTTGGTGAGAGCGGACCCGTCACCGGTCGTCGAGCTGAACCGGGCGGTCGCGGTCGCCATGCGCGACGGCCCCGCCGCCGGTGTCGCGCTGATCGACGCGATCCTGGCACGGGGCGACCTCGGGGACTATCACTTCGCGCACTCGGCGCGGGCAGACTTGTGCCGGCGCATCGGGAAGACCGACGAGGCGCGGGCCTCGTACGAGCGTGCCCTTCGGCTGACGCAGCAGGGACCCGAACGCCGCTTTCTGGAGCGCCGGATAGCGGGGCTGTCCGACGAGACGCACAGGACGCCCGCTCACGCGGATGGGGCCTGAGACGGGAGGACGACAGTGTCGGAGCTCAACGTGATCACGGCAGGGTGCCCCGAATGGACGAGCGAGATCGTCGACTGGCACGCGCGTCTGGCGACCGACGAGCAGAAGATGCGGCTCGCCATCGAGCTGGCCCGCCAGAACGTGCTCCGCGGCACCGGAGGCCCGTTCGGCGCCGCGGTCTTCGAGATCGGGAGCGGGGCTCTGATCGCGGTGGGTGTCAACAGCGTGACCCGCCTCAACAACAGCGTGCTCCACGCGGAGGTGCTGGCGCTCATGCTCGCGGAGCAGCGGGTCGGTTCCTACAGCCTGCTCAAGCCTGATCACCCCGGACACGAATTGTTCACGTCATGTGACCCGTGCGCCATGTGCCTCGGCGCGGCGCTCTGGAGCGGAATCCGGCGGCTCGTGGCGGGGGCCGACCGCGCCGACGCGAGCGCGGTGAGCTTCGATGAGGGTCCGGTATTCCCGGAGTCGTATGTCTATCTGGAGTCTCGCGGCGTCGAAATGTCGCGCGGTATCCTGCGGGATGAGGCGGCGGCGGTTCTCGATCTCTATCAACGGCAGGGCGGGCCCATCTACAACGCCTGACCCTCACGCCGCGAGCGAGCGGTCGGCCTCACGGCCGGATCTGGTAGGCGAGCTTGAGGAAGAATCCGTCGGTGACGCGGGAAAGCCGGGACCAGTTGAAATCCTCGTCGGTCTCGAGCGAGCTGCCGTAACCGAAAAAGGCGACGGTGCCCGGGGTGGGCTCGAACGACGCGAGGAGATCCACCCGGAGGCCGTTGAAGTCGGTGGCGCTCTGCGATGCGCCGGACACGAACAGGGCGGTGCCACTGGATGGATCGACGAGCGCGGCTCGTCGCTCGGAGCGATACTCACCGATGGCGCGGAAAAAGAGCGCACGGTTCGGCTGGTACTCCACTTTGAGCCGCGGAATGATCGAGCGGGCAAACTCGTCGCCGCCGAGGTGGAGGAGGCGAAACATCGTCCCGGTCGCCGAGACGCGTACGCGTCGCTCTCCACCTGGCTGAAGTCGGGGTTGATGGTGGCGTCGAGCGCATAGCTCGTGAAGCCCAGACGCAGGTTGAGCCCCGCATCGGGGTCGACGTCTTCCCGGTCGAACGCACCGGTGGAAGAATTGCGGTTTCCATCGGCGGTGGCCGTCACGAACGGCTGGGCCTCCACCGCGACGCCACGCTTCAGGTCGTGCAACCCGGCGATCGCTCCTTCCTGACCGAGGAAGCTGGCGTTGGCACGGCGAACGTCCGTCCAGGTGTCGGTGTAGCCGGTGCGCTGAACCACGCGGGTAACGTTGAACCCCCACTCCTGCGGTCCGCCTCCGGGATATCGCAAACTCTTGAAGGAAATTCTGATCTCGATCTCATAGCCACGACCGGTGAGACGCCCCTTCGACTCCCAGGTGAAGTCCGGATTCTTGTCGACGCTGCCGGGGATCAGGCTGCTCACCTGGCCGGCTCCCTCACTGCGGACGCCATCGCTTTGGGCACCGAGCGGGTTGACGCCGAAGAAGAAGGCGCGGCGCCGGTCATGGAACGTGTCGAGATCGATGACGATGTGGTCTTCGTTGTCGATGTTGTCCCGGTCGGCGATGGTGGCCCGAATCGCGGAAGGATTCCGGTCGTGCGCGATGATCCCGAAATGGATCGCATCCGGTGCATACCACACCAGTACCTCGGTCTGCTCCTCTGCCGGACGGCCGTCAACCGGCTGATACTGCCAGAACCCGGTGAGCCGGGTTGCCTGGGACCAGACGGGCTCGTCCATCGTGCCATCGATCACGATCGACGCTTCCAGGCGTGGAATGGTCGCCGTCGGGGATCCTTTTCCCTCGACGACGACTCTGGCGGGGTCCTGGACCAGCAGCAGCAACGCGAGCATGATCGGTTGAGTTCGAGTGGGGACTGGCCGGGACGTCGGCCATTGGGGAAATTAGCCTCGAAGAATTTTACGCAAAGCCGTGGAGGGTAGTTTCGTCTCGACGGCGCGACGATCAACGCCCGAGGACGCTTCGTGAACCGCTCGACTCGCACGATTGTCATAGTGACAATCATCGGACTGACGACGACGTGGTGGACGCCTGCGTACGCACAGACCGGTGGAAGTTGTGTGCCGGTCGCTCAGCGCGCGGGACAGACGCTTGGCTGCTATATCACGGCGCGCGAGGAGCTGGGCGCTCTCCCGCGAGACACGGCGCTGTTCTGGCACATCGACGCCTTCTCCACCCGTGATTCGGCCGAGGCGGCGAAGGGCTCCCGAGGGACCGTCGTCGAGTCTCTGGGGAGGATCTGGCTCTACACGATCGCGCCCTCCCGGTGGCGGACCGCCTCGGGACGTCACGTCGCCACGATCGGGCCCCTGGCGTTGATCGCCAGCGACACATTCGCGGCAGTCTACATGGAGGGCGTCTTCGAGCCTGGGATGCAATCCGTGGTGCATCGTCACCCGGGCGTCGAAGCGTGGTATACGCTCGAGGGGGAACAATGCCTGGAGACGCCGCGCGGTCAGCTCGTGCAGAAGGCAGGTGGAGCGGGCGTCATGGTCCCCGGCGGCGAACCGATGATTCTGACCGGCACGGGGACGACCGTCCGCCGTTCATTGGTCTTGATTCTCCAGGACGCGACGAAGCCGCGCTCCACACCCGCGTCCGACTGGACCCCCAAGGGTCTCTGCGGCCGATAGCGAGGCACGATGGACTTCGACCTGAATGCATCCGTCCACCTGCTGCGTCGGACGCCGGCCACGCTGACGGCGCTCCTCACGCACATCGATGAGCCGTGGGCGAGGGGCAGGGAAGGCCCCGACACCTTCAGCCCGTTCGACGTCGTCGGGCACCTCATCGATGGCGAGGAGACCGACTGGCTCCCGCGCGCTCGCATCATTCTCTCCCGCGTGCCCGACCCACGGTTCGAGCCGTATGACCGGTTCCGTCACATGGCTCGCAATACTGGAAGATCGCTGGAGTCCCTCCTCGAGGAATTCGCCAGGCTCAGGGCTTCGAATCTCGAGCAGCTGATGTCGTGGCGCTTGACGGACTCCGAGTTGGACCTGCATGGCAGACACCCGGTCTACGGCACGGTGACTCTGCGGCAGCTCATCGCCGGATGGGTCGTCCACGATCTTGGGCACGTCGCCCAGGTGGCCCGCGTGATGGCAAAGCAATACAAGGAGGCGGTGGGCCCCTGGCTGCCGGTCCTCCCGGTTCTAACCGACCACGAGAAGCCGCGTTCGTGAGTCAGCTCACCACCGATCGGCTCGAGCTGGTGCCCGCGACCCTGGAGTTGTGCCTGGCTGAGCTCGGAGGACGAGACGAGGTTGCCAGGCTCCTCGACGCGCGCATCCCTCCGTCGTGGCCCCCGCCCGTGTTCGAGCCTGACGATCTCGAGCGTTTGCGCCGGTCGCTCGAAGCCAATCCGGAGACAGGCGGCTGGACCCTTCACTATGTGCTCTTGAGAGAACAGCACGGGTCACGCGCCCTCGTCGGCGTGGCGGGGTATGCCGGTCCGCCGTCGACGGAGGGCACCATCGAGATTGGCTACGCGATCGCGGAGGAGCATCAGCGTCACGGATATGCGACCGAGGCGGTGGAAGCGCTGGTCGTCCACGCCTTCGCCGACACGCGCGTGGATCTGGTGGCGGCCACGACCTACGCCACGCTCACGCCCTCGATCGGCGTGCTGATCAAGGCGGGCTTCTCGCACGTCGACAGCGATCCGGAGACCGGCCTCGTCCGATTCGAGCGACGACGGCAGGCGCACGTCCACAGGAAACGGCTATGACACCGAAGCGGCTGTATCTGGTCCTTTGCATCCTCGGCACGCTCCTGCCGTACTCCCAGTTCCTTCCGTTCCTCCGGGAATACGGTCCCGATGCCGGCGCGTTCGTGGGACAGCTCTTCGCCAACCGGATCAGCGCCTTCTTCGGCCTGGACGTCGTGGTGTCGTCGCTCGTCCTCTGGGCCTTCGTGTCGATCGAGGGGAGGCGCGCCGAGGTTCCCCGGCTGTGGGCGCCGATCGTGGCGACTCTCGCGGTTGGCGTGTCGCTCGGGTTGCCGCTCTTCCTCTACATGCGGGAGTCTCACCGAGAAGCCGCGGGCTGACGCTCTGGCAAACGACCGCCACCGGGGCGACACTTCCCGTGAGGGCGGCATTGTGTCTGCCCCTGACCGAGGAGGTCATCATGGGGAAATGCGAAGTGTGCGGCAACGACTACTATCGATCGTTTCAAGTCATTGTCGCCGGCCGGGAACACACCTTCGACAGTTTCGAATGCGCCATTCATAGTCTGGCGCCGGTTTGCGACCATTGCGGCTGTAAGATCGTCGGTCACGGCATCGAGGCGAGCGGCACCTTTTATTGCTGCGCCCATTGTGCCCGCGAGGCGGGAGTCACCGCGGTCGCCGATCACGTCTGAGAGTGACCCACACGGAGCACGTGCACATCCTGCTCGGCATCGGCCTGGCGATGGCCGGTGCACTCTGGCTGGGCGCGTTGGCTTACCCCGGGAGCCCGCTTCGATACGTGTGGCCGATCCCGCTGTTTCTCGTCGGCCTCTTTCTGGTGATTCCCACCGAGACCCAGGAGCGTACTTACTCCCGCGTGAGCGCCTGGGACACGTTTCTCAGCGTCTTTCCCAACAGCCTCGACGTCTGGCTCGCCAGCGTCCGCAAGGTCCACGTCATGCAGCACAAGGCGGCGGGGATCTGTGCGATGGCCGCGGCGGGGGTCGAGGAGTTTCGGACGATCGGGTGGTTGACCAGGTCGGGATGGCGGTGGACCATGCCGCTGTTCGCGATCGTCGCGGGACTCGCGGTCGGCGTGCATGGCGGCACGCACACGCACCTCCCGCGTTTCGTCGAGCAGCTCCACCACTGGATCCTGGGCGGGGCACTGGCCGGCGGCGGCATCATCCAGGCCCTGGCGTCCGCGAAAGGGCTTCGACGGCCTTTCCTGCAAGCCGTGCTCCCTTCACTGGTCCTGCTGGCCGGCCTCGACCTCGCGCTCTTCTACCGGATCCACTGAGTCCAATGAGCCACACGTCGTTCACTCCCCTCGACCCGGGCTACGAGGCCCGGGTCCGGGACAGCTTCGGGCGCCAGTCCCACATGGCGACGCTCGGCGTCACGATCGCGCGGATCGAGCCGGGCGAAGTGCACCTGCGATTGCCGTTTTCTCCGAAGTTCGCGCAGCAGAACGGGTATCTGCACGCCGGCGCCATCGCGAGCGTCGCGGACTCGGCGAACGGCTACGCGGCCTTCACGCTGGCCCCGCCCGGGACGGACGTACTCGCCGTGGAGTTCAAGATCAACCTGCTGGCGCCGGCGCGAGGTGAGGCTTTCCTGGCCAAGGCGCGGGTCCTCCGCGCGGGGCGGACACTCACGGTTTGCCTCGCGGATGTGACCACGGCCGACGAGACCGAGCCGATCCTCGTCGCCACGATGATGTCCACTATCATCGTCCGGCCACTGGCGGATGCGCGGGGCACCGCTCGCCCGTAGATTCCCGGCATGCATGAGGAACCGAAGGCCGGTTCGGCCGACGAGCTCGACGGCGTGTTGTCGTTCCTCCGTGCGGCCGAGCGGCTGAAGACGATCACCCGCAGCGCGTGGACGTCCGCCGGCCAGCCGGAGAGCGTGGCAGAGCACACCTGGCGGCTCTGCCTGATGGCGATGGTCTGTCACGCCTACTTTCCCGATGTGTCGTTCCCGCGTCTGATCAAGATGTGCCTCATCCACGATCTCGGAGAGGCGATCCACGGCGACATTCCCGCTCCGGTTCAGGCGTCCCAGGGAAGCAAGGCGGACGGCGAGCGCACCGACTTGGTGGAGCTCATCGCCCCGCTGCCTGCCGGGCTGCGGCGCGAGATCACGGAGCTGTGGGACGAATACGAAGCCGCCGTGTCACCCGAAGCACGCCTCGCCAAGGGACTCGACAAGCTCGAGACCATCCTGCAGCACAATCAGGGGAAGAATCCCGCCGACTTCGACTACGACTTCAACCTGAGTTACGGCCGGCAGTACACCGCCGGCGATCCATTGCTGGCAGACATCCGGGCGCGCCTCGATCAGGACACGGCGGCCAGGGGGAGAGGATCATGAATCCGAGCGAGCAGCGACTTCGTCCACACCCGAGCGTGCGGCTCGCTGGTCCTGCCGTTGCGCTCAACCTGCCCGATCTCGCGCGCGCTCTACAGGCCGAGCCACACCCCTCCACTCAGGGACACCGGCAGGCAAGCCTGGTCCATCGCGGGCCCCTCCGGCTGGTCCTCTTCGCCTTCGAGGCCGGCGGCGAGCTGCCCGAGCACCGCGCGCCGGGGCACGTGGTGATTCACTGCTTGCGCGGCGAGATGGCGGTGGAGGCGGCCGGGGAGGATGGAATCCTCAAGACGGGTGAAGCCCTGTTTCTCGACCCCGACGTACCGCACCGCGTGCGCGCCATCGTCGAAAGCGAGATGCTGCTCACGGTGTGCCTCGTCCCGAAAAGCGGCAACGGGCAGTAACGGCTCGAGCTACCTGGCCAAACGAAAGGCCGGCTTCCATGCCGGAGACGGCCGTTGTGTCGGCGCGCGTCGCCGACATCACCATCCTCGACGTCGAGGCCATCGTCAACGCCGCGAACGAGCAACTCGCTCCGGGAGGCGGGGTGTGCGGCGCGATCCACCGGGCTGCGGGACCAGAGCTGGCCCTGGCCTGCGCGGCGGTGGCCCCCTGTCCCACCGGGGAAGCCCGACTCACGGACGGTTTCCGGCTTCCTGCGAAATACGTCATTCATGCCGTCGGTCCGGTGTGGCAGGGTGGCGACCACGGGGAGGCGAACCTGCTCGCATCCGCATACAGATCCGCGATGCGGCTGGCACATGACCACGACGTCCGCAGCCTCGCCTTTCCGGCGATCAGCACGGGGATCTATGGCTATCCACTCAGCGCCGCTACGGAGATCGCCGTGGCCGCCGTGCGCCAGGCGCTCGAACACGGTACCAGCGTGGAGCGCGTCGTTTATGCCTGCTTCAGCGCGGAGGTGCTGCGAATCTACCGCGAGGCCGGGATCGAGGGATGAGATTTCCGGGTGCCGCCCTCGCCCTGAGCCTGGCGCTGGCGACCGCTTCGCCCGTGTGTACGTCGTGCCATGGGGGGACGCCCGTGATGGAAGGCGCCCTCGAGACGGCCATCCGCTCGCTGCCCTGGGAGCGGGACGTGGGCAACTGGCTCGCCTTCTGCGGTGAAGACACACGCTGCGATACGCTGCAGGTCGATCCGCGAGTAGTCCTCCTTCCAGCCCAGCTCCCCACGTTCTTCGTGCCGGCCGCCCGTCCGCTGTACCTCGATCTCAGCGACTCGGCCCGACGTGCGAAGCTCGACGTCGGGCGGCCGGTTCGATACGCGGACTGGGAGTCATGTCTGGAAAGTCGGCTCACGCCTGAGTGGCGGCGCGCCCGGGTCGCCTGTGTGGCGATGGGCATCGGCGCTCCCTATTCGCCGAGCGATACGGTCAATCTCGCCTTGCTGGTGGTGACGCCGGGGCGCGGACTGGTCTGGCCCCACTTCCAGCTGGTCACCAGGGGAGCGCGATGGCGTGTCGAGCGGGCGTGGATGGGATCGGAGGCTGGAGTGATGCCGCTAACGTTGGAGGGCCGCGACCTGCTCCCGGAGCACCCTGAGCGCCAGATCGATCGTTCGCCGGTGCGTGCGGAACGCGAGGGCGGCGAGCCGCAGGGTAAAGCGACCGTCCAGCATGGTCGATGAGAGAAATACCCTCCCGTCGCGCCGCACGCCGTCCACCAGCCCACGATTGATCTCGTTCACCTGGTCGAGTGCCATACCTCGCGGGACCCAACGGTACGTCACGATCGAGAGATCGGGCGGTGGACCGACTTCGAATCCGAGCGCCTGAATCTCTCGATGGAAATACCTCGCCAGCAGAAGTTTTTCGTCGAGCGCGGCGCGAAAGGGACCTGTCCCCACCAGGATGAGCGGCAACCACATGCGGAGCGCTCGAAAATGCTTGGACAGCTCGGGCGAGAGATCGGCGGGCGACACATCACTTGGTTCCCGTTCCGCATCCTGCATGTAGTTTCCGCTGTACTCGTGCGCCGCGGCGAGCTGCTCGATGTCACGGACCAGCAGCATCCCCGCTCCATAGGGAAGAAACAGCCCTTTGTGGGGGTCGAGGATCACTGAATCCGATCGCTCGATGCCCTTGAGGGCTTCGCGACCGTGGTCGGTGAGCATGAAGAACCCGCCGTAGGCCGCATCCACGTGGAACCAGCAGCGCTCCCGTTCGGCGATCGTCGCGATCGCGTCGAGAGGGTCGATCGCGCCGGTATCCGTCGTGCCCGCGGAGCCGACGATGAGCCACGGGCGCAATCCCTGCCGCCGGTCGGCGGCGATCGCCTGTGCCAATGCGTCGGAACGCATCCGGAACCGATCGTCGATCGGCACCCAGCGCACCGGGACTTCGCCGAGACCGGCGAGACGGAGTGCCTTCTCGATGCAATGATGGGCCTGCGTGGTGAGATACACGACCGCGGTCGAGTAGTTCGCCCCCCTCAGGCCATGGGCATGGCGGGCGGTGGCGATCGCGGCCAGCGTCGCGATGCTGCCTCCCGACTGGATGCTTCCACCGGCGGACTCGGGGTATCCCACGACGTCCGCCACCCAACGAACCAGCATGTTCTCCATCCGGACCGCCCCAGGTCCGGCGAAGAAGACTCCGGCATACTCATTCGTGACCGCGGCCAGGTAATCACCGAGCGCCGAGTGATAAAGACCTCCACCCGGGATATAGGCGAGGTGCCCTCCAGAGGCGGGGTGAAGACCGGGTCCGACGACATGCTCCTCGAACAGGCCGATGGCCGCACCGATCGATATCCCTCGCTCGGAGATCGGCGCGGACAGGATTCCCGCTCCCTTGCTCTCGGTTTCGGTATAGGCGTGGAGGCTGCCGAGCTTGCGGAGGTATCGCTCCGACGAGGCGACTACGGCGTTCCGAAGCTTCTTCCGGCGCGTGGTACCAGGGTCGAGCGGCCGGGCGGCGCGCTCGAGTCGCCTGAGGCTGTCCAGCAGATCGTCCCCGCCGGTTTGTTTCGCCATGTCAGCTCGCTCCCGGGACGGGCCGCCGGAAGCGAGCCGACATGATGTTGCCTGGGTGATTCACGATCCTCTCCGCGGTGCGTTGGACGGCGTCTAACATGGCTCTTGCATGCCGCCCAGGCTAGCGGAGTGGAACTCACGGTCAGCTGACCCGCTCCAGAAGGGGGCCGGCTTCGCCCGCGGTGTGACGATCGGATCGCGCGCGGGAGGACTCGGCCGCGATCGATTCGGCGACATGCTCCGCGTCCCGCCCGACCCCATGGATCATCGTCGACGACATCGCGTACAGGAAATGGAGCCCGACGAAGTACAGGCCGGGCTCACCCGGCACACGGCCTCGATGCTGACGGGGCTCGCCGTCTTCCTCGAATACCGGCAGGTCGATCCATGAGAATCCGGGATGGAAGCCGGTGCACCAGATGACGTTCGTTACATCGAGGACTCTGCCGTCGTCCAGCACCGGGCGACCGTCACGCACTCCCGCCGTCCGGAGAGCGCGCTCGACTCCGGCGCCGGCCAGGTCGCGCGGCTTGACCCGGATCAGCGGACCTCCGCGACCGACGACCGTGGGCCGTACTTTCCGGCCGATCGGGGTACCCATGGTCATAACACGGTGGAAGAGGAATCGAAGCACCAGGCGAACCATGAACGTGCGCCCAGCGACCCCGTTGATGCGGAACGGAATGTGGCCGGTGCCTCTCCCAGACATGATCGTCGGATGGCCCGTCCGGACGGTTTCGAGCGCAATCTCCGATCCGGAGTTCCCCGCGCCGACGATCAGCACGCCACCGTCGCGCAGTTGCGAGGGGTTCCGGTAATCGCTCGAATGCAGCTGGACGATTCCGGGATCGAGCTCCCTCGCGAAATCCGGGACCCGCTTCTGCTGATACGTCGCCATCGCCACCACCACCTGCTCGGCCTCGAAGCGGCGATCCCCGGCGGTGATGAGATAGTGGTCGCCCTCTCTCTCAAGCCGGTCCACCTTCACACCGGTGCGGACCGGCAGCCGGAACCGTGCCGCGTACGACTCGAGGTAGCTCGCCATCTCGTCCTTGGTGGGAAAGGTGAGGGCAGGCGCGGGGAAGGGCATACCGTCGAGGCCGTCGAAGCGTGCGGGTGTGAAGAGGCGGAGGGAATCCCAGCGGCGGCGCCACGAATCGCCGATTCGCTGGTTCGCCTCGAGGATGACGAAGGGGACGCCCCGTCGTGCCAGGTGATAGCCGACGGACAATCCCGCCTGACCCGCGCCGATCACGATGGTCTGAACCCGCTCCGGCTGTCGCAGACTGCTCATCATGCACCTCGTGTCCCGAGTTTCCTTGTCGATCTCTGCCGCTGTGCGAGACATGTTAGCGGCGTCGGCGGGTCGGCGCATCGGGCGAACTGTTCAGGCGCACGATGCCCCCGGCATGGGCAATTCTATGTAGACGGTGGTCGGCTACGCGAGCTTGTTCCGGAAGGCGTACGCGGTGGCGGCCGCCCTGCTGGAGATGCCTAACTTGGTGAAGATGTTGCTCATATGCCGGGCGACGGTCTTCTCGCTGATCGCGAGCTCCGAGGCGATCGACCGGTTGGACTTTCCGGTCGCCACAAGTTCAAGCACCTCCAGCTCCCGGGCAGTGAGGCCCCCGGCGGCGGCCTCGTTCCGGTGGCTGAGCTGCCTGGTACGAGCGAGGTCGGGTGCGGCCCCGAGACGCTCGAACGTCTGAGCCGCGGCCTCGAGCTCCATCTCTGCGGCATCGTCGTCGCCCAACGCTCGACAGGCGAGACCGACGAGCATCCTGACTCGTGCGGCCTCGTATGGCGCCTCGATCGCTCGCCAGGCCGAGAGCGCCTGACGCAAGGCCGAGAGTGCGGCACCCGCTTGTCCCTCCGCGAGGAGAACCGCACCCTGGGCGTGCGACGCGAGTGCCTGAAGGAGCGGGGCGCCGACGCCGGCCGCGATCCTCGCCAGCTCATCGGCGCCTGCTCTTGCCCCGGCGACATCGTTGGCCGCCAGCATGATCTCCACATACGCCGGCAGCAATTGTGCTCTCTGCTGACGGCCCCGAGTCTCGCCCGCCGCACGCCCGATCGCGTTCCTGGCGGCCTCGACCTGTCCCTCCTCGAGACGCACGAGCGCAAGACCGGGTTGCGGCTCACGTCCCCAATGACTGGCCTCGCGGTAGGCCTCGATTGCCTTGTCAGACTCGCCCCGAAGGCGATACAAGTCGGCGAGCTGATAGAACGCCGCGCCGACCGCCCGGTGTACCGGCGGGCGGGAGAACCATTCGCGCGCCTGCTCCGCTATCTCCATCGCGTCCGACCAGGCCCCGTGCAGCCGCATGATTTCGGCGCGCCGGATCAGGCAACTACCGCGGTACGACAGCTGGTCGGGCTGCGACGCGCACCAGCGCGCCATGGCATCGGTCCACTCCTGCGCCCGGCGCAGGTCGTAGATCTCGTGGCACGCTTCGATCACGCTGCAATAGACATCGCCGGCAACGATGGGGGAGACCTCGCCGGCCGTGACGGCGATCATCACTTCGTCGAGCAGTGCCACACCACCCGCGAGTTGCCCGAGGCGGAGCAGGGCCCGGCCCTGCCCATGGCGGCCGAGGGTGACGAGATCGACGTCGTGGAAACGCTCTCCGAACGCTGCGGCCTTCCCGAACGTGTCGTAGGCGGTCTGATCATCGCCCTGGAGGATGGCTTGGAGGGCGAGCGGGAAGAGGAGGTAACCCTGCTCGACGCAATCATGCTGTCCCTCGTCGAGCAGTCGGCGGCCGCGTGAGATCCAGCCGCTGGCGCGCGCGACCTCACCCTTGAAGAGGAGGGGGACGGCGAGACGGAACGCGCACCGGACGGCCCGTTCGGGGTCGCCTCGGGCGAGGAACTCCTGGTGCGCGCGCGCCCACAGCTCGGCGCTATCGGCGTCCTTGCCCAGCAGCTGGGCCGCGGTCGCCAGCCTCACGACATCTTCGGCGTCGAGCGCCCGCTCGTCATCCGCCGAGGAAAGCTGGGCGTACGACTCGGCCCATGCTGCCCGCCCGAATGCCTGCCGTCCACGATCCAGCGCCGACGACACCATCGTCACGTATGCACCACTCGCCACGGAGTATGGATGAAAGATAAGGCAGTCAGGCGGTCCTCTCACGACGGCCCTTCGGCGATTCCGGTTTGACGGGCCCTTCCGATCCGCCTATGCATACGGTCGTGACCCCACCACCTGCCGGCGCCAGGATGATGGCCCGCGAATGTCTCTGGCTCCACGCGCGGCGCTTGTCGCGTGTGATGACCAGGGCCTACGACGAGTCGCTGAGACCACTCGGCATCCAGATCTCACTGAACGTCATCGCGCTTCATGGCGAAGGCGGAGCCGGGATGAGCGCGATCGCGGAGCTGCTGGTCATGGACCCGAAGCGGCGGCGGATCTGCGCGACCGGCTCGACGCCGCGGTCGTTGCCGCCGGTGGCCGCGAGGGCCCCGACATCTTCCGAGGGGGAGCGCATCGGCGCCGGCCCTGAGAGGGGGGAATCGTGCTGGGCGGAAAGTCATGGGAACGGTGGATCGCGCAGTACGGAGGAAGTCACCAACATCCGGTGAATCGGTTCTGCCACACCATCGGTATTCCGCTCATCGCACTTTCGATTCCGCTATTCGTCGCCTCTCTCTTCGTTCATCGCCTGTGGCCTGTGCCGACCGGGCTGTTCGTCGTGGGCTGGGCCTTCCAGTTCGTTGGACACGCCGTCGAGGGCAAACCGCCCGAGTTCTTCCACGACTGGCGGTTTCTTCTGGTCGGGCTGCGCTGGTGGCTGGCCAAGATCCGCGGTCGCGCCTGATTCACCGGTTCGACGCGTAGACGAGCGTGAGCTGCGCCTGCTGGATGAAAACCAACAGCGGCCCCGGAGAGACGGGTACCGGCATCGTGCTGGGGGTGAAGAGTTGGCGGCGCATCGTGATAGATATAAGCCTCCAATACCCGGGATGGTTCCCGGCCCGTAAGGGAGACACGGTATGACGCTGTCCGGACGGGCAGGACGCACCGCGTACGTCGTCCCGGTCGTGCTCGCCGTCGCGTGCGCCGCCAATCCATCGCCCGCCGGCGTGGCTTCCAGAAGCTGTGCCGTCGGTGACACCGCGCTCGTGCGCGAGGTCGTCTATTTCGGGCGCAATCGCCCGGATGGAGGCGTGGTGAGCGACACCGAGTGGCGCCGGTTTCTGGATGAGGTCTTCACACCGCGGTTTCCTGCTGGACTGACCGTGATCGAGGCGACGGGGCAGTGGCGTGGCGAGACTGGCGTGGTGGAGCAGGAGCGCTCCGAGGTCGTCACCCTGCTCCATGCGGGTGACGCGACGGCGCTGCATGACCTCGATGAGGTCGTGACCGAGTACAAGCGCCGCTTCCGTCAGGAGGCGGTGCTCCGCGAGCGAACGCCTACCTGCGCGCGATTCGAATAGACCAAGCCGAGCGGCGCATCAGGTGGCGGCGGCCGGCGCCCGGCTCATCGCGACGCAGATGGCTTCGACGTGCCGATGGTCGGTTCCGCAGCATCCACCGACGACGGACAGTCGCGGGAGCGCCCGGCGCAACTCACGATACTGCGCCCCCAGCTCGACCGGATTCCCGGCGTCGAGATCGGGACTCTCATCCAGCTCGGCGTGCGAGCGTCTGGATGCGTTTGCACGGAGACCGCGCACCCGTTGCCTCCAGTCGCCGGGAGCATCGATGGCCCCCGTAAGGTGGGTCGGATGCGCACAATTAATCATGTAGTAGACCGGATACCGAGCTGACGCCTCCTCCGTTCGGGCGATCGCGTCGTGCAGGCGCTCGCCCGAGGGAAGCCGGCCGTCGGTTTCAGTCGTGAAGGAGATGGTGACAGGCATCCCCGCCGCGTTGGCCGCGCGCACCACGCCCAACGCTTCCTCGGTGTAGTTCATGGTGAAGGCCGCGATCATGTCCGCTGCGGACGCCGCGAACGTCTCGATCTGGGGCGCGTGGTAGTCTTGCGCCTCGGATGCGGTCATCTGTGTGCCGGGTTGGTAGCCGTCCCCACGCGGTCCGAGATTGCCGCTGATCACGATCCGCGTCTTGCGGCTCTCGAAGGCTTCTCGGATCTCGAGGAGGAGATCCACCGATTGGCGATTGGCCTCCGCCAGGGACGCGGCGTCGTATCCCAGTTTGGCGGCCCACTCCGGGTTGGCCCGCCAGGTCGGGGTCTCGAGGACGAGGCCGACCCCGTGGGCACGGGCGATGGTGGCGTAGCGCTCGAAATACCGCCGCAGGACCGCGATCCCTTCCTCGTTCTTCAGGAGATCGAAGGCGGCGAAGTACGGGAGGGAGAGTCCCTCGTGGAAGACCAGCGTCGTCTCGAGTCCGCCGTCGGTCAGGAAGAGGTCGTCTCCGAGCTGTGGGAGACGTCCGCGGTACGTGCTCATGTCGCGTGGCTCCATGGGTGAAAAATGAGAGAATCGCCCCGGCGCCGGAAGGGAGGGCCGGTTAGCTTCCAATTTCGCCCCAGACTGGAGTCCTCGTTGTCCGCGCGTGTCCCCCGGCAGATCCTGTTGCTGCAGTCGCTCGGCTTTGCCCTCGTGCTCGCTACCCTCTGGGCCGACGAGCTCCTCGACCTTCCCCATCTGCTCTTCAACGCCACGCCGACGCCCGGAAGGCTCTCGGAGGCCGCGTTCGAGTCGGTCGTCGTCGCGATCCTCGGGGTCCTCACCACGGCACTGACCGTCCGATTGACCAGGCGCATCGTCGCGCTCGAGTCGTTCGTCGTCTTGTGCAGCTGGTGCCGGCGCATCCGGGACGAGGGACAGTGGCTCACGTTCGAGGCGTTCTTCGCGGCCTACAAGGCGAACACGAGCCACGGCCTCTGCCCGGACTGCGCGGTCAAGCTGGAGGCGGAGACATGAGGATGACTGGCTGTCGATTTGGGCTCCCCCCGGACGACTATTTGGCATCCAGAGTCGTTCCAACCACCATCCGGAGGGGATCATGAAGTATCTCTGCCTGATCTACGATGACGAGAAGAAGGTCGCCGGCATGTCCCAGAAGGAGTCCGAAGCCTTCATGGGAGAATACTTTGCCTTTACGGAGGGGATCCAGAAGAGCGGACACTACCTCGGGGGAGAGGCGCTGCAGCCGGTGGAGACGGCCACGACCGTGCGGGTGCGGAACGGAAAGATGGCGACGACCGACGGTCCCTTCGCGGAGACCAAGGAGCAACTGGGTGGATTCTATCTCATCGATGCCAAGGACCTCAACGACGCACTCCAGGTAGCCTCCCGGATTCCCTCCGCCCGGCTGGGGTCGGTGGAGGTGCGTCCCGTCATGGAGTTCAATCAGACGTAACGGCTCCGGCCGCGGCGTTTTCAGTCGGCATGACAGCGACATTCTCGAGGCGTGGCGGATTCCTCCGCGACCTGGTTTTCCTTCTCGGCATTCCTGGCGTCATCGCGATTGCGGTCGTCATCTGGTGGCGGCCGTGGCGAAAGCTGACGGAACCGTATCGAGTGCCGGAGGGTCGTGACGTGTTCATGGTCGCGGCCGGAACATGGGACTGGGAGGGGGCGGAGGAATTCTGCCGCAAGAATCCCCATACGATCACATTCACGTCCGATCGGCGGGTCATGACGCTGCGGTCGGCCGAGCCTCACACCGATTCGGCGGGCATCGCGCGTTCGGTGACGGAGTACGAGGTGCTCGAGCACTCCCCAGGACGGATCAGAGGAGCGATTCGCGGGGAGACCCGGCGAACAGCCGGCGGCAAACCGGTAGTGTGGGATCTGGTGCTGATTGGCCCCAACACCTATCGTTGGCATCGGACCGACTGGCCGCTCGGTACGTTTACCAAACCCGTACGGCGATGTCCGCCGAACGCTGCATCCCGGCACGATCGCGTGCCGCCCTGAGACACCTCTCTCTGGGTGCCTTACCATCTCGAGCTCCATGATACGTGCGCTCCCGGCGGTACTACTCCTCCTGGCCGCTTGCGCGAGCCACGGGGCGAGCGCGGCACCGGTGGACTACTACCCGGTTCCCGGCGGCAGGCCCCTCCCATTCTCCGAAGCCGTCCGCGTCGGTGGCATGCTGTACCTCTCCGGTCAACTCGGCACCGACAGTACCGGGCGCCTGGTGCCCGGGGGCATCAAGGCCGAAACACGGCAGGCGCTGGCGAACATTGCGGAAGTCCTGGAACGTCACGGCACGTCCACGGATCGGGTGGTGAAGTGCACCGCCATGCTGGCCGACATGCGCGAGTGGGCGGCGATGAACGAGGTGTATGTCCAGGTCTTCACGACCCACCTTCCCGCCCGTAGCGCGTTCGGTACGACCGGACTGGCGTTGGGTGCCCGCATGGAACTGGAGTGCATGGCCACCATGCCTTAACATCCAGAACGGCCGGCGCTTCTCTCTCGCCACTCGTCCCGGCGTTCGGCCATCGTGCGTGGAGGTCCGATGTATGACAATCCGATGAGACGTGTAGCTCTGTCCTCTGTGCTCGCGTGGGTGATCGCCTGCGGCGCCGAACCAGCCGCTTCACCCGCGATCGTCACGGGCCCCGAAACGACCGACCTCTACGCAGCGAGCCATTCGGCCTTGCGCGCCCCGCAACGCACGGTCGTCACCGAAGCCGCCGACTGGTCGTCTGCGTGGGATGCGATCAACGCCGGTGTGAGTCCCGCGCCGCCCCGCCCGGCCGTCGACCTGACCAAACAGGCGGTGATCATCGCCGCGCTCGGCGAGCGCCCGACCGGTGGCTTCGCGATCCGCATCGACAGCGTGCGTGCCGTCGAGGGCGGACGTGCCGTGTACGTCACGACGACCAGACCGGGGCCGTCGTGCATTACGACCCAGGCCATGACCCAGCCCGTCCACCTCGTCTCGGTGCCGGCGACGGCCGGCGCGACCCGCTTCGTGGAAGCGGAGACGATCAAGGATTGCGGCTCTTGAACGGTGCCCCATGCCCGATATCTGCGTGAAATCCTCGGCAGTCATTCCCGCGTCTCCGTCGATCGTCTACGCGCTGATCGCCGATTATCTGCGGGGTCATCCGCGCATACTTCCGCGGAAGTATTTCGAAGACCTCAAGGTCGAAGAGGGCGGGGTCGGCTCCGGGACCCGAATCTCGTTCTTCATGCGCTCCTTCGGCGTGCGCCGCCTCTTCCGTGCCCGAATCACGGAACCGGAGCCGGGTCGTCGCCTCGTTGAGACCTATGATCCCACGGGAATGACGACGACGTTCACCGTAGACGGGCAGGGTGGAGGTCAGACCTCGCTCGTGACGATCGCGACGCGATACGCCAAGCGGGGACCGCTCGGCTGGGTCGAGCGATGGCTCGCGCCGCGGTACCTGCGCAAGGTCTTCGCCGCGGAGCTCGAGCTCCTGAGGTGGCAGGCGCGAGGCACTCCGGCGAGCCAGCCAGGATGAGCGCCGCCAAGACGACGGAGCTTCCCGTGCTGCGCGCGGAGACCGGCACGCAGGACGATCCGATCCGGTTCGCCATCGAGGGGATGCATGGCGGCTTCAAGTACTGGTGGGACTCGTCCGCCAAGCGACTGCGCCTCATGGCGGAAAGCTGGTCGCGCGTCACCGCGGGGTCGGGGCAGCTTCACGAAATCACGGCCAGGGGAGCGCAATTGCTGGGCGAGGGATTCGTGTGACCGCGGTCCGGCCGATGTTCCGGGTACTCGCCTGGGTGCTCGGCCCTCTGCTCCTTGGCGCGGGACTCCTATTGGTGATCCTGGATTTGATCGGGCGACGTCCCCGCGAGTGGCCCGACTGGACGCATACGATTCATCTGGGATTGTGGCTCGGCTTCGGCAACATGTTCATCGGGCTGCTCATTCTGAGAACCGCCCGCACCGGCAAGGATCACTACACGATCGCGCCGGACTCCGCCGCCGGCGCGGAGGGAAGCAGGCCAGCTGATCGCGGATAGGACGACGAGGAAATCGTGTCGCACACCTTCAAGGTCGTTGCCGGTGGCTTCGTGTTGCTCGTCCTCTGCCTGCTCGTGGCGCGTTTGACGGGTGGCGCGAGCGCGGCCGGCGCAATCGCCACGGCGGTACAGGTCTTCATCCCGCTCTGGCTCGTCGCTGCCGGCGTCAATCTCTGGATCGGAGTGGCGAAGGCCGGGTATACACTCGCGGAGGAGGCACCGATCTTCCTCGTCGTTTTCGCGGTGCCAGCGGCCGCGGATCTGGTCGTATGGTGGCTGGTCGCGCGGGGACAGCCGAGCTCATGATAGTTTGTGAAGTGATTCCTGTAGGTGTTTGGAAGCAAATAACTTGGGAGCTTCAGCTAAAGTTGGTTCTCAGTCCAACGACGCCATGACCGAGGCCGATGCACAACGATTCGCCGTCGAGTGGGTCGAAGCGTGGAACACGCGCGACCTCGAGCGGATCCTCTGGCACTATGCCGAGGATGTGGAAGTCACCTCCCCGTTCGTCGAGACGGTACTGGGGCCCGGTCAGACGACCGTCATCGGGAAGCCGGCCTTGCGTGCCTACTGGAGTCCCATCTTGGCGCGATACCCCGATCTGCATTTCGTGCTGCACCGCGCCTATGCCGGCGTGGATAGCGTCGTGCTCCATTATCAGAGCATTCAGGGCCTGATGAGCGCCGAGTGCATGGAGCTGGATGCGAACGGAAGGATACGCCGGGTCCAGGCGCACTACGCGATGGGACCGGATCCCGCCGCAGCGTGACGAGTCGTCGGGTTGGCCGGTGTCTGGCCGCGGGCGCCGGTGCCGCTTCGCTTCTTCTCGCGATCTTCGTTGCCCATTCCCAGTCCATTCCCGCGCTCGGCGTGTACGACGGCGGCTGGATGCTGCTCTGGGGCACCATCGCCGTCGTGACCGTGGCACCGGTCGTGTGGCGATGGCGCCGGGAGCGGTCCGTCGCGGCGGTGGCGATCGCGGCGTTGGTCGGATGCTGGATGCCGATCGTGATATCGGCGCTTCGGCATCAGATTCCCATCATGGCCCGTCTCAAGGGGTCGTGGATACTGGCGGGCGCCGGCGTCGTGGGCGTCGCGGTGCCCCTGGGATTCGTCTGCCTCTGGCTCGCCATTCGCGAGCATCGCTGACACGGAAGCGCGACGGCCCGATTGCCTTTGACTCGCACCACTCCGTCCCACACCTTACCACCGCGTGACACGAGGGCCGCCGATCCACTTTCCGCAGGGGCGATATCGTGGCTCCCGAACACCTCAAGGCGACCGCGCTGACGTTGGCGCTGGTGAGTCTGACGCTCTTTACGTTCGCGGCAACTGACCTCGCGGCCGGGGATACGAAACCGGCCGATGAACGGCCACGGGCGGGGTGGCGAGGCGGCTTCGTGCTGCTCGCAGTATCGTTCACGGTCGGGAGCCTGCTCTGGTTCGTGTCTCGCCTGGAAGGATGGAGCCGCGATCGCGTCTTCTGGGTGGGCTGCGGCGCGTTCCTCGGGGTGCTGACGCTGCTGCGGCCGTGGTGGTTTTGGGAGAACTACAAGGCCCGGTGGCTCCGTAACGCCATCGGCGATGAGCCGACGGCGATCTTTTACCTCGTGGTCTCCGCGATCTGCATCTGGGTTGGCCTCAACACCGACTGGACGTTCGGTCGGCCTTAGGAGAGATATGGCGCGACTCTTCTGGTATGTCATGATCCTCGCCCTCGTCGCCGGACTTCTCTATGGCGCGTCCTGGGCGGCCGCGTTCACGAGTGTCGGGAATCTCCTCGGAGCCCCGCCGCCCCAGATGGGCAACCGGAGCACGACGTTTCTCTGGCATGGCATGTCGCAGCTGCGAGGGCATCCGCGGGCCTGGCGATTCGCGTTCGGTCCCACGCTCATCCCCGGCGCTCAGAACGTGCGGATCTATGTCGCGCCGACGGGACGTATCCTCCTGACCGAGCCGTTCGATTTGGCCGCTCGCCTTCGGGGCTTCCACAACACGGGGTACTGAGACCGTACGGCCCGGCGATGCCGAACTCCTCACCCGCGAGCGCCGGGCTGCTCCTGTTCCGCAGGACCCCGGCCGGTCTTCAAGTCTTTCTCGCCCATCCGGGCGGCCCGTTCTGGCAGCAACGCGATGCGGGCGCCTGGACCATTCCAAAGGGTATGATCAATCCCGGTGAATCGCCGCTCGAGGCGGCGCGGCGGGAATTTCAAGAGGAAACGGGGATCGTGCCGGTCGGGCCGTTTGTCGAGCTGGGAAGCGTGAAGCAGAAGGGCGGCAAAGTGGTCCACGCGTGGGCCTGGGAAGGTGACGCGGATCCAGTCTCGGTCACCAGCAACCCCGCCACGATGGAATGGCCACGAGGATCGGGGCGCAGCATCACCTTTCCAGAGGTCGATCGCTGCGCCTGGTTCGACGTGCCCGCGGCGCGCGAGAAGATCAATCCGGCCCAGAGCGAGCTGCTCGACCGACTGATTCGGACGGAAGAGGGCTGAGCATCCTCGTTCGTCATTGACGGTGGTCCGGGCACGCCTGAGATTCGCGGATCGCTTCAGCGCCAGTGGCCCTCCACGAAGTACCAACCGCCACGCGCGTGACGCCGTTGCCCCGGGACATATGCGCGCCGTGCCCTCGGCGGTACTTCGTACCGACCCGCGACCCACACATACCCTCGCGGAGCCCTGCTCCAGTAGCCGGGCACCCAGATATACGTCGGTCCGGGCTCTCCCGGTATTACTTCCTCGCGCACCGGCGGCGGTCCTTCGACCACATAGACACGACCCGGTGGGGGAGTGGGTGCGCAACCCGCGGCCGCGATCAGTGCCGCCGAGAGCGCCAGTATGCGCAGGTGAACAATCGATTTCATCGAACACGCTCCAGAAAACGACTTTTCGAGGGACGCGGCGGTGACGGCGATGTTAAGAACTTCGATGAAACACGACGAGGGTCTGGTGCGAGGTATCGGGCCGTTAGGCCTGACCGCCGCGGTCGTTAATGTCGTCGTGGGTGGGGGAATCTTCGTGCTGCCCGCCGCGGTCGCCGGGGAAGTCGGTGGGGCGGGCGTGCTCGCGTATGTGATCTGCGGGATCGCACTGCTGCTCGTCACCTGCTCGTTCGCCATCGCCGGTATGCACGTCTCGCACACCGGTGGGGCCTACGCGTACGTCGAGGCGGCGTTCGGGCCCTTCGTGGGGTATCTAGCCGGCGTGCTCGCGTGGCTCTCCGGCGCGCTGGCCAGCGCGAGTCTGATCGCCGCCCTCGCAGGTCTCACGACGCAAGCGTATCCCCGGTTCCAGGCGCCGGCTGCACAGCTCGTCCTCGTCGTGCTCATTTACGCCGCTCCCATCGCCCTCAATCTCCTCGCGATCAACGTCGGGACCCGGCTCATCGTTGCCACGACCGTCATCAAGCTGGGAACGCTGCTGCTCTTTCTCCTGGTCGCGACGCAGGCGGTCGCGGTATCCAACCTGCAGTGGCCGCCGGCCGTCGATGCCGGCCATCTGGGGCGGGCCACCATCCTTATTCTCTTCGCGCTGGCGGGGATGGAAGCCGCCGTCGGCGCGAGCGGCGAGATCCGCGACCCGGGGCGCACGGTGCCGGTCGGTCTGCTCGCGGGGATCTCGCTGGTCGTGCTGTTCTACATCGCGACGCATCTCGTCGCGCAGGGGGTCCTGGGCGCGGGACTGGCCGGCTCGCAAGCCCCGCTCGCCGACGCCGTGGCACGCGTGTGGCCCGCCGGACGCACGCTCATGCTCGGCGGCATGGTATTCAGCATGCTGGGACTTCTGGCGGGCAACCTTCTCGGATCCTCGAGGATTCTGTACGCGTTCGCGCGGGATGGTATCCTGCCGGCTGGCATCGCGACGCTGCACCCCCGCACGCGCATCCCCTACATCGCGGTGCTGTTGCACTCGGTGATCACACTGGCGCTCGCTGCGACCCGCACATTCGCGAAATTGGCAATTCTCGCGAGCGTGACCATCGCGGTATTGTACGGCATGACCTGTTGCGCCGCCTTCATGCTCGCTGGCCGCGCGCAGGCGAACAACGGGTTCCGACTGCCGGTTCGGGCCCAGCGTCTGGTCGCGGCCCTCGGCGTGTGCGCCATCCTTTGGCTGGCGGCGCAATCCACCAGGGACGAGCTCGGCAGCGTCGCGGCGACCTCGCTGGTCGCAAGCCTGGTTTTCCTCCTAACTCGGCGGGCTCACGCCGCGAGACCGCCGGCGGAGTAATCCATGACGGACGATCGTTTACTCCGCGAGCATCTGGCGCGTGCGCTCGCCTGGGAAGACGCGCACACCTCCTTCGACACCGCCGTCAGCGAGCTGGAGCCGCGCCATCGGGGATCTCAGCCGGCGTCACTCCCCTACTCACCGTGGCAGTTGGTCGAGCACCTCCGGCTGGCCCAGTTCGACATCCTCGATTTCTGTCGCAATTCCAAGTATCGGGAGCTGCACTGGCCGGACGACTACTGGCCCTCGTCGATAGCGCCGCCCTCTGAGGCGGCCTGGGCAGACAGCGTTGGACGATTCACCGACGACCGCCAAGCCCTTCGTGAGCTCGCCCTGGATCCAGACATACGCCTGGACGCCAAGATCCCTCACGGCAACGGCCAGACCTACCTTCGGGAGTTGCTCCTCGCCGCGGATCATTCAGCCTACCACGTGGGACAACTGGTCGTCGTCCGTCGACTGCTCGGGGCCTGGCCGCCCAAAGGCACATGAGGACGCGGTGCCCCCTCGCCCACTCACCAGACTCCGGCGGATATGTCTCGCGCTTCCCCAGGCGCACGAGGTCGAGGCGTGGGGTGAGCCGACGTTCCGGGTGCGCAACAAGCTGTTCGCGATGTACGCGGCCGCCGGGAATCACCATGGGGGCGGACGTCCGGCCGTGTGGTGCAAGGCGGCGCCCGGCAACCAGGCGATCATGGTGCGCGCGTCACCGCGTCGTTTCTTCGTCCCTCCTTATGTGGGACCTAGCGGATGGGTCGGAATCTGGCTGGACGAGGATCCCGACTGGCGGGACGTGACCGAGCTACTCACCGACGCGTACATGCTCATCGCGCCGAAGATGATTCGACGCTCGGTAAGGAAGGAACGGATGACGGATGATAAATGAACGGTTCGAATGAGTGCGGGCCATCGCCCGCGGAGGGCGGCCAAGGGTCGGCCCCCTCCGGCGGGATCCGGTTACTTCGCGGTGCTGTCCTTGTACATGGAGGTATCGGAGTGCGTGGTGGTGTCGGCGCCAGGCGCCGGCATCGCCGTCGTATCGGTGGCGGCAGGAGCCGGAGCCGAGACCGCGCTCGTGTCCGCCGGTGTCCCACCCGGCACCGCGCCGGTTTCGCCGTTCGTGCCGGACTTGTTGCAGCCCACCAGCGCCGCCGCAATGAGTGCAGGGAATGCAAGTGCATGCCATCTCATAGGATCGTCCTTTCTTCGGTCAACGCGCCAGTTGCGCTCGCGAGGGGAACATAGGTGCGACGATAGCATCACGACGTGACTTGAATCACGCTCTCGGCCGGAGGGAAGGAATCGCTGGCCGCGACCGAGCCGGCCGGGGAAAGGTCCACATGATTCGTAAACTGGCGTCAGGCGAGTATCGGCTGTACTCGAGAAAGAAGAACCCCAACATGAGCGCGTCTCACGCGCCGGGCTACTCGGGCAAGCCGCTCTCGGCCAAAATCGGTCTCAAGGACGGGCAGCGGGTCAGCCTCATCGGGGCTCCGGAAGACGTTCGACAGAGCCTCGAAGCCGCGGGACACTCGATCGACTGGACACGATTCCCCGCGACCGCGCTGGATTGCATCCTGCTCTTTGCCCCTGACCAACGGGCGCTCGAGGCCGGATTCGCCAGCGCGGCCGCGGCCCTCGTCCCCGCTGGTATGCTCTGGGTCGCCTGGCCCAAGAAGGCGTCGGGAGTGCGCACCGATCTCACCGAAGACCGCGTCCGGGCGCATGGTCTTGCCGTCGGACTGGTGGACGTCAAGGTATGCGCGGTCAGCGAGGTGTGGGGCGGGCTCAAATTCGTTCGCCGGATCAAGGACCGGTGAGCCGGGGGAAGGAACCATGGCGCTGACGAGAGACGATGTGAGAGCATCGGTGGAACGAGCCGGCGATGCGAACTGGCGGGCCCTCGTCTCTCATCACGAGGACGCGTATCCCGCGAGCCGGCCGACGCCGGGAGACGTCTGCCGAGGTGAGGCGCAGCGGCTGAACGAGGCGGGGTATGGCGATCCGAAGCGCTATGAGCTGCTCGAGTCCCGGGTGACTCGCGAAGAAAGTACCGTGACCCTGATCCACTCACTTCGCGAAGTGGCGACGGGGGCGCGAATCGAGACGCCTGCCTATACTGACTACGAGTGAGCAGTCGCTGCGTTCACGGCCACAGGGGACGGCCCGTTGACGGAAGAGCTGATTTTGTGGCGCCGACTCGATCAGCCAGGCCACGAGGCGGCGCGAGTGATTTTTCATGAGCCGTTCTGGCACCTGAGTGGCACGGCGGTCTTTGCGCACCAGGGCCAGCCATGCCGGCTCGAGTATCTCGTCGCTTGCTCCTCGGGCTGGCAGACGCTGCACGCGAAGATCGCGGGTTGGGTGGGGAAGACTTGTGTGCGCGTCGATCTGACGGCGGACGCGAACCAACGGTGGCGTATCAACGGGCGGGAGTGTCCGTCGGTCAACGGTTGTATCGACCTCGACCTGGCATTCAGCCCCGCGACGAACATGCTGCCGATCCGGCGTCTGGGATTGTCGGTCGGCGAAGCCGCTGAAGTGACCGCGGCCTGGCTTCGGTTTCCCGAGCTCACGCTCCAGCCCCTGTCCCAAGTTTACCGTCACGTCGCCCATCATCGTTACCGCTACGAAGCCTTCGGCGGGACGTTCACCGCCGAGCTCGACGTGAGCGACGCGGGCATGGTGCTGCGGTATCCCGAATTGTGGGAGGCAGTGCCCGGAGGAACGACGTGACCAAGGTGATGCTTGCCTGGGTGCATCTGCTCGCGCTCGGCATCGGGCTCGGCGCGATCTGGGTGAGAGCCCGCAGCTTCCGTGGGCCGCTCGATGGACCCGGTCTCCGCCGGCTCTTCGCCGCGGACTCCTGGTGGGGCGTGTCCGCGATTCTCTGGATTGGCAGCGGCGTGTGGCGTCTTCTGGCCGGCACCGAGAAGCCCACCGGGTACTACCTGCAGAATCACGTCTTCTGGCTCAAGATGTCGGCGCTCGTCGCGATCCTGCTGCTCGAGATCGCGCCGATGGTGGCACTCATCAAGTGGCGCGTCGCGTCGGCGCGGGGCACCGGCGTCGACGTGCGACCGGCATCGCGGTTCGCCACGATCAGCTACATCCAGGCGGTGCTGGTGGTCATCATGGTCGCCGCGGCCACGGCCATGGCGCGCGGAGTCGGAGCGTCCAGGTAGGTCGACCGAAACGAGTGACTATCCGGGAGGCGTGAATGGCAGAGCCAAGCTTCGCCGAGCAGGTCACGGCGCTCAACTCAGCGCTGCAGGCGATCGAGAGGCGCATGACGCAGGCCGACATCCCGAGCAGCGCGTTGGGCGAGTTCAAGAGCTCGGTGGACGATCTTCGCTTGCGGCTATGGGGACTATTGAGCGCGGGGAGCGCCAACGACTATCGGGCCTTTCAGGAAAGTTTCCGGCTCCGGAGAGCCAGAGAGATCTGTCGGGGACTCGAAGCGGACCTCCGATCGGGGGCGATGAGCACGCGGCACGAGGAGTTGCCCGGGCTGGGGGCCGCCGCCGGCGAGCTGGCCCGGGCCATCGGGCAGGCGCGACCGGGGGGTGGGTGAGCGCCATTGTGCACCCGAAAGTGAGCAAAACTGGCTCTAAATCTAGGTCAACCATGCAAAGTGAAGACGACTAAGCTCGACAAATCGGTTACTCCAGTGCCAAAAATGCACAATTTCGTGAGCAGGGGGCTTGTGCGGAGAAGGCCCGTGCCGTACACTCTTGTGGGCCGTGCACATGTGAGGCCGGCCCGGAACCCCGCTCCCTGAGGAGACCGATGTGACCCATCTCGCCCTTGTCGCCTCGCTCCAGGACGCCGCCGCCACGGCCCCCGCCGTGGTGCCCGCCGATACCGCCTGGATGCTGGTCGCCACCGCGCTGGTGCTGCTCATGACCCCCGCGCTCGCCTTCTTCTACGGAGGCCTGGTCCGCTCCAAGAATTCGCTGAATACGATGATGATGAGCTTCGCCGCCCTCGGCGTCGTCGGCATCGTCTGGGCCCTGCTGGCATACAGCCTGGCCTTCAGCGACGGGAACGCGTGGATCGGCAGCACCACGAACGCCCTGCTGGGCGGGGTCGGCACCGAAGCGAAGGGGACGATTCCCCATGTGCTCTTCATGGCGTACCAGGGCACCTTCGCGATCATCACCGCGGCGCTCATCTCCGGCGCCGTGGTCGAGCGGATGCGGTTCGGGCCCTACCTCGCTTTCATCGCGCTCTGGACCCTGCTCGTCTACGCTCCCGTCGCTCACTGGGTCTGGGGAGGCGGCTGGCTCATGACCCGCGGCGTGCTCGACTTCGCCGGCGGCACGGTCGTGCACATCAACGCGGGCGTGTCCGCGCTGGTGGCCGCGCTCGTCCTCGGCGCGCGTAAGGACTACGGGCGCCAGGCGATTCTGCCGCACAACGTGCCGTTCGTCCTGCTCGGAGCCGGCCTGCTCTGGTTCGGCTGGTTCGGCTTCAACGGCGGCAGCGCGCTGGGCGCGAACGAGCTCGCAGCGCTCGCCTTCACCAACACTTTCCTCGCTCCCATGGCCACCCTGGTGGCGTGGGTCATGCTCGACTACTTCCGGACCGGCCGCGCGACCGCCGTGGGCGGCGCGACGGGCATCGTCGTCGGCTTGGTCGCGATCACGCCGGCCGCCGGCTTCGTGAGTCCCGTCGGGGCGCTGATCCTCGGCGCGATCGCCGCGCTGCCGAGCTATTTCGCCATCGTCTACCGCTCGCGCACGAGACTCGACGATTCCCTGGATGTCTTCGCCGGCCACGGCATCGGCGGGATGACGGGGGCGCTGTTGACCGGAGTCTTTGCCCAGAAGGCCTGGAACGCGGCTGGGAACGACGGATTGCTCGCGGGTAACGCCGCGCAGCTCGGCATCCAGGCCGTGGGGGTCCTCACGTCGCTCGTCTACGCCGGACTCATGACGTTCGCCATTCTCAAGCTCATGGGCCTCGTCACCTCGCTCCGCGCGGTTCGCGGGACCGAAGGCATCGGCATGGACGTCAGTGAGCACGGGGAAGAGGCCTACACCAACGGCGAAGGCTCGATCCTCGTCATTCCCGAGTCGGCGGCGGTCGAGTCGCCGGTTGCCGCTCTTCATCCTCATCCCGCGTCCCGCTGACGCCGGAGGCTCGTCATGAAGCTGATTGTCGCGATCATCCGGCCCGACCGGCTCAACGAGGTGCTGGAGGCGCTCTACCGCGCCGAGGTCCGCGGACTCACCGTGTCCCGGGTGCTGGGTCATGGCGGGGAGACCGACCGCGTCGAGACGTATCGGGGTACGACCGTGAAGGTCGAATTGCAGGAGAAGGTGCGGCTCGAAATCGGTGTCTCCGAGCCGTTCGTCGACGTGACCGTGCGAGCGATTTTGTCGGCCGCGCACACCGGAGAAGTGGGCGACGGCAAGGTGTTCGTGCTCGACGTGGCTCAGGTGCGGAGAATTCGCACCGGCGAGCGTGATGAGGCCGCAGTAACTCCGCCGGCACCAGCGGAGGTGTGACCGCTTGACCAGGCCCCGGCGACGAGCCGGGGCCGCCCTTCCTCTGCATTGTCCCGTTCTCATCTCTCCCGGCCGCAATTCTTCGAGTAGCTTGTATGGTCCCTGGCGCCCGGGATCGAGCGACCCGCACCCGGAAGGTGATTCGATGAGCCCTCCCACACCGTCGCCTACCACCGCGGCAGTGGCCCGGCCGCCGGCCCGGTGGTCGGCGCCATCGGCGTATCGGGAATCCAGTCCGCGCAGGATGCCGAGGTCGCGCGGGCGGGCGTCGCGGCGCTGAACCCCGGATGAGGGAGCGAGGATGGGGTA
>DATBSO010000148.1:0-6677 GCA_036559745.1 Gemmatimonadales bacterium | reverse complement strand
AGCGCTTCGTGGTCCGTCGCCAGCTTCGTACCTACACGGCGCAGGGGCGCCTCAGCGGATACGTGCTCGCCGCGCTGCCGATCTTCGTCGGGGGCGCCATCCTCGCGATCAATCCCGAATACGGCCGGCTGCTCTTCAACCATCCGCTCGGCAAGCTCCTGCTCGGTATCGCCATCACGATGCAGCTGATGGGTTTCTTCTGGATCCGCCGTATCGTCGACATCGAGATCTGAGAGACTATCATGCTCTATCTCGTCGCATTCCTTGCGGGATTGTCCGCCGCGCTGGTGATCATCTTTCTGGCGCAACTGGCACCCTCCCAGCCGGCGAACCTCACCCGGCAGCTCGACGATCTACGCCGCGCATCCGGAGTTCTCGGCCGCGACGCCTCGATCTCGGACCGGAACGAGCGGATCATGCTGCTGCTCCAGGGCCTTGGCGAGCGGATCCGGAGGGGCAGTAACGAGAAGTCCACCCGTCTCTGGCTCGTCCAGGCCGGGTATCTGAATGTCAATGCGGCCGCGATCTATTGGGGCAGCCGCGTCGCCATGGTGCTTCTCCTGGCGAGCATCGGCATGCTCCTCATTCCGCTGTTCAAGCCGGACCTGATCGCGGTCGTCCTGGGATCGGCCTGGTTCGGGGCGGTAGGCTGGATCATCCCGCCCTTCGTCGTCCGCAAGCGCCTCAAGAAACGGCAGAAGGAAGTACAGCGGGCGCTTCCCGACGCGTTGGACATGCTGGTGGTGTGCGTGGAAGCCGGGCTGGGACTCAACCAGGCCCTCCTCCGCGTCGCCGACGAGATTCATTATGTGAGCCCGCTCCTGAGCGAGCAGATCATCATGGTGAACCTGGAGATTCGCGCAGGTACGCCGCGTGAGGACGCCCTGCGCATGCTCGCGGAGCGGACCGGGCTGCCGGATGTGAGCTCGCTCGTCGCGATGCTGATTCAAACCGACCGGTTCGGCACCTCCGTGGCCAACGCGTTGCGGGTGCAGTCCCAGTCTCTGCGCACCAAGCGCCGCCAGCGGGCCGAAGAAGCCGCGGCCAAGACGGCCATCAAGCTGGTCTTCCCCCTGGTGCTCTGTGTCTTCCCGGCGCTGTTCGTCGTGATTCTGGGTCCCGCCATGATCCAGATTCTGGAGACGATGAGCGGATTGTGAAGACGGTCGTAGTTCGCCGCGAGGGCGCGGAGAAGCCCCTCGCGGTGCGGGTGGGTCTGGCCAACGGCTTCTGGCTGCGCGCGCGCGGGCTGCTGGGCCGCAGCCGTCTGGAAGAGGGAGAAGGGTTGTTGCTGACCGGATGTCCCGCCGTCCACACCGTGGGAATGCGCTTTCCGATCGACGTCGCATTCCTCGATGAGGACGGCATCATCATGGCGATCTACCACCGACTGCGTCCCAATCGTCGAACCGCATGGCACAAGCGGGCGGCCTGGGCCCTCGAGCTCCCGGCCGGCACGCTCAATGAGACGGCTACTGCGACTGGTCACCGGCTCACCTGGGAAGGATGACGAGCATGGCCATCGGCGCTATCAACAACAACGTCATGTATCCGGCCGAGCGGCTGAGCGACCTTCCGGTCGCTCCGCCCCCGCCCGAGCGGATCGACGATACCGGCTTGTCGGCGGAGTTCGTGACCGAGCTCCTGCTCCGGACCTTGTACGTGCAGGGGGCTCAGCTCGGAAAGCTGCTGAGCGAGCGGATCCGCCTCCCGTTCCCCATCATCGACGACCTGCTGCTCAGCATGCAGCATCGCCGGCTGATCGAAGTCCACGGGGTGACCGGGCCTGGTCGCGCGACCTACGTCTTCGATCTCACCGATGCGGGGCGCGGCCGCGCGCGGGAAGCGATGTCGGCGATGAGCTACGTCGGCCCGGCGCCGGTGCCGCTGTCCCAGTATCGTGCCTCGGTGGGGGCCCAATCCATCCAGCACGCACGTGTCAATCAGGAGGTCGTGCACGCGGGTCTCAACTGGCTCGTGCTCGATCCCTCCACGGTGGACATGGTTGGGCCGGCGATCAATTCCGCGAAGTCGATGTTCCTGTACGGCGAGTCGGGAAACGGCAAGACGGCGATTGCCGAAACCATCGCCGGCATGCTGGGGGGGTCACAGTTCATCCCCTACGCCGTCGAAGTGAACGGCGAGATCCTGGTGCTCTACGATCCGGTGTACCACCGGGCCGTGGACCTCGAAGAGAGCCGGGCCGCGAAGGGCACGTGGCTGGGCGCACCGGCGGCATACGACCAGCGCTACGTGCTCGTGCAGCGTCCCGTCGTCATCACCGGCGGTGAGCTCAACCTCGACCAACTCGATCTCCAGTACGACTCCACGACCCATCTGTACCAGGCGCCGTTTCAGATGAAGGCCAACGGCGGGGTCCTCATCGTCGACGATTTCGGCCGCCAGCGGGTCCCGCATCGCGACCTGCTCAACCGGTGGATCGTGCCGCTCGAAAAGAAGGTGGACTATCTCACGCTCCATACCGGCGCGAAGTTCCCCATGCCGTTCGATTGCCTTCTGATATTCGCGACGAACATTCCGCCGACCAATCTGGTGGAAGAGGCGTTTCTTCGCCGCATTCACTACAAGATCCGGGTCGAGAGTCCCACCCGGGAGCAGTACGAGCGCATCTTCGAGCGCTACTGCGAGCAGAACGCCGTTCCGTACGCGCCCGAGGCGGTCGCGCAGATCTGGCGCGACTATTACGACCGTCACGCCATCGCCCCGCGCGGCTGTCATCCCCGCGACCTCATCGACCATCTCCGCGACATCTCGTCGTATATGGGGAAGGAGCCGCGGCTGACTCCCGACCTCGTACGACTCGCGGCCGAGTCGTATTTTCTGGATTTCCCCGTGGCCCCGCCGGCGCCCACCCAATGACCGCACCTGGCGAGACCGACGACCTGCTGAAACGCCTGGAGGACGCGGAGCGAGAGGCGACCCGCGTCAGGCGGTTCGGCACGGTGCTCATGTTCGTCGGAGCTGCCCTCGTAGGTGTCATGGCGGTCCTCGTGCTCGTCGGATGGCCCCGCGGAATGGGAATCTTCACTCCGACCGAAGTGCAGGCGCGACGGTTCGTGATCCGCGACGCGCAGGGCCGCCCGAGAGGCATCGTCGGAATGAGCGAGGACGGAGCCTCCCAGATACTGTTGAGTGACTCGGCCGGGCGTCCGCGTCTGAGGCTGCGCGTCTTCGGGGATGGTTCTTCGGGCGTGTCTCTCGTTGACGGCGCCAATCAACCCAGACTGGTGCTGGGTTCTCTCCCGGACCAGAGCACCACAATCGTCCTGGCCGATCAGGCCGGAAAGAGTCGCGCGGTCCTCGGGCTGACGTCGAGCGGCGCGGTCACGGTGGTCTTCGCCGACCGCAACGGCGTCACGAAGGCGGGACTTGGCGTGGACCAGCGTGGACTGGGTACCTTGACGCTGGTGGATCGTGCCGGCGGACGTGCCGATGAGGAGGCCTCGGAAGCGCCCACCCCCGATTCGGCCGTAACCCCGGCCCCCGGTGGGTCCAATCGCTAGCGACTGGCCACGGTTCATGGCGGGGACGCCCCGACAGTGCACAATCCCCGGCATCCCCGCACCGATCACCAAATTGTAAGTCCTTTCATCTCAGTTGTTTAACCATCAAATGCCGGTCGTGAGCCGCCGATGCTGATGGCACAACACCTGCCTATTCAGCTGGCACTATGAGAATCCTGGTCACCGGCGGCGCCGGCTTCATCGGGTCCCATCTCTGCGAGAGACTCCTCGGAGAGGGCCATCACGTCATTTGTCTCGACAACTTCTTCACGGGCCGCCGTGAGAACGTCGAGCATCTGATGGATAAGCCCGACTTTGAGATCATGCGGCACGACGTGACCGAGCCGCTGTTTCTCGAGGTGGACCAGATCTACAATCTGGCCTGTCCCGCCTCGCCGATTCACTATCAGTACAATCCGGTCAAGACGGTCAAGTCCAACGTCATGGGCGCGATCAACATGCTCGTGCTCGCCAAGCGAGTGCGCGCGAGAGTGCTTCAGGCCTCGACCTCGGAAGTGTACGGCGATCCGACCGTCCATCCGCAGCCGGAGTCGTACTGGGGCAATGTGAATCCGATCGGACCGCGATCCTGCTACGATGAGGGGAAGCGGGTCGCTGAAACGCTCATGATGGACTATCACCGGCAGGACAAGGTCGACATCCGTATCGCCAGAATCTTCAACACCTACGGCCCGCGAATGGCCGAGTCCGACGGGCGCGTGGTCTCGAACTTCATCGTCCAGGCGCTCAGAGGTAAGGAGCTGACGCTCTACGGCACCGGCGAGCAGACTCGATCCTTCTGCTACGTGGACGAGTTGGTGGACGGCCTCATCCGCCTCATGGCCGCCGAGGGACGACACGAGCCGGTCAACCTCGGTAATCCGGTCGAGTTCACGATTCGGCAGCTCGCCGAGGAAGTGGCCAAGTCGGTCGGCGAGGAGGTCCGCATCGTCTACCGTCCGCTGCCGGCCGATGATCCTACCCAGCGAAAACCCGACATCAGCCGGGCGCGCGAATGGCTCGACTGGGAGCCCAGGATCCACCTCGCCCAGGGCCTGGAACGCACCGTGGAGTACTTCCGGCAGCGCCTGTCCCGGGAGACGCGTGGGCCACGGCGAGCCCAGGAAGCCATGTGAGTAACTGACGTCACTGCGTTCGCCCCGGTGCGGCGATACCTTCTTGGGATGATCCGGACCGCATTCGACCGCGAACCGAGGTACACCATGAAGCGTCTTGCCGCCTTAGTCCTGCTCGTCTCCGTCGCCATCTCGTGTGCCACCAACCCCGTCACCGGGAAGAACGAGCTTTCCCTGGTGTCCGAGGGCCAGGAAATCCAGATGGGGAAAGAGGCGTCACAGCAGACGATCCAGCAGATCGGCCTGGTGAATGACCCCCAGCTTCAAGCCTACGTCTCCGGCATCGGATTGAAGATGGCCGCCGCCTCGGAGCGCCCCAATCTGCCCTGGGAATTTCACGTCGTGAACGACGCGTCGGTCAACGCCTTCGCGCTCCCCGGCGGGTTCATCTTCGTCACCCGCGGGCTGCTGACCTACATCAACGATGAGGCCGAGTTGGCGACCGTCGTGGGACACGAGATCGGTCATGTGACCAATCGCCACTCGGTGCAGCAGATGAGCAAGGCCCAGATCGCGACCCTCGGCCTGGGACTCGGCAGCATCCTCTCATCCGACGTGGCCAAGCTTGCCGGAGTCGCCAGCCAGGGACTCCAGGTGCTGTTCCTCAAGTACAGTCGCGATGCCGAGAACCAGGCCGACATGGCAGGGTTTCGCTACGCCCTTGGTCAGAATTACGACGTGCGGGAGATGGCGAACGTCTTCCACACCCTCGATCGCGTGGGAGAGGCGGCCGGTGGAGGGAAGCTGCCCGACTGGCTCTCCACCCACCCGGCTCCGGCCAATCGGGTGACGGCGACGCAGGCCCGGCTGGACACCCTGCACCAGGATCTCAGCAACACGATCATCAACCGCGATCAGTACCTCCAGCACATCCAGGGTCTGACCTTCGGAGAGGATCCGCGGCAGGGGTTCTTCCAGGGCAGCCGCTTCCTTCATCCCGATCTCAAGTTCCAGGTCACCTTCCCCTCGGGGTGGCAGACCCAGAATACGGCTCAGGCCGTCATGGCCGGGAGCCCCAATCAGGACGCGATCATCCAGCTCTCACTGGCGGGGAAGACCTCTCCACGCGACGCGGCAACCCAGTTCCTCTCGCAACAGGGGATTACGGCCGGCCGGGGGTCCACGGCCAGCATCAACGGACTGCCCGCGGCCTCGAGCTACTTCCAGGCTCAGACGGAACAGGGCACCATCGAGGGGTTGGCGACGTTCATCTCGTTCGGAGGGACCACGTACGGCCTGTTGTCGTACACGCCGGGCGGGAAGCTCAGCACCTACGACAACGTCTTCCGTCAGACTGCCGGGAGCTTCAGCGAGCTCAGGGATGCGGCCGCCCTGTCGGTACAGCCGGCCAAGGTCGAGGCCGTGAAGTTGTCGAAGGAGATGACGCTGGCGCAGTTCAATGCCCAGTATCCTTCGACCATCCCGATCGAACAGCTCGCGATCATCAATGAGGTGGACGGGGCTGACTCCGCGATCCCGGCGGGACGGACCGTGAAGCGGGTGACGGGTGGGAGGCCGCCCAGTCAATGAGTTTCAAGGGCTGGCTGGGCCGTGCGCTCACGAATTCGTGGGTGGACAAGGTACTCGCGGCGCTCATCAGTGCACCGCTCGCGTATGCAGTGTACCGGCGGCTAGTCGAAGGCCAGCTCGATCTCGTCAAGATCACACTCATCATCCAGGCAGCGGTGACCGTCGTGACGATGCTCGTCCGGCGGCCACCGCAGAGAGTCTCTGCCAACCCCCTGTACTGGCTCGTGTCCTTCCTGGCTTCCTACTGGATACCGTTTCCAGCCATCGATAAGGCTCCGGGGATAGCGCTCGTTCCGTACTGGTTCGGCGTCTCCTTGGCCCTGTTCAGTCTCGTTCTGACACTCTATGCGAGGTTCAGTTTGGGCCGCAACATCGGCATGGTACCCGCTCAGCGGACTCTGGTGATGGATGGCGCGTATGCCTACGTCCGCCACCCCATTTATACCGGGGTGTTCGTGAGCTATCTCGCCCTCCTGCTGCTCCATTA
>DATBSO010000147.1:0-33115 GCA_036559745.1 Gemmatimonadales bacterium | reverse complement strand
GCTCGTGCAGCTGAAGCGGCTTCAGCCACTGACCGCCAAGGAGCTTGCCCACTTTCTGAACGTGTCGCTCAATGCCGTCCGGCACCATCTGAAGGAGCTGGAGGCAGAAGGACTGGTGCGCTACGAGCGGGAGAACCGTGGCGTCGGCGCTCCCGTCTTTCTCTACCGCCTGAGCTCCGCCGGCGAGGCGCTTTTTCCCCGCCGCTACGAGGAGGCCCTCCAGGGATTGCTTGATCATCTGGTCGAGCGGGAGGGTCGCGCTGCTGCCGTTTCGTTATTGCAGAGCTATTTCGGGGCGATGGCTCAGCGGCTCGCCGGCTCGCTCAAGGATAGTCCCGCCGAAGAGCGGCTCCGGGTGGTGGTGAAGGCCCTGTCCGACGAGGGCTACATGGCGGAGGGAACCGTCGGTGACGCGGTCGGCACCCTGACGGAACACAACTGTGCCATTTCGGCCGTGGCGGAACGGTTCCCTGAGATCTGCGCCGCGGAAGCCCGTTTTCTCGCTGAGGTGTTAAAGGCCGAAGTGGCCCGCCGCGAGCACATCCTGAGCGGGTGCACCACTTGTGAATACCACGTGCGGTTTCGCGCCGCGGAGGAAATGCCATGAGCTCGTCGGTCGAGTCTCTGGTCAATAAGGAATACAAGTACGGCTTCGTGACCGATATCGACGCGGACACGGTGCCGAAGGGGTTGAACGAGGACGTCGTCCGCCTCATCAGCGCCAAGAAGGGCGAGCCGGCATGGCTCCTGGAGTGGCGGCTGAAGGCGCTCCGCGGGTGGCTCAAGATGACCGAGCCCCATCACTGGCCGAACATCACCTATCCGCCGGTGGACTACCAGTCGATCAGCTACTACTCGGCGCCACGCAACATGAAGCCCCTGGGGAGTCTCGACGAGGTCGACCCCAAGCTCCTGGCGACCTACGAAAAACTCGGGATTCCGCTCTCCGAACAGAAGATTCTGGCGGGCGTAGCGGTCGACGCGATCTTCGACAGCGTCTCCGTCGGGACGACGTACAAGGCCAAGCTCGCGGAGCAGGGCATCATCTTCTGCTCGTTCGGCGAGGCGGTTCGCGAGCATCCCGAGCTGGTTCGGAAGTATCTGGGCTCGGTGGTGCCGCCCAGCGACAACTTCTTCGCCGCCCTCAACGCGGCCGTGTTCACCGATGGGTCGTTCGTGTACGTCCCGAAGGGTGTGAAATGCCCGATGGAGCTTTCCACCTATTTCCGCATCAACACGGCGGGCACGGGACAGTTCGAGCGCACCTTGATCGTCGCCGACGAAGGCGCCTCGGTGAGCTACCTCGAAGGTTGTACCGCCCCGAAGCGTGACGAGAACCAGCTCCACGCCGCCGTGGTCGAGCTGGTGGCTCACGACGATGCCTCGATCAAGTACTCCACCGTGCAGAACTGGTATGCCGGTGACGAGGAGGGGCGAGGCGGCATCTACAACTTCGTCACGAAGCGAGGGAAGTGCGCCGGCCAGCGGTCCAAGATTTCCTGGACTCAGGTGGAGACCGGCTCCGCCATTACCTGGAAGTATCCGAGCGTGATCCTCCAGGGCGACGATTCGGTGGGTGAGTTCTACTCGGTGGCGGTCGTGAACGGGAGGCAGCAGGCGGACACCGGCACCAAGATGATCCATATGGGGAAGAACACCCGGAGCACGATCGTGTCCAAGGGAATCTCAGCCGGTCGCGGACAGAACAGCTATCGCGGCCTGGTCAAGGTTCTTCCCAAGGCGGCCAACGCCCGGAACTACACCCAGTGTGACTCGATGCTGATCGGGAACCGCTGCGGAGCCCATACTTTCCCGTACATCGACGTGCAGAATTCCTCCTCGTCGACCGAGCACGAGGCGTCCACGTCGAAGATCGGGGAGGATCAGATCTTCTATCTCAAGCAGCGGGGCCTCAATACCGAGAACGCGATCTCCATGATCGTGAACGGCTTCTGCAAGGAAGTCTTCAAGGAGCTGCCGATGGAGTTCGCGGTGGAGGCGCAGAAGCTGTTGGGGGTGAGTCTCGAGGGCAGCGTAGGTTAGAGAAAGAGAAAAAAGAGAAAAGAGAAAAGGGAGACTAAGAGTGCTCGAGATCAAAGGCCTCAGGGCCTCGGCCGGCGACAAGGAAATCCTCAAGGGCATCAGCCTGACCGTGAATGCCGGCGAGGTCCATGCCGTCATGGGACCCAATGGCTCTGGCAAGAGCACGCTGGCTCAAGTGCTCGCCGGACACCCGGCCTATACAGTGACCGCCGGATCGGTCACGTACATGGGCCAGGACCTGCTCGACCTGGAGCCGGAAGAGCGCGCGCAGGCCGGCATCTTCCTGGCGTTCCAGTATCCGGTCGAGATCCCCGGCGTGACGAACGCGTATTTCCTCCGGGCCGCCTACAACGAGCTGCGCAAGGCGAGGGGTGAGGAAGAGGTTGATTCGATGGACTTCCTCGACATCCTCGAGGACAAGCTCAAGGTCGTGGAATGGGGTCCCGAAATCATGAGCCGGGCGGTCAACTTCGGGTTCTCGGGCGGGGAAAAGAAGAGGAATGAGATTCTCCAGATGGCGGTGCTGAATCCGCGCTTGGCCATTCTGGACGAGACCGACTCGGGTCTCGATATCGACGCGCTCCGCATCGTGGCGAATGGGGTCAACAGCCTCAGGCGGCCGGACAACGCCACCATCGTGGTGACCCATTACCAGCGTCTGCTCAACCACATCGTTCCCGATTACGTCCACGTCCTCTCCAACGGCCGGATCGCCAAGTCGGGTGGGAAGGATCTGGCACTCGAGCTCGAGGCTCGGGGTTACGAATGGCTGGAGCAACCCGTCGGAGCCGCGTCATGACGCAGGCGCTGGTGCAGGAGTTCGAGGCGCTGGCCGGCACATCGACGACGGACGTGCCCGACTGGCTCGAGACGGCGCGGCGAGGGGCCATGGAACGGTTCGCCCGGGTCGGCTTCCCCGGCGCCCGAGATGAAGAGTGGCGGTTCACACCGGTGACCTCACTCGCTCAGGGTACGTGGCGGCTTGCGAACGGCTCGCCGACCTCGGTCAGCCGCGCGGATGTCGCGCCGTTCGTGTTCGGCCACGCCGAGTGGACCACGCTCGTCTTCGTCAATGGGATGCTGAACGAGTCCCTGAGTAACATCGGGCCGTTGCCTCGCGGCGTTCGGGTCGGAAGCCTCTCGGAGGCGCTCCGGGAGGACGAGGCGCTCCTCGAAAAGCATCTCGCTCGCCACGCGCCGATCGAGGGCAGTCCCTTCACCGCCCTCAACACCGCCTTCGTCAGGGAAGGTGGCGTCGTCTACGTACCGGCGGGGGTCGAGCTGGCACGCCCCGTCCATCTCGTCTTCCTGACGACGTCGGATGCCACGGGCACCGTCATCCATCCACGCAACGTGATCGTGGTCGAGCGCGGAGCCAAAGCTTCCGTCATCGAGAGCTACGTGACGCTCGCGCCCGGCAGCAGCTATTGGACGAACGTGGTCACCGAGGTCGCCGCCGCCCCGGGATCGTGGCTCGAGCATACCAGGATCCAGCGCGAGAGCGAGCGGGCCAGCCACATCGGTCTGACCCACGTCGACCAGCAGCGGGACAGTCATTACCGGTCCTTCACGCTGGCCATGGGCGGCGCGTTGGCACGACACAACCTGCACGTGCGTCTGAACGACGAGAACATCGAGACCCTCATGTATGGTCTGTATCTCGCGCGCGGCGAGCAGATCGTGGACAATCACACGGCCATCTATCACGATCGGCCGAACTGCCGAAGCTGGGAGGTCTACAAAGGCGTGCTCGATGACCGGTCACGCGCGGTCTTCAACGGCAAGGTGTTCGTCCAGCCCGAGGCGCAGAAGACCGATGCCAAGCAGACCAATCGAAACCTGCTTCGCAGTGATCACGCGCGAGTGAACACCAAGCCCCAGCTCGAGATCTTCGCGGACGACGTGAAGTGCACCCATGGCGCTACCGTGGGCCGGCTCGACGACGTCGCCCGGTTCTACGCTCGGAGCCGTGGACTTCCCGCCGACGCCGCTGAGCGGCTCCTCACCTATGCCTTTGCCGCCGAAGTCATCGAGGAAGTCGCCCTCGAGCCGGTGCGCCGGGAGCTCGACCGCCTCGTTCTCGAGCGGCTCGGCGGAGTCTGACCGCCATGACCGCGGCGACCACCCCCCTGACGCGCCCGGGGTCTCCCGCGCCGTTCGACGTCGCCCGCCTGCGCGACGACTTTCCCATCCTCGCTCGGTCGGTGCGGGGCAAGCCGCTGGTCTACCTCGATAACGCCGCCACCACCCAGAAGCCACGTGCGGTCATCGACGCACTCGTCCACTTCTATGCGGAGGACAACGCGAACATCCACCGCGGGGTCCACTACCTGAGCGAGCGGGCCACCGAGGCGTACGAGGCTGTCCGTGAACGGGTGGCGAGGTTCATCCATGCGCCTTCGCCACGGCAGATCGTCTTCACTCGCGGGACCACCGAATCGATCAATCTGGTCGCGCAGAGCTTCGGTCGGAGTATGCTCCGGCCCGGTGATGAGATTCTGATCACCGGGATGGAGCATCACTCGAACATCGTCCCGTGGCAGCTCGCGGCGGAGGCGACGGGGGCGGTGGTCCGCGCCGCGCCCATCACCGACTCCGGCGAGCTGGACCTGGATGCTTTCCGCCGACTCCTCGGCGACCGCACCCGCCTGGTCGCGCTGGTCCACCTCTCCAACGCGCTCGGAACCATCAACCCGGTGCGGGAGCTCGTCGCCATGGCCCACGCACGGGGGATCCCCGTCCTGGTGGATGGCGCGCAGAGCGCTTCACACCTCGAAGTCGACGTGCAATCGCTCGATTGTGACTTCTTCGCCTGTTCGGGGCACAAGATCTACGGCCCGACCGGCGTCGGCATACTCTACGGTCGAGCGGAGCTGCTCGAGCGGATGCCTCCGTGGCAGGGGGGCGGAGACATGATCTCCAGCGTGACCCTCGAACGCTCTACCTGGGCGCCGGTTCCGGCCAAGTTCGAGGCGGGAACGCCGATGATCGCCGAGGTGATTGGACTCGGCGCGGCGCTCGACTACGTGGAGTCGGTCGGGCTCCCGGCCATCGAGGCCTGGGAAGCGGAGCTGCTGGCGGCGGCAACGGCCGCGGTGGGAGAAGTCCCCGGCGTGCGACTGGTCGGAACGGCACCGCAGAAGGCGTCCGTGCTTTCATTCGTAGTGGATGACGTGCATCCCCATGACGTGGGCGCGGTGCTGGACGATGAAGGTGTCGCGGTCCGAGCCGGGCATCATTGCGCGCAGCCGGTGATGCAGCGCCTCGGGGTGCCCGCGACCGTGCGAGCCTCGTTCGCCTTCTACAACACGCTGGCCGAGGTGCAGGCGCTGGTTCACGGCCTCCAGCGAGTGCGGGCGGTTTTCGGCTGATGGGAAGTCTGAACGAGCTGTACCAGAACGTGATCCTGGAGCACAACCGGTCGCCGAGAAACTACCGGGCCATGGCCGACGCGGACCGCAAGGCCCAGGGCAACAACCCGCTGTGCGGTGACGAGGTGACCGTCTGGCTGCGCCTGGACGGCGATGTCATCAAGGAAGCGACCTTTCAGGGGTCGGGGTGCGCCATCTCCAAGGCGTCCGCGTCCCTGATGACCGGCGCAGTGATCGGCAAGACCCGGATCGAGGCTGAAGCCCTCTTCGACCGGTTCCAGCGGCTGGTGACGGGAAGACTCGAGCCGGCCGAAGCGGAAACTTTGGGCAAGCTCGCGGTGTTCTCCGGTGTGTCCGAGTTTCCCATTCGCGTCAAGTGCGCCAGTTTATCGTGGCACGCGATGAAGCAGGCGCTTGCTGGCGACCCAACCGACCAACCCGTAATCTCGACGGAGTAACTACATGCCATACAATCCCGCCCTCGTCGCCCCCATGCGGGAAGAAATGACCCGGATGGGCGCCACCGAGCTCACGACCTCGACCGCGGTGGATGCCGCGCTCGGCGACCAGCGGGGGACGACGCTCGTCTTCGTAAACTCGGTCTGCGGCTGCGCCGCCGGCAACGCGCGTCCCGCGCTCCGGCTCGCGCTCGACCATCCGGTCAAACCGCAGCAGATCGTGACGGTATTCGCCGGGCAGGATCTCGAGGCGACGGCGCGGGCGCGCCAGTACTTCGGCGAGTATCAACCGAGCAGCCCATCCATGGCGCTGGTCCGCGACGGCGAGGTGGTCCACTTCATTCACCGTCACCAGATCGAGGGCAAATCGCCCCAGATGGTCGCGGCCAACCTCACCGCCGCGTTCGACCGCTACTGCGGCGCCCCCGTCTGAGCGCGCGGGAATCGGTCGCATGACTGGCCACGTATTTCATCCGGGGCACCACGAGCTGCACGGGATCACCGTGGTGCTGGAGACCACGGGTTCTCGCACGTATGTAGGCCGGTTCGATAGTCAGGATGAGCGGGGAGTGCTGCTCCACGACGTCGGAGTCCATGATGCATCGGTGACAGGACCGACGCGGGAGGAGTTTCTCCGGCGCAGCGCCAAGTTCGGCATCCGTGCCGACCACAAAAATCTTCTCGTGCCCAGCGAGCAGGTGGCGCGCGTCACCCGCTTTTCCGATCTGGCCGGCGACGAGTGATCACGCAGGCCACAGTTGGTCGTCGAACTCGTCGTGGACGGTGATGGCGTCCACCGGGCAGGCACGGGCCGCATCGAGGACCGTCTCCTCGTCGGCGCCGTCGGCATCGACGACGACCGAGATGTTGTCGTCGCCGAGCTTGAAGACCTCCGGCGCGATCCCGACGCACTCGGCGTAGCCGGTGCAGAGGAAACGATCGATCCTGATGCGATAAGACATGGGCATGGACGGATGGTCGGTACGAGGCGCTAAGATAGGACGCGTACCCGCAGCGTGCCAGAGGGAATTGTCGACTCTTACCTCTTCTCCCATTCCGCATGATGGACCGTTACGACGTCATTGTGATCGGCGGCGGACACGCCGGCTCGGAAGCGGCGACGCTCGCCGCACGAGCGGGAGCGCGGACGCTTCTGCTGACACAGAATCTGGAGACAATCGGTCAGATGTCGTGCAATCCCGCGATCGGCGGGATCGCCAAGGGCACCGTCGTGCGCGAAGTCGACGCGTTGGGCGGTGTCATGGGGCGCGCGACCGATCTGGCGCGGATTCAGTTCAGGATGCTCAACCGCTCGAAGGGACCTGCGGTGCGTTCCCCCCGGGCCCAGTGCGACCGTGCGCTCTACCGTCGTGCGGTGCGCACCCTGCTCGAGCGGCAGCACCGGCTGGACTTCGCGCAGGGCACGGCGGCGTCGTTCGTCCTCGATGGCGGGCGGGTACGTGGTGTCGTGACGGTGGATGGCCGCCGATACGAGGCGCCGGCGGTGGTGCTGACGGCCGGCACCTTCCTTCGCGGACGCATTCACCTCGGATTAGACACCCAGATCTCGGCGGGCAGGGCTGGTGACGCCCCGGCGATAGAAATTGCACAAGCTATTGATACACTTGGACTTACAGTAGAACGCTTCAAAACTGGAACCCCACCGAGGATCGATGGCCGTACGGTTGACTACGCGCGGTTGGAGCGGCAGGACGGGGATCCCGATCCGTACTGGTTCTCTTTCTACGAGCGCTCGTCCCATCCCTCCCAGCTTCCGTGTTTTCTCACCTACACCGGTGAACGGCTTCGCGAGATCATCGCTCGGCACCTTACAGAATCAGCACTGTACGGCGGAGCGATCAGCGGACGGGGACCCAGGTACTGCCCATCGATCGAAGACAAGATCGTCAAGTTTCCGGACGCGGAGCGGCACCAGGTTTTTCTCGAGCCCGAAGGGTTGGATACGACCGAGCTCTACGTCAATGGTCTTTCGACGTCCCTCCCTCCCGGTGTGCAGCTCGACTTCTTGAGATCCATCGCCGGGCTCGAGTCGGTCAGGGTGACTCGACCTGGGTATGCCATCGAGTACGACTATTTCCCACCGACGCAGCTCAGGCCGACACTCGAGGTACGATCGGTTCCCGGTCTCTTCCTCGCCGGCCAGGTGAATGGGACGACAGGCTACGAGGAGGCTGCCGGACAGGGAGCCTTGGCAGGACTGAACGCCGCTGCGTGCGCCCTCGATGGTGAGCAAGTGGTCCTGTCTCGCGACTCCGCGTTCATTGGTGTACTCGTCGATGATCTGGTGAGTCGTGGCGTGGACGAGCCCTACCGTCTCTTCACGTCCCGCTCGGAGTTTCGCCTGTTGCTCCGGCAGGACAACGCGCTTCGCCGTCTGTATCCATTGGCACATCGGCTTGCGCTTCTAACGGATGACGAGTGCCGCCACGCCGAGCGGCAGCTTCGCGCGGAGGAGCGCACGCTCCAGCTCGCGCAGGACACGATGATCACAGCGGACGAGGCGAACCTTGTTCTCATGGCGGCAGCCTCCAGCGGCATCAACGCGTCCGTGCGTGTGGCTGAGCTGGCCCGACGCCCCGGCGTAACCCTCGGTGCGCTCTTTGGGGCAGCAAACGTAGAGGCCGATGCCGAGGCGCTCGACTGGGCAGACATCGAGCTGAAGTATGCGGGATACATGGCTCGTGAACGAAGCGCAGCAGCGCGTATCTCGGGGATGGATGATTTTGCAATTCCTGCGGAATTGGATTACGCGGGATTGGAGTCGCTCTCTACCGAGGCCAGGCAGAAGCTCGCCAATGTCCGGCCAGCATCGCTTGGTCAGGCAAGTCGGGTTCCCGGCGTCTCGCCAAGCGATATTCAGAGCCTCGTGGTGGCAGTCCTGCGATTAAGGCGGAACGAGTGTTTCACGTGAAACAGGTTCAGATTCTCCCCAAACACATCGAATAGCGGCTTGGGAGTCGATTAGCGGGCCACGGGAAACCGCACTAGTCAATCCCTGAAATCTCATCGAGCCTTGCTTCCTACCGCTTCCCGTCCGACATCTGCTCTCCCATTAATACCACGTCGTCGCTCGCCGGAGATCGCATTAGCTCCTCGCGGCTGCATGCTTGACCGGCGTGCTCATGGTGGCGCACCCAAGCGTAGGCGTCTGGCATCCTGCACACGAGCTCTGTTCGCAGGAAGCTTGAGTATTGGCACCCACCGCGGCTACCGATATCGTGCCCTCAGGCAGATGCTGAGGGCGCCAAGGTTCAGGTCGGTCTCCCAGCGGCGAATCCCAGAGTGCGCGGTCCTGTCGGCGTAGGCGACTCGGTGCCGCAGCTCCAAACATTCTCGAGCCCCGGGCAACTGCACGGGGCGATGGTCCTGGTTTCTTGGAAATGGAGCTTACACTCGAGACGGCCTGCCAATCACCAGCGAGGCAATCAGCTCAGAGGTCCGGATGAGGGAAACTGGCATCCCGATGAAACGCAGAAGCGTTGATTTGGTCCGTTTCACGTGAAACTGCTTGGCGAGAATGAGCGAACGTCCTATATTCGTGAGTCACGCGCACCTATGGACGTCCCCCTGCGATCTACCCGCGCGTACATATTCCGTAAGTCATTCAAATACAAGCACTTACAGGCAACTCGCCAGCCATGTCACACATCGTAGCGATCGCCAATCAGAAGGGCGGCGTCGGCAAGACCACCACAGCCGTCAATCTTGCCGCGTCCCTCGCCATCGCCGAACGAAAGACGCTCCTCGTCGACGCCGACCCCCAGGGCAACGCCACCAGTGGCGTCGGCATCGCCAAACATGAGCTCGAGCTCTCCCTCTACGACGTCATCGTCGAAGGCCGGAGCGCCCGCGAAGTCATCCTGCCGGTGCCCGCGCTCCCCCATCTCGCCGTGCTCCCCGCGACGCAGGACCTGGTCGGTGCAGAGCTGCAGCTGGTCGATCGCCACAGCCGCGAGTCCGCCCTTCGCGCCGCACTCGAGCCGATCCTCGACGACTACCAGTACATCGTCGTCGACTGCCCGCCGTCGCTCGGCATTCTGACGCTCAATGTCCTCGCGTCGGCCAACTCGATGGTCATCCCAATCCAGTGCGAGTATTACGGCCTCGAGGGCATTTCCCAGTTGCTCAACACCGTCCGCCTGGTGCAGCAGAATTTCAATCCCGGTCTCGCGATCAGTGGCGTGTTGCTCACCATGTACGACTCGCGACTGAATCTCTGTCGCCAGGTCGCCGAGGACGCCAAGGAGTATTTCGAGGGCAAGGTCTTCGAGACCCCGATTCCCCGGAACGTCCGGCTCGCCGAGGCACCCAGCTTCGGGAAGCCGATTCTCCTCTATGATGTGCAGTCGGTGGGAGCCAAGAGCTACATCTCGGTCGGGCAAGAGCTGATTCGCCGTCTCGAAGGGCCCGGGGCGGAGGTTCTCGCTCCCGCCGACGTGACAGCGGCAGCGTCTTCTCCCGATCCTGCGCCCGCTCCCGTGACAGCGCCCCAGTCCACTCCTGACCCGCTCCCGGAGGTCGCCACATGACGGAGACGAAGCGTCTCGGACGAGGGCTCGAAGCGCTGCTCGGTCCGATCTCCCGTGAGAAGGCCGAGGCCGCGGGCGCACTGCGGGAGCTGCCGGTCGACAGCCTGCGGCCCAATCCCTTCCAGCCGCGCACCACGATTGATGAAGTCGCGTTCACCGAGCTCGCCGCCTCCATCGAGGCATCCGGCCTTCTCCAGCCGGTCATCGTGCGCCCACGCAACGGAAGTTACGAGTTGATTGCGGGCGAGCGTCGCTGGCGCGCCGTCACCCACCTCGGATGGACCAAGATTCCCGCTGTCGTCCGAGACGTCGACGACCAGACGCTGCTGACCTTGGCCCTGATCGAGAACCTCCAGCGCGACGCGCTTTCGCCGATCGACGAGGCATCGGGCTATCAGCGACTCGCCGCGGAGTTCCAGCTCCCCCACGGTGAGATCGCACGCATCGTCGGACGCAACCGTTCCACCGTGGCGAACCTCCTTCGCCTGCTGCAGCTCCCCGCGGAGGTGCAGGCACTCGTGCACCAGAAGTCTCTCTCCGAGGGGCACGCGCGCGCCCTGCTCTCGCTCGAAGAGCCCGAGCGCATGATCGCGCTCGCGCGCGAGGCGGTCGAGCAGGGCTGGTCGGTGCGCGAGATGGAAGCCCGCGTCCGGGGTGATGAGCCGGTCTCGGCCACGCTCGCTCCGGTCGCCACTCCACGCCGGCCGCGCGCGGTCCGCACCGTGAACGCCGACGCTCGCCGTGTCGAGGATGCCCTGCGCAAACGGCTCGGCACCGATGTTCGTCTCACGACCCGTCGCCGCGGCCGCGGCTTTCTGACAATCAGCTATTACTCCAACGACGACCTGGCCCGCCTGCTCGAACTGATCCTCGGTCGCCCGTTCGAGGGATGAAAGCCGGCCCGCGGGCCGTGACCGTCGTCATCCAGCGGGACGGATCGACGCGGTCGCAGACCTTTCGCGTCCCGGTGTGGGCGCTTCGGGCGGGCGCGGCCTTCATCCTGGCCGCGGTGTTCGGCGGAATCGTCGTGGCCGCCCTCTATGGTCCCCTCCTGCGCTCGGCGGCGCGGGTGCCGGGACTTCAGCGCCAGGTCGCCAGACTCCAATCAGACAATGAAAAGGTGCGGCAGCTTTCTGCGGCACTCGACAGTGCGGAATCCCGCTACGCACAGGTCCGACAGATGATCGGCGCGGACATCATGCGGGATCCGCTCACGCTCGGCGCATCGCTACCGATAGCGCCAGCAGTGCAGGCAAGATTCGCAAAATCAATCGCTTCCGCGGATACTGGCTTGACGGTGCCGCGACGCTGGCCGTTGGACGAGGCAGGATACATCACCCGAGGCCAATCGGGGCGGAGCGATTCCACTGAGGACCTTCATCCCGGCATCGACATCGCCGTCTCGGCAGGCAGCGTCGTGCGCGCGGCCGGCGGAGCGACCGTGCACCAGGTCGGCGAGGATCCCGAGTATGGGCTCTTCGTGCTCCTCGATCACGCCGCGGAGTATCAGACCATGTACGGACACCTTTCGCGTATTCTCGTGGCCACCGGACAGTCCGTAGCCGGAGGCGAAGTCATCGGGCTGAGCGGCAACACCGGACGGTCCACCGCGCCACACCTGCACTTCGAGATCCGGGAGCGAGGCGTCTCGCTGGACCCGCGAACCATGGTCAAGGAGGGTAGCTGATGGGACTATTCAATAATCCGGCGCGTGACGAGGAGGGTCAGGAGCTTCGTCGTCGCCGCACCGACCAGATTCCGTTCTCCATCATCGCCAGCGACATGACCGTGGTCGGCGATCTCGAGACCGAAGGCGTCGTTCGCATCGAGGGCCGAGTCCGGGGAACGGTACGGGTCGGCGCCCAGGTGCTGGTGGCGGTCGGAGCGGTCATCGAGGGCGACCTGCACACGCAGGAGGCGGTGGTGGCCGGAACGGTGAGCGGCGGGATCCACGCGCGCGACCGCGTCGAGCTCCAGGCTTCGGCCGTCGTGTCGGGAGACATTCACACCGCCCGCATCGCAATCGTCGAGGGAGCCAAGGTGAGTGGCGAGGTCAAAATGGACCTGAGCGGTGTTGCGGAAGGAACCTTGGATTCCCACACGAGTTGATAAACTGCCCTAAGTTGTGGAAATATCGTCGTTTGACGTCCCGAACAGGAGGCCATGGATCACAAGTGCCATGTAAGTGGCGCTATGCTGTCTTATTGATGTTCTCACTTGGCTGCGCGAAAACCCCGCAGCCAGCCGGTCTTCGTGTCGGTCTCATTACCCCCGGCTCCGTGGCCGATGCCGCATGGAATTCGGGGGCCTACGCCGGACTTCTGGAGATCCGGGACTCGCTCGGCCTCCCCATCAGTCACGTCGAAGCCCATACGCCCGCGGAACAGGACGAGGCATTGCGCAGCTTCGCCGCCCAGGGGTACGGACTGGTCTTTGCCCACGGCTTCGAATTCCAGGGACCCGCCGAGCGGGTATCGGCCCAGTACCCGCAGACCATCTTCATCATCACGTCCGGCTCCCGGGCTCGAGGCAAAGTGGCGCCGCTCATCTTCCGGCTGGAGGAGGCGAGCTACCTCGCCGGGATGGTGGCCGGTGGGCTAACCAAGTCGAATCTTCTCGGGTTCGTGGGTGGGATCGAGCTGCCACCGATCAAGGCCGCCTACGAGGGGTGGGTCAACGGCGCCAAGGCGGTGAACCCGAAGGTCCAAAGCCGCGAGGTCTACCTCAACAGTTTCGACGACGCGGCCGCCGGCCGCGAGGCCGCGCTGGCGCTCATCCGGGCCGGCGCCGACATGTTTCACCACAACGCCGACGCGGCGGCACTGGGTCTGTTCCAGGCCGCCAAGGAATCACCAGGCGTCTATGTCTTCGGATCGAATGCCGACCAGACGGCGCTCGCGCCGGATCGGGTAGTCGGCAGCGCGGTCATCGACCTTCCGCGAGCCCTCCTGCTGGTCGCGCGTGAGGCGAAGGCCGGGACGTTCAAACCCAAGGTGGAGTCGTTCGGGCTTTCGAGCGGGGTCATCCGGTACGTCGCAAACCCGAAGCTCGACAGTCTCGTTCCTGGCCCGCTCAAATCGCGAATGGCGGCGGCGGCGGATTCGATCGCGGCCGGGACGCTGATCCCTGCGCCTCGTCCGTCCTCGATGCAGGCATCGCGAGGTCTGACGCACGAGCCGAACCGGGACTGACCGATGCCGAAAGTGCCTCTCGCGGATATCGTCTCCTATCTCGACGGATACCTCCGGATCGCGGAGGTACCCGATGAGCGGAACGCCGTCAACGGCCTTCAGGTCGAGAACGCCGGCCGTGTCGGCAACATTGTCGCGGCGGTGGACGCGTCGCAGGCGACGATCGATGGAGTGGCCGCGGGCGCCGATGGCGAGTCCCCGTTGCTCCTGGTGCATCACGGCCTCTTCTGGGAAGGGAATGTTCCCCTCACCGGGCGGCGCTATCGGCGTGTGCTCGCCTTGTTCGAGCAGGACGTCGCGCTCTATTCCGCCCACATACCGCTGGACGTGCATCCCGAAGTCGGCAACAACGTCGTGCTGGCCGAGCGGCTGGGGATCGCGATCGAGGGATGGTTCGGCGACTATCGTGGCGTGCCCATCGGCGTCTGGGGTCACGCCCCGCCGCGATTGGCCGCGCGCGACTCCCTGCTCCTCGAGGTCAATCACGCCCTTGGAGGCTCGGCGACCGGGCCACGACTGATCGCGGGGGGTCCGGAGGTCGTGGGCCGAGTGGGGATCATCACCGGTGGGGCGGGCAACATGATCGGGGCCGCGCGTGACGCTGGTCTCGACACGTTCATCACCGGTGAAGGCGCGCACCATACGTATTTCGATGCGATCGAGTGGGGCCTGAACGTGTTGTTTGCCGGGCACTATGCCACCGAGACGCTGGGCGTGCAGGCTCTCGCCTCGCATCTCGCCGAACGCTTCGGCCTCGACTGGGAATTCCACGACCACCCCACCGGACTGTGACTCCTCCCACGCCTGCTCCTGCTCTCGATCTCCACGCAATACAGAAACACTTCGGCCCCGTGCACGCGCTGCGCGGGGCCGATTTCACGCTGATGCCGGGTGAGCTGCATGCGCTGCTCGGCGAGAACGGCGCAGGGAAGACCACGATGATGCTGGTGGCGTACGGATTGATCCGCCCCGATGCCGGGGAGATCCGCGTTTACGGAGTGCCGGCCACCATTCCCTCGCCACGCGCCGCCCGCCGCCTCGGCATCGGAATGGTGCACCAGCACTTCACGTCCGTTCCCGCGTTGACGGTAGCGGAGAACGTGGCCCTCGCGGCCGGCTGGCCGGTCTCACCCGGGACGCTCGGACCGCGCGTCCGGGAGCTCAGCGAACGTGTGGGGCTTCCGCTCGATCCGCACGCCCACGTGGGCGCGTTGAGCGTAGGTCTCAAGCAACGACTCGAGATCGTCAAGGCGCTCGCCACCGACACGCGCGTTCTGCTGCTCGACGAGCCGACCGCGGTCCTGGCCCCGGCTGAAGCGGAGGAGGTGTTGCGCGTCGTCCGGTCGTTCACGTCGGCGGGAGGCTCCGCCGTTCTCATCACCCACAAGCTCGACGAAGCGCTGGCTGTGGCGGACCGGGTGACGGTCCTGCGTCGTGGGCAAGTGGTCTTCTCGGGACCAGTGGCGGGACAGACCGCGGCGTCTCTCGCGAGCGCGATGGTAGGCACGTCCGACACCGACAGCACACCGCTGCGCGAGCCTCGGTCGCTCGCCCCGCCGCTGATTCGCGCGGAGGCGCTGGAGATCGCGCGCGAGGGCGGCGTGGGCATCGGAGTGCGGGGAGTGTCGCTGTCGGTTCACGGCGGCGAGATCGTCGGCGTGGCCGCAGTCGAGGGGAACGGCCAGCGCGAGCTGCTCCGCGCGATCGCCGGTCGGGCCCACGTACTTCGCGGCAAACTCGAGGTGGCGCAGCCGGTGGGCTTCATTCCAGAGGACCGGACCACGGAAGGCCTGATTCCCGAGCTGTCCCTTACCGAAAACGTCGTCCTTGCTGCCGGCGGTGCCGAGCCTTGGATCCGGCGAGGGCGAATCAACTGGGCCGCCGCGGGGGAATACACGAAGGGGCTGATCCAGCGCTATGGGATTGCGGCGCCGGGCCCGGATGTCCCCGCCGGGTGGTTGAGCGGCGGAAATCAGCAGAAGCTGGTCGCCGCCAGGGAATTGGCGCCTGCCCCCAGGGTCGTCGTGGCCGAAGACCCCACTCGTGGCCTCGACCTGCGCGCCGCCGCCGCGATCCACGAACAGTTACGGGTCGCGGCTGGGAACGGAGCGGCAGTCCTGCTGCACTCGAGTGACCTGGACGAGGTGACGGCCGTCGCAGACCGGGTGGTGGTGATGTCGCGCGGCGCGCTCTTGGATGTGCCACAGGGCTCCTCGCGGGCGGTCATCGGCGAGATGATGGTGACCGGTGGGCGCTAGGCCCGCGGCGGCGCTGCTCGCCGGGGTCATCGTGCTCGCTCTCGGACTCGAGCTCGCCGGATATGACGCGCTGGCGGCGCTGACGGCTCTCTGGAATGGCGCATTCGGCTCGTGGTATGCCTTTACGTCGGCAACCCTGGTGCGCGCGGTCCCGCTCATCATCATCGGACTCGGCATCGCGCTCTCATTCAAGGGTGGCGCGTTCAACATCGGGGCCGAAGGTCAGTTCTACGCCGGCGCGATCGCCGCGACAACGGTGGGGATTCATTCTGCCGGCCTTCCAGGATGGGCCGCGATCGGAGCGCTACTGGTCGCGGCGGCATTCGCCGGAGCCCTGTGGATCGCGATTCCGGTGCTGCTCAAGCTCCGGTTCGGCGTGCTGGAGGTGATCAGCACTCTATTACTCAACTTCGTCGCCGAGGCCGTGGTGAGCCTGATGGTGCAGGGGCCACTCCAGGAATCGCAGCGCATCTACCCGCAGAGCGATCAGATTGCCGACGCCGCCCGACTGCCGCTCCTCCCCGGCACCCGGTTACATGCCGGTATCGCGATCGCGATCATTGCCGCCGCGGCACTGACCTATCTCTTCACTCGGACGCTGTGGGGATTCCGACTCAGGGCGGTGGGTGCGGGTGCTCGCGCGGCGGCCACAAGCGGCAGGATCGACGCCGGCCGCATGACTGCCGTGGCGTTGCTGCTCTCCGGCATGCTGGCGGGCATCGCCGGTGGGGTCGAGGTGAGTGGGGTCTCCTACGCCCTGTATCAGAACCTGTCGCCGGGCTACGGATTCACCGCCATCGCCGTGGCGCTGCTCGCACGCCTTCACCCGCTCGGCGTGGTCGCCGCGGGAGTCCTCTTCGGCGCGCTCGAGGCCGGCGCCGGCGCGATGCAGCGCGAGGCCGGGGTACCGGCGGTCGCAGTCTACGTCGTCGAGGCCGTCGTGATCGTCGTCGTCCTGCTCGCGGACGAATACCGGCGGAGGCAGGTCTCCGAAGTCGGATCGGTGGCGGAGAGCGCCGCGTGAACGACGTCGCGGTGATGGTGGGCGGCTTTCTCGCTGCGGCGGTCAGGGTGGCGACTCCCTTGCTGCTCGCTGCCACCGGCGAGACGATCAACCAACGGGCCGGCGTGATCAATCTCGGCCTCGAGGGGATGATGCTGGCCGGTGCGCTCGCCGCGACACTGGGCGCGACAGCCTCGGGCGGCGGTCCCTGGATCGGAGTCGTCCTCGCCCTGCTCGCGGGCATGGCTCTGGCTGCGGCGTTCGCGCTGCTCACGGTCGGCGCCCGTACCGACCAGATCATCGCCGGCACTGCCCTCACGCTCGCCGCGGTCGGGCTCACCGGCACGATTTATCGCCGCGTCTACGGCGCCGGTGGAGCGGGACTCGGGCTTCCGACTCTGGGTGCGGTCGGGATTCCCGGCCTCGATCGCATACCGGTGATCGGGCCGGCCTTGTTCGATCAACCCGCCCCGACGTACATCGCGCTGGTCGCATTGCCGGTCGTCTGGTGGTTTCTGTTCCGGACCCGTCTCGGGCTGGCGCTTCGCGCCACCGGAGAGGCCGCGTCGCTCGCCCGCGCGGCCGGCGTGCGTACGCAGCTCATCCGCATCGGCGCGACCGTCGCAGGTGGCGCGTTCGCGGGGCTCGCGGGAGCGACGCTGGTATTGGCGCAGGTGGGGACCTTCGCGGAGAAGATGACCGCGGGACGGGGATACATTGCGATCGCCATCGTGGTGCTGGGCCGCTGGCATCCGGCCGGAGTGGGCGTGGCGGCATTGCTTTTCGGCGCCGCGTCGGCGCTGCAGTTCGTGTTCCAGTCGCTCGGGGTTCGGATCCCCTATCAGCTCTTCCTGATGCTGCCGTATGCGTTGGCCCTGCTCGCCTTGGCCGGGGCTGTCGGCCGGGTTCGAGCACCCGCCGACCTGGGACGCTCCTAGCGGCTGAGCATCTCCGCCAACTCAGCTCGAGCTTCCGCGATCATCGCGCGGACCTTCTCCTTCAGCGCCGGGACGTCGCCGGTGGTGAGACCATGGGTCTCCACGGGCTCGAGGACCCGCACCGCCGCTGTGGACCGGCCGAAACGCCAGTCGTGTTTCGGCAGCGCGGTGCCGGTGCCGTGCACTGCCAGCGGCAGGATCGGCACGCCCGCGTCGATCGCCAGGCGGAACGCTCCGTCCTTGAACGGCAGCATCTCCGATGTTGCCGACCGAGTGCCTTCCGGAAAAATCATCACCGAGACCCGGTTCGCGAGGACTTCACGACAACGCGCCATGGCCTCGATTGCGCTGGGTCCGAACCCGCGCTTCAGCGGAATGTCCCCGGCGAGGTGCATCAGCCAGCCCAGGAACGGCAGGCGGAAGAGCTCGACCTTCGACAGCCACTTCATTTCCCAGGGCAGATGACTGATGAGGAGGATGTCGGCGAAGGATTCGTGATTCGAGACCACGACGTAGGGCCGGCGGGGGTCGGAGGGAAGCGTCCCGGTGTAGCGGAACTTCCAGAGGGGGTTCAGGGTCGCCTCGACCACCCCGATCTGCCGGAAGAGATAGCCCACGGCATAGCGACCGCGGTCGAAGGGAGCGGTCAACAGCCTGACCAGGGTCATGGCGGGGAGCCACAGCAGGATGCAGAGTCCCAGGACGAGCCAGGCCCACACCGACACGATAGATTGCCAAAGGCGCGACACGATTCTCCGTCCGAAGGATTGCCGGGCCGGTAACCTTACACAGGAATTCACCCCATGGCTACAGGCGCTTCGGATACTCCCGACAGGACGGCGGACGGCTCGATCGAGCGACCGGATCTGGAACGGCTGGGTGAGGCGCTCCGCGATCGCATCGAGATCCGTTCGATCGCCGTCACCGGCCTGTTCATACTCGCCGTGTTCTACACCCTGTACTTCGCCAGGCCGTTCCTCCTCCCGATCGTCCTCGCCGTCCTTCTCGATTTTCTGCTCAGCCCGATCATCCGTTTCCTCAAGAAGGCCCACGTGCCGGAGCCGGTCGGTGCCGCGGTCGTCGTCGCCGGGCTCCTGGGGCTGGTCGGGGCCGGGGCATATGGGCTCGCCGACCCGGCGAGGTCATGGATGGCGAGAGCGCCGGCGAGCATCCAGAAGGTGCAGAGCCGGCTGCGGGATCTGCGGAAGCCGGTGGAGCAGGTCTCGCGAACCGCCGACCAGGTCGAGGCCGCCACCGACCTCGGCAAGAGCGGCGTCCAGGAGGTCGTGGTGCGCGGGCCGCGAATGAGCGAGCGTCTTTTCGGATCGACCCAGACGTTTCTCGTCGGTGCGTTCGAGACGCTGGTTCTGCTCTATTTCCTGCTCGCTGTGGGCGACCTCTTTCTGCAGAAGCTCATCAGGGTCTTGCCGCAGCTCAAAGACAAGAAGAAGGCGGTGCTGATCGCGCGGGAGACGGAATCCTCGATATCCACCTACCTCGTGACCGTGGCGCTGGTGAACGCGGGACTCGGACTCGTCGTGGCCCTCGTGATGTATCTGGTTGGCATGCCGAATCCGTTGCTGTGGGGGGCGCTCGCCGCACTGGCCGAATTCGTGCCGTACCTCGGTGCGGCCACGATGCTCATCGTCTTGTCGCTCGCCGGCCTCATCACGTTCCCGCAGATTGGCCACGCGATGCTGGTCCCCGGCGGGTACCTCGCCGTCAATCTGGTGCAGGCCAATTTCGTGACTCCGGCGGTCCTCGGGCGGCGGCTCACGCTCAACCCGGTGGCGATTCTCGTGAATCTCGTGTTCTGGTGGTGGCTCTGGGGAGTCGGTGGCGCGTTCGTCGCCGTTCCGCTGCTGGCGACGTTCAAGATCTTCTGCGATCACATCGAATCGCTGTCGCCGATCGGGGAATTCCTGGGCAGCTGATGCGACGAATACCGGTGGGACGACCATGGATCGCCTGACGCCCGAACAGTGCGGCCGCCTCGATTGTCTGCGGTATCCGGTGGACCTGTCTCGAGTGAGGCTCCATCGCTCGGCGTCCGGCGGCGCGCTCCGACGCCTGGTGCTCTGGGCAAGTCGTGGCCGAGCGGTGGCACTCGGCAACGACGTCTTTCTTCCGGCGCGGTGCGAGGACGATCTCCGGGTGCTGGCGCACGAGCTCACGCATTGCGGGCAATACCAGGCCTGGGGGCCGCTGCGCTACTATGGGCGCGGCGCGGCGGCACAAGTTCGTGATCTGCTCCACCGGACGCTGGGCCTGGGTCACAGCCCCTACGCCTATGAGTTCGAGCCTGATAGACCGTTCGAGTCGTACGGGATGGAACAGCAGGCGCAGATCGTCGAGGATTCCTTCCGGGGCTGATCACTCGTCTTCGTCGGGCAGTCTATCCTCCCAGAGGGCCAGCACGTTTCCATCCGGGTCGGCCACCATCGCCATGATACCCCAGGCCTGCTGAGTCGGCTCGGCGATGAACCGGACCCCTCGGTCGTGCAGCTCCCCGCAATAGTGCAGCAGGCCGGAGACGTACAGGGTAATACCCGTGTGCCGGCCCACGAGTGCCTTGGCGTCGGGATGCACAGCCGGATGGACGCCGATGCGTGTGCCGTCACCGAAGAACTCCGCGCCGAACGAGCCTTCCTTGGTGATCGGGAGCCCGAGATGGTCGCGGTAGAACTCGGTGGCGCGGGCGATGTCGCTGACGAAGATGGCGACGCTGTAAATGGAGGGTGGTGGTGCGGTCACCCGATGATCCCGCCTTTGAGCAGGCCGTTGAGGAAGTGGAACAGCACGACCGCGAGCGCGATGGCCCCGGCGGTGAGCAGCACGAGCCCGATGACGAGCACGGCCACGAAGCCTCGGCTGGCCTTGGTGGTTTCGATGGGGCGCTGCAGATGCTCCTCGAGTAGCACGAGGTTCCGCATGTTCGCCTTCCACGCGACGTCGAACAGGTCCCCCAGGATGGGAACCTCCCCAACCAAGGTGTCTAGGGCGACGTTCCACCCCATCCGGGCGAGGAGACTGCGGGGAATGCCGATCCGGGCGGCTTCCCCGATGATGTAGAGCGAGAGCGCGCCCGCGACGAGATCGCCCAGTCCCGGCACCAGGCCGATAATCGTGTCCATCCCGAAGCGGATCTGTGTGCCTGGAATTCGGATGGAGCTGTCGAGTACCCACGCCACGCGTCGCAGACGCTCGAGGCGGCGATCGTGAGTCGTCACCTCTGCCGCGGGGGCCGTGTCTCGGGTGGCAAGAGATCGGTTCATGCTCGAAAGGTACACCAGTGTCGCGGCTCAGGGCCCTCGATCGGTCTCGAGCGAAGTCACAGCGGCCAGCAGCGCCACGATCACCGTGTCGCCTGCTTCTTGACGGCGGTGCGGCTGAAGATCTTGTTGACGATCACCCATCGGCCGTCCACCCGCAGCAAGGACATATAGTCGGTAATCAGCATGTCCGGCCGCTCCAGCTCGAGCTTCGCCACGGCGGCGTCGCCCGCGATGTCGATGTCGACGATCCGCCGCTGGGTCGAGTCCACCGCGTCGGGTTTGGGGGGATTCTGCCCCACCCTCGTGATGTATTCGCCGATCGGAACGGCGGTGAAGGTGCTGTCTCTCATGAACAGCATGCGCGCTTCGGGGTGGAAAGCCTTCCGCAGCGTGACGCTGTCACCCGCGCGTCCGCCGTCGAAGTAGTACTGGATGGTGTGCCGTATGGCGGCTTCGTCGGGATGTCGGGCCGAGAGCGCGGTGGTCAGAAGGGTTACGGCGGTCGCTACCAGGAACAGCAGAGGTCGGGACATGGCTCACTCCGGGCGGAGGTCTGGGATGGGCCGGCACTCCTCTCCTGACGGCGCGGCCGGCGGCCCGGTTCCAGAGGCGGAGCAAGCCTAGAAGAACCTGCGGAGGAGATTCACGATCAGGGTCAGCACCACCGACACGACCAGCATCGATACGAGCGGGACGTAGATCCGGACCGATTCGCGCTGGATCCGGATGTCGCCCGGCAAGTGGCCGAACCACGCCAGTCCTCCGGACCAGACCAGTAACCCGACCAGAATCAGGGCGACACCGAGTCCCACGAGCAGCGGTCCGGGAGAAAGGCTCACTCGATGAGCCCCTGTCGCACGGCGTGGATGAAATCAGTATAGGCGGGTGCGGCGCCGCTCTCGCGCACGGCGGATGCGATCTGTCCGCGATGATAGGCGGAGTGCATCGCCACGTGGGTCAGGATATCGCCGACCGTGCTGGTCCAGAACTCGCCCTTGGTATTCCGGTATCCTCGCCCATCCTCGAGATCCTCGTCGCCGAGCGCCGCCAGGAACTGGGGCCAGAGACCATCGAGCTCGGCGAGCCGCCCTGCGCAGCCGTCCACGTCGAGTTGAGGCCATACATCCATGACCGGGGCCTCCTGCCGGAGCCGGGCGAGCCAGAGAAACTCCGCCCCGACGATGTGGGCCATCCACCGAACCGCCCGGGCGGACGTGGCCGCGACCCGGAGGGAGCCCAGCGTCTCGGCGTTGGCCCAGCGGTCGTGCTCGAGAAGACGAGAGAAGTAGTGAAGATCAGCGCTCACGGGTCGGCTCCACGGATGCAAAGGCAGCGTGGAGGTTTCGCCGCATCCCGGCGAGCCCCGGCCGCTCGAATGGTGTGTCGGAGAAGCGCGCGGCGAACTCCGTCTCGTCCATCCGGTCGAAGTACTCGGCGTCGGCGCCAGCGAGCCGCTGCACAGGCCTGAACTCTTCGACCTCGGTCCGCTCCGCGAAGCGGTGATTCCAGGGGCAGACGTCGTTGCAGATGTCGCAGCCGAAGGCGTATCCCGCGAGACGCGGCGTGATCTCGTCGGGGATGGGGCCTCGTTGCTCGATGGTGAGATACGAAATGCAGCGGGTGGCGTCCAGCACTCTCGGCTCCACCAAGGCGCCGGTCGGGCAGGCGTCGAGACACCGGGTACAACTGCCGCAGTGGTCCGTGTCGACGGGCTGGTCGAGCGGCAGGGCCAAGTCGGTGAAGATCGTCCCGATGAAGAAGAACGAGCCGGCGCCGGGCCGGATGACCATCGTGTTCTTGCCGATCCATCCGAGGCCGGCTCGCTGCGCAAGCTCGCGCTCTGGGATCGGCCCGTCGTCGGCGTAGCTGTGCGCGACCGCGGCACCATGCGTTCGCAGGAACTCGCCGAGCTGGTCGAGACGCCGGCGGGTGACGCGGTGATAGTCCTGCCCCCGGGCGTACTTGGCGATTCGCGGTGGTCGGGTCTCCGTGTCGCTCTCCGGCCAGTAGTAGTTGTCAAGTACAACTACTACTGATAAGGCCTCCGGAACATTGATCTTCGGGTTCTTGCGGCGGCGAGCCTGGCGGTGGAGATATCGCATGGTCCCGGCATAGCCGCGGGCGAGCCATGCGTCGAACTCGGCCGCGTGCGGGGGAGGACTCGGATCGGTGATCCCGCACGCCAGGAAACCCAGCTCGCGCGCCCTTTCCTTCAGCGCCGACGCGAGGTTCATGGCAGCGAGGCGGGGGCCTTGACGGGCCTCAGTGTGGCGCCGGGGACCTGCGCCTCTTCGGTGATCAGGCGGGCGCCACGGCTGTACGTGACGTACGACCAGGCCCATTCGAGCAGGACGAGGACGCGGTTGCGGAAGCCGATGAGAAAGAAGATGTGGACGAAGATCCACGCCAGCCACGCGACGAAGCCGCCAAAATGGAGCTTCCAGATGTCCGCTACCGCCTGACCACGGCCGATGACCGCGAGCTGGCCCCGGTCCCAGTAGGCGAATGCGCGACGTGGCCTGCCGGTGAGGTCGCCCGTGATGACGCGCGCGGCGTACTGGCCCATCTGAATCGCCACGGGGCATACACCGGGCAGAATCTCGTCCCGGTTGTGCTTGAAAGCCGCGGCGTCGCCGAGGACGAAGACTTCCGGGTGACCGGGAATGGTGCAATCGGGCTCGACGACGGCGCGGCCCGCCCCGTCGAGCGGGGTATCCAGCGTCTTGAGGAGTGGACTCGCCATGTTCCCCGCCGCCCAGACGACCGTGTGCGTCGGGATCACCCATCCCGCCGCGGTGACCGATCCCGGCCGGATATCGGTGACGAATGTCTCGGTCCGCACTTCGACACCCAGCTTGCGCAGCTCGAGCTTGGCCTCGTCGCTCAGGCTTGGAGGATATGAACTGAGGAGGCGGGGTCCTCCCTCCAGCAACATGACCGTCGCTTCGCCGGGATCGATATGGCGGAAGTCGCGGCGAAGCGCGTAACGGCGGATCTCCGCCACCGCCCCGGCCATTTCGACCCCGGTCGGTCCGCCCCCGACCACGACGAACGTGAGATGCGCATGACGGCGGACCGTATCGGTCTCGCGTTCGGCCCGCTCGAAGGCGAGCAGCACGCGCCGGCGGATCTCGAGCGCATCCTCGAGGCTCTTGAGTCCGGGGGCGAGCGGCTCCCAGCGGTCGTTTCCGAAATAGGAGTGTCGCGCCCCGGTGGCCACGATGAGATAGTCGTAGTGGAGGCTCACGCCGTCGGTGCAGTGGATCATGCGGCCGGCAACGTCCACGCGGTCCGCCTCGGCCAGCAGGACTTCGGTGTTCCGCGAGCGCCGAAGAATGGATCTGATCGGTGAAGCAATGTCGCTGGGATTGAGGCCCGCCGTGGCGACCTGGTACAGCATCGGCTGGAAGAGGTGATGATTGCGCCGGTCCAGGACCGTCACATTCACCGGCGCATCGCGCAGCGCCTTCGCGGCGTACAGGCCGGCGAACCCGGCTCCCAGAATGACGACGTGCGGTTTCTCACGACCTGTGCTCGGTGCCGTCACCGGCGCTTCCTCACCATGAGAGATCCATTGTCTCGCGGCGCCAGCGCGCGAACCTGATCACGTCCTCCACTGGCGGGACCGCGTCTTCGTCGGCATACGCGGTGTACATCCTCCACCGGAGGTAGGTCCGGTCGGGCAGCGGGAGAAACGGCGAGCTCCGCCACCAATTCCGGCGGCGGAAGGCCCAGGCCGTTGCCAGCAGATCCAGTGCGAGACGGGGACGAACGATGGCACGCGCCGCGAGCTTCGCGACGAGCGCCAGCCAGGAGCCGCGGTACGTCCGCGCCGCCGGCACCGGAGGGTGCGCGCCGTGCATGCTGCATAATACACACGGCGGTCAACGGGGTGATGCCCGCGCCGCGTGGCGGGTTATATTGGCCGCAATGGCCACCGTCGCGGCCTCGGCGCCCTCTCGGGATTATCGGGCGGAGTTCCCTATCTTCCGCCATTCCAGATACCTCAACAGCTGCTCGCTCGGAGCGCTGTCGATGCGCTCGCGCTCGCGTGTGATGGAGTGCCTCGACCTGTGGGAGCGCCGCGGAGCCTCGGCGTGGTACGACGTCTGGTGGTCAGCCCTCGCCGAGCTGCGAAGCCGTTACGCGCACCTGCTGGGCGCACCGGACGGGACCGTCGCGCTTCATTCCAACGTGTCGGGCGCGCTCGCCGCGGTGGCGGAGTCGCTCGACTATCGTCGGCGCTCGAAGGTCGTCGTGACCAGTCTCGATTTCCCGACGGTCGCGTACCAGTGGCACGCCAAGGCCTCCGAGGGGGTGGAGGTCGTCATCGTCGAGAGCCCGGACGGAATCCGGGTTCCGGTCGAGGCGGTGGCCCGCGCGGTGGATGACCGCACCGCGCTCGTGGCGACCAGCCACGTTTTCTACGCCACCGGCGCGATTCAGGACATCCGCGCGGTCGCGGACGTCGCGCACCGCCACGGCGCGCTCGTGCTGGTGGATGGATATCACGCGGCGGGTCAGCTCCCCGTGGACGTACAGGCGCTCGATGCCGACTTCTACTGCGGGGGTGGACTCAAGTGGCTTCTGGGCGGCAGCGGCGTGGCGTTTCTCTTCGCACGGGCGGGGCTCCTGCCCTCACTCGCACCCCGCGCGACGGGATGGTTCGCCCATCGGGATCAGTTTCGCTTCGACCTCCGGTCGCTCGAGCTGCACGATGACGCGCGTCGGCTCGAGACGGGGACACCATCCATCCTGTCGGTATACGCACAACTTGGCGGGCTCGACGTCATCGAGGAGATCGGCCCGCACGAGATTCGGCGGCTGACGATGCTGCTCGCCGAGGACCTCATCGAAGGCGCACGCGCCGCGGGGCTCGCGCCCCGCGTGGCCGCCAATGCGGAGGAGCGGACCGCTGTCGTGACCATTCCCAGCGCAGATCCCGCCGGCCAGGTGCGGCGGCTCGCGGAGGAGAAGATCGTGGCCGACGCGCGGCCGGGTCTTGTCCGCCTCTCGCCGTATTTCTACAACATCCCCGACGATCATCGCGCCGCGATCGAGTGCCTGACCCGTGAGTAACAGCCCCTATCGCCATCTCGATGACAAGAAACTCCCGACAGAGGATGAAGCCCTCCTCGAGAGCCCGCCTCCCGCCCCTGCGGAATCGCTGTTCCTCAAATCGGATTCCTGGCGCGTGCTCCGCATCATGGGAGAGTTCGTCTGGGGGTTCGACAATCTCGCCGACGTGAGCGACGGAGTCACCATCTTCGGTTCGGCGCGCACGCTCGAGAGCGACCGGTACTACCAGCAGGCGGTGGCGACGGCGCGACTCCTCGCGCAGGCTGGCATTCCCGTGATCACCGGTGGCGGCCCCGGGATCATGGAGGCGGCCAACCGGGGCGCGGCGGACGCCGGCGGACTCTCGATCGGCTGCAATATCGAGCTGCCGTTCGAGCAGGGATCCAATGCCTATCTCAGTCGCAGTCTCAATTTCAAGTTCTTCTTCGTGCGGAAGACGATGTTCGTGAAGTACGCCACGGCGTTCATCGTCTTTCCCGGCGGCTACGGCACGCTCGACGAGCTGTTCGAGGCGCTCACCCTGATCCAGACCGGCAAGGTCAAGCATTTCCCGGTGATCCTCTTCGGCAGCGACTACTGGTCCGGTCTCATCGATTGGCTCACGCAGACGGTGGCCGGCGAGCGCAAGATCAATCCGACCGATCTTCTGCTGTTCCGCGTGACCGACGATCCCGCGGAGGCCGCCCGGATCGTGATCGAGGCTCGCGCGGAGCGCCCGACCGACCCCGCCGCCCGCATACTCGGATGAGCGCATGACCGATCCCCGACCATCCGCGCCCTACCTGCGCGGACAGCGCATCGACCCCCAGGGCATCACCGGCGGCGAGACGGTTGCCGCCCTGGTGGACAACGCCTTTCTGGCCTACAACGCCGGCCGGCTCCGTGAAGGGTGCCAGCTCTATACCCAGCGGATGCTCGAGCCGGAAGTGACGGTGGGCATGACGCTCACCGGCGCCATGACACCCGCCGGCATCGGCATGAGCTGTCTCATACCGCTCATGGAGGCCGGCTTCGTCGACTGGGTCATCTCGACGGGCGCCAACCTGTATCACGACGCCCACTTCGCGCTGGGCTTGCCGATGCACCGGGGCACGCCCAACGCCGACGACGTCGAGTTGCGCGACAAGGGCGTCGTGCGGATCTACGACATCTTCTTCGATTACCACGTCCTGCTCTCCACCGACGCCTTCATCCGCGAGGTCTCGGCCAGGGACGAGTTCCAGCGGCCGATGAGCAGCGCCGAGTATCACTACCTGCTCGGCGGCTATGTGCGGGAGCGGGAGCGTGCCTTGGGGCTCTCGCGTCGGTCCGTGCTGTCGGCCGCCCACGAGCTGGAGGTGCCGCTCTATACCAGCTCGCCCGGCGACAGCTCGATCGGCATGAACGTGGCGGAGCAGGCGCTTGCCGGAAGCAAGCTGCGCTTCGATGTCAGCGCGGACGTCAATGAGACCGCCAGCATCGTCCTCGAAGCCAAGCGAACCGGCGGCAAGAGCGGTGTGCTCATCGTAGGCGGCGGCAGTCCCAAGAATTTCATGCTGCAGACCGAGCCACAGATCCAGGAAGTGCTCGGCATCGACGAGCGCGGACACGATTACTTCCTGCAGATGACCGACGCCCGCCCGGACACCGGCGGTCTCTCCGGCGCGACGCCGGCGGAGGCGGTGAGCTGGGGCAAGATCGACCCCGACCAGCTTCCCGGCACAGTGGTGGTTTACGGTGACAACTCGATCGCGCTACCGCTGCTCACTGCTTACGCGCGCGAGCGCCGGGAGCCACGGCCCCTCAAGCGGCTGGTCAGTCGCCGACAGGCGATGATGGACCGGTTACTCCAGGAGTATCGCGCGGCGCTCGCGTTCCGGGATCAGCGAGCTGACGAATCACTCGCCCACATGCACCCGGGGGCGGGAGGGTCCGAGACCGTCGCGCGGCGGTGAGCCCGTCTTACGCGCTCGGCCTCCTGGCCGTCGCCAATCTCCTCAGTTACGTCGTCCGCAACGTTGTCTTCGCGCTCTTCGAGCCGCTGAAGCACGATCTCCATCTCGCCGACGCCCAGCTCGGCCTTCTCGCCTCGGCCTACGTCCTCGCGTTCTCGCTCGCCGCGCTTCCGGCAGGAGTCATCGGCGACCTGCGTTCCCGCCGCAGCGTGATCGTCGGCGGGATTCTGCTCTGGAGTACCTTCACCCTGGCCAGCGGGTTCGTCACCGGCTTCGGATGGCTGGTGGTCTGCCGCGCGCTCGTCGGCGCCGGCGCGGCGGCGTTCGGCGCGGCGGCGCAATCGCTGGTGGCCGACTACTTCCCGTCCCGCGGCCGTGCGATGGCGATGGGAATCCTCGCCGCCGGGATCACGCTGGGCGGCGTCCTGGGTATCTGGCTGGGCGGACACCTCGACGCCGAGTACGGATGGCGGCTCGCTCTGGTCGCGGTGAGCCTCCCCGGTTTCGCTATCGCCGCGTTCACGTCCCGCCTCCCCGATCCGCTCCGCTTTTCCGCCGTACCCCTTCACACGTGGCGCCGGATGGGACTGGACAGCATTGCGGCTTACCTCGTTCCGCCACTCCGGGCGGTGCTCCACACCCCCACGCTCGTATACGTCTTCATCGGTGGGGCGCTCATCTCATTCGGGACCAATGGACTGGTGGGATGGGCTCCGACCTTCATGGCGCGGGAGCTGGGCCTGACCGTCGCGGAGGGGGCGAAGCTGCTCGGCACGTATGGACTCGGGGCCGGCATTGCGGGGGCGCTCTGCGGCGGGGTGGTGGCTGACTGGCTACGCCGCTACACGGTGACGGGGAGGGTGATCACCATCTCTGCGAGTCTGTCCATTGGCGGATCGCTTGCGGTGTGGCTCCTCACCGTGCGCGACCTCGACCTGTTCGTGCCGATCTTCTGCGCGTCCTTCTTCTTCCTCTCGTGGTTCAACGGCCCCATCGGCGCGACGATCTTCGATGTGGTTCCGGCCCGCATCAGCGCCACGGTCGCCGGGGCCTATTTGCTCTTCATCCACCTCGTCGGCGATACGGTGGCGTTCCCTCTCGTCGGCGTCCTCTCCGATCGGTTCGGCCTGCACCGCGCCGTCCTCCTCCTGCCGATCGTCGCCGTGGTCGGCGGCCTCGTAGTGCTCGGCGCCATCCGGACAGTCCAGCTCGATATGCGAAAGGTGGAGCAGGTAGCCTGAGGTCTCAGGCAGCGGGCCGCTCCGGTAGCGAACGGACGTAACTCCATACTGCCAGAATCTCGTCGTCGGTCATGCGGCCTGAGCGGCGCCACGGCATCTTGGTGGGGTCGATGGCACCGCCGTCGGGGCGAACGCCCTGCCGGAGGGCGCGGATGAAATCGGCATCGGTCCAGGTGGCGAGCCGCCGACGGGTCAGGTCCGGGGCGTCGGGTGCCCCGGTCCCGTCGAGCCCGCTGCCGTGACATCCCCGGCAGCCTCCGACCGTGGCCAGGTATTCACCGTACTCGATGGTCACGCCCGACGCGGGTGGGCGCCGCGGCGCTCCGTGATCGATGATCGTGGCGGGCAGAAGAGGGAATCCGCCCTTCAGGTACAGTACGCGCGCCAGCGGCCCGATTTCTGGAGCCGGCCACTCGCGATCCACCGGGGGGATGGTGCGCAGGTATCCGATGAGGGCGGCGAGGTCATCGTCGCTCATCGCGGTGAACGCCTCCGACGGCATGAACACGAGGGCTCTGCCGCCGGGGCCGACCCCGTGACGAAGTGCTCGCTCCCAATCAGCGTCGGTGAATCGAGCCGTCCCGCCCCGTCCTGCCGTGATGTTGCCGGCCGCCAGGCGTCCAAAGACGCGGCTGTCGGACAGCAGCTTCCCCCCGTAGTCGTCGCCGTGGCACTCCTGGCATTTGGCGATCGCTTCCACGAGATGTCGGCCGCGAACGAGCGACGCTGAATCGCGGGTGGCGCGAACCGATGAGTCGCCGAAGGTGTAGACGTGATGGATGTCGCGTGAGGTGATGACGTAGAGCAGGATCCCGCCGAGCGTGAGAAACGCGGCCAGGGCAAGGAAGAGGTAACCCGTCCAACGAAGCCAACGCGACATGCCGACTCCTTTCGAGGGACTACCGGACGCTGCGGTACATCAATTCCATCAGCTCGTCGTACATCGCATCCGCCTGGGCCGGGTCACTCGAGCGGATCGCCGTGGCCGCGCAATGCTTGAGATGATTGTGGAGCAGGCCGCGACCCACGCCGCGCAACGCTTCCTGCACCGACGACACCTGGGTCAGCACGTCGGCGCAGTAGCGCTCCTCCTCGATCATCCGCTGAAGGCCCCGCACCTGTCCCTCGATCCGGCGAAGCCTCGTGAGCGCCGCGTGCTTCACTTCGGGATCGATGTGGACGGCGTGGGTGCCGTCACCCGGGCGGGTGCCGCAGGCGCAGAGCGCCGGGGATTCGTGTGCCATGCCGATCTCCTTCACGAACGGGAAAGGGGGCGGACGCCCCGCAGTCTCAGGCTGTTCATGACGACACTGACCGAGCTGACCGCCATTGCGGCCGCTGCCATGGTCGGGGTGAGGCGAAGGCCGAAGGCCGGGTAGAGCACCCCCGCCGCCACCGGTATGCCGATCACGTTGTAGATGAACGCCCAGAAGAGGTTCTGGCGAATCACGCGCAACGACCGTCGTGCCAGGGCGATCGCCGTTCCCACGCCCCGGGGATCACCGCGCATGAGCGTGACCGATCCCGCCTCCATGGCGACGTCGGTGCCGCTCCCCATCGCGATCCCGACGTCGGCCTGCGCCAGCGCGGGTGCGTCGTTCAGTCCGTCGCCCACCATCGCCACGACGTTGCCGGCCGTCTGCATCGTGCGAATCTCCTCGAGCTTACGCTCGGGGAGGACTTCAGCCACCACCCGGCGAATGCCCACCGAACGCGCCACGCTTTCGGCGGTGCGGCGATCGTCTCCCGTGAGCATCACGGTCTCGATGCCCATCCGCTCGAGGGCCGCCACTGCGTCCCGACTGGTGGTCTTCACCGGATCGGCCACCGTGATGAGCCCGGCGGCACGGCCATCCACGGCGATGAATACGGGGGTGCGGCCCTCGGTCGCGGCGGCGTCCGCGGCAGGCGCGAGCGACTCCACGTTCACCCGAAGATCCCGCATCAGCGCGATGTTGCCGACGCCGACGCGGTGACCCTCGGCGATCGCGAGGACGCCCTTGCCCGTCTGGCTTCTGAACGCCTGGGCTTCGGGGATCGCTAGGCCGCGACTTTCCGCGATCGTGACGATGGATTCCGCCAGGGGATGCTCGCTCAGCCGCTCGACGGCTGCGGCAAGCGACAACATCTTCGGCTCGTCGAGCGGGGCGCCGGGGGCCAGCACGACGTCGACGACTGCCGGCCGTCCCTCGGTGAGCGTCCCGGTCTTGTCGAACACGACGGTGTCCACCGCCTCGCTTCGCTGCAATACCTCGCCGCCTTTGATCAGGACGCCCAGCTCCGCGCCCCGTCCGGTAGAGACCATGACCGCGGTCGGGACGGCGAGGCCCATGGCGCAGGGGCATGCGATGATGAGGACCGTGACCGCACTGACAAGCGCGTGGAGATAGGCAGGTGGCGGTCCGAAATCGTACCACACCACGAAGGTGGCGATCGCAATGGAGAGAACGACGGGCACGAACACGGCCGAGATCCTGTCGGCGAGACGCTGAATGGGCGCCTTGGACCCCTGGGCCTGCTGCACCAGTCGGATGATGCGCGAGAGCACGGTGTCGCCGCCCACCCGATCGACCCGAACGCGAAGCGTCCCGCCCCGGTTGAGCGTCGCCCCCGCCACGGATGCACCCGGCGATTTGGTGACGGGCAACGGCTCGCCTGTCAGCATCGACTCGTCGACGTTGCTGACGCCGTCGATCACGGTACCGTCGGCCGGGATCTTTTCACCGGGGCGGATGAGGACCTCGTCGCCGACGCGCACGTCGTCGAGCGGGATCTCGCGCTCGTCGCCCTCTCGGAGGACTCGTGCAGTGGCCGGCCGCAGCCCGGCCAGCCTGCGCACCGCCGCCGAGGTCCTGCTTCGGGCACCCGCCTCGAGGAGATTGCCGAGCAGGATGAGGGCGATGATAACGACGACCGGCTCGTAGTACACATGCGGCTCGACTCCGCGTGCCGCGAACCATCCGGGGGCCAGGGTCACCGCCACGCTGTAGGCGAACGCCGCGCCGGTGCCTACCGCGATGAGCGTGTTCATGTCGGCGCTGTGATGCCGGAAGGCGTTCCAGGCCCGAGTGTAGAAATGGCGGCCCGCCCAGAGCACGACTGGGAGGGTGACGGCGAGCTGCAGCCAGCGCGAGCGCGCGCTGACGCTGTGGCTCCCCCCGACCATGCCGGCCATCACGATCACCGCCGCGACTCCGCTGACAAGAAGCTTCCGTCGCAGCCCGGTCAGCTCCGCGGCACGCTCCAGCTCGTGGGCCTCGAAGAGCGATTCTTCGGACCGCCCGGGAGACGGCAGCTCCGCGCCATAGCCGGTCGCCCGGATCACGTCCACCAGCCGCTCCGGCGATGTGACCGCCGGGTCGTATGTCACCGTGGCGGCGCCGGTCATGAGGTTGACGCTCGCGTTCGTTACCCCCGAGGTGGTCTCGAGCGAGCGCTGCACCTTGCCGCTGCATGCCGCGCAGCTCATCCCCGACACGGGGATGGTGCATTGTCCCCCTGGCGCCGTCGCCGTGGTCATGATTCCACCACCACCTTCCCGCGGACCATCCCCATACCGCAGGTGAACTCGTAGCTGCCCGGTTGCCGCGGCGTGAAGTCGATCGGCGTCGTCTGATGGGCGGGGAGATAGGAGCGGATGCCGAACTCGGGGATGACGACCTCCTCGGTGCATCCGTTCGTCTCGTTCCTGAAAAACTCCAGCCGAACCGGCCGGCCGGCGCGCACCTTCACCACGGCCGGTGTGTATCCGCCCTTGACCTCGATCCGGATGCG
>DATBSO010000146.1:0-17290 GCA_036559745.1 Gemmatimonadales bacterium | reverse complement strand
CGGGCACGGCACGACGCCCTGATCCTCGCGGCGTCGGTGTTCGGCACGTTTCTCACGCCCTACGGATACCGCGTGCCGCTGCACGTCCTCGGCTGGTTCGGCAACACATACGCGATCAACCACACCGGTGAGTACCTGAGTCCGGATTTCCACGACCTGACCGGCAAGGTGGTGCTGGTGGCGATCCTCATCATGATCGCCGGCGTCGCGCTCAGCCGACAGCGGCCTGCGATGTCACGGTTGCTCATCATTCTGCTCACGCTTGCCATGGCGCTGATCTATCAGCGCAACATCCCGCTACTCGGCCTCACGGCGCTTCCCGTCCTCGCCCTGCATGTCAATCGCGAATGGCTCGCCCTTCCCGACCTCGGCGGCATCCGTGGGGTATTCGCGCGGGACGGGGCGGCGCGGCGGAATGGGCCCTGGGCCATCGCCGTCTCACTCGTGCTCGTGCTCCTCACCCTGCACGCGAGCCCCGCGTCTCGGCTGCGGCTCATTCCCGGCAGCTTCGACCCCAACGTGTTCCCCGTCGTCGCGACGGAGAAGGCCCGCGCGGCAAGCCTGACCGGTCGGATCTACAACGATTTCATCTGGGGCGGATATCTGCTGTTCGCCTGGCCGGAACAGAAGGTCTTCATCGACGGGCAGACCGACTTTTACGGGGAGGAGCTGACCCGTACCCACAACGAGATCGGCTCGGTCGTCCCGGGATGGCGGGACCTGCTGGCCAAGTGGAAGGTGGACCTCGTGATGGTCCCGGGTCAGGCCACGATGGCGCACGAGCTCGTGCGAGACGGGAACTGGAATATCTGGTACTGCGACAGCACGGCAGTCATCCTTCAGAAGGCGGCGCCGCCGTCGGGACAGGGCCCCGGCGTCTCCGCCGAGAAGCAGCTGTTCACCTGCGCCCCTCCGGCGCGAGAAGTCAATGGAGTGTTGGAGCTACTTCGGACACGGATATTCAAGGAGAAATAACTTCTTGTGCGTGCCGTCAGGCTGCCCTTGCATGTAGTTGACGTAGACCTTGGCGAGCCTCGACGGCCCCGTCACCAGGGTATTCCACTGCTGACAGAAGGAGCCGGCAAAGTAGGACCGATTCTTTGCCATTTCCGGCTCCAGTAGCGACCGCATGAAGCGCTGCAATCTGAAATTCCCAAAGACTGTGCCGACCTCGGATGGTTTGGCCCAGTCGAGGGGCCCGCCGTGCAGCAGATCCATCCGCTGACCGTTCTCCCGGACGCCTTCGACGACATACCAGCCATCCGCCTTGGGCAGCGGTGGGGGAGACCAGGGCTGGCCGAGCTGCGCCGCCATGGCGACAGCGGCCACCGGGCGCGGCAAGCGGAAACGCGAGGCCGACGCATTGGAGGCATACCCGGCGAGCACCAGGGCCAGTGACGACAGGACGATGGCTCGCTGAAGCACGCCCGGCTCGCGGGCGGCCGGCTTTGAGGCCAGTCGTCGATGAAACCAGGCGGGCCAGGTCTTGACCGTCGCACGGAGCCATTCGACAGAGCGGTCGAGGGCATGCTGAAGAGAGAACTGCCCAAAGGGCCTCGCCACAGCGTCCCAGAAAGTTTTCGGCAGGAACAGGCTCCAGCTCAGCGCGCAAATGAGCGCCGGCGACGGCGCATTCGCCTCGATTGCCGCCGTGAGGTGCAGCGCGACGAAGGTGGTGACGACGGCCAGCCGGATGGCGCCGGTCGCGACCGGCACAAATACCAGCGCGGGTCCCACCACCTTCAAGAGGGCGAGTGTCTCAGGTGACATCCATCCCAGTGCGGGGAACAGCTCGCGCGATTGCACCGTGTCCGTGAACCAATACACGAAACACACCTGAAGCAGGAGCGCGAAGACACCAACCGATGCATTGGAATTGTCCCGGCGGAGATGATCCCCATTGAGAGCGCCATCAAGAGACCACCGGGCGTTCAGCGGGACGAACATGGCCCAGAATAGAAGGCCGAGAAGCACATCGTCGGCCAGCCCGTCCACAATCGGGTTTCGCGTGTGCATCGAGACAAACAGGATCCACGACCCGATGGCGCAGAAGCGTGTTCGATAGCCAACGGTCAGGGCGAGAGAGAAGTAGAGGGCAGCGAGAAAGAGAATGAGCTGCACCAGCGCGCTGCCGCTGCTCAGATGCAAGCTCAGAAACCGGGGGATTCTTTCGAGAGCCAGCCTGGCGTCTCGAGGCAGATACCCGTCGTCGCTGTACAGGCTCGACATCACCTGCATTCGGACCAGCAGGTCCCAGCATAAATAGGCGCCGAGCGCGGTTCGGAAGAGCGCGAGCGAGCGCAGATCGGTCCCCAGGACCCGGCCCCACCGCTCAGTCATTGAAGCGGCTGCCGGGGACAGTTCTGCTGATAAAGCACGTCCGTGCTTCGAGGCGGGAAGGGCTGACCTGGCTTGGGATTGATCCTCATGATGTAGTTGATCGAAATGTGATCCACCCTGCTCGGACCGGTGTGACTCGCGTTCCAGCTCCGGCACAAATAGCTGCCGAAATAGGGGCGGAGAAAGGCGAACTCGTCGAACGTGACGGCGTTGAGGTACTTGTTCCACCGCACGTCCCGGTAGCTCTTGATGACATCCGGCTGCGCCATGGTCGGTGGGATTCCGCCGTTCCAAATGTCCAGCTTCCGGCCGCCTGGCTGCGTACCGACGACCTGATACCAGCCGTCCTTGGGCATCGGGTAGGGCGCGAACATCGCCCACTTTTGGTGAAGACCCAGCAATGCCTCCGCGAACGCCATCAGCCCCGGAACCTTGCCCTTGACCACCGGTAGCGTTTGGAAGTTGATGGCAAAGACGATCAGCGCGTAGGCGCCCACGAAGACTCCACCCGCGAGACCCAGGTTCTCCCGTGGCGCAGGCGGTGTCTTGAACCGCGCAAAGAAGGGTACGAGTGTCGCGGCCACCCCAGCGCGCGTGCGCTCAATGAACGCACGCACAGAGGGCGACAATCGAGGGTACCACCGATCGACCCAGTCCCAGACCATTGACGGCATCACCATGATCCAGGCGGCCATGCAGATCCACGGGAAGAGGCCGATCGCCATCGTCAGGAATATCCCCAGGTGCAAGCCCATGAAACTCACCATGGCCAGCAGACGGAACCACCCTGTACGCACCGGAATGAAGAGAAGAAATGGGCCAAAGAACTCGAGGCCCCACGTCGCCCAGGTCATCAACTGCAACAAGTGGGGGAACTGGGCCAGCCACGTCCCGAACGGCTTGGCGAACTGGGTGAGGTGGAGCGCGTAGTAGATGGCGCTGCCTTCGGTGAGCCACACCGGGTGCACCTTCCACACGGCCGTAGACAAGTAGATGAAGCACAACTGGAACATCAGCGCCTGTGCGCCCCACGACGCGTTCGACACTGGAAGCAGCGGCTTGTCGCGGTTGAGCGCGGCATCGATCGACCAGCGGGCATTCAATGGCGCGAAGATGCACCAGAACATGAGGATCCGAATGACGTCGTCACCACCATGCAGGATGTAGGGATTGCGACCCTGCATGGACATGATGAGCAGCCACGCCAGGACGGCGCTTGTGCGGGTCCGGTAACCAACGATGAAGCAGGAGATGACAGCGACCATCACGAGGAAGAACGCCAGCTGCACCGGCCATGCACCGCTCATGAATTGAAGGCTGTATCCGCCCCAGCTCCGAATCGTGGAGAACATGAACTCGCGGGGGACCGCGCCGCTGTCCGTGTAGAAGACAGGGATCTCGGGGATGCGGGCCAGCAGGTCGAGCAGGATGACGAAACCGAACACCATCCGGAACAGCGCCAGCGAGCGGAGGTCGAGGCTGACGATCGCGGGTGGCGGCGGATCCACCTCGGGCAGATCGTCCGGCTCCGGCGCTCCCGGCGGGACGGCTGCCGTGTCAGGAAGGGTCGTGGTCGTCATGGCGTCGAGCTATCGTCCCGACTCGCGGACCGCCACCGGTGCAATGAGAGGAGCGGCCTTCATTGCGGCGACGGGGCGCGACGGCGGCGGAAAGAGATTGAACCGCACAATGTGGAAGATGGCCGCGAGACCATCGCGCCACCCGATCTTCTTTCCCTCCGCATAGGTACGGCCGGAGTAGGAGATGGCGACTTCCCAGATGCGCGCGTGCGCCTGCGAGAGGCGCGCGGTGACCTCGGGCTCGAATCCGAACCGATCGCTCGTGAACACCAGCGACTGCATCAGCGGTGCCCGGACCATCTTGTAGCAGGTCTCCATGTCCGTGAGGTTCAGATTGGTGAACATGTTGGACAGGAGCGTAAGGAACTTGTTGCCGACGGAATGCCAGAAATACAGCACGCGGTGATCGCCGCCCAGGAAGCGGGAGCCGAACACGGCGTCGGCTTTGTCGAGCGCGATGGGCATCAGCAGACGCGGCAGCTCCGCCGGATCGTATTCGAGATCCGCGTCCTGAATCACGATCACATCACCTGTCGCCCTGGCAATGCCGGTCCTGAGCGCGGCGCCTTTGCCGCGATTAACCGGATGGTGCACGGCGACATCCACCAGCCCTTCGGCACGAAGCCGGTCCAGAATCACACCGGTGTTGTCCATCGAGCCGTCGTTCACGACGACGATCTGGGTATCGAGGGGCACCTGTCGCACACGTCCAACAACCGTGGCAAGGGTGTGCTCCTCGTTATAGGCTGCGATCACCACCGACAGGCGCAGGTGCTTCACCGGATGACCTCCGCAACGCGAACGCCCCCAAGCACTTGGCTTGGCGGGAAGGATAGGTGACGACGGGGAATGGGATCGGCTGCCAGACCAACAAGCAAATTACGTGCGATTTCAGGGTCCCGGCAGGGCGGCGGTCGAATACCACCTAACTGCTACACGGCGCGTGCCTTACGGAACGTCAGCCGGGAAACCGGGAACGACCTGGCGAGCACAATCGCGAGCGCAGGCAGGAGGCCGAACCAGAGCATGAGGGTACCGTTGAGCCACATCTGCTGCGCCAGGTCGGGTGCGACTCGGGGAATTCCCCACGACCCCATCCAGGTCAGGTGGGAAGCGACCGCAAGCAATGCCGCCTGCTTTCGGTTCTGGCACACCAAGCACGCCGGCAGAAGATCGTAAAAGAGCCCACTAATCGGCACGAGTGCCAACGCGAGCAGCAGCCGCGCGTCCGGATCGCGCCAGCGCAACAAGGCGAGCAGCATGACGAATCCGGCGGGTCGCACGAGCAGTGGGCGGAAATGCGTCGACACGCGGAGCGCGTCACGCCACTCGAGGGGCCAGCGGGGACTGATGGCGAGGCTCAGCGCGACGACCAGGAAACCGCCCCCGATGAGGATGAGCGCCGCACGCCTGGTCCGCACGGCCGCCAGCATCACGATCCCGAGATTGGGCTTCACCGCCGCGAGCCAACCGAGCGATGGCAGCAGCATGGCCGCCGTGAGCAACGGCGCCCATTGCGCGCTCCTCATCGAGACGATGAACGGCATGCCGAGAAGGGCAGGCCACAGATGGGGCCGGTGCTTGCCGATCGCGTACCCGAAGACTCCCGCGCTCAGCGTGACGAAGAGAAGCCGGGCCCATTCCAGTGGCAGCAACCCAAGCGGCAGCGCGACCACCGCGACCGTGAGCGGATAGTAGATCCTCGTGGGAAAGAGGCGTTCGACCTGATCGAGCGCGTACATGTCCTGACCGTGAAGAATGGCCCTCGCCCCATACCAGAACTGGTCGACGTCCGCGCCCTTGAGACCGGGCGGGGTGTGGAGGAACGTCGCGGCCATGATGTAGGCGCCGAGCAGCGCCGCGGCGAGCGCCAGCAGGTAGGGCCGATGACGTTCGCTCACCACCCCAACGCTCCCCAGACGTTGCTGTAGTCATCGGTCCAGACTCGAGTCCTCTGATCGACCGGTAGAGGGATCCAGGCCGAGTCGCGTGCAAGCGAGCCCAGGTCGCGGTCCTCGGGCGCGATCACCGCCCATACCGACGCGGCCGTGAACGCGCCAGGCGATTCTACGCCGGGCGAAGCGCTGGAGTAACGTCCGGCCATCCCGGCATCGCGCACGAGCGCGCCGACTACCGGGGCCAGGTTGAGATGTCGGTTGCTGATGTGAAACAGGATGACGCCCGCGGGAGCGAGCTTCGCGCGATAGACGCCCAGCGCCTCCCTCGTCAGGAGGTGAGCAGGAATGGCATCGCTGCTGAAGGCGTCGAGAATGAGGAGGTCGAGGCTGGCATCGGGCACACGTGTGAGTGTCAGGCGGCCGTCACCCTGGACGACGCGCACGCTGTCCGCGCAGTCGGTCAAGAAGCGGAAGTACTGCGGGTCGCGCGCCATTCGCTCCACGGCGGGATCGATCTCGAAGAAGGTCCACCGCTCGCCCGGCACCGCGTATGCCGCTACGCTGCCTGCGCCGAGGCCGATGACGCCCACCCGCCGGCCCTCCCGTGCCGGCAGCGCCGCGAGCGCTTGTCCCAGCGGCCCCCGGCGTGAAAAGTACGTGAGCGGTTCGCACGCACCGGCCTTCCCGATCTCCTGCGCCCCATGGAGCGTGGTGCCGTGGTAGAGTGTGTGGTACCGGCCTCCGCCCTCGGCTTTGACCCGATGTACCCCGAAGAAGTCGCGCTCCGCGTGAAGAACCGATGAGCGGTCGGACGGGACGAGCCACCCGGCGAGGAGGATCGTGGCCAGGCTCAGCGCGAAGAGGGCTGGTCGCCTGCGCAGCGTGAGACTGTTGGCGACGGCGATCGCCGATGCGATCGACACGGGGACCACGGCGGCGGCAGTCAACGTTCCACTCATGCCGTGAGGATTGCCGACCAGCCGCGTACAGGCCGCAAGGATTGCCCCGGACAGCAGCGCGAGGCCGATTCCGACGGCGCGCTTCGGGCGGAGCGCGGCGGCGACCGCCATCGGTGCCACCGCCGAGCCGGCGAGCAGTGCCAAGGGGTACTCGGCCACGCCGCGAAACAGAACCGGCGCGAGGAGTCCGTTCACCACGCCACCGAGGGCTCCACCGGCAGAGAGCCAGAAGTAGAACTCCGTGAGCCCGGCCGCGGAGGGGCGCCTCCGGGACAGCTCACCGTGGCAGACCATCGCCGTCACGAAGAACGCGGCGAGGTGGAGAATGACGAGAGCGCCCGGGCCGAACGAGAGCGACCAGTACCAGCCGATGAAGATCGGCAGCACCAGCCACGGCTGCAGACGCACCATCCATTCGTGGGACACCGGCGGCCGGCGAGCGAAGACCAGGACGTAGGTGAGCAGATAGAGGAACAGCGGGACGACCCAGATGAAGGGGATCGCCGCGATATCGGTGCTGATGTAACTCGTCACGCCGAGGAGGAGGCTGGACGGGATGAAGGCGAGGACGGCCCACCAGAGGCGGTCGCTCCACGCCGCCGGAACGCGTGTCGCGTCGACCTGCCGTGCACTGGCCGAGGCCTTCCACGCGACGCGCGCGCACAGCACGATGGCCGCGCAGAGAATCCAGAATCCCCAGGCCCAGAGCTGTCGCTGCTCCTTCAAGGTCAGCCACGGCTCGACGAGAACCGGGTAGGAGAGCAAAGCCACGAGGCTGCCGACGTTGCTGGCCGCATAGAGAAAGTAGGGATTCCCGGCACTCGGGTGACCGGTGAGACTGAACCATCGCTGAAGCAGAGGCGCCGTCGTCGATAACAGGAGAAACGGAATCCCGAGAGACGCCGCCAGGAGCCCGAGCAGCCAGAGAACCGGCGCCTCGCTCGACGGCGCGTTCGATCCCGAGGCCAGCACGACGGGAACGAAGGCGATGGAGGCGGCGATGAGGCCGAAGTGGAGCGGGATCTGCCACCGAACCGGGAGGCGCGTAGACGTGCCGTGCGCGTAGGCATACCCGAGGAGCAGCACAAGCTGAAAGAAGAGCATGCACGTGGTCCACACTGCCGGACTTCCGCCCAGCAAAGGAAGGACCATCCTGCTGAAGATGAGCTGAACGTAGAAAAGCAGGGCGGCGCTCAGAAACAACGTGAGGCCGTAGACGCTCGTCAGCAGACCGGGCCTCTTCACCGTGAGAGTCCGCCGGCAACGAATTTCAAAGGCTCCACGAGAGTCCTCGGGCATGTGAGCGCCGCCACGCACTAGGCCGGGTCGGCTGGGATTGGTAAAGGACATGGTGGGATGGCACCGCAGAGGCGAGAAGCAAATTCCGTGCGCCGGTGGCCCCCTGGTGATCTGGCCGGCTCATCACGCAAGCCATAAAATGAGCCCTATCATGAAGCTGAGCCACGAACAAAGGGCGATCGCTCTCGGCGTCGTCGCGGCCCTCGTCGGGGTCAACATGGCGTGGATGTACGCCCACTGGCCGCTCGGGAAGCCGGGACCCGATATCGACCAGGCCTGGTGGATGGCGCGACAGATCCTCGCGGGGGAAAACCCGTATGCCGCGGATCGGGTCGCGCGCGTCTTCGCAACGCTGATCTACTATCCGATGACCGCGGCCGTGGTGTCGCTTCCGCTGGCTCCTCTGGATCCGACGCCGATGCGATTCGTGTTCGTGATCGGGAGTGCCGGTCTATTCGGGTATGCCATCGGCAGGATGAAACCGTACCTCTGGCCCGCCTTCCTGGGGATGCCGTTTCTCATCTCGCTGGGCAGCGCCCAGTGGGCCCCGCTTCTCGTCACCGGAATGCTCTGGTCGTCGCTTGGGTGGCTCGGCTGCGTCAAGCCGAACCTCGGGGTCGTCATGCTGGCCGGGGCCCGGAGCCGGCGAGATGCACTGATCCTGGTCGGCGGCGGACTCCTCGTCGTCCTGGTGAGCCTCGCCATCCTGCCGCGATGGCCCCTCGACTGGCTCACCGCGCTCAAGGCCTCTACCCACTTCAAGCCACTGGTATATCGGCCCGGTGGGTTTCTCCTGCTGCTGGCCGCCCTCCGCTGGCGCGAGCCAGAAGCCAGAGTGCTGCTCGCATTGGGACTGGTTCCCGTCACCGGACTGGTCTATGACATGCTGCCGGCGATCCTGGTCTGTCGCACCGCCGGTCAGGCAGTTGTGCTGACCCTGGTGGGCTACATCCCCTGGTTCACGATCGGCCACTCCAATACGCTGGAAGACCAAATGTGGCACAACGGCATAACGACGCTGTGGTTCGAGCTTATGCCGGCGGTTGCCATTCTATTGATGCGCTTTCTTCCGGACGACTGGTGGGCTCGAGTGCTCCGGCGACTGCGGCCAGTCGAATAGGGTCAACGCACGATGAGCGCGGCGGAGAGTGGATAGGCCCCGCCAACCCGAGCGGGGCCCCTAGAGAAGCTGCGGCAGACGCGCCGAGTGAACCACCCTTACGGCGTGAAGCCTCCCATCGCCGGCCCGGCCACAAAGCGGCCCGCCACCACGGCAATGATCACACCGAGGACGATGCCCACGATGATGACCACGGCGGTATAGCCGAAGGCCTTTTCCTTGGGGGACTTCATGAGCACGGGGAGGCCGAGGTACAGCAGGTAGAGACTGTACAGACCCAGGATCCTGAGAATGCCCATCGCGGGCAGAATGGAAAAGACGCCGACGACCCAGCTCGCCGTGTAGGAGTAGGCGGCGACCTTGAGCGCCTGGATCATGCTGCGGGTTCCGCTGAACGTCGGGGCGAGATTGTCGATGATGAGCGCCAGAACGTAGACCCCGATGAGGGTCAGCACGTAGCTCACCACCGCGGCAGTGATCGCCGATCCGATCGGGGTCCGCCAGGTTCCCACGAACGGCAGCCGGAGTCCGAACACGGAAGATCCGATCGCCGTACAGATCGGCCCGAGCGCCGCCAGGGGCATGATGTATCCGGTGTACAGACTGGACACCGTCGCCGGCTCGGCGTCGATTACTTCCCATTCCTGGCTGGGCTTCAGCAGAATGTTCTTGACGCGGTCGACGAGACCCATCGCGCTCTCCTTGCATGAGGACACGACTGCAGGCGGGAAACAATAAGGTGCGCGGCAAACCGCTCGCCGTAAAGAGGGATCGGTCGGGTTGGAAACCCCGGGATCGAGCGCGGCGTAGGATCGGTCAACCCTGATCGAGCCCCTTTTGAGCACCCGGAGACACCTGTGGCGCAGAGAAACCGACGTCCCGAGCTGATCCGACTCGCCGCCGGAGCAGCCGCTGCGCTGATCCTCGCCTGCGGCCCGGGCACTCCCCCGGAGACTTCGGCGTCACCCAGCGGGGGAACGTCTCCAGCCATTTCCCCGACCGACCTTCGAGCCCGCCTCTCCGTGCTCGCGGACGATTCGATGCAAGGCCGGCGCGCGGGGACCGACGGGAACGTCCGGGCCACCGATTACATCGCGTCCGAGGCACGGCGGATCGGGCTCGAGCCGGCCGGCGAGGACGGAGGATGGTTCCAGACGGTACCCATGCTCACACGGGGGATCTCGAAGGAATCGGGACTGGAGGTCGACGGGACCGCATACTCTCCGTGGACGGATTTCCTCCCGCGCGATCAGGGCAACGGTGCGAGGTCGGTCAACGGCGCAGCGGTGATTTTCGGCGGAGTGCTGGGCGACAGCTCGCAGTCTCTCATCACCCAGGAACAGGCGGCCGGCAAGCTGGTCCTGGTCACATCGGCGCCGGGACCGAACGGCCAGCCCGTAGGCACGGTCAACCGCGCGGCAACGACGGCGCTGTTCAGCACGGCCGCCGGCATTGCGGTCGGGACGCTCGATGCGATCGCACCCGCCGAACAGGCGGAGCTCCGCGAGCAGGGCGCCCGGCTGGCCTCGGCCGATTCCCAACCCGCGCCGGCCTTCATGTATGTGACGTCGCGCTTCGCCGCGGCAATGCTGACGACGACCCTGGCGCAGGCCCAGCCGGGCGACGTCGGCAAGGTGGTACGCGGCGAGGTGACGTTCGCCGATGAGCCCGCACCCTTCCCGGCGCGGAACGTGGTCGCCATCCTCCCGGGCAGCGATCCCAGCCTGCGGGGTGAGATCGTCGCCATCGGTGCGCACAACGATCACAACGGCATCGCGCCGGTCGCCGTCGAGCACGATTCGATCCGGGCATTCAACCGGGTCATGCGGCTCGGCGGGGCCAACACCGCCGGGGGAGTGCCTACTCCGGACCAGCAGCGCCGCATCACGGCGATCCTCGACAGTCTGCGGGAGATCCGGGCACCACGACCCGATTCGATCCTCAACGGTGCGGACGACGACGGCAGCGGATCGGTCGGGGTGCTGGAGATCGCGGAGGCGCTGGTCAAGGGGCACGATCGACCCAAGCGCTCGGTGCTCTTCGTGTGGCACACCGGAGAGGAGCTCGGTCTGCTCGGCTCCGACTGGTTCACCCGGCATCCCACCGTCCCGCGCGATTCGATCGTGGCGCAGCTCAACCTCGACATGATCGGGCGCGGCAAGGCGACGGACCTCAAAGGCGGAGGACCGGGATACGTCCAGCTGATCGGATCCCGCCGGCTCTCGACCGAGCTCGGCGACCTGATCGAGCGCGTGAACCGGGACGGCAAGCACGGCCTCGACTTCGACTACACCTTCGACGCCAACGGACATCCCGACAACTACTATTGCCGCAGCGATCACTACATGTACGCCCGGTTCGGCATCCCGATCGCGTTCTTCACGACCGGCGCGCATGCCGATTACCACCAGGTGACCGATGAAGTGCAGTACATCGACTTCGACAAGATGGCCCGCGTCACGGGACTGGTGGAGGCGACGGCGCTGGCCGTGGCCGACCTCGATCATCGTATCGTGGTAGACAAGCCGAAGCCGGATCCCAAAGGGACGTGTCAGCAGTAGGACGGAGAGGACGGAAAAGTCGGAAAAGACGGAAAGGTCACCCCGCCCCTCCGTCCTTCCCGTCCTTTCCGACTTTTCCGTCCTCTCCGTCCTTTCCGTCTCTAACCTATTGACAGTTCTACACTTAACCATCCATTGACATCCCCCGCCCATCGGTCGTAATTCCCGCGATGTCCGCCCAGCCAGGCCGCGCCATGCCCGCCGTCAGCCCCGTCCCGGACGGGCCCGGTGATCGAGCCGACGGCCATCCCGCAGCCCCCCAGAGGGTTATCCCCACCCCGCCGGCAGCGCGGGTTCGGCCGACCGTCAACCGTGTCCACGCTGACATTCGGATAGACGAATACGCCTGGCTCAGGCACCGGGACGATCCCGAGGTCCTGGCGTACCTGACCCAGGAGAACGCCTACACCGACGCCGTCATGATGGCGACCGAAGACCTCCAGGAGCGGCTCTTCGAGGAGATGAAGGCCCGCATCAAGGAGACCGATCTATCCGTTCCCGAGCGGACCGACGATTGGCTCTACTACACGCGGACAGAGTCGGGCGCCCAGTACCCCATCTACTGTCGGCGCCGCAACGTGGATGGGTCCGCCGAAGAAGTCCTCCTCGACCTCAACCCGCTCGCCGCTGGCCACAGCTATTTCCGGCTCGGCGCCTTCGAGGTGAGTCCGGACCACCGCTTGCTCGCCTGGTCAGCCGACATCGACGGCTCCGAGTCGTTTACGCTCCGGATCAAGGACCTCACGACGGGGAGGATGCTCGGCGACACGATCGGGAACCTCTCCGCCGCCGGAGCCTGGGCCAACGACAGCGAGACCCTTTTCTACGTCGTCCTCGATGCCGCCCGCAGGCCTTGCAGTCTCTACCGTCACCGCCTGGGTGACGATCCCTCCCGTGACCAGCTGGTCTATTTCGAGGAGGACGAATCGTTCTTCGTCGATATCGACCGCACGCGGAGTCAGGCCTATCTCCTCCTGGAGCTCTCGAGCCACTCCACGTCGGAGGTGCGGTTCGCGAGCGCGGACCGGCCTCACGAGCCGTTTCGCTGCGTCGTCCCCAGGGAACCGGGGATCGAGTACAGTGTGAGTCACCACGACGAGCGGTTCTTCATCACCACCAATGACGATGCCCCGAACTTCAGGCTCGTCTCCGCGCCGGTGCGCGACCCCTCGAAAGCCAATTGGACGCCGGTGCTGCCGTACCGCCCCGAGGTCAGGGTGGACGCCACGGATGCGTTTCGCCATCACCTCGTGGTCTACGAGCGCGAGGCGGGATTGCGGCAAGTGCGCATCATCGCCCTCGGGAGCGGGGAAGACCATCTGGTTTCCTTCCCCGAGCCGGTGTACAGCATTCGGCGGCACGACAATCCGGAATTCGACGCGACCCTGCTCCGTTTCACCTATACCTCGATGGTGACGCCGAGCTCGGTGGTGGACTACGACATGCGGGAGCGGACCTGGACGGTGCGCAAGCAGACCGAGGTCCTGGGTGGGTACGACCCGACTCGCTATCAGAGCGAGCGACTCCTGGCCACCGCTCCGGACGGGACGCGCGTTCCCATCTCGCTCGTGTACCGGCAACCGTTCGAGCGCGACGGGCGGCGTCCCCTCTGGCTCAACGGCTACGGCGCGTATGGAGTGAGCTTCGATCCCGGCTTTTCATCCAACAGTCTGACGCTCCTCGACCGCGGCTTCGTCGTTGCGATCGCGCACGTGCGAGGCGGGGAGGAGATGGGCCGGGCCTGGTACGAGAACGGGAAGCTGCTGGAGAAGCGGAACACCTTCACCGATTTCATCGCGGCGGCCGAGCATATGATCGCGGAAGGGTACACATCGCCCGATCGACTGGTGATCAACGGCGGAAGCGCGGGCGGACTCCTGATGGGAGCCGTCACCAACCTCCGTCCCGATCTCTTCGCGGCAGTGATCGCCGAGGTCCCCTTCGTCGACGTGGTCAACACCATGCTCGACGCCTCGTTGCCGCTCACGGTCATCGAGTACGACGAATGGGGCAACCCGAACGAGCCGGATGCCTACCGCTACATCCGGTCGTATTCGCCCTATGACAACGTGGAGGCCAAGCCGTACCCGCACATGCTCGTCACCGCGGGCCTGCACGATCCCCGGGTGGCGTACTGGGAGCCGGCCAAGTGGGTGGCGCGCCTGCGCTCGCGGAAGACCGACGGAAATCGCCTTCTCCTGCGGACCAACATGGCCGCGGGTCACGGGGGCGCGTCGGGACGGTGGGACTACCTGCGCGAGGTCGCCTTCAAGTACGCGTTTGTTTTGGACGTGATGCAGATAGGTGAAGAGAGAAATGGGAAGGAACAGACGAGAGAAATGGGAAGGGAGAAGAGAGAAGCAACTGGGAGGTAGGGCCTCTTCTCCCTTCTCATTTCTCCCTTCTCACTTCTTATGAAATCCCCTCGCGATCCGCTCGGTGAGCGCGGCCGTCACCGACACGCCCGCCCGGAGCAACGCCGCTGCCGGTGCGCGCAACGCACCCCCGTTCTGTCGGGGTGGACTCACCAGCTCGTGAAGCACCTCAGCCGATAGCCTGCCGGTCGTCTCCCAGTCGAACTGCGGGCCGCGGTTCAGCCCTTTGGTGATCAGCTCGGCCCGAAGCCCCGGGTCATCGAGCACCTGACTGAGCCCCGTGGCGATGTTGCCCGGATCCGCGGGATCCACCAGCAGCGCCGCACCACCCGCAACCTCCGGCGCGGCATGCCGCCCGCTCGACGTCACCACCGGACAGCCACACGCCATCGCCTCGACGATCGGAATGCCGAATCCTTCGTACCACGACGGCAGCGCCAGGCACTCGGCGGCCGAGTAGAGCGCGGCCAGGTCCTCGTCAGCCACATAGCCCACATACTTGACCCGGTCCTCCAGCCCCAGCTCCCGGATCGGCGCCAGCTCCTGCTCGAAGCTCCAGCGCTTGAAGCCCGCCAGCACGAGATCCACATCGTGCGATGTCGCCACGCGGGCGAAGGCACGAAGCAGATTGCCGATGTTCTTCAGTGGGGTGATCCCGCCCAGGAAGAGGATGTAGGGCCGAATCAGCCCGAGCTTCTGCTTGAGCGCGGTCTTGGCGGCCTCGGGCGCTGGACGCAGGTACCGGTCGACGCCGTGAGGCACGACGTGGATGTGTTCCGGTGCCGCCCCCATCATCACGCAATCCTCCTTGCCGATCTGCGTGTGCGTAATGATGGCCGTGGCGCTCCGGCAGAACGCGGGGACGAGGAGCTGGTTGTACCACCGGTTGTACCAGGGGAAGACGTGCGCCATCGCCAGCTGCTCGCGTCCGGGAATCACGATCAGCGTCGGAACCCGGGAGAGGAGCGGGACCGAAAACTTCGTGTTGAAAAGGAGCGCCAGTCCGTTCTCCTCGGCGTACCTCGGCGCGGTGACCTGATCCCAACGGAGCCGGGCCGGGTCCGGAAGCACGACATGCTTCGCCGGGAGATCGGCGAAGACCTCCCGCTGGCTCTCGTCGCTGTAGAGGAAGTGATATTCGATGCCGTCGGGGTGGGTCAGGAGGTAACGCATGACCCGTATGGTGAACACCGTCACCCCGCCGGGTGCCGTGACGTGGCGGAGCATCACTCCGACGCGAGGGGCTTCAGCCATGCATGTCGTCCAGCGCGATTACCAGAGCGAACACCGGGGCCACCGCTTGGCGAGGAATTCGTCCACGCCGAGGGTCCGCCCGGCTGCTCCGATCAGGAGCGCGAGGGAGATTGCGATGTAGGCCGCGTCATTGCTCGAGGGCGTCCAGAACCAGGCACCCTTGGCGAAGAGATAGTTGAGCAGCATGAGCAGCGCCGCAGCGGCCGCGAACCGGGTGGCGATCCCCAGCACCAGGGCGACACCGGTCAGGACCTCACCCCAGCTCACCAGCGTCGCAAATACCGACACGTGAGGCAGAAGGACGTCGTTGACGAAGACTTGATAGAAGGGGTGACCCTTGGTCAGCGCGACACCCTGCAGGAACTCGACGAGCCTGGGCGTGAAATCGCCCCGAACCTTGGGGATTCCGGCGACCAGGAGGACGATGCCGAGCTGGAGGCGAAGGAGCACCAGCGCGCCGCGGGCCAGGACTCCTTGAAGGACTTCTGCGGGGAGAGTCATCCCCAAAGCTATTGCGGTCAGTTCCTCCCTGCAGGGGGCAGTGCGGAGAGTCCGATGCCGAAGGCCCAGACCGCGTAGCGCTCCCCGCCTTCGAAGTAATTGTGCCGGGTGATATCCACTCTGAGCGCGGCGCGCCGCTGAAGCCGGATCAGCGTCCCGCCTCCGACGGCGAAACCCGGGGCGAGGTCGGAACCGTGCATTCCCAGAACCGCGAGGCAACTGGCGCCGCCGTTGACGAAGAGTCCGACCGGGCCCACCGCGACCGCCTGCATGACCCCCGCGTCAACGCCGAGGAGAGCGACACCGGCCGAGAGCGCCTCGGGGAAGAATCGAAAGGCGAAGTCCTCGGCCGGCCCCGCGTTGGTCAGCCGCGAGAGCTTGTAGCTGAACGCGATCGGGCCGTTGGACACGGTCCCGAATCGTTCGAACGATCCGCCGGTTACCGGTCCAATTCCGAGCGACTGCTGTGAGGCGATGGGTCGTGGGGCGACCCCTTCGATCATACAGGCGAGCAGTAGTGCGAAGGCGGCGGGTCTCATGAGAGCCTCGGTTGGCCGGACGTGGAGGCCGCCATTGCCGATCTCCAAGGCGGCTCTTACGTTGCCGAACGTGGCATCCCCCCGTTGCCTCCACGTGACCTGCATCCACGGGCGCCGCCCTATCCGTCTCCTCCAATGATCCGCCTCCTGACCCTGGGGGTGGTGGATCTGCGCGATCCCGCTGGTCGAGACCTCGGCGCGGTTCTCCGGCAGCCGAAGCGTCTCGCCCTGCTCGCCTACCTCGCCGTCGCTGCTCCCCGACGATTCCACCGCCGCGACACTCTCCTGGGTCTCTTCTGGCCTGATCTCGACCAGGAACACGCGCGGGCCGCACTTCGGCGGGCGCTGTATTACCTCCGTTCCGAGTTGGAGCCCGGCGTGATCGCCGGACGGGGTGACGAGGAGATCGCCGTTCCGCAGGAGGCACTCTGGTGCGACGCCACCGAGCTGGAGCGGGCGATGGAGCTGGGCGAGCCGGAGCGTGCCCTCGACCTCTATCGTGGCACGCTGCTCGAGGGGCTGCACGTGGCCGGCTCGGCGCCGGAGCTGCAGCAATGGCTGGACACCGAGCGGGCACATTTTCGAGGCCGCGCCGCGACGGCGGCACGGCTGCTGGCCGAACGGGCGGAAGCGAGCGGCCGGCTCGACGACGCCGCTCGATGGGGCGCTCGAGTGCTGGAGCTGATGCCCGACGACGAGCCGGCGCTTCGCCGGCTCATCGGCGTGCTCGATCGCAGCGGCGACCGGCCCGCGGCGATCAGGGCGTACGACGAATTCACCCGGCGCCTTCGTGAGGAGCTGGACGCCGAGCCCTCAGGTGAGACGCGCGCTCTGGTAGAGATCGTCCGGCGGCGCGCCGCGGCG
>DATBSO010000145.1:0-3958 GCA_036559745.1 Gemmatimonadales bacterium | reverse complement strand
AAAAACCCCGGTCTTCCCCGGCAGCCACTCGGCGGCAGCCAATGCGCCGGCCGCGAATGCCTCCCGGTCCCGCGCGGCATGGCTCAGTGAGACGGTCTCGTGCGGCCCCTCATAGACCAGCTCGTGGGTGCCGGGGACCGTACCGGTGCGGACTGAGGTGATGGGAAACGAGCGCGCCTTGTCCGAGTCGCCCAGCCGCTGCTGGAGGAGGAGCGCTGTCCCGGAGGGCGAGTCGAGCTTGGCGGCGTGGTGCTCTTCCCGGATCGAGGCGACGAATTCAGGGCGACCACTGAAATTCCGGGCCAGTTCCCTGGCCGCGCGCAGAAAGAGGTGCACGCCAATCGAGAAATTGGCCGCATGCAGCAGCGCTCCTCGCCGGGCCTCGACCAGCGCGATGATCTGAGGCAGCGCAGCGATCCATCCCGTGGTGCCGGTGACGGTAGGTATTCCGAGCTCGATCAGCCGTTTAAGGTTGGCAACGACAGCCTCCGGTCCGGTGAACTCGACGGCGACGTCCACGCCCGCCAGTCGCTCCCGGGTGAGCCCCCGCCCGCCGGTATTCTCACTGGAATCCACGACCGTATGGATGCTATGGCCCAGCTGCGAACCCAGAGCTGCCACAGCCTTTCCCATACGACCGTTTCCGACGATCGCGATTTTCATGCGGGACTCGCAAATCGTGACTCGCGACTCCTCAACACGATCCGAAGAACTCCTGATGCAGGCGACGCACGACGTCCGGGCCGTCCTCTTCTCTCACCACAAACGTCATGTTGATGGCCGACGCACCCTGGGAGATAATCTCGACGTTCGCCGGCCACACCGCGTTGAAGACCCGGCCCGCCAGCCCGGGCGTGTGCCGCAGCCCCACGCCCACAATCGCGATGATCGCCCGGCGCTCTTCGATCCACACCTCGCCCAGCTCGGCGAGGTCGCGGGCGATCTGGTCGAGGCGAGAACGGTCCTCGATGGTGATCGAGATGCTCACCTCTCCGCTGGCCAGCACGTCTACGACCGTCTCGTGCCGCTCAAAGACTTCGAAGAGGGCCCGCAGGAAACCGTACGCGCCGAGCATCCGCGGTGCCCGGATGTTGACCACCGTAATCCCCTGCTTCCACGAGATCGACCGGATCGGCGAATCGCCCATCGGTTTCAGCTCAGCCTGCGGCCCGATGGTGGTTCCGGGACGCTCCGGATGCTTCGAGTTGAGGATCACGATGGGGATGCCGATGCGAGCCAGGGGCAGGGCAGTGGCCGGGTGCAGAATCCGGGCGCCGAAGGTAGCTAGTTCGGCGGCCTCCTCGTAGCTCGCGACCGGGAGGGTTCGAGCCGAGGGAACGATGCGCGGATCGGCGGTCATCAATCCATCCACGTCGGTCCAGATCTCCACCCGTTCGGCCTCGAGCGCCGCACCGAGCAGCGCGGCGGTAAAGTCAGAGCCGCCTCGGCCCAACGTGGTCGCGACCCCGGTAGCGGTGGCCCCGATGAAGCCTTGAGTCACGGGAATGCGTCCGGCCTCGGCCGACGGCTTCAGGCGGTCTCGAGCCCGTTGGTTCAGCACCTGGACGTAGGGAGTGGCCCGTCCGAAGCGCCCGTCCGTCACCAGCATGGATCGGATGTCTATCCAATCCGCATCGAGACCCGCTCCGGACATCGCCGCCGCCACCAGCCGGGAGCTCCAGAGCTCACCCCGTCCTGCCACCGCGTCCAGCTCAGCGGGCGAGAGCCGCCGGTCTCGGGCGGCGGTGACTTCACGCCTGAGCTCCGCGGCATCGGTCGCGATGGAATCCACCGCCGCCGAGCAACCGGGCAACGCCCGGGCAATGCTCTCGTGCCGCTCCAGGAGAGCGCCGAGGGCAGCCTCGAGGCCGGCGCCATCACCCGACCCGCACTGTTGCGCCAGGGCGAGAAGCGCGTCGGTCACCCGGGCCAAGGCAGAAACCACAACAATCGGCTGAGAGCCTGCGCGGGAGCGAACGATTTCTATCAAACGCCCGATCGCCTCCGCGTCGGCCACCGAGGTGCCGCCGAACTTGGCGACGATCATGGGCGTCGCGCAGGGCTTGCGCCGCGATCCACTCTGCCTTCCGCCACGAGCAGCTCGGCGATCTGCACACCCTGACCTGCGGCCCCTCGGACGGTGTTGTGGCCCAGGGCCACGAAGCGCAGATCGAGGACAGGACAGGACCGCACCCGGCCCACGGTTACTGCCATGCCGGCGCCGCGGTCCAGGTCGAGTCGAGGCTGGGGCCGGTCGGTTCGGCTGTCCACCTCGATGGGCGGATTGGGCGACGAGGGTAAACCGGCCACCCCCGGCGCCCCTCGAAAGTCGCGGAGAGCGGCGAGCGCCTCATCCGGGCTCACTCTGCGGCCGAAGCCCACAGACACCGCCATCAGGTGCCCATCCACCACGGCAACGCGGTTGGTGTGGGCGCTGACCGCAAACTGCGCCGGCTCGACTGCTCCCCGGGAGAGGGTACCGAGAATCTTGCGGCTCTCCCGCTCGATCTTTTCCTCTTCGCCGCCGATGTAGGGGATGACGTTGCCCACGATATCGAGCGAGGCGACGCCCGGATAACCGGCGCCGGAGACCGCCTGCATCGTCGACAGGAACAGCCGCTCGACTCCGAACGCCCGGTGCAGCGGCGCCAGTGCCAGTGCCAGCGCCGCGGTGGAGCAGTTGGGGTTAGCGAGGATCGCTCCGCTCCAGCCCCGCTCTTTCCGTTGACGGTCGATCAGCGCCAGGTGATCCGCGTTGGCCTCCGGTATGAGGAGGGGCACGTCGGGATCCATGCGATGGGTGCGGGTGTTCGTTACCACGTACGATCCGGCCCGCGCGAACTCCTGCTCGATTGGACCCGCCACGTCCGCATCCAGCGCCGAGAAGACGATCTGTGCCGGCAGCGGAGGCGCGCATTCCCGAACCACCATGCCGGCCACGGCGGATGGAATGGCGACCGGCTCACGCCAGCGGGCCACCTCCTCGTAGCGGCGGCCGGCGCTGGCGGCGGAGGCCGCAACCGCCGCTACCTCGAACCAGGGGTGATCGGCGAGCAGACGAACGAACTTCTGACCCACCGTGCCGGTGGCGCCGAGAACCGCGACGGCAATTTTCGGGCTCATGCGGACTCGCGGGCGAGCAGGTCGGAGGCCAGGCGCACGTACAGGTCAACTCCCCGAAGCAGGTCGGCCTTTCGGATGTGCTCCTGGTTGGTGTGGGCCACGCGAATTGTTCCGGGGCCGAGTTGATATCGTTCTCCCCACGGCTCCAGGAACGGGAGGTCGCTCGCATAGCTCACGACCGTGGTCTCCCATCCAGCGGGTGCCGCTCCTCCCTTGTAGAAGGGAAGATCGACCCGGAAATCCCCCGTCACGCCCGGCGCCAGCAGGCTCCTGATGGCGTCCTTCAGGCGTGCCGTCGGTTCCACCGTGCGGATGAGGATCTGCGCGCTTGCCGCCGGCGGAATGACGTTGGGGGCCACGCCGCCACCTATGAGTCCCAGGTTGAGGGTGGATTGGCCGAGGAGGGGATCGGACGGCAGGGGCATCCGTCGGATCCGCTCGATGGTATCGAGCAAGGCCGCGATTGCGCTCACTCCTTCGTCGGGATAGGCGGAGTGGGCGGCGCGCCCGGTAGCTTGAAGGTCAACCCGCAGCGAGCCCTTCTGACCGATCGAAAGCCGGTTCTCCGTCGGCTCGCCGTTGATGAGGAAGCGGCCGCGCGGGCCGAAATCGGCTGCGGCCAGAGCGCCGTCGGAGCCATTCTCCTCTCCCACCAGGAACAACAGGCCGATCCGCCGCTCACCCCGGGCCGCCAGGCGCTCCGCCGCCGCGACCATCGCCGCCGCGAGGCCCTTCGCGTCGCAGCTTCCCCGACCGTGGATCGACTCGTCGTCTTCCGACAACGGCAGGTAGGGAGGCACCGTGTCGAGGTGGGTCGAAAAGACGAGCGCGGGAG
>DATBSO010000144.1:0-41908 GCA_036559745.1 Gemmatimonadales bacterium | reverse complement strand
CGCGCTCGACGTCGACCTCGACGAGTACCTGCACGTCTATCGCAAGCATGCCTAGAAATCTTGCCGGCAAGGTCGCCCTCATCACCGGCGCCGCCCACGGGCAGGGACGCGCCTCCGCCGTGGCCCTGGCCCGCGAGGGTGTGCACCTGGCCGCCCTCGACGTCGCCCGCCAGCTGGAGCACCCCGGCTATCCGCTCGGCACTCCGGAGGAGCTGGCCAGGACCGTTGCCCTGGTCGAGGCCGCGGGGACTCGCGCGCTGGCCCTCGTCGCCGATGTGCGTGACGACGCGGCGGTGACCGCGGCGGTCGAGGCCACGATGGCCGCCTTCGGCCGGATCGACATACTCTTCAACAACGCGGGGATCTGCTTCTACGGGATGGCCCACGAGCTCACCGAAGCCGAGTGGGACGCGATGGTGGACATCAACCTGAAGGGCGCGTGGATGGTGGCCCGCCGGGTGATCCCGCACATGATCGCCCAGGGCTCCGGCGTCATCATCAACAACTCGTCGGTCGCGGGCCTGCGGGGGATGGGCAGGCTGAGCCATTACGCCGCGTCAAAGTGGGGACTGACCGGACTCACCAAGTCGTGGGCCATCGAGCTCGCGCCACACGGCATCCGGGTCAATTCGATACATCCCACCGGCGTCAACACGCCCATGAACGACGGCCTCGCCGCGCTCGAAGGCCTGACGACGCGCGAGATTGCCGAGCGATCGGCGGGCAACCTGTTGCCGGTGCCGTGGGTCGAGCCCGAGGACGTCGCCGCGGCGGTGGTCTTTCTGGCATCTGATCGGTCACGGTACATGACCGGCGCGCAATTCGTGATCGATGCCGGTCTGCTCAGCCGGTGATCACCGCCCTCGGCCGGAACGGTCGTGCACGGTCAGGCCGGCTTGGCGATCCAGGCGAGGACATGGGTCCGGAGCAGGGGCAGGGCGTTGGCGAAGGTATAGAGTGACGGGTGGATCGGGCACAGCAATCGGGCCAACGGCGGCGCGAGCGTCACCTGCTTGGCCTCGACTCTGCCGGCTGGAAACAGCGACCGGATTCGTGCGATCGGGACTCCGCGTACATCAGGATTGCGTGGGTTGTTCACGGTGAAGTCGTACCACAGGACGCCTCCGCCCGGCTTGACCCACCGCCACATCGCCTCGGCCAGGCGTTGCTGAAACCCGTCGTCGAGCAGCGACGAAAAAACCGTGGAGACGTAGACGATATCCTGGCTCCCCATCTCCACCTCGATCTGCGTGGCATCGGCATGCACCAGACGCGTCGCCTCGGGGAGGGCCTGCCGCGCCGCTGCATAGCGCTCCGCCAGGAGTTCCACTCCCGCGAGATGTGCCGGCGCAAACCCCAGCCGCAACAATTCCAAGAGATTGCCGCCCGACCCGCAGCCGACTTCCAGGACCCGACGGGAGGCGAACTCCTTCCACCCCAGGCGTGCGAATAGGCGCAACATCGCCCGCTGGCGTTCCTGTTGCGTCTGCCAGACGTCGGGCTGAAGCATGCTGTATCGCTCCGACCCAGTCCGCCGGTTGTATCGCTCGCGCACGGCATCCGTTTCGTCCATGGGCCTCGATGGTGGCATTCGGTTAATGCTGAAGATCGATGAAGGACCTCGCAAGCTCGACGTGATTTCACGTCGCGTCTTCCGCCTTCGTGCGATCGAGGTCAAACTTCGGCCGTGACTTCGCCCAGCCTGCGGGTAACCTATCTCGTCCACGCCTCCGCCTCCGAGGTCGCGTCGAGGGCCGAGACGCTGATGCTGGAGCAGACGGTCGAGCTCCCTCGCGCGGGTTTGCGGGGCGTGCCGCTGGCGGAGCCGGTCGTCGGGCAGGTGGAACGAATCGAGCCGTCGAGCGACGGAGTATACCACGTCGTCATCGCTCAACCCCTCGCCACCGCCGCGTCCGATCCCGCCCAGCTTCTCAACGTGCTGTACGGCAACAGCTCGCTTCAACCCGACGTGGTGCTCGCCGACATCGAACTGCCCGACGCGGCCTTCGGCTGGCTTCCTGGCCCGCGCGTGGGTATCCCCGGCATTCGCGCGCTCGTGGGCGTCGCGGAACGTCCGCTGCTCGCTACCGCCCTCAAACCCATGGGACTCGGTCCCGATCAGCTCGCCGCGCTCTGCCTTGGCTTCGCCCGAGCCGGGCTCGACATCGTGAAGGACGATCACGGGCTGGCCGACCATCCCTTCTGCCGCTTCGAGGCGCGGGTCGAGGCGTGCCTGCGAGCGGTGGAGGAAGCGGCTCACGACAGCGGCCGGCAGACGCTGTACGTTCCCAACCTGATCGGCACGCCCGATCACATCGTCGATCAGCTCGCCTTTGCCCGCGATGCCGGCGTTCGCGCGGTGATGCTTTCCCCGATGCTCGTGGGTCTGCCGATGCTCCACGAGCTCGCCTCCGCGGCGGATGGGCTTCCCGTGTTCGCCCATCCCGCGCTCGGAGGAGTGCTCCGAGTCCGGGAGGCGGCGTTGCTGGGCAAGCTGTTCCGCTGGTACGGCGCGGACGCCGTGATCTTTCCCCATGCGGGCGGACGATTCGCCTACAGCGAGGCCACCTGCCGTGACGTGGCCGCCGCGCTGCGCGCGCCCCATGCCACGGTGAAGCCATCATTTCCCGCACCGGCGGGGGGCATCGCGGTGGAGCGGGCCGGTGATCTGCTATCGTTCTACGGGAGGGACTGCATCCTTCTCATCGGTGGCAGTCTGTACGAGGCAGGCACTTCACTCTTCGAGCGGACGCGCGCCCTGGTCGCGCAGGTCGCTCGGGCGACGGAGGAACCGGTGGCATGAGCGTGCACGTCCCGCAGACCGATCCCTTCCGCTGGGCGGGCGTTCCGGTGGCGCCTTACAAGGCCGAAGGCGAGCACTTCGCCGGCATCACCCGCCAGCTCCTGTTCGATGGGGGCGATGGCCTCAGCTGTCAGCTGCGCTATTTCGAGATCGAGCCGCGCGGCTATTCATCGCTCGAGCGCCACCACCACGCGCACGCCATCATGGTGATCCGGGGTCCGGGGCGTGCACTTGTGGGAGACCGGATCGTGGACCTCGCGGTCAACGACCTCGTCCGGGTTCCGCCGCTCACCTGGCATCAGTTTCAGGCCGATGGCGCGCCGCTCGGGTTCCTGTGCATGGTGGACTGTGCCAGGGACATTCCGGAGCGACCCGACCAGGAGGCGCTCGCGACGTTGAAGCTGGATCCGGAGATCGCGGCGTTCATCAGGACCTGACCGCTCCACACAAATTACCGAGTCGTCACATGCAGCTCAGCGGCATTCATCACCTCACGGCGGTCTCCGCGAACATCCAGGAGAACTACCGTTTCTACACCCGGACCATGGGAATGCGTCTGGTCAAGCGCAGCGTCAACCAGGACGACGTGAGCGCCTATCACCTCTTCTATGCCGATGCCGTCGGCACTCCCGGCACCGACCTCACCTTTTTCGACTGGAAGATGCCACGCGAGCGGCGGGGGTCGCACAGCATCGCACGCACCCACCTGCGGGTTCGCGGCCGCGAGACGCTCGAGTGGTGGGCGGGGCGGCTTCATGACTCCTCGGTGGCCACGCCCGGCGTGCTGGAGCGGGATGGCCGGCTGGTCCTCGATTTCGAGGATCCGGAGGGACAGCGGCTTTCGCTGATCGATGACGGCGGCCGGGGCGATCCACCGCGCCCGTGGGACAAGAGTCCGGTCCCGGCACAGCATCAGGTGCGGGGTCTCGGACCGATCGTGATGAGCGTGCCCGATCCGGCTCCGACCGCGACCATCCTGACCCGGGTGATGAGCATGCGCCTCGCTCGGGAGTACCAGTGGTCGGGCGAGCCGGCGCACACGGTTCAGGTCTACGAAATGGGGAAGGGCGGGCCGCACGCCGAGCTGCACGTGGCGGTCGAGCCGGAGCTGCCGCAGTCCCGGCTCGGTGCGGGCGGCGTCCACCACGTGGCATTCCGCACGCCGAACGAGGACGAGTATCACGCGTGGACCGACCGTCTCGAGACGATGCGGGTGCCCAACAGCGGTGAGATCGATCGGTTCTACTTCAGGAGCCTGTACTTCCGCGAGCCGAACGGCGTCCTCTTCGAGATCGCGACGGACGGTCCGGGCTTCGCCGTGGACGAGGATCCTGCCACCCTCGGCGACCATGTCGCCCTCCCGCCATTCCTGGAGCCCCGGCGCGCCGCGATCGTCGCGGGCCTCGAGCCGATCGAGTAGCGGAGGAAACGTTTCGGCGGATCGGGGCGTCTAAGGGGCGATTGCCCGGATTGGGCCCTACGTCACGAGGGACAGCATGGATACCCTGCTTCAGGACGTCCGGTACAGCCTCCGCCGGCTGGCCAAGAGTCCGCTGTTCGCCCTGATCGTCATCGTCACGCTCTCCCTCGGTATCGGCGCCAACACGGCCATCTTCAGCGCGGTCAACGCGATTCTGCTCAGGCCCCTGCCGTACCCCGACCCCGAGCAGCTCGTCACGATCAACCACTTCTATCCCACGCTCAACAATCTCAAGGCGCCCATCTCGGCGCCCGGGTTCCGCGACTATCAGGCGGAGACTCACTCCTTTTCGTCCATGGCGGTCCAGTCCGGCTGGAACGCGAACCTGACGGGTGTCGGCGAGCCGGTGCGGCTCCAGGGAAACAGGGTCACGGGACGCTTCTTCTCGACGCTCGGGATTCCGGCGTTGATCGGGCGAACGATTCAGCCGGGAGAGGACAGCGTCGGCCAGGACCACGTCGTCGTCCTGAGCCACGGAGTCTGGCAACGCTTGTTCGGCAGCGACCGGAAGATCGTGGGAAGCCGGCTTTCGCTGAACGGCGAGAGCTACGAAGTGATCGGCGTGATGCCGGCCGGCTTCCGCACGTTCTTCGGACGCAACTCCGAAATCTGGGCGCCACTCAGCTTCACGCCGGAGCAGCTCGCCGGCGGGCGCACCAACGAGTACCTCAACGTGACGGCGCGCCTCAAGCCCCGCGTCGGGCTCGACCAGGCAACGGCAGAGCTCCACGCCCTGGGCGAGCGGATGAAGCAGCAGTATCCCGGGGAGTACGCGCCGACCTGGACCCTCACGACCGAGTCGCTGAACCAGCTCGCGACGGGCGATATCCGTCCCGCGCTGCTCGTCCTCCTCGGCGCGGTCGGGTTCGTCCTCCTCATCGCCTGCGCCAATGTCGCCAACCTCCTTCTCGCCCGGGCGGCGGGACGCACCCGCGAGATCGCGGTGCGCACCGCGCTCGGCGCCACGCGCGACCGTTTGCTCCGCCAGCTGCTGACCGAGAGCGTCATCCTCTCGCTCGCGGGCGGTGTGCTGGGGCTCGCCCTGGCCTGGGGTGGCCTCCGGATGCTGGTCGCGCTCAAGGGTGGCAACCTTCCCCGCGCCGACGAGATCGGGATCGACGGCCACGTGATGACGTTCACGCTGCTCGTCGCCCTCGTGACCGGGCTGCTGTTCGGTCTGGCGCCGGCGCTCCACTTCTCGGGAATCGCACTACACGAGAATCTCAAGGAGGGGAATCGCGGAGCGACATCGGACCGGAGTAGCCAGACCGTTCGGCGTGCCCTGGTGGTGGCCGAGCTTGCACTGGCGCTGACGCTTCTCACCGGCGCGGGCCTGCTGATCAAGAGCTTCGCGAGACTGGAGAACGTGGACCCAGGGTTCAATCCCGATCACGTCCTGACGTTCGACATCGCGCTTCCGAGAACCCGGTATCCCTCCGACACCGCGCAGATCGCGTTCTTCGATGCGGTCCTGCCCCTGCTGTCCCAGGTGCCCGGCATCAAGGCGGTGGGGGCCACATCGGTCTTGCCGTTCGGCGGATCGTGGTCGACCGCGAGCTTCGAGATCGAGGGGTATCAGCCGGCCCAGGGCCAGCCGGGCCCATGGGGCGACCTGCGGATGGTGAGCCCGAGCTTCTTTCAGACCATGAAGATCCCGCTTCAGCAGGGCAGACTGCTGGAGGATGGGGACCGAGCCGGATCGCGCCTCGTCACCGTGGTGGACGACGAGATGGTGCGGCGGTACTGGCCGCGCGACAATCCCATCGGCAAGAGGATCACGTTCGGCCCGCCGGCCGGGGCCGCCGACACGTCGTCGCGCGAGTGGATCGAAGTGGTCGGCGTGGTGGGACACACGAAGCACGAGGGGCTCGCCGCGGAGCCGCGGGTCCAGTACTACCTGCCATACCGCCAGTCGGGAACCCCGGCGCTGCAGTTCGCGGCGCGCACGGCCGGCAACCCGGAGAGCTACGTCAACGCGGTTGGTCAGGCCGTCAGGTCGATCGATTCCGATCAGCCGATATCCGGTGTGCAGACGATGGATGGCCTGCTGGACCAATCGGTCGGCCAGCGCAAGCTCTCGATGCTTCTCCTCACGCTGTTCTCCGGGATTGCGCTCCTGCTGGCCTCGGTGGGTATCTACGGCGTGATGAGCTATTCCGTGGCCCAGCGCGCGCGCGAGATCGGTGTCCGCATCGCGCTCGGCGCCGAGCGGGGCGATGTGCTCCGGATGGTGCTGCGCCAGGGGATGCGGCTCGCGCTTGGCGGGGTGCTGCTCGGACTGGTGGCCGCATTCCTTCTTACGAGGGTGATCGCGAGCCAATTGTACGAGGTCACACCCACCGATCCATTCACCTTCGTGCTGGTCGCGGTGCTCCTGACGTCGGTGGCGCTGGTGGCGAACCTGGTCCCGGCGGTCCGCGCGACGCGGGTGGATCCTGCGGTGGTCCTGCGGGAGGAATAGCGCTCAGCCTTGCCGTTGCCGATGAGCCTCCTCGTGCGGCACGGCAAAATCGTCCTCGGTGGGAGGGCGGACGAGCAGATCGAACGCGAGGAACAGGGTCTTCGAGTAGGGAAAGAAGAAGATGGGGAAGATCACCATCAGGACCGCCGTCATGATCTGGAAGACGCCCCACGGCGTGTCGGGCCAGGTGTACCAGAGGAAGCCAGGAACCCAGATGCTGAAGACGGTTTCGACCGCCATCAGGTTGAAGAAGTAGGCGCCAAGCCAGTAGCCCTGCTCGCCGCGCTCGAGTCCAAGACCGCAGACCGGGCAGTTGGGTACCAGGCGCGACCAGGTCACGAAGATCGGTCCGCCCCCGCAGTGCGGGCAGCGCAGACGCATCGCGCGCGCGAGTCTCCTCAGAGCCGTGCTTCTATCCATCCCGCCAGGTCGGCGAGCACCTGCTCACGTCCGAAATCTGCGAACAGCGCGTGATACGCACCGGGGTACTCGATGAGCTGTTTGTCGGGGGAGGCCGCTTCGGTCGCGAACACCCGGCTCCCATCGGGCGATACCATCCGATCGTCCGACCCGTGGAGCAGCAGGAGTGGAAAGGCGAAGGTCCCGGCCCCGGCCCGGACGCGAGCGATGGCGGCCGTCACTTCGGTCGAGAGACGAGCCGTGCCACGCCGATGGAAGTAAGGATCGGACACGATCGCTTCGGCCACCGAGGAGTCGCGGGCGAGCCCCGAGAGATCCAGACCCGTCTCCAACGAAAAGCCGGGCCACACCTTCGACATCATTCGTCCAGCCAAGAGGAGCGGAGCAGGGACGTTGAGTCGTCCGAGGGGGGCCGACACGGCGATTACCCCGCGGAGACCGGCAGGCGACTGAAGGGCAAACTCGAGCGCGATGAGCCCGCCAAGACTGTTTCCGAGGAGAAAGAGAGGGCGGCCCGGATCGTCCCGCGTGGCGAGCGCGAGAAATCCAGCGAGATCGTCCCGGTAATCCCGCCATTGCTCGATATATCCCCGCGCGCCGGCCGAGCGGCCGTTTCCCCGCAGGTCGAACGATTGCACCACCATCTCCCGTCCCACGAGATGATCGACGAGCGTGGGGTAGAGACCGGAGTGATCACCGAGGCCGTGAAGATTGACGACGACCGCCTTGGGGGCTCCGGATGGCCGCCACGACTGCCGGAAGAGGTCGATCCCGCCGCGACCGGCGAACCGATTCTCCGTGTGTGTGGCGATGGCGTTCATGGCTAGATGGGGAGATCGTCCCGGATCAGGACGAGGATGGCCGCCTGGGGAACGACCAGGTACTTCTTTTCCTCGAAGGTGATCTCGACCGCCGCTTTTCGAAAGAAGATCGCGTGGTCGCCGATCTTGGCCTGCATCCCCTTTCCCCGCGTCTCCGACGTTCCGACCTTCCATGGCTCGTCGTCCAGACTGCTGAGGTCGGCAACGGGGGTGCCGGGGCCGGTCGCGACGATGAGCCCGGTCTGCACCTGCTGGGTATCGATTGCCGTGGCCGGGAGATACAGTCCCACCTTCGTCCGCTCATCTCCCTCCTCCGGCGAGATGAGCACCCTGTCACCGACGACGAGCAGTTGCTTGGGCGGGAATTCCATCGCTGTCAGCGCCTACCGTTCGATTGGCGTGCCGGTTTGATGAACGGTGATCAGCTCGGTGATGCGAAGGCGCCGCGTCGCGATCGGAAGCCGGAGACTGATCTCGTCCCCGACCCGCCGGTCGGAGAGGGCGCGACCGAGCGGTGAGGCCAGCGAGATATGGCCGGCATCGATGTCCATCATTTCGGCGAGCACGACCATATAGGTGTCGGTGCCGTTTGAATCGAGATCGAGGACCGTCACCCGCGAGCCGAGGCCAACCCGGTCGCTCGGCGCCTCATGGTTCGCGAGCTGACTTAGCTGGTTGAGCCGCTGATGCAGCTGGCCCAGCCGGGCCTGCACGAACTGCTGCCGCTCCAGCGCGCTCTTGTATTCCGAGTTCTCGCGCAGGTCACCCAGCTCGACCGCCTGCGCGATCGCCTGAGGGAGGAGGACATTGAGCTCATGGCTGAGCTGGTCGATTTCCCGGCTCAGCTTTTCCCGCATTTCACGAATCATGGTTCTGCCGGACGTGATAATAGAGACTCGACCCGGGGGGATCTCCCCGGGCTGTGGAAAGATGCCCTAACTTACTACCTGATCGTCGAACGCGGAATAGGAGACATTACTAACGTGCTAACCAGCATAGAGTTATAAACTTGGTGGGTTACCTGCAGGACCGCCGTCCGCCCAGTGCACGCCGTGCCGAAGCCGCTGGTCGGCCTCCGACCCCTCGCTCGAAGCCCGAGTGATGTATTCGGAGACGGCTGGTAGACTGACTCGTGGAAAATTCCTTGACCTCCGAGACGCAAACCCGTAAACTGCGGCGGCCTTAGACCCTGGGTACGTGTTGATCCTCGCCAACAGGACGGCTGCGTGATGCTCTTGAGGACCGCTGCCATCCGGCGCTTGCGTCGGCTGGCTCCGTTGTTCTGCCTGATCGCGTTGGCCGTGGCCGGCTGCTCGCCAGACCACTATCCCCAGACCGCCCTCAGGCCGATCTCGGATTTCGGCCGGATCGGCGACGACATCCAGACCACGACGCTCAAATGGGCCGTGGTGGTCTTCGTGCTCGTCGAGGGTGCTCTCCTCTATGCCGTCTTCCGGTACCGGGGCAAGCCGACCGACCCGGAGCCGACGCAGGTCCACGGGAACACGACGATCGAGATCGTCTGGACGGTGATTCCGGCGCTGATTCTGGCGGCCATCGCCGTCCCGACCGTCCGCGGCATCTTCGAGACCAATGCTTCCCCAGCGGCCGACGCCCTCGAAGTGCGCGTGATCGGGCACCAGTGGTGGTGGGAGTTCCGCTATCCATCGCTCAACGTCACGACCGCCAACGAGCTGCACGTCCCGGTGGGGCAGACCGTCTCGCTCAAGATGGAGACGGCGGACGTGGTCCACAGCTTCTGGAACCCCAGATTTGCCGGTAAGCGCGACGTCTTCCCCAACCGGGAAACCCGGCTCTGGTTCAAGGCGGAGGAGGCGGGCGAGTATCCGGGTCAGTGCGCCGAGTTCTGCGGAATCCAGCACGGGCGGATGGCGTTCCGGGTGCGGGCCCAATCTGCGGAAGAGTTCCAGCAGTGGGCCGCGCACATGCAGACTCTCAAAGCCAGGCCGGCCACGCCTCCGCCTCCACCGGCCCAAGCCGACTCCGGCAAGAAGAAAAAGGCCGAGCAGGGCCCGCCGGCTCCGCCTGAAGCGGTCGCCGCCGCGCCCACGGCCGGCGAGAAGCTCTTTCTGACGAAGGGCTGCGTGGGCTGTCACTCGCTCAACGCGTACGACGCCCCCCCGAAAATGATCGGCCCGAACCTGGCGAACGTCGGTGCCCGCACCTACATCGGGGCGGGGACCCTCAAGAACACCGACGAGAACCTCGTCCGCTGGATCATGAATCCGCAGGTCATCAAGCAGGGTGTGCTCATGCCCAACCTCGGGGTCAATGCCGAGGACGCCAAGACGCTCGCGGCCTATCTCCGCGCTCACCAATAACAGGGCACGTATGGCAACCTCAGCACTCGACCAGCAACGAGCCCACGCCGCCGCTGCTCACGGGGAGAAGACCGGCCTCTGGAGCTGGCTGACGACCGTCGACCACAAGCGCATCGGCATACTATACGGCTCGACCGCCTTCATCTTCTTCCTGATCGGCGGCATCGAGGCGCTCCTGCTTCGCATCCAGCTGGGCTCGCCGGACAGCACGTTCCTGTCGCCCGACACGTACAACCAGCTGTTCACGATGCACGGCACCACGATGATCTTCCTCGCGATCATGCCGATCAGTGCCGCGTTCTTCAATTTCATGATCCCGCTGCAGATCGGGGCGCGCGATGTGGCGTTCCCCCGGTTGAACGCCTTCAGCTACTGGGTGTTCCTCGGCGGCGGACTCTTCCTCAATTCGAGCTTCCTGTTCGGACTCGCGCCCGACCAGGGCTGGTACGGCTACGCTAATCTCACGTCGCGGCAATTCTCGCCGGGCGCCAACGTCGATTTCTGGCTGCTGGGCCTCCAGATCCTGGGCGTCGCCTCACTGGCGGCGGCGGTCAATTTCTTCGTGACGATCCTCAATCTGCGCGCGCCCGGCATGAAGCTGATGCGCATGCCGATGTTCGTGTGGATGAGCTTCATCACCCAGGTGCTGCTGCTCCTGGCTTTCCCGGTGATCACGGTCGCGCTCATCCTGCTCATGTTCGACCGGTTCTTCGGTACGCACTTCTTCGTCCCGTCGGGCGGCGGCGATCCGCTGCTGTGGCAGCACTTCTTCTGGATCTTCGGGCACCCCGAGGTGTACATCCTGATCCTGCCGGCCTTCGGCATCATCTCCGAAGTCCTGCCGGTCTTCTCGCGGAAGCCGCTCTTCGGCTACGCCGCGATGGTCTTCTCCGGGGTGTTCATCGCGTTCCTCGGCTTCGGCGTGTGGAGCCACCACATGTTCACGACCGGGATGGGCCCGATCGCGGACACGTTCTTCGCGCTCACCACGATGCTCATCGCGGTCCCGACCGGTGTGAAGATCTTCAACTGGCTGGGGACGGTGTGGGGCGGCTCGATCCAGTACAAGGTGCCGATGTACTTCGCGCTGGGATTCATCGCGATGTTCATCATCGGCGGCCTCTCTGGGGTCATGCACTCTTCGCCGCCGGCCGACCTGCAGCAGAACGACAGCTATTTCATCGTCGCGCACTTCCACTACGTGCTCTTCGGCGGGAGCATCTTCGGGCTCACCGCGGGCGCGTACTACTGGTGGCCCAAGATGTTCGGCCGGGTGTTGGACGAGACCCTCGGCAAGGTGCATTTCTGGCTGATGCTGATCGGATTCAACCTGACGTTCTTCCCGATGCACATCCTGGGGCTCAACGGGATGCCGCGGCGAGTGTACACGTATCCCGCCGGACTGGGATTCGAGACCCTGAACCAGCTGGAGACGGTGGGCGCTTTCATCCTGGCGCTCTCCTTCGCGGTGTTCCTCTACAACATCCTCAAGGCATGGCGCGGTCCCCGGAACGCGCCGGCCGACCCCTGGAACGGCGCGACACTCGAGTGGGCCATTCCCTCGCCGCCGCAGGAATGGAACTTCGCCGAAGTGCCGGAAATCCATGGCCGTGACCCACTGTGGGAGGCGAAGCGGGCCCGCGGCGGACCACTGCCCGAGCCGCCGCGGGTGAGCGGGAAGGGGATTCACCTTCCCAACCCGTCGATCTGGCCGCTGGTGGCGGGGATCGGCGTGCTCGTCATGGTGGGCGGCGTGCTCGCGTTCCCGCACATCGGTCCGTGGGTGAGCATCATGGGCGGCGCGGTGCTCTTCTTCGGGGTGTTCCGCTGGGCGTTCGAGCCTGCCGGCTGAGCCGGCCGAGCCTTTAGCCTTTAGCCTCTAGCCGAGGTTCGTCTTGACCGACCACGCTGCGCACATGGAGACCTCCACCGGACTCGACAGCCGAAAGCTGGCGATCTGGACGTTCATCGGGTCGGAGTGTCTCTTCTTCGCCACCCTGATCTCGAACTACCTCGTGCACAAGGAGACCTGGCTCACCGGTCCGGGTCCCTTCCCGCACGAGGTCTGGAAGTCTCCGGCGGGGCAGGTGTTCGAGCCGATCATCGAGATCCCGCTCGTGACGCTCGGTACGGCGCTCCTGCTGTTCAGCTCGTTGTTCGTGGTGCTCGCGCTGTCCGCGGCCCAGCGCGGCAACCGCAAGGGCCTGCTCTTCTGGCTCGGCGCGACGATCTTCTGCGGCTTCTTCTTCGTGGGCATGCAGGTGTACGAGTTCACCCACTTCGTGCACAAGGGGCTCACGCTCAAGACCAATCTGTTCGGGGCCAGTTTCTTCACCCTGACCGGGTTCCACGGGACCCACGTGACGCTGGGCGTCATCTGGCTGCTCACGATGTGGGTCGAAGGGTTCCGGGGCAGGCTCCCGCCGGCCAAGTCGCTCAATCTGGAGATGGCCGCGCTCTACTGGCACTTCGTGGACGTGGTCTGGATCGTGATCTTCCCCGTCGTCTATCTGATCAAGTGAGGTCCTGACACCCATGGACGCCCACGCCAGCCACGCCGACACCGAGCACGCCCATCCGAGCGCCGGGGTCTACGCCAAGGTAGGCCTCGTGCTCTTCGTTCTCACGGCGCTCGAGGTCGGGCTCTACGAGATCACCTACGGCGAGCATGCCGGGGCGTCGAGCGCTTCGATCCAGCCGTTCTTCGTGCCGCTGCTGCTCCTGATGTCGGCTTTCAAGTTCGCCCTCGTGGCGATGTTCTACATGCACCTCAAGCAGGACCATCGGCTCTTCTCCGGCGTGTTCGTCTTTCCCCTGATCATCGCCACCGTCATCATCTTCGCGATGATCGTGCTCATGGCGTACCACTTCGCCTTCGCCAGATCGGGCTGATGACGCTTCTGCCGTTCGGGCTCATGCTGGACGACCGGCCGCGACCTACTACCCCATACGAGCTGAGCTGGGCGCTTCATCCCAGCGTTCTCATAGGCACCGGGCTCCTCGGTGCCTTGTATTTTTGGGGGATCGGGCCGCTGCGCCGCCGGAAAGGCCTGGGCCCGCCCGCGGCGCCATGGCAGATCGCCTCGTTCGTGGCCGCGCTGGTCGTCCTGCTGGCGTCGCTCAACGGGCCGATCCACGACCTCAGCGACTACTACCTGTTCTCCGTCCACATGGTGCAGCACCTGGTGCTCACCCTCCTGTTCCCGCCACTCCTCATTGCCGGGATCCCGGGGTGGCTCCTGAGCCCGATCCTTCGACACGACGGCGTACGGCGGGTGGCGCGCGTGCTGGCCCACCCGGTGGTGGCGGCAGGAGTCTACAGCGCCACGATCGCCGCCTGGCACGTCGCCGCCGCCTACGATCTCATGATGCGGAACCACGAGGTTCACGTGGCCACCCACATCATGTTCATGGTGACGGCGACGATGATGTGGTGGCCGGTGATGAGCCCGTCGCCGGAGGTGCCCCGGCTGTCGCCGGGGCTCGGAATGCTCTATCTCTTTCTGGTCGGCATCCCGATGCAGCTGGTCGCGGCGCTGATCACGCTGGCGGACGGGGTGCTGTACCCCTGGTACTCGCCGGCGCCGCGGACCTGGGGCCTCTCGCCCCTCGACGATCAGCAGCTCGGCGGACTGCTCATGTGGGTGCCGGGGAACCTGTGGATGTTCCTCGCGATCGGCGTGCTGTTCTTTCGCTGGGCGCGGGAAAGTGACTAGGCTTCAAGCCATCGGGGGACTCTGATGACCGCTCCTTCCGCCGCGGCGGACGATACAGGCTCCGCTCGGGTACTCGAACCGCTCCGGTCGCTGCTCATTCCGGGAGAGCAGCTCGAGGCGCACGCCGTCCAGCGACGCATCTTCGCGCTCACGCACCGGCGAATCGTCATCGGCAGCACGACCGGGCGCCTCATCTCGACCGCCCGCGGACTGTTCGGCGGATTCGCCGCGGACGACGTGCGCTGGCAGGACATCCACGAGGCCGATATCCGCGTGGGCATCCTCGGCGCCACGTTGTCGGTGACGGCCTACGTGACCCGTGATCTGGCCAGCGCCGAAGGGGCGCAACGGAGACTGGTGTTCACCGGACTCCGGAAGGACGAAGCGCAGGCGGTCTACCGGCTCTGCCAGGCGCAGGCGCAGGCATGGCGGGAGAAACGCCGGGTGCGCGACCTCGACGAGATGCGCGCCAAGTCCGGCGGCATTCTCCTGGGACAGACGCCCGCCCCCTCCGGCCCCGGCGAGGCCGACCGCTCACCGTCCGCCCGCCTCGAGCGAGCACGGGAGATGTTGCAGAAGGGGCTCATCACCGACGCGGAGTTCGAGCAGATCAAGGCGAAGATCGTCGCCGATCTGTGAGGCGCAAGCCTGCGGTGACCGGTTACCTCAGGCCGACGCGTGCCTCGCCGCCAGCAGGAGGCACGCCCACCCCGCCAGGAACGCGACGCCACCGAGCGGCGTGACCGCGCCGAGCCATCGCGCGCCCGAGAGCGCGAGCGTGTACAGGCTCCCCGAGAAGAGCACGGTTCCTCCCACGAACAACCAGCCGGCCCACTGTACGAGCCCGCCGGGCCAGCGGGTCGCGGCCCACGCCACCGCCAGCAGTCCGAGCGCGTGATACATCTGGTATCGCGCGGCGGTCTCGAAGACAGCCAATAGGTCCGGCGCGAGCCGGGCGCGGAGCGCGTGCGCGCCGAACGCACCGGCCGCCACGGCCAGGAATGCGGAGCCCGCTCCGAGCCCGAAGAAGACTCGCTCCACGTTCACCTCCCGCCGTGCGCGGCGAGCTCGTGCGGTGAAGGCGCCTTGTCGGCCCAGGCCGCCAGTGCGGTCATCAGCAGCAGAAACACGATGTCGCCCACGCCTATCACCGTGATGCCGGGTGGCGGCGGGCCGTATACGGCGGCGGCATAGACCGCCGCGAGGAGCACGAGCACGACCGCGAGACGCAGCGGACGCACGGGATATCGCCTGGTCGCGCGGATGGAATAGATCGTGGCGCCGACGGCAAGGACGACGATCTCGAGGGCCACGCTCAGACCGAAGTGATTCCACAGGCCGAGCCCGAGCTTCGGCGAGTCGTTCCCGACCAGGGGCAGATCGGGCAGGTGCACGAGCACGTCGAGGAGATAGTGCGACAGCACGACCAGACCGATCAGCGCTGAGGCCTGCCAGTGCCGGGTGGTGTCGCGGGTGGGCCACGAGTAGTACACCACGGCGGCCGCGGCGGCCCAGCCGATCATTCCCGCGAGACCGTGCGAGATCGGGTAGTCGATGAATTCCAGGGTGAGCAGCGGATTGGGATCGGGGACGACACGCACGTGCTCCCAGCCGAGAAGCAGAAAGCATCCCCACAGGACATCGGCCAGCTGCGCTGCCAGAAAGAGACTGCCGAGGGAAATCTTGGGCTCAACCCGCTTCATCGCCAGCGCGACGCCGTAGTGTCCGAGAAACATGGATCAGGTCCTCCCGCCGGCGAGCCACGAGCCTCCATCCACCACGAAGATCGCGCCGGTGATCCACTCTGCGGCCGGGCTCGCGAGATAGGTGACCATCTGGCCGATATCCTCCGGTGTGCCCCATCGCCCGAGGGGTATCCCGCGTGTGGCGTGCTCTTCCATCCGGAAGAGGTCCGGAGCCCGGGCGTCGGGCGCGGTGAAGGCGCGCAACACACCCTCCGTGGGTATCGGCCCAGGAGCTACCGCATTGACGGTGATGTGGTCGGGCGCCCATTCGAGCGCGAGCGTGCGGGTGAGGGCGTCCACGCCTGCCTTGGCCGCCGTAGCGTGGGCCATGAGCGGCCATCCACGGTAGTGGAGCGTCATCGAGATGGAGACGATCCGGCCGCCGCCCTGCGCCTTCATGACCGGATGCACCGCCTGGGCGCAGTGGAACGTGCCGTAGAGATCGGTCTCGACCACCGCCCTCCACGCGTTGGGTGAGAGGGTGGCTGACGGCGCGTAGAAGTTGCCGGCGGCATTGTTGACCAGAATGTCGAGCCGGCCGTGCTCGCTCCGGACCTGTTCGACCATGCGGGCTACCGCCTCCGGCTCGCGGACGTTGGTTTCCACCGTCGTCACGCGCGCGCCCTGTGAGCGGAGCTTCGCCGCAGCCTCGTTCAGGTGCTCGGGCTTTCGGCTCGCGATGGCGACGGCCGCACCGGCAGCGGCGAGTGATGCGGCGATCCCCAGGCCGATGCCGGTTCCGCCGCCGGTGACCACGGCCACCTTGCCGGCGAGCAGGTCGGGGCGGAAGACGCTATCGGGCAAGAAAACTCTCGAGCCGGCGCTGGAACTCCGGTGACTGGAGTGCCTGTAGCTGGGCGGCGCCTTCGGTCGTCAGAGTCTGCTCGAGCGCGCCCAGCTCGCCCGAGCGGACGAGACGCTTGATCGCCCTGATGCTGGCCGGTGCTCCGTCGAGAATGCGGGCCGACATGGCCCGGACCGCGTCCTCCAGCGCCGCGTCGTCGACGACCTCATCGACCAGGCCGATGGCGCGAGCCTGCTCGGCGTCCAGGGTCTCTCCAGCCATCAGCAGGCGCATCGTCGGTCCCACGCCGATGAGCCGGGGCAGGGTGAACGTCGACCCGCCGTCGGGCACGAGACCCATGCGGGCAAAGGCGGACGTGAATTTCGATCCACCCCCGGCGATGCGAAGATCGCAGGCAACCGCCAGATCCAATCCGAACCCCGCGGTGGTCCCCTGAATCGCGGCGATCACCGGGACCGAGCAGCGGACAATAGCGAGGACAGCCGACTGGAAATCGACCAGGCCGCGCTGAAGGTCATGGACCGGGGGGATGTCACCGAGAGAACGAAGCCACTGAAGGTCGAGACCAGCGCAGAAGTGCCCACCCGCGCCGGACAGCACGACGAGTTCGGCGGTGCTGTTTTCCTCTACGCCGTCGAGGTGAGCGGCGATGCCCCGCGCGATCTCCGGCGTGAGCGCGTTGCGGCGCCGGGGCTGGTTCAGCGTGATCCGGAGGACCGGACCGTCTAGGCTCGCGAGGAGGTCATCCGGCATGCGCCTGCTCGACGGGCGACGCCATTCCCATCACGTTGAAGCCGTTGTCCACGTAGATCACGCCGCCGGTGATACCGCGGGCGAGCGGGCTGCAGAGAAACGCCGCGGTGGAGCCGACATCGGTGGCCTCGATGGCACGAGGGATCGGCGAGTTGGCCGCGGCGTAGTCGATCATCATGTCGATGAAGCCGATCGCGGATGCCGCCCGCGAGGCCCAGGGGCCAGCGGAGATGGCATTGACCCGGACGCCCCAGCGGCGACCCGCCTCGAAGGCGAGGGTCCGAGTGTCGGCCTCGAGCGCGGCCTTGGCCGAGGACATCCCGCCGCCATAGCCGGGGATGACCCGGTCTCCCGCGAGATACGTCAACGAGAGGTAGGCTCCCTGTGGACGCATGAGCGGAGAGAGCTGACGCACCAGCGACACGTTGCTGTAGGCGCTGACGCTCACGGCCGCGAGATAGCCCTGGCGACTCGTCTCCACCAGCGGCGATTTCACTTCCGGCGCGTTGGCCAGGCTATGGATCACGATGTCGAGCGCCTGCTCGCCGAAGTCCTCCCTGATCCTGGCTGCCATTCCGGCGATCGAAAAATCTCCCTGCTCCTTGTACCGCTTGTTCTCGCGGATCTCCGACGGCGCATCGGCGAGGGTATCGAAGGCCGCGTCGAGGGGATAGATCCGCTCGAACTCGAGCGACCGCCCGTCGGAGAGCCTGGACGATTCCGCCAGCTTCCCTCGCTCGATCAGCTTGGTGAAGATGCCGAGCGCCGGTGGCCAGCTTCCCACGCATATGGACGCGCCCGCCTCGGCGAGCGCCTTGGCAATGGCGAAGCCGAATCCGCCGTCGTCCGAGACGCCGGCAACGAGCGCGCGTTTTCCGGTGAGATCGATCGCGAGCATGCAGAGACACCCTTCGGGATTGGTGGCGGGAATATAGCTCGCGCGGCGATGCGCCGGGCTACTCGGCGCGGAGGACCTCGAGCGGAGGCCGCCGCATCACATCGCGGCTGTTGAGCAATCCCACGGCCACCGTGAGCACGACCACCGCGGCGACGAGCCCCGCGAGCGGCAGCAGGGCGGGCGAGAAGTCTCCCTCGAACAGAAATCTGGCGAGCGCCCACGCGGCGGCGAGTGCCAGCACCACCGCGGTCACCGAGGCCATGAGACCGAGAGAAAGATACTCCGCGAGCACGACACGGATGAGCTGCCCGCGCGTCGCGCCGAGGGTACGGAGCAGCGCCCCCTCACGCATCCGCTGGAACCTGCTGGTGGCCAGCGCGCCGGCCAGCACGAGGGCGCCCGTACCGAGCGTGAAGAATGCCATGAAGCGAATCGCCAGAACCACGCGCGCGATCAACCCCTCGAGGGTTTCCTGCACCGACGAGAGATCGAGAGTCGTGACGTTGGGGAATCGTTCCGCCACGCGGCGCTGGAAGGCTCCCCGGTCAGCCGGCTGCTCGATGCGGGTGAGCGTGACGAGCGATTGCGGCGCGCCCTCCAGAGCACCCGGGGCGAAAACGACGAAGAAGTTCGGCTCGAAGCGGGCCCACTCGACCTCGCGGACGCTGGCGACACGGCTCCGGACCGGCAGGCCCTGTACGTCCCAGACGATGGAATCGCCCACTGTTACGCCGAGCTCGCGCGCCACATCGGATTCGATCGAGATCATACCCGGCGTGCCTCGGCCCGACCACCACGTGCCGGCGACGACACGCTCCGACGAGACCAGCGTATCACGATAGGTCGAGCGGTACTCCCGCCGGAACGCCCAGCCGCCACGAGGGCCCTCATCTCCCGACGTCGTGTCGGAGAGGATCGCCGCGGCCGGACGGCCCTTCACCGACTGAATGCGCATCGGCACGATCGGCACAGGAGGTGTCGACCGCAGTCCGGCCGACTTCAGCATCGCGTCGACTCCAGCAAGCTGATCCGATTGGATATCGAAGAGGACGAGATTGGGCCGGCTCGGCCCGCCTGTGATCCGCAATGTACGGAGGAGGCTGGACTGAACCAGGAGGAGCGTCCCCAGCAGGAATGCCCCGAGTCCGATCGCGAGAATCACCGTCGCGGTCTGGTTGGAAGGTCGCTGCAGGTTCGCGAGTCCCTGGCGCCACACGTACGGCCATCGCGACGGCGCCCACCGCTTCGCGGCCGCGGCGAGACACCAGGCTGCTCCCCACAGTACGAGGAGCGCGACCGCGATGCCGCCCGAGAAAACGGCACCCTGCCTCCAGCTTCCCGCCTGCCAGGCGGCGAGCGTGACCGTGGCGCCTGCGAGCAGCAGGCCGGCCGCGGCGCGCCACGGGTCGAGTCGGCGTGGTCGATCGCTCTCGTAGGCGCGACGCAGCGCCGCGAGCGGAGGGACTCCCCGGACCCCGAGCAGCGGAATGGCCGCAAAGAGAATGGCGATCAATACTCCGACACCAACCCCGAGCGCCGCGGCACCCCAGGAGACCCGAGGCTCCACATCGATGGGAAGCAGTCCGGTGAGAAGACCGGGCAGGAACCGTTGCGCGACGAGTCCGCCCGCCGCGCCGATCACGCTGCCGGCCAGTGCCATTGCCGCCGCCTCGATGGCATAGACGGCGAGCACCAGTCGCGCCGTTCCGCCGAGACAACGCAACACGGCGACCGTCTCCCACCGCTGCCGGATGAACACGACCACGGCGCTCGCGACGCCGACGCCTCCGAGGAGCAGGGCGATGATCCCGACGAGGCCGAGGTACCGGGTGAGCCGGGAGAGCGACTCGTTCAAGTCGTTCTGATCTTCGGAGACGGTGCGGATCCGCGCTCGTTCGGCGGCGAGCCCCTTGCGGTAGCGATCGGCCAGCGCTTGCGCCGACCGGGTGTCCGAGAGCCGAACGAAGGCTTCGTACTCCGCGCGCGAGCCGAAGCCAAGCAGCCTGGTCTCGGCCAGGTGTCCGGCGGGTATGAAGATCTTGGGACCAAAGGCGGTGCGGATCCCGGTGTTACCGGGCGCGCTCACCACCGTCCCCGAGATCTCGAAGCGTGCCTCTCCGAGCGACAAACTGTCGCCTACGCGGGCACCGAGCGAGGTGAGCAGTGAGGGATCGACGACAACGTGGCGGCCCGTGTGCAGCCCGGCCCAGGCTGTCGCAGGCTCGGTGACGATTCGGCCGTAGAACGGATAGTCCGGATCCACCGCTTCGACCTGCACCAGCCGCGTCCCGGTGGTGCGGGGCACGAAAGCCATCCCCGAGAAGCTCGTCACTCGAGCGAGCCTGTCGCCACCAGCCACGATGGTATCGAGCACGGCCTCGGTGCGCGCCGTGAGGGGGCGCCTGCTCGAGATCACGAGGTCCGCGCCGAGCAGCGCCTGGGCCTGCTGCCTGACCGAGTCGCGGACGTTGTCGGTGAACGAGTCGATCGCCACCAGCGCGGCGACGCCGATCGCGATCGAGCCGGCGAGCGGGAAGAGCCGCCGGGGCGCTGCCCGCAGCTCCCGCGCGGCCATGCGCAAGACGAACCCGAAGGCCTTCACGCGGCGGTGTCGGCCACGAGTCGGCCCCCGGCGAGGCGGAGCGTGCGCCGTGCCCGCCCGGCGAGGTCGAGGTCGTGGGTGACGAGCACCAGGGTGGTGGCGAGATCGCGGTTCAGCTCGGCCATGAGATCGATGATCGTGGCCCCGGTCGCGGCGTCGAGGTTTCCGGTCGGCTCGTCGGCGAACAGCACACGCGGCCGGGAGCTGAATGCGCGGGCGAGCGCGACTCGCTGCTGCTCGCCTCCCGACAACTGCGCCGGATAGTGACCGCCGCGATCGCCCAGCCCGACTCGATCCAGCAGCTCGGCGGCGCGCGCGTCGGCGCTCTCGCCCCGAAGCTCGAGCGGAACCTGGACGTTCTCGAGCGCCGTCAGCGTGGGGATCAACTGGAACGACTGGAAGACGAAGCCGACCTTCTCCGCGCGCAGCCGGGCCCGCCGGTCTTCGTCGAGGGCGCCGAGGTCCTGGCCATCGAGATGGACGGTACCGCTCGTGGGACGGTCGAGACCGGCGAGGAGCCCGAGCAGCGTGGTCTTGCCGCTGCCAGAGGGTCCGACGATCGCGACGAATGCCCCCGGCTCCACCTCGAGCGTGATATCGTTCAGCACGGTGAGCGGGCGGCCGCCCGACGCATACGTTTTGGTGAGAGAGGCGCAGCGTAACATGGGGTCAATGATATACCGATCTGGGTGGGCCGGGTTCGCGTTGCTGGCGCTCGCTGCCTGCCAACGGGAACAGGTCAAACCGGACGCCGCCACGAGACCGGCGCCCACCTCGTACCGCGAGCGGGTCGTCTTCCTCGGCACCAGCCTCACCGCCGGATATGGACTCGACGATCCGTCGCAGGCCTACCCCGCGCTCATCCAGCGGAAGATCGACTCGGCGGGTCTCCCCTTCGAGGTCGTGAACGCCGGGGTAAGCGGTGAGACCTCGGCCGGCGCCCTCCGGCGCATCGACTGGGTGCTCACGCAGCGCCCGGCAGTCCTCGTGATCGAGACGGGCGCCAACGACGGTCTGCGGGGTCAGGACGTCGATTCCGTCGCGGCCAACATCCAGGCGATCGTGGACCGCGCCTCCGTGCTCAATCCAAGACCCCGTATCGTCATCGCCGGGATGCGGATGCTATCGAACTACGGGGCGGACTATGTCCGGCGTTTCGCCGCGGTCTACCCGGCGATCGCCAGACGAAACGACTTGCCGCTCATTCCGTTCCTGCTCGATGGGGTCGCGGGGGTGGACTCGCTGAATCAGCCGGACCAGATCCATCCCACGGCCGCCGGTCAACGGATCATCGCGGAGACGGTTTGGGAGACCCTGGAGCCGGTGTTGCGAGGGGTGCCGGTGTTGGCGAGGCGATGAGCTCGGTGAGCGTCGCGACGGCGGTGTCGATCTCCTCGGTCGTGTTGTAGTAGTGAGGTGAAATCCGGAGCGCCGATGTGGCTCCCTTCTCATCCATGTCGATCACGGCATCCGACCGGTCCGGCGAGCTGGTGTTGATCCCCCGCGCGCGAAGCGCAAGCTTTAGCTCCTCGGCGTTGTGTTTACCTGGCTGAACAGTGACGATCGCGCAGAGCTCGGCGCCCTGATCGAGCACGCGTACGCCCGGTACCCCGGCCAGCTTCTCTCGTGCGTAGGCGGCCAGCGAGCGAGCCCGGTCGCGGGCGGTCTCGATGCCCACGTCGAGCGCATAGCGCGCGGCGGCCCCCAGCCCGAGGAGGAGCGCGCCCGACATCTCCCACGATTCGAAACGCCGGGCATCCGGGGTGAGTGCAAAGTCGTCGGGGTCGGTCCACGAGGCGCCGTGCATGTCTACCAGCAACGGATGCGCTCCCGACGCGATCGCGCGGTCCGAGACGAACAGGAAGCCGATGCCACGGGGCCCGCGAAGAAACTTCCTGGCCGTGCCGGCGAGATAATCGCAGTGCAGCCGGTCGACGGCGATCGGGATCTGGCCCACGGCCTGGCAGGCGTCCACCAGGTAGGGAACGCCGGCTGCCTCGCAGATCTCGCCGATGGGCTCGACCGGCTGGACCAGACCCGAGTTGGTTGGAACCCAGGTGAGTGCCACCAGCGTCGGCCGCCGGCGCGCCACCATCGAGCGCACCGCCTCGGGATCGATCCCACCCTCGCTCAGGTCAGGAGCCCGAACGATCTCGACCCCCCTGCGCCGGGCCAGCGAGAGATACATGATCTGATTCGAGGCGTAGTCCGAGCGGCTGGTCAGGATCGTGTCGCCCGGGCCGAAGTCGAAACTCTCCAGCGCCTGGGCAAAGGCGAGGGTGGAGTTCTGGGTGAAAGCGATGTTGCCGGGGCCGGTGCCGAGCACGCGAGCGACATCGCGGTAGACCTCCCGGATTTCCGCCGACCTCGACTCGAATGCCTCGTAGCCGCCCAGGTCATCCTCGAGCCGGAGGTGGGCGGTCACGGCGGCATGGACCGGTCTTGGCGTGAGCGACGCGCCGGCGTTATTGAGGTGGATACGGGCCGCGCAGCCGGGGGTATCCTGTCGCCATTTATCGATCATCTTGCCGTCCACGCCTGGAGCTCCTCGATTCCCCGGCGCCAGTGCTGGAGGAGGAGCCGGACGGCGGTCGGCCGATCTCCTTTGCGGAGCGACTCACCGATCTTCTGGTGGGGCAGTGTGGACAGCGCGATCGGGGTGGAATCGCGCAGATAGGCAAGGAGATAGCGACGGGAGATCTGGCGGTGTGTCGCGATGAGGTCGAGAAGCTGGCGGTTGGGGCACCGTTCCAGGAGGACTTGGTGCCACTCGTCCTCGAGATCGGCGCACCGGGTCGCGTCTCCCCGGGTATGCTCCAGCTTCCGGTCCAGCTCGGCAAGCCGGTCGAGCAGCTCCGGGGGAAGCTCAGGGGAGGATTCGAGCGCGAGCGCTTCGAGTGCACCGAGGATTTGTCCGGTGTCCCCGACCTCCCGGGAATCGAGGGGCGGGACGCGGAAGCCCCGTCCCATGTCGGCATCGAGGACCCCGTCTCGAGCCAATCGAAGGAGCGCCTCCCGGACGGGGGTCCTGCTGACACCCAGGCTAGAGGCGAGGGCGGTATCGCGGAGCCGAGTTCCGGGGGCGGAGTCGCCTCGCTGGATCCCATCAAGGATCTGGCGGTAGACCTCGTCGCGAAGGGGGCTTCGATGGATCATTCTGGTCCCCGGTGGATTAAATATACTGTATACAGTATTATGGATGTTGGAATAGCGCAACGGTTTCACCCATTCCACTCAGGTTTGAGGCTCTTCCCATGTCCTACTGGCGTCATCTCGCCGTGGTTTCCTTGGTGGCCCTCGCCCCAGCCGGCCGACTCGAGGCCCAGTCGGAAGCCACTCTCCGGCAGTACTTCGAGGGAAAGACCGTCACCATGAGGCTCGCCATGCCTGGCACCGAGGACGGGGTCGACCTCTATCCGACCGCCAACCCACCCATCGACTACCCCCGCTATGCGGGCCGGCTCAAAGACCACGGTACGGCCATCAGGGCCGGGGAAAGCGTCATGGTCACGAAGATCAAGGTGAAGTCGGACCTGATCGAGTTCCAGCTCGCTGGCGGCGGCTATGGGACGTTCGGCGACGAGACTTCGAGCAATGTGAGCGTTCCGTCCACTCCCAAGACCAAACGGGAGAAAAACCTCGAGGCGGAAATCAAACGGGAGACCGACCCGAACAAGAAGCGCGATATGAAGGAAGAGCTGGATGACCTCAAGTCGGCGAGGGAGCGTGAAGACGCCCGAAACCGCGCCGAGGTGGCCGACGCGCAGGAGCAGAAAAAGGACAACATCAGGCAGCGGCGACTCGAGGGGGGCTCGCGCTTCAATCTTCGATACAAGGGCGGAATTCCCGCCTCCGCGCTCACACCCGAATCGGTGAAGGCGGCACTGGCTGATTACGTCGTGTTCGAGCGGACCCCGGCCGATGCGAGTCCCTTGCAGCCCGGCCCCGAAGCCGCCCCGCCGACTCCAACGGGCGGCCTTCCTCGCAAGGGGATGCTCGTGCCCGAAGTAGACCGGCTCCTCGGTACCCCCAGGCAGACTTCCGAGCGGAAAGAGGGCCGGCTCACCGTCAAGACCAGGGTGTATGACGCTCCGACCGGACAGGTTACGGCCGAATTCGTCGAGGGAGTACTGATCCGGTTCACCGCGACGTCGAATTGAGTGGATCGTCGGGCCCGGTGCGCATCCTCGCGTTCGCTGCCTCGCTGCGACGTGCTTCGTCCAACCGGCGTCTGATCGAGCTCGCGGTCGAGTCGGCGAGACGGGGCGGTGCGGTGGTGGATCTGGCGGACTTTCACGAGTTTGATGTACCGCTGTTCGATGGCGACGTGCTCGCCGCATCCGGGATTCCCCGAGGCGCCACCGAGCTTGCGCGCCGGGTCTCGGAGGCCGATGGGCTGATGATCGCGTCGCCCGAGTACAACTATTCTCTGCCGGGAACCCTCAAGAACCTCATCGACTGGCTGTCGCGCATCAAGCCGGTCCCCATCCGCGGCAAGACCGCGATGCTGCTCGCCGCATCCAACGGCCAGGTCGGAGGCCAGCGAGGGCTCTGGCAGCTTCGGATCCCTCTCGAAGGGCTGGGTATGATCGTCGCGCCTGACATGTACTCGCTGCCGTGGGCCGACGCTTCGCTCGCGGACGACGGGACGCTCAAGGAGCCCGAGCGGCAGGCCCGGCTCGACCAGATGGTTGGCGGGTTTCTGACGATGACGCGGAAGCTGTCTGCGGTGGAACCCGGATCGTAACCGTTCCAAAGCCGGCGCTAGGCCGGTCTGCATAGCGCAGATCGATGACGTATACCAGCGTTGCTCCGTCCCGGGTCGCGACCGACTGAAAGACGGGGAATCGGGCCCATGAGAGAAATCTCCGGCCCAGCTCCGATTGGATGGCGCTCGCGACCGGGCCCGAGGCGGGTTGCCCGCGGGAGTAGATCCTGACCGTCGCCGGATCGATGTGGGGGCGCCGGAGCCAGCGAAACTGACCCGTGCGATAGCGCGCTCCCTGGGCCGCGACGACCTGACGCACGAACGGCGTGAGCGGCGTCGGTCCCAGCATCAATTTCTCGACCGGCTCACCGGACATCATCGTCAGCTCTCGCGCCGCGATTCGTCGGGACGCAACCCCCATCAACGCCATCAGCGCCACGTAGACCGACCCGACCGTCAGCGCGAGGCGCGCGGGCCGGGAAGTCCTCCCCGCCGGTTGCCGGCTCCGCTTTCGCTCCCCGCTGAGCAGGATTCCGATGCCCAGGATCAGCCAGAGCCACGGGTCGACGATGAAGAGGGTATCGCCGTAGAGCCATCGCTGGCTGAACGGCATGAGCCATCGGACGCCGTAGGTGTTGAGCGTGTCGAGCATTGGATGGGTCCACACGGCAATCGCGGCGAGGCGCAGCACCCCTGTGACCGAGACCGAAGAAGGCAGGGTCGCACGGGTCACCCGGCGCACCGCCAGATCCAACAGGACGACAAAGGCGGTGAGAGCGAGCGGGAGCACGATCATCGCGGGGATGCCGTGGGTCCATCCCCGGCGGAACGCGAGGTCGGCGCCGGGGCCGTCGAGGTATGCGAAGATGTCGATATCGGGGAGGTTCGCGCCGATCAGCAGCGTTGCGGTGCCGTAAGCGGTGCGCCGGGAAAGTCCGCTCCGTCCCAGCGCGGCGCCGACGAGTGTGTGGCAGACGGGATCTATGGCTGCCTCATCCGCCGATCCGCCGGGTGACCCCCGCAACCAAACGGAACGGACTGGTGTGGTTCACGAACGTCCAGCGCGCTTCGATGAACGGTTTCCATCCCGGTGTTTCTGGAGGGGCGGTGAAGCCGAAGAAGGCATTGTATCCGGTGCGCGTCTTGTCGCCATCGAGGTGGACGAAGGCGATGCCGCCGCCACCGTAGACGGTGCGACCGGGACCGAACAGGATGTCCGCGTCGCCGTTGGCCTGCCAACCCGTCTTCCTGTCCTTGGGAAAGAAGGCGTCCCCGCTGGGACGCAGCTCCAACCGGTCACCAGCCGGTATCCGGGCGAGAATCCCAGCGCTCCAGGCATGGTTCTCGAAGTCGCGGCCGACCCGCGCGCCCACGTCGATGGGTCCCGCGAAGATCTTGGATCCCCCGCGACGCTGGGCCCATGCATCCTGAGCCAGGAGCGTCAGCACGAACAGCGCGGCGACACAAACCCGGGCGCCGCTCATGAGGTGGGCACCGGCTTGCCGTCGGCGTCGAGAGCCTGCACCGTGCCCAGCCCGAGCTCGCGGATCGGGGCTTCGATCTTCGCGCGATCACCGACGATGATCCAGACGAGATGGTCCGGCTGGACGGCGCTTCTCGCCGCGGCCGTCACTGTCGCCACCGTCTGGGATCGGATCTTTTCGGCGTAGGTATCGAAGTACCGGTCATCGAGTCCGAAGGCGACGATATCGTCGATGCTGCCGGCCACGGCATCCATGGTCTCCCACGATCCGGGGAGGGTCAGCGTGAGTGAGGCCTTGGCGCGCTCCAGCTCGCTTGGCTGGATCGGTCGGTCGGCGACGATTCCCCGCAGCTCCTTCAGCAGCTCGGCCATGGCTTCCTTGGTCTTGTCGGTTTGCACCGGCGCATAGGCGAGAAACGGCCGCTGCCCCCGAGCATCGCGGATGAAACTGAAGGCGCCGTACGCCCAATGCTTGTCTTCACGAAGATTCATGTTGAGCCTCGACCCGAAGTCACTGCCGAGCACGGCGCTCATGGTCTCGATGGCAGGCTCTTCGGGGCTCGATTTGGGTGGCGCCACGTTGCCCGCGATGATCACCGACTGCTCTGCGCCGGGCCGGTCGAAGAGATACACCGATGGACGAGGCCGTTGCGCCACCTCGCCGATGTTCTTGACGGGCACATCGCCCGGACTCCACCCCGCGAAGAGACGCTCGAGCCGCGGCCGAAGCTCCCGCATCGTGATCGCGCCGACCACCACCAACGTCGCGTGGTTGGGCTTGAACCAGGTCTGATGGAACTTCACGAGATCGGCGCGGGTGATCTTCTGGGTCGAAGCCTCGGTGCCCGATCCGCTCCAGGGATTGGCATAGGCATGGCCCTCTCCAAACACGAGACCGGGGAAGACCCGGAGCGCCAGGCCGACCGGATCGGCCTTCTCGAGGCGAATCTGCGCCAGGCGCTGCTTCTTTAGGCGATCGACGTCGAACTGCCGGAACGCCGGGTGGAGCACGATGTCGGCGAAGAGGTCGAGCGACGGGTCGAGTTGGTCACGTAAGGCCGCCAGTGAGACCGTGGAGACGTCGAGTCTCGAGCTCGCCCCCAGATTGGCGCCAAGCTCGGCGAGACGGTCGCTGATCTGGAGCGCCGTACGCGTCCGGGTTCCTTCGTCGAGCATCGTCATCGCCAGGCTCGCCGTTCCCGGAACCGCGAACTGATCCGACGCGTAGCCGGCGTCGACAAGCAGATCGAACCGCACCTGGGGAATCGACCGGCGCTCGGCAAGCACGATCTTGAGGCCGTTGGAGAGCGTGTCGCGCTCGAGCGCGGGAAACTCGGGTGTGGGAGGGGCGCCAACCGCCGGGAGCGCCGTCCGATCTACGCTGGCCAGCGCGGACGCGAAGTCGGGGAAGGGGTGGACCTCGAGCGTGTAGTCTCCGTCCGAGAGCCAACGAGTGGCAGCCGACCGTACCTGCATGGCCGTGGCGCCGGCGATCCGCTGCAGCCGCACCTCGTAGAAGTCGGGGCGGCCTGCGAACACCTCACCTTGAGCCAGCACGTCGGACGTGCCGCCGAATCCTCCGATCCGCTCGATGCCCCTGATGAACCCTGCTCGCGCCCGCACTCGTATCCGCGCCAGCTCGGCGGGTGTCGGACCGCCGGCCAGGAAACGGGACAGCTCTTCGTTCACGGCCTTCTCGACCCGTGCCAGATCGACGCCGGTCCGCGCGCTCGCGGTGATCGTGAACCGCCCTGCGATCTCGTGTCCGTCCACCGATGCATTCACGTCGGTCGCGATCTGATCCTGGTAGACCAGGCGCTTGAACAATCTGGACGACTTGCCGTCGCTCAGCACCGACGCGGCCATCTGAAGGTAGGTCGCATCGGCGGAAGCCCATTCCGGAACGTTCCACACCTTGTAGAGGCGTGCCTGGGGTACCCGGTCCTGCATGGTGCCCCGCTGGCTTCCGCTCCGCTTTGCGATCCAGGGACCCTGCCGCGCCACCGGCGGACCCGGAGGAATGTCGCCGAAATAGCGCTCGACCTTGTCTCTCGCCGTCTTGGGGTCGATGTCGCCGGCGATGACGAGCACGGCATTGGAGGGGCCGTAGTAGCTCTTGAACCATCCCTTCACGTCATCGAGGCTGGCGGCATTGAGGTCCCGCATGGACCCGATGACGGTCCAAGAATAGGGATGGTTCGACGGATAGATCCGGGGCGTCAGGAAGTCCCACACCTTTCCGTAGGGCTGGTCCTCGTTCTGTCTCTTCTCGTTCTGCACGACGCCGCGTTGCTCGTCGAGCTTGGCCTGCGTGATCGCGCCCACCATGTGGCCCATCCGGTCGGATTCCAGCCAGAGGGCCAGGTCGAGCGCGGAGGTGGGAACATTGACGAAATAGTTGGTGCGATCCTCGTTGGTGGTGCCGTTGAGGTCGGTCGCCCCGGCCCGCTCGAGCGGCTCCTGGAACTCCTTATCGTAGTGCTCGCTGCCGTTGAACATCAGATGCTCGAAGAGATGGGCGAACCCGGTCCGCCCCGGCTGCTCGTTCTTCGAGCCCACATGGTACCAGACGTTCAGCGCGACGATCGGCGCCTTGTGATCTTCGTGGACGATGAGCGTGAGCCCGTTGGCGAGGACAAAGCGCTGGTACGCGATGTCGGGTGTCGCCTGGGAGGCGACCGGCGCGGCGGAACACACAATCAGGACCAGCGCCGCGAGGACGCCGGGAAGGCGAGACGGCACGAGATGCCTCACGAAGGTGACGGCGATACCTGGTTGGTTCGGTTCACGCTCAGCCAGTACCGGCCAAGCTCACGGAGCGTGGATCGGAACGCTCCGAAGACGACCGGCTTCTGGACGCAGCTGTTGGCCCCCCAATGATAGCACTGGTCCACCTCACGCGGCTCGGCGGAGGAGGTGAGCATCACCACGGGGACCGTACTGGCGCGGGGACTGGTGCGGATGGTGCGAAGGACGTCGAGGCCGTCGAGGCGGGGCAGCTTGAAATCGAGAAGCACGAGTCGTGGCAGGGCGGCCGGACTCCGATGGCGGAACGGTCCGCGAGCGAGAAGGTAATCGAGCGCCTCTTCGCCGTCGCGCGCGACGCCGACCCGATCCTCCGGGCAAAGATCTTCAAGGGACCGCAGAAGTAACTCGACTTCCGCGGGATCGTCGTCCACGACCAGGATGTCCACCGCGTCGGGCAGGCTCACCGCCGGCGTCCGCCGAAGGTCATGAAGAAGGTGGCGCCGGCGTCGGGCTCCGCCTCCGCCCAGACCCGCCCTCCGTGGCGCTGGGCGATCCGGTGAACCAGCGCGAGCCCCGCGCCCTCTCCCTCGAATTCGTCCGGGCGGTGAAGGCGCTGGAACGTCCCGAAGAGCTTGCCGGCGTACGCCATCCGGAAGCCGACGCCGTTATCCTGGATCGCGATCCCGACCTCGCCCTCGGATTCGACCGGGCGCACCTGCACCACCGGGTGCTCGCGCCGGCGGGTGAACTTGACCGCGTTGGACACCAGCTCCTCGACTGCGGCGCGAACGAGCGTCGGGTCGGCATCGACGCTCGGGAGCGGCTCGATCCGCCAGTCGATCTCGCGGCCCTCGACCGCCGTCTGCATCCGGTCGACGACGTCGGCGACCACGGAGCCGAGATCGACCTCACGCCGGATCAGGTCTTGCCGGCCCACCCGGGCAAGCATCACGAGATCGTCCACCTGCGAAGACATCCGCGCGGCGGCCTGCCCGATGCGGTTGGCGTAGTGTCGCAACCCCGGCGCCAAACCCGGCCCCCCATCGAGCAGGATCATCTCGGCGAAGCCGTGAATGTGGCGGAGCGGGTCCCGCAGGTCGTGAGAGACGGCATGGAGAAGCGTCTCGGTCTCGGTTGTGGCCGCGCGCAGGGCGGCACCCGACTCGGCTACCCGGCGCTCCAGCTCTCCAGCCTGGCGGCCCAGCTCTTCGCGCAAGCGGGCGTGCTGGATGGCGATGGCGAGTGGCGCCGCGATCTCCTGCGCGATGTCGCGGTGCTCGCTCTCGAACTCCGACGGCGAACGCGAGGCGAGGTTGATCTCGCCGATGGCCTCGCCGTCCACGAGCAGGGGCACCGTGAGCACGCTGCGCATTCCCTCGGCGCGGAGCTGTTGCAGGAAGGGCGTGGGCTCGTCCACCCCGTTCAGGTCCGCGACGAGCCTCACCGTTCCGTGGCGCAGCACCTCGATCGGCGAAAGCGAATCGAGCGGGAGCGAGGTCGCCGGCAGCACGGCACCGTCGGCCCATCCCGCGATCAGCTGCGCCTGGCCGTGCCCGAGATCGAACAGAATGATGGTGCACCGATGACACGGCACCATCCGACGGAGGCGGCCTAATGCGGCGCGGCCGACCTCCACGGGCGAGCGGGCGGTCAGAATTGCCTGATCGAGATCGTGCAGCACGCCCAGACGCTCCGCGGAGCGACGCAACCGGTCCTCCGCGCGCTTGCGCTCGGTGATATCGGTGACCATCCCGACGGTCCCTACCAGTGTCCCATCCCGGCTCATGATCGGGCTGCCTGATACCAGTCCCCAGACCTCGGTTCCATCTCGGCGACGGAAGCGAAGATCGCTGCTCTCGGCTTTGGCACTGCCACGCAACGCTTCCTGCGCGGAGTCGCGCGAGGCGGCATCGATGAAGTCGAAGACGGGACGCCCCAGCATAGCGCCGTTCTGGTAGCCGAGCAGTTCCACCATCCGCTGGTTGACGTATGTGATCATGCCCCGGTCGTCCGCCACCCAGATGCCCTCCTGCGCCACGTCCACCAGTTGCTTGAATCGTTGCTCGCTGTCCTGAAGTGCGCGGGTGCGCTCCTCCAGACGCGCCTGACGGCCCTCGAAGGCGGCCGCATGCCCCAGCGCGGCACCGGCGAATCCCCCGAGCAGCCTCAGCGCCTTGGCGTCGCGATCGCTGAAGGCGTTGGGCTTGGGGGAAACCACCTTCAGCGTGCCGAGGGTGTGACGGTCGTCGTGGAGGGGGACGACGAGGAGCGACCGGATGCCGAGCTCCTGGTATTTCCGGTGCGTGATGCGCACGTCCTCGGATACGTCGTCGGAACGCTGGAGCTCGCCGGAGTGGACGGCGAGACCCGACAGGGTGCCGCTCATTTTGAGTCGAGGCGCTTCGGTTCCGACGGAGACCTGTGGCACCAAATCCTCACCGTCGATCGATTCGATGACCGCTCCGCTGGCGCCGGTTAGCCCCATGCTCCGTTCGGCGATCACCCGCATGACGGTGGCGGAGTCCAGGCCGGCGCTGGTGACGGCCTGCTGCACCTCGATCACGGCCTGGAAGAGGTCGGTGTCGAGCCGCATCTCGGCCTCGGCGAGCTTCCGCTCGGTGATGTCGAACTCCGTGCCGAGAAACCCGATCCGACGGTTCGACTTGTCCCGAACCGTTTCCCACGTGCTGGAGCACCAGCGGACCTGGCCGGTGCGGGTGACGACGCGGTACTCCTGGTCCCGGAGAATGCCGCCCTGCTCGAGGCGCCCCCACTCCGCCAGCAAGGCGCTCCGGTCGTCGGGATGGATGTACTGGAGAAACTCCTGATCCCGCACGTCCTCTTCGGCGTAGCCGGTCAGTCGCTCGAAGGCCGGATTGACCCGGATCAGTCTCCGATGCATGTCGTAGACGACCACGCCTTCGCGCATCGTCGAGGTGAGGGCGCCGAGCTGACCTGCGGCCTCGGTCGCCTCACGCCGGGCGATGTGGACCCGCCGCATCGAGACGACCAGGGAGACGAGCAGGATGACCGCCAGAAGCGCGAGGCCTGCCGGGATGGCGTATTGGGGGGACAGGTATTCCAGAAGGGTGCCGGGCATAGGACCTATTGATTCATGAGCGCGCCCGCGCTCTCGGGATCGCCGAGGACCTGGCGAACTTTGCGAAGCAGGCCGTCGAGCGTGAACGGCTTCTCCAGAAACTCGGTGCCGGGGGCCAGCACCCGATGCCGTGCGATGGCTTCGTCGCTGGTGCCCGAGACGTAGAGAACCTTGATGGCTGGGCGATGAATGCCGAGGCGGGCTGCGAGCTCGCGACCGCTGAGCCGCGGCAGGAACATGTCGGTGATGAGAAGGTGAATGTGTCCCGGATGGCGGTCGGCGATCGCCATCGCCGCTTCGGCATCGGAGGCGGCCAGAACGGTATATCCGGAGCGCTCCAGGACGCGACGGGCCAGATCGCGGACCTGGAGCTCGTCCTCTACGACGAGCACGGTCTCCGTCCCGGCGTACTTGAGCCGACTGGCCTCTCCAACAGTGCCGTCGACGGCCCCGCTCTCGGCCGATGGGAGGTAGAGGGTAAACGTCGTTCCGTCGGCCGCGTTCTCGACGTCCAGAAATCCGCCGCTCTGGCGAGCGATGGCGGCGATCGACTCGGGGGCCGTGCGGGGCTCGGGCGGAGTCGCGGTATCGCGGACGACGAGCGCCACATACGTGCCGTGGCGGACGCCGGGGAACCGGGTGACATCACCTTCGCCGAGCGTGACGTTGCGGGTTGACAGCTCGAAACTTCCCCCGTCCGTCATCGCATCGCGCGCAGTGGCGCCGAGCTGGAGCAGCACCTGCTCGAGTTGGCCCGGATCGGCGAGCACCCGGTCGAGGTGGGGGTCGAGCGCGGGGACCACCTGAATGCGGCTTCCCATCATCCGCCGGATGGCCGAGACCGTGCCGGTCACGAGCCGATTGAGATCGAGAATCCGCGGTGTCAGGACCTGACGGCGGCTGAAGGCGATGAGCTGGCGGGTCAGGCTGGCCGCCCGGTCGGCGGACTGCTGGATCTGGGCGATATCGTCGCGGGCGTCTTCGGGAAGGTCGGGCTGCTCACCGAGCAAGGCCAGATGCCCGAAGATGCCGGTCAGCAGATTGTTGAAGTCATGGGCGATTCCCGCTGCGAGCTGGACGATCGCTTCCGCCCTATCGGCCCGCATGAGCCGCTGCTCCAGCGCGCGCCTGTCGGTTACATCGATGCACCATCCGGTGTATCCACCGGTGGGGCGAGGGACACCGGCATTGCGGATCCAGCAGTACACCCCGTCATGGCGGCGCGCCCGGAACTCGATCGCAAACGGGCGACCCGTGGCGGTGGCTTCGTCCAGCTGTGAGAGGGCCCCATCCCGATCCTCCGCGTGAATCCGGTCGAGCCAACCGGGACCCAGTTCCTGCTCGATCGCCCGGCCGGTGAACTCCGTCCACCTGGGACTGACATAGTCCCAACTACGGTCACCGGGGGAGGTCCAGACGATGACGGGCAGCGCGTCGTAGTCGGTACGGGGGTCAACAGAGCCCATGGGAACTTTCGGAGAGGTCTGGGTAATGTCGCGGCCAGAACGGCTAAAGGCTAGAGGCTGGAGGCAGGAGGGCCCGGGCCTCCCATCGGCCTCCAGCCTATAGCCTGCCGCCTGCAGCCATTACCTTCACCCCATGCCTTTCCTCGACACGAAGCGCCAGCGCGCCGCCACACTCATCCTGGTACTCGGCATTGGTTTGGCCTATGCGCTCTGGCCCTTCGCCTCAGGGCTCACCGGTGCACTGGTGTTGTATGTGGTGTTCGGTCCGGTCCACCGCTGGCTGGTGAAGCGGCGGCTCAGCCCGGGGCTCGCGGCCGGCATCGTCGTCGTCATGGCCATCGTGCTCGTCGTGGGGCCTGGCGTTTCCTTCGTGGGCCTCGTAGCCAACGAAGCGCAGGATATGGCCACGAACGTCATCCGGAGTCCGCTGCTCGGGCGGTTGCGCGAGCTCCGGGTCGGCACCTACGACGTGGGAGCGCAGCTCGAGTCGTTCGGTTCTCAGATCATCGCGTGGCTCGGCGGCAACGCGCTGAGCGCGGTGGGCACCGCGACCCGCCTCGGGATCCAGCTCACGATCACGTTCTTCGGCCTGTTCTATATGCTGGTGGCACCCGAAGGTGCATGGAGCGGCATCCGACCCTTCATTCCCTTTTCGCACGATAGCGCGGAAATCCTCCGGACGCGCTTTCGCGACGTCACGGTCTCCACGCTCGTCGGAACCGGTCTGACCGCCGTGATGCAGGGAGCCCTGGTCGGCCTGGCGTTCTGGGTGACGGGCCTCGCCAACCCTCTCTTCTGGGGCGTGGTGACCGTCATCCTCGCGGTATTGCCGGTTGTGGGAAGCGGCATGGTCTGGGTTCCCGGCGCGGCTTCGCTTGCGCTGGACGGACGCTACGGCTGGGCCATCGCGTTGGCGATCTGGGGCATTCTGGTGGTGGGGAACGTCGATAGCCTGATCCGGCCGATGGTCTTCCGGCGGTACGCGCAGATCCATCCCTTCATCACCGTGATCGGCGCCTTTGCCGGCATCCGATGGTTCGGCCTCCTCGGCCTGCTCATCGGGCCGCTCGCGATCTCCTACTTCTTCGAGTTGATCCGCATGTACCGCGCGGAGTACCTCAAGGAGGAAGAGCTCGAGGAAGAGGAGGCGGTCGGCGCCAGGTAGAGCGTGAAGACGGAGCCGACTCCCGGCTCGCTCTCCGCGGTCAGCTCGAATCCCATCGCCTCCGACAGCGACCTCGAGATGGCCGGACCGAGCCCGGTTCCACCGTAGCGGCGCTCGGTCGTGTTGTCCCCCTGCTGAAAGATGAGCGCGTTTCCGACCGGCTGATCAACACGTCCGCGCGAACCCCGGCCCGCCCAGGACGCTCAGGCGGGCGAGGGCCGCGGGGTCGAGCTCCGAGATGTCGGTCAAGCCGACATTCTCAGTTCGTGCGAGTCAACTCCACCCGGCGATTCTGGGCGCGGCCGGCCACCGTCTTGTTGGAGGCGATGGGTTTGCTCGGCCCAAAGCCGGCGGCCGTGAGCCGGTCGGCCGCGACACCCTTCTCGACCAGATAAGCACGGACCGCGTCCGCCCGAGCCTGCGAGAGCCGCTTGTTGAGTGCCGCCGATCCGGTGTTGTCGGTATGTCCGGACACCTGGACCTTGATCTCCTCGTTGGCCACGAGCGACTCGCCCACGCCGTCGAGGATCGTCTTCGACTCCGGCGTCAGCTCGGCCTTCCCGGTCTCGAAGTTGACCCCTTCGAGAATCAGCGTCTTCTTCTTGGCCTCGAACAGCACCTGACAGCCATCCGCGTCCACCTTGACGCCGGCAGGCGTGTGCAGGCAGCGATCCTTGTCATCCATCACGCCGTCGCCGTCGGCATCCTTGGGCAGGGAGCAGCCCTTCTCGTCCACCTTGTCGCCTGCCGGCGTGTTGGCGCACTGGTCCTTGTCATCCATCACGCCATCGCCGTCGGCGTCCTTGGGCAGCGAGCAACCCTTCTCATCCACCTTGTCGCCCGCGGGGGTGCTGGCGCACTGGTCCTTGTCGTCGGTGACGCCATCGCCGTCGGCGTCCTTGGGCAGCGAGCAGCCGTTGGCGTCGACCTTGTCGCCGGCCGGCGTGTCGGCGCACTGATCCGCGTCATCGAGCACGCCGTCGCCGTCGCTGTCCTTGATGGTGCACCCCTTCGCGTCCACCTTGTCGCCTGGGGGCGTCTTGGGACATTCGTCCACTTTATCGGGGACACCGTCCGCGTCCTTGTCCTTCACTTTCCCGTCGTGTTTGCCGAAGAGGAAGCTCAGCCCCGGCTGGATTCCCCAGTTCCAGTTATCCGACGCGCCATTCTTCGGCGACGGGATGTAGTCCAGGTAGGTGTTGATCCGGATCGAGGTCACGTCGCCGAGCCCGAGACGAAGCCCCATGCTGCCAGTGACGCCGTTGTCGGAGACACTCCGATCGCGACGGTACATCGTATGCACAAATCCGCCGCCAAACACGAAGCCGACGTGCTCACCTATGATGTTATAGGCCAGCCGGGCGCGCAGCGGGATGTAGGAAACGTTGCTGTCGTTGGGTGCGCTCGCCGGCACCCAGGCCCCTTCGCCCTCGACGGCGAGATGATCGGAGAGGAAGAACCCGATCCGGGCGCCGGGTCCCCCGCGGGCCTGGTCGAGTCGTAGCGATTTGTCGAAGTAGCTGATCTGGGGGAAGAGCCCCAGCTCGATCGCGCCTGCCTGTTGTCCCTGGGCCTGCGAGACGACCGCCACGGTCGCGATCAGAGCCAACGCGGACGTACGCATTATGCCTCCTCGTGCGCGGGTACAAAGCGCCGACTGGTGCGGTGCGTGTCGAGACGATTGAGACAACCGTGTCGCACCGTCGAATATAGTCTTGGGCCCAGCGGTAGCCAAAGGAACAACGCCGCGTCGGGAGCTATCTTAGGCCATGTCACTCCCAACCACTTTCTCGATGCGGCTGATGCTGGCGATCGCCGCCGGCGTCGTCGCCGATCCCGGCGATGACCTCGCGGTTTTACGGGTCACTCCTGCCGGCGACGCCGCGCCCACGGCGACCATCACCGTGACGTTCGACCGACCAGTAGCCGGTTCTCTCGACCGCATCGTCGACCCAAAAACCATCTTCAGCCTCTCTCCCGCCACGCCGGGCACGCTCGACTGGCGCGATCCGGTCACGATCCGCTTCAGGCCGGCCGCGCCACTCTCCCCGAACACCTCGTATCACGTCACCGTCGCCGACCGGTTCGAAGCGATGGATGGCAGCAGGCTCCCCGAGCCGTACACGTTCTCCTTCCGGGTGCGCGGCCCGCGCATCCTCGCGGGCTTGCCGGTCGGACCGGGACAGCGGGGGCGATATCTCACGCCGCAGGCTCGCTTCGATCTCGTCGTGGATGCGCCGGCCGATTCCGCCGCGATCGCGCGGTGGGCCTATCTCGAGCTCGACAAGCGCTGCGCGACGCCGGGAGTGATCCGCCTCGACGTGGAGAGCCAGCGGGCGATCCGGGATGACGATCGCTGGGACTTCCGCGAGGCCGGAGGCTGGGATCGTGATCGTGCGGCCGATCCGCAGCGTCGCATCGTCCGGCTGGCGCCGCGAGGGCCCTTGCCTCGCGGCTGCAGCGGCCATCTCGTGGCGCCGGCCTCCTTCGACGAACGTGGGCGAGACGATCTCCAGCGCTGGGAGTTCTCGACATATGGAGATTTCCGGATCGCGAGCGCCTCGTGCGGCTGGGTCGGGAAGTTCTGCCCCACTGGACCGCTGGTCGTCACCTTTTCCACTCCAGTCCGTGGAGCAGAGGTGCTCGGCCATCTCGCGCTGCGTCCGGCCACGGCGTTCAGAATCGGCGATACCGCCGGTGTTCGGACGGTCTGGCCGCTCGAAGCCCAGCTGCTCCCACGAACCGGCTATGCGGTCGTGGCCGACACTGCGCTCCGCGACGATTTCGGTCAGCGGCTGACCGGGAATCCGGTGGCAGTGTCCCGCACCACCGGATTCTCTCCCACGATCAACTATCCCTCGGGTCGGTCGGTCGTGGAGCGGCGGGGCGCCCGCACCTTCGGGCTCACCTTCGTGAACGTGGATACGCTCGAAGTCCTCGTCGCCCCCGTCCCTGATTCGATGGAGGCGGCATTTCTCGCCCGCAGCGAATGGAGCTGGAGCGAGCTATGGCCTCCACTCCTCGCACGCGCGACTCGCCGCCGAATCGCCGTGAGCGGCCCGCGAGACCACGTGCGGCTGTACGGTCTTCAGCTTCCCACGCCGGCCTACGCTCGGTTGGGCACGCCGACGCTGATGGCGGTCCAGGTGACGAGCAACCGGCTCGACAGCGCCAGCCGGGCCCAGCGACCGATCGCGCTCGTCCAGGTGACCAACCTCGGCCTGCACGCTCGAATCGGCGCACAGGATGGGGTGGTGTGGGTGACCGGCGCGAACGACGGTCGGCCCAGGCCGGGCGTGGCGATCTCACTCCACGACGCCAAGGGAAAGGTGGTTGCGAGCGCGACCACCGATTCGGCCGGCCTCGCGAGGCTCAGCGGTTTCGGACCTGTGGGGATGGGAATGGGCGACGAAGGCGACGACGAGTATCCCGGCTTTCAGGGTTACGTAAGCGCCGTGGACGGGGCGGACCGGGCGCTGCTGGGCATCAACGAATACGATCCCGATCTGAGCCCGTGGCGATTCAACGTCAGCTCGGCCTGGGGCGCAACGCGGCTACCGGTCGCCGCGGCGGTCTTCACCGAGCGGGGTATCTACCGACCCGGCGAGCCGCTCTTCGCCAAGGCGATTCTCCGCCGTGGGGCGTTGGGTGCGCTGGAGACTCCCGTCGCAGGCGACTCGCTGCGCTGGCTCTTCGAAGCGCGGCAGGAATCGGGCGAGGAGCCGGCCCCGCTGCGTGACACGACGGTCGCGCTCTCGGAGTTCGGCACCGCCGCGCAGCGCTTCGACGTTCCGGCTGCGGCGCCGCTCGGCGAGTATCGGATCGCGGCCAAGGTGAAGCGCAACGGTACCTGGAGAGAGGTCGCCTCGACAAGCTATCGGGTGGCCGAGTATCGGGCGCCCGAGTTTCTGGTGGATGTGTCCGCCGATACGGGTGCGCGCCACCCGGGCGATTCGGTGACGGCGTCGGTCGAGGCACGCTACCTCTTCGGTGCTCCGATGGGTCGCGCCGCGGTGCGGTGGACCCTGCGTCAACAGCCCGGTGCGGGCGCGGTCGAGATCCCGGGGACCGAAGGCTTCTACCTGACCGAGACCGGGTGGTGGTACGAGGAGCTCAGTGAAGGGGACGGGCCGGTGCGCGTGGCGGCGAGCGGCATCGACACGCTCGATGCGGGTGGACGTCAGCCGATCCGGCTCGCGCTTGGGGAAACGGTGCGTGGCCGCCCGTCGCTTGCGACGGTCGAAGCCACCGTCACCGACGTCAACCGGCAGACGGTCTCCGCCTCCACGTCCTTCACAGTCCATCCCGCCGACTACTACATCGGCGCGAAGCCCGAAGGAACAGTCTACTTCTGGACCGAAGGTCGTCCGGTCTCGGTCCAGATCATCGCCGCCAAACCCGGCGGCGAGCGAGTCACCGGCGCGAAGGTGTCTGGGACAGTAGTGCGGAAAGAGTGGCACCAGGTGCGGCGCGAGCGGGACGGATACGCCGAGCTCGTCGGTGAATGGGTGTCCGACACCGTCGCCCGGTGTTCGCTCGTCACGGCCCCCGACCCGGTTCCATGCCACTTCACGCCGCCGGCAGGCGGTACCTACATCGTGACGTTCAGATCGACGGATGCTTCGGGCCGTGACGTGGCGACCAGCTTCTACCGCTGGGCCACCGGCAAGGAATGGGTGCCGTGGAACGACGAGAGCCAGTTCAAGATGGACGTGATTCCCGATCGTACCCGCTATGCGGTCGGCGACACGGCCACCCTGCTGTTCGCCTCACCGTTCACCGGGGCGGAGGCCTGGATCACAGTGGAGCGCGAGGGGCTCATCGCGCAGCGTCGCCTCAGGATCGAGAGCGGTACGACGACGTTCCGCCTTCCCGTCACCGAGGCGCTCGCGCCCAATGCGTTCGTCTCGATTGTCGTTGCGCGAGGCCGCAGCGCTCCGCCCGGGTCGCTCGACGATCCGGGGCGGCCCACCATCCGGGTCGGTTACGCCGAGCTGCGGGTGACTCCCGAGACGAAGCGCTTGACGGTGAATGTGTCTCCGCTCGCCCGTGAGTATCGTCCCGGCGATAGCGCGAGGGTCTCGCTCCAGGTAAAGGATGTGAGCGGATCGGGGAAGAGGAGTGAGGTGACGCTCTGGGCCGTAGACGAAGGCGTCCTCGCCCTCACCGGCTATCGTACGCCTGATCCACTCGATCTTCTCTACCGTCCGCGCGGGCTCGGCATGCGGCTCGCCAGCACCCTCACCACGGTGACGCCGCAGGTCGCCGAAGGAGAGAAGGGGAAGCGGGCGCCGGGCGGCGGCGGTGGGCAGGACGCGGCCGACATCCTCCGGTCCCGCTTTCAGAGCACCGCGTTCTTCCTGGGATCGGTCGTCACCGGCGCCGACGGTCGCGCGATCGCCGCCGCGCTACTCCCCGACAACCTGACGACTTTCCGCCTCATGGCCGTCGCGGTCTCCCCGGGGGATCGCTATGGTAGCGGCCAGTCCTCCCTCCTCGTCACCCGGCCGCTGGTCGCCAGGCCGGCGCTGCCGAGATTCCTTCGCCGGGATGATCGCTTCGCGGCGGGTGTCGTGGTCAACGCGCGAAGTGGAGGGACGCCGAAGGTAAAGGTTGAGGCCAAGGCAAGCGGCGCCGACATCAGGGGCAAGCGCTCGGTGACGACGGCGCTCGAAGCCGGGCGGGGCCGCGAGGTCCGCTTCGATTTCCACTCGGGGATGGGAGACACTGCCTCGTTCCGTTTCACGGCCCGGAGCGGCAAGGATGCCGATGCCGTGGCGCTCGCCTTGCCGGTGCGCCCTGCCCATCAGCCGCGGTCGGTCACCGTCGCCGGCGTCCTCTACGACACGACGACCGCCGACTTGCAGCTGCCTCAGGACGTCGATCCTGCTCGCTCGAGCCTGCATCTCAGTCTCGGCTCGTCGCCGCTCGCGCTCGTGCGGGGTATCTGGCAGCAATTGAGGATCTACCCGTACTGGTGCAGCGAGCAGGTGGCGAGCGCCGCCGAGCCGCTGCTCGCTCTCTACCGCGCCGGCCCAGAGCTTGGCGTCGATTCCGCCCACAGGCGACTCGCGGGGCGGGATCTTCAGCGTGCGGTCGAGACCCTCAGTCACAGACAGCGGAGCGACGGCGGGATCGGGCTCTGGAGCCCCACGGGATGGACCACACCGTGGCTCAGCGCGTATGCGGGATCGGTGCTCCTCGACGCAAAGGCGGCCGGGCTCGCGGTCGATGACTCCGTGCTCGTGAGACTCGCCGGCTATCTCGAGAAATCACTCGCCGAGTGGGAGCCGATGCTCACACCGGTAGCCCAGTGGTACACCGACCCGACGGTGCGACTGAGCGACAAGGTCATGGCGGTGGACTACCTGAGCCGGGCCGGGATTCGCGCG
>DATBSO010000143.1:0-14487 GCA_036559745.1 Gemmatimonadales bacterium | reverse complement strand
CGGCATGCTGTTCGACCGCCCGGGATTCGACCGGCGGAAACGCTACCGGTCGTCGTCGGACTACTTGCCGCTCTTCGCCTCCGAGCCGCTGCTCTTCAAGCCCGGCACCGCATCGACCTACAGCAACGAAGGCTTCGTGGTGCTCGGCGCGGTGGTGGAGAAGCTCACCGGCATGAACTATTGCGACTACGTGCGACAGCGCATCTTCCAGCCACTCGGAATGTCCCGCACGGATTCGTACGCGATTGACGACGTGGTGCCCAACCTCGCGGTCGGGTACGCCCGTTTCGAGGACGATCCGCTGGGCATCGGTCCCCGGCGTCCGAACTGGATCTTTCTTCAATGGAAGGGAAGCGCGGCCGGCGGGGGATACTCCACGACGGGCGACCTCCTCAAGTTCGTGCGGGCGCTGCGTCACGGCCGGCTCGTCCGCCCGGGACTCGTGGATACGCTGATCGCTCCCCACGCGCTGGGTGACTGGTACGGCTACGGCTTTCAGGTGCTCGACGGCGGTGGAAAGCAGGTGCGCGGACACGGCGGCGGCGGTCCGGGCTCGGGGATCAGCTCCGAGCTGGGCTGGTTTCTCGACGGCAGCTACATCGTGATCGTTCTGGGGAACTACGATCTTCCAGGCGCTTCGGCCATCTATCAGAAACTGATCGGGTTCCTGGGACACCAGTGATGAACATCCTCGATGCGATCGGCAACACCTCGATGGTACAGCTGCGCAAGGTCGTCCCACCCGGGTGCGGCGACGTCCTCGTGAAGCTCGAGTGGGAGAATCCCACTGGCAGCCTCAAGGACCGCATGGCCCGCACGGTCATCGAGCGGGCCGAGGCCGACGGGCGACTGAAGCCGGGAGATACGGTCGTCGAGTACACTGGCGGCAGCACCGGCGCATCCCTCGCGTTGGTCTGCGCCGCCAAGGGCTATCCGATCCGGATCGTGAGCTCCGACGCGTTCAGTCCCGAGAAGCGGAATCAGATGGCGGCGCTTGGCGCCGAGCTCACCATCGTCCCGAGCGAGGGGGGTCGCACGACCAGGAAGCTCATCCTCGACATGATCGAGACGGCGCGTGAGATGAGCCGGGAGCCGCGCACTTACTGGACCGACCAGCTCAACAACCACGACAGCATCGCCGGCTACTTCTCGCTGGGCGAGGAGATCTGGGCGCAGACGAACGGGGACATCGACGCCTTCGTGCACTCAGCGGGAACCGCCGCATCGTCGCGGGGTGTTGCCACGGTGCTCAAGCGCCACAAGCCAGGCGTCGAGATCGTGGTCGTCGAACCCGCTGAGTCCTCGGTGCTCCTTGGGGGTCAGCCGGGGCCGCACAAGATCGAGGGCATCGGGATCGGCTATACTCCTCCGCTCTGGGATCCGTCGGTTGTGGATGAGGTCATACCGATCGCCACGGACGACGCCAAGGCCATGGCAAGACGTCTGGCCCGCGAAGAGGCCGTCTTCGCGGGTACGTCGTCGGGGGCCAACGTCCTCGCGGCGATTCGTGTCGGTGAGCGGCTGGGGCCGGGAGCCAGGGTGGTCACGCTGCTGGCCGATTCGGGTCTCAAGTATCTCAATACCGACGTATACCGGAAGGGCTGAGCCGCCGCACATCCCTCCCCCAGCCACGAGACGCCCATGGAGCTCAAAGCAACGCTGCTTGCCATCTCCAACGATGCGCGAGGCTGGCTCTCGGCCTGGGCCCGCGACTTCTCCGAAGCCGAGGCTCGCCTGCCGCCACCCGAGACTCGTGCGCCGAATCCCCTCGCCTGGCAGCTCGGGCATCTTGCCTGTGTCGAAGACGACGTCGCGCAGCTCTTCAGCCCCGGAGCCACGCCGGAATCGCTGGTCCCGTCCAGCCTGCGAGGCGTATGCGCGACGGGAAGCCCGCCGCCACCTCCGACGACCAGCTACCCGCCGCTCACCGAGCTCTGGGCACTGCTGGAGCGGACCCACCAGCGGCTCCTGGCGATACTCGAGGCCGCCGAGCCGGTCGATCTGGATCGGCCACCGCGGACGGCCAATCCGTTCTTCCACACGCTGGGCCAGGCCGTCTACGAGGCCGCCCTTCATGAGAACTACCACGTCGGCGAGGTCGGCGCGCTGCGCAAGGCACTTGGCAAGCCGCGCATCGGCTGAGCCGTAGCGCGAGTTGTCCCTCATGTGTCACGATCGGATCACCGATCTCTACGAGCGGCACGCCCGCGACTTCGACCGCGACCGCGGCCGCTCGTTGTGGGAGAAAGCATGGCTCGACAGATTTCTCGGCCAGGTGAGGCCGGCCGGCGATGTGCCGGACCCGGTTCCCCGATTCCGAGTGGATCGTGAGCGACATGCGACAACTGGCCCTGGGCCGGCGCTTCGACGCCGTCCTGGCCTGGGACAGCTTCTTCCATCTGCACATGGATGATCAACGCGCGATGTCCTATTGCGACGAGCAGCTCTACCACGCCAGCCTCGATCGCGCGGAGTACGAGGCGTTCCTGAAGACCAACGGCTTCTCGGTTTCGGCCTATACACCCGACGACCCCCACTGCGCCGGCCATACGGTATGGCTGGCGATCCGCCGGTGACATGGCGCGACTGAAGCCTGAGCACCTATCGGAGCTTCGGCGCCTGCACGATCTGGGACAGGCGATCGTGCAGGCCCTGGCGGAGGCCCGCCAGATCGGCGAGCTCGGCGTGCAGTTCAAGCGTTCGCTCGCGGGGGCGCTGGACACCCAGAACGTCCGCGGCATGCGGTCGGCGGTTCGGGACCTGGGCGACATGTTGAGCGCGCTCCCGGATGAGCAGCGGCGCGACGTCACCCTGGCCGTCGAGCGTGTCACCGGCTCGTCGCTCCAGGACCTCGAGCAGGCCGACGCGAGGGCGGTTGCCGGGATTCTCCGCCGCGGGCACATTCGGAACGACCGGGAGTATCACCTGTTGCAGAGTCATCTCGACCGCCTCGCCGGCGATCCGGCGCGGTCGGCGGACGCAACGCCCATTCATCACCTGCTGGAGACGTACCGTGACGCATGACGCCATCGTGGGCTCGGTCCGCGCCGAATACCTCCGATACAAGACGCTCGCCGAGTCCGCCCTCGATCAGCTCGATGAGCGTGAGCAGGCGGTTTCCGGACCGGGCGGTGGCAACTCCATCGCGACCCTCTGCTGGCACATCGCCGGCAATCTCCGGTCGCGGTTCACGGACTTCCTCACTACCGACGGCGAGAAGCCGTGGCGCAAACGGGATGAGGAGTTCGAGACGCGCACGGTCACGCGCGCCGAGCTGCTGACCCACTGGGAACGGGGATGGACCGCGCTGATCGACACGGTGAACACGCTGACGGATGCGGACCTTGCGAAGACGGTCACCATACGGGGCCAGCCGCTCCGGGTCGACGAGGCGCTGCATCGCTCGCTGGCGCACGTGAGCTACCACGTCGGCCAGATCGTCTACGTCGCGCGCGGGCTGCGTGGGGACTCGTGGCGATTCCTCAGCATCCCACCGGGACAGTCGGCCCAGTACAACGCTCGGCCGACCCTCGAGCGGCCGGATGCGCTCGCGGCCGGGCCACGTCGTCCGGCCTGACGGGACATCCGTGATCAACCCTCAACCGGTGGCCATCGAGGGTCACGGCGTCCGTCTCGAGCCGCTGAGTGCCGGCCATCACGAGGGTCTGGTCGCGGCCGCGACGGACGGTACGCTCTGGGAGCTGTGGTTCACCACGGTGCCGGCGCCCAACGAGACCGCCGGCTATATCGCCGATGCGCTCGCGGGACAACGCGCGGGCCACATGTTACCCTGGGCCGTTCGGGATCTCGCGTCGGACACGATCGTCGGCTCGACCCGCTTTCACGACATCGTGGCGACCATCGACCGAGTCGAGATCGGGTACACCTGGTACTCGGCGAGCCGCCACCGGACCCATGTCAACTCCGCCTGCAAGCTGCTGCTGCTCTCCCACGCCTTCGAGACGCTCGGTTGCCGGCTCGTGGGGTTCCGCACCGACAATTTCAACTTTCGGTCCCAGCGGGCCATCGAGGCCCTCGGCGCAAAGAAGGACGGCGTCCTCCGGCACCATCACGCCCGCCGGGACGGGAGCGTGCGCGATAGCGTGATGTACAGCATCCTCGTGTCCGAGTGGCCGGCCGTCCGTCGTCACTTGACGTGGCGCGTGAGCCGCGAAGTCCCGGCCAGGTGAAGATCTGGATCGACGCGGACGCGGCGCCGAGGGATGTGAAGGACCTGGTGTTCCGCGCGGCCAAGCGGCTCTCGATCGAGACTGTGCTCGTCGCCAACCAGCGTCTTCAGACGCCCCCCGGCAATCCGTTAGTGAGCGCCGTCTGGGTGGATGGCGGCGCCGATGTCGCCGATCAGTACATCGCGACCCACGCGAGCCGCGGAGACCTTGTGGTGACGCAGGACGTGCCGCTCGCGGCGTTGCTCGTCCCCAGGGACGTTGCCGTTCTGGATCCGCGCGGCGACGAGCACACGGAAGAGACCATCGGCGAGCGGCTGTCGGTTCGCGATTTCATGGAAAGCGCCCGGATGTCAGGGCTGGTGACCGGCGGTCCGCCGCCGTACGACGCTCGCGCGAAGCAGGCCTTTGCCGCGGCGCTGGATCGCGTGCTGACCCGTCTCCGGCGGACGGCATGAGCCTTCCGGTTTGTTCCTGAACGATTCGGCGCGTTCCGTGACCGCTCCGGTCGGTTGCGTGTGGGATTCGAACGATTGCGTGCTCGATCCTGACGATCGCGTGTCGGGTTCGGACAATGCCGTGGCGGGTCCGGACGATGCCTTTTTGTTCCGGACGATGGCATGAGCCCGTCGGACGATGCCGTTGCGGGTTCGGACGACGCCGTTTCATTCCGGACGATCGCGTTGTGGTTCCGGACGACGTCGTGCGGACCTGGATGAACGCTGTGGCGCTCCGGATGAGGCTGCGAGAGGTTCGTACGACGGCGATGCCACGATGGACGACGGCTGGACGGCGGGGACGGAGGTGTCGCGCGTGACGGATGCTCCGCCGAGGGTGGGTGTCGGGGTGCTCGTCATCCGGGAGGGCCGTGTCCTGCTCGGTGAGCGGCGCGGCTCTCACGGGGCTGGGACGTGGGCACCGCCTGGTGGTCATCTCGAGTACGGAGAAAGCCCTGGTGACTGTGCGCGACGAGAGCTAGGCGAGGAGACCGGGCTCGAGGCTCGCGTGATCGGACCTGGCCCTTACACCAGCGACCTATTCGAGCCCGAAGGCCTTCATTACGTCACCTTGTTCGTGCTGGCAACCGAGGTTTCGGGTGAGCCCGAGGTCCGCGAGCCGGCCAAGTGTGCGCGATGGGAATGGTTCCGCTGGTCCGCGCTGCCCTCGCCCTTGTTCCCGCCCGTGCAGAGTCTCCGCAAGCAGGGGTACATCCCGCCGGGCACGGCGTGACCGAGCGAATGTCGGCTGGATCACGGCGCCGGGTCGTCGGCAGCCCGAGCTTGGGCCGACACCGTTCAAGCGAGTGGAACCTATGAAGACCGAACAGAAGAAGCCTGAGATTCCCCGAGCCGACGCGATTCGCGGGACCACGATGCAATGGACGTGGACCGAGGGGCCGACCAAGGGGAGTGTGCACGAGCACGTGTTTCATGGCGATGGAACCGTCGAATGGCGCGAAGTCGGTGGGAAGGCGTCCGGAAAGTCGTCCGAGGGCGACGCGCACACGCCGGCGCACGCCGATCGGGTCCCGTACGGCTCCTTCGAGGTGGGTCCCGAGACCTACGCAGTGTCCTACCGCGCGGGGTCGGGGTTTACGCTCACTGTGGTGTTCAATCTCCGCACCGAGGAGCTGGTGGGATTCGCCTCGAACAACGAATCATGGTTCCCTCTGCGGGGCACCTGCCGGCGTGTGCGGTGATTCGCGAGCGAGCCGTGATCCGCATTCGGCCCGTCGAGCCCCGCGACGCCCGGCAGTGGACCGCCATGCGCGCCGCGCTCTGGCCGGATGAGGACCGCACCACGCTCGCAAGTGATGTCGAGCGGTTCCTCGCGCACCCTGACGGGGATCCGGACGGGTTCCTGGAGGAGGTGCTGGTCGCCGAGGCGAGCGGCGCGGATTCCACCGTGGTCGGCTTCGCGGAGCTGTCCCGTCGTCGGTATGCCGAGGGGTGCGACACGAGCCCGGTCGGGTTTCTCGAGGGGTGGTACGTCGTTCCCGAGTGGCGAAGACAGGGAGTGGGGCGGGCCCTCGTGGCGGCGTCGGAGGAGTGGGCGCGCGAGCTGGGATGCCGCGAGTTCGCGTCCGACGCCCTGGCGGATAATCGGGTAAGCGCCGACGCGCACCGGGCGTTGGGCTTCGAGGAGGTCGAAGTCATCCGCTGTTTCCGGAAGGATCTCGGGTGAAGGTGGCGCATCACTTCGGGACCGAGCGTGCGTTCCGCCGCGCGACGGCCGCGGATGTCGAGACGTTGAGCGGACTGGCGCAACGCGCCAAGGCCGGCTGGGGATACCCAGCGGCGTGGCTCGAGGAGTGGCGGCCGCTGCTCACCCTGAGCCCGGGCGATCTCGAGGCGCTCGATGTGGTTCTCGCCGAGGGTGAGAGTGGCATCGTAGGGTTTTACGCCCTGGTCCATGCGATGCCGGTCTCGACGCTGGAGCACCTCTGGGTCGAGCCATCGGTCCAACGCCGCGGATGGGGACGCCGCCTTCTCGATCACGCGCTTGCGACGGCCCGGGCCGGTGGAGCCCGGGCGCTACGGGTCGAGGCGGATCCCAACGCCGTCCCGTTCTACCTCGGCGCCGGTGCACGGGTCATCGGCGAGCGGCTCACGCGCGTCGCGGAAACCCCGCGGCGGCTGCCGCTCCTGGAGATTTCGTGGGACGCCCCATGAAGCGGAGTGAGCGGCCGATGTCGCTCGCGACCTATCTCGCGTCTCTCTCGCCCGCGGGACGCCGCCACCTGCGGAAGATCCGGGCCGCGATCCGGTCGGCCGCGCCCGGCGCGGTCGATGGCTTCAGCTACGGAATCCCCTGCGTCCGCCTGAACGGTCGTCTGCTCGTCTGGTATGCGGGGTGGACGCACCACAGCAGCCTGTATCCGCTCAGCGCGGCCATCAGGCGCGCCCACGCGAGCGAGCTCAAGGGCCATGAGACCTCGAAGGGCACGATCCGGTTTCCGCTGACCAAGCCGCCGCCGGTAGGGCTGGTGAAGCGGCTGGTCAAGACACGGGTCTCCGAGGTGCGGAAGAAGGGAAAGGCGTGAAGGGTACGACCGCGGCGCTCACGGTCCTGGCCCTGATCGCGTTCGCGTCGAATTCGCTGCTCACCCGCCTTGCCCTCGGATCCGGCCGGATCGACGCGGCCACCTTCACCGCCGTGCGGCTGGGATCCGGCGCGATCGTACTCGCGCTGATCGCCCGGTCGCAGGCGGGGTCGTGGATGCCGCTGCGGGGCCGGGAGCCGACCGGTCCGCTGGCGCTGTTCGCATACGCGGCACCGTTTTCGTTCGCGTATCTTCGTATCGGTGCCGCGGTGGGCGCGCTCGTCCTCTTCGGTGTCGTCCAGTTGACCATGATCGGCTACGGGATCGCTTGCGGCGACCGGCCGCCCGCCTTCGCGTGGCTCGGGGTCGTGATGGCGACAGCGGGTCTCGCGATTCTGGCGGCTCCGTCCGCCGCGCGGCCGGACCCGCTGGGAGTGCTGCTCATGGCGATAGCAGGCGTGGCCTGGGGCGTCTATTCGCTCGCCGGTCGCACGGTGCGCGATCCGATCGCGGCGAACGCGCGTAGCTTCCTGTGGAGCACGCCGGTCGCGCTCGTGCTCCTTTTCATCCTGCGCGACACGGTGGCAGTGACCGGGCGAGGCATCTTCCTGGCCATGATCTCCGGCGCGGTGACGTCGGGCCTGGGGTACGCGATCTGGTATCGCGCGCTGCCCCGGTTGTCGGTCACCCAGGCCGCCGTCGCGCAGCTGAGCGTGCCCATCATCGCGGCGCTCGGCGCCACCGCGCTGCTCGGAGAGCGGTTGAGCGGGCGACTCGCGATCTCGGCGGTTGCCGTCCTCAGCGGTATCGGTCTCGTCGTGTCGGCGCGGGCGAAGGACCCCGGAGGTGTGCGGTGAGTCTGTCATCCAGTACCGCGTTGCTCCTGATCGACGTGCAGCAGGGCCTCGATGAGCCGCGGTGGGGCACGCGAAACAATCCCGAGGCCGAACGGCGGATCGGCGAGCTGCTCGCGGCGTGGCGCGCGAGTGGCCGCCCCGTCATCCACGTCCAGCACCTCTCGCTGGAGCCCGAATCCCCGCTGCGGGCCGACAGGCCGGGTCACGTGTTCAAGACCGAAGCCCAGCCGGCCGCGGACGAGCCCGTCTTCCAGAAGCACGTCAACAGCGCCTTCATCGGTACCGGCCTCGAAGCCCACCTCCGTGCCCGGGGAATCCACGAGCTCGTCGTGGCCGGCCTCACGACCGACCACTGCGTGTCCACCACCGTGCGAATGGCCGGCAACCTCGGCTTCGCCGTCACGGTCGTCGAGGATGCCACCGCGACCTTCGGCCGGCACGGCCCGGATGGCACGCAGTACAGCGCGGACGTCATGCACCGCGTGGCCTTGGCGAGTCTCCACGGAGAATTCGCCACCGTCCGGAGCGCGCGCGACGTGCTTGCCGGCGCGGGCGCCTAGCCGGATGATGACTTCGAGACCATGTTGGGTCGCGCTCGCCATCGTGCTCCTCCAGGCCTGCGGAGCCGGATCGCAGAGCGCCGGGAAACAGTCCCCGACGCCCGAGCTGATCGCCGACCAGATTCTGGCTGGGGAACGTCGCGCGCTCGGAGACGTCGCGCGCGTCCGGACACTTTCGTCCACCGCCACGGTCACCGGGCCTTCCGGAGCGTCATTCCAGGCCTCCGTCTTTTCCGCGACCGATGGCCGGACCCGTCTGGCGTTGGGGCAGGGCTTTCTTGGAGGCATCGGCGCCATTGTCGGGTGGACCTACGATCCGTCAGTGGACTCGGTACGCCCGCTCGACAAAGCGACCAAGAGCATGATCCGCGGTCACGAGCTTCACATGCTCGTCCTCGCGCCGTTGAGCCGGCTGCGTGCGCCGCAGGGAGGAGCGCGGCGCATCTGGCAGGGAGAAGAGGTCCTGGAAGTCGTCTTTCGCGACGATCTGGACGCGCCCGCGACGATGTACCTGCGGGCTCGGGATACCCTCCCGCTCGGGATGCGCGTCGTCAATCACACCGGTAAGGGCCTCAGGGACATCGACGTCACCTTCGCACGATGGCAGGAGGTCGATGGCGTGCGTCTCTTTCGGCACGCAGTCTTCGCGCAGGGCCCGGACCGGTACATCTACAACTACACCGATATCCGGTTGAACGCGGTGGCCGACTCGATGTTCGAGGCTCCGAAACGGAGGCATTGATCTGTCCCCGCGTCCTCATCTGCCGCTCGAGGTGCTCCCCGATACCCTCGCGGTCTGCCGTCTCCCGTCGGACTCGCCCCTGCCGACATGGGCGTCCGGGGAGAGTCCCTTCATCACGGTGAGTCGCACGCCCGAGGAGTTGTCCATCACGACGCTCGAGGCGCTCGTGCCGCCGGATGTCACATGCGAGCGTGGCTACCGTGCAGTGCGCGTGCGCGGTCCGTTGCCGCTCGACCTCATCGGGATTCTCGCCGCGATCGCCGATCCGCTGGCCGATGCCGGGCTCAGCATCTTTGCGATCTCCACCTTCGAGACGGACTATGTCCTGGTCAAGGCGCGGGATTTCGAGAAGGCGGTGGCGACACTCGAGCGCGCGGGGCATCGGATCAGTCGGTAGCGGCCGGCGGTCATGACTCGATTTCAGATGACGTTCGGCGCGCTGATCGCTTCGCAAGCCGCGCACTCGGTCGAAGAGTATGTCGGGCGGCTGTGGGAGTCGTTCCCCCCGGCGCGCTTCGTGAGTGGACTAGTGTCGCAGGATCTCGAGCGCGGGTTCGTGATCCTCAACGTATCGCTCGTGGCCTTCGGGCTCTGGTGCCTGCTCTGGCCGATTCGAGAAGCCTGGCCGAGCGCGCGAGTGTTCGCGACGGTCTGGGCAGTGGTGGAGATCATCAATGGGATTGGGCATCCACTCTGGACGCTACGGCAGGGTACCTATACACCCGGGGTGGCAACGGCTCCGGTGCTGTTGTTCCTCGCCATTTATCTGGCGCGACAGTTGAGAGACGCGGCGTATGCCCGTCACCTATAGGATCGACCAGTCCGAGCGTCTCATCCACACCCGCTGTGTCGGGCCGGTCGTCCTGGCCGAGGTCCGCCAGCACTTCATCGATCTCAGCCAGGACCCGGCTTGCTCCGAGCGACTGGACGTCCTCCTTGATCTGACCGCCATGACCACCTTGCCGGCCAGCGATCAGTTGCGGACGGTCACGGGTGACATCGCCCGGCTGCGCCCGCAGATTCAGTTCGGATTCTGCGCCGTCATCGCGTCGGCTCCGGCGCTCTTTGGCATGTCGCGAATGTTCGAGGTGTTCGCGGAGCAGTACTTCACCTCTGTTGCCGTATTCAGGACCGAGGCGGAAGGGGTGCACTGGCTCGAGGCACAGCAGCGGTGATTCTTGCGGCGGGCGTGAACATCACGAGCGCGTGAGGCTGATGCTCGAGCCGACGCTTCTCTGGGCCCTGCTCACCGGCGGCATCACCGGCGGCGCATGGGGCACGATCGTCGTCGTCCGGCGGAGGAACCGGTCGGCAGCACGGCAGCGGGAGCTGCTGGACGATGCGCGTCGCCGGCTGGCTCGCCTCGAGGACGTCGACCACCGCGTTGGTGAGATCGAGGAGCGGATGGATGGCACGGAGCGCCGTCTCAGGAGAGACGGAGAGATCCAACGATGAGTGGGCGTCGATGCGAGACGACAACCCAGATGCCGGAGTAGAGCGAGGATGTACCGAGTTCGTCAGCAGGACCTCCCCTTTCAGGGCAGCTCGCACCAGTTCGTCGGCGCCGACAATGGCAACGTCGGGATTTCCGCCTTTCTGCTGAGCGCGCTTCCCGGACGAGGACCCGGTCCCCATCGCCACCCGTATGACGAGGTCCAGTTCATCCGGGAAGGGCGCGGCCTCTACAATGTGAACGGCGAGGAATTCGAGGCGGGGGCGGGCGACATCCTCGTGATCAAGGCCGGGGAGATTCACAGCTTCCGCTGCATCGGCGACGCGCCCCTCGTGCAGGTGGATATCCATCTCGGTCCCCGGTTCGTTCAGGAGAACCTGTGAAAGAAGCCACCTTGCGCGACTTCTTCCGCGGCACCGTGCCGGCCGGCACGCTCGCGGCGGAGCTACGGGAATCGATCGAGCCACTCGGCGTTTCGGGTCGCCGGGTTCTCATCCAGGACCTGCCGGCCGGAGAGTCGCTCACCGTGACGTCGCCGATGCTGATCCGGCTCTGTGATGCCGTACTCGCGGATGAGCTGCCCGCGCCGGCGCTCGAGATCGTCTCGTTCGCCGTGATGGTGTCGGACCACCTGCGCTGGGACGAGGACGACGAGCTGGTCCTTCGGGTGCTCTGCGACTGGGCGTCACCCGATATCACCTTCGAGCTGACGCCCGGAAACGTGGGCATGTTCCGGGACTGGCTGACGGGTGAGGTGGTCCCGCCGTCGGAGCCCGAAGTCACCACCGACACGTTGTCGGGGTGGGGATTTCTCAAGCGCACGGCCAAGGTCCGGGTCCCGCCCTCCTAACCCAACCGGAGGTTCCATGGCTCGACGTCGCTTTCTCGCCCAGCTCGCCGCCTGGCCGCTCGCCGCGGTGCTCCCGGCAGTCGCCTTGCTCCGCCGGGGCAGAGCCGGCTCAAGATCATGCTCAAGAGCGCCTGGGGCTCTGACGATCCCACGAAGGCGGCGTTTCCGTTCTCTCACGGCAACGCGCTCGCCGAGGCCGGGCACGACGTGCAGATCTTTCTCCTGGGCGAGGCGGTCGGCCTGATGCGCCGGTCGGTCGCCGAAGCCGTCGTGCCGGTGGGCTGGCCGCGCGTGGCCGAGCTGCTCGCCAAGGTGGCGGAGCGCAAGATCCCGATCTATGCTTGCGGCACCTGCTCTCGGGCCCGCGGTGTCACTGATGCCGATCTGGCCAATTGGAGCGCCAAGTACGGAAGCCCCACGATATTCGTGTCGCTCATCGAGTGGGCCGATCGAGTCATCACCGAATAGAGTGCAACCGGAGAATCCGCGATGAGCACGCAGTGGAAGCCCGAGGGGTATCCCAGCATCTCGGCATACGTGATGGTCGATGGCGCCCAGCGTGTCATCGACTTTCTCAAGGGCGCGTTCGGCGCCACCGAGCTTCGCCGCTTCGACATGCCGAACGGGGTCATCATGCACGCCGAGGTGCGGATCGACGACAGCGTGGTCATGCTCGCGGACGCGGGGGAGCAGTATCCCGCCTTTCCGGTCTGGCTCCACGTGTACGTCCGCGACGTGAACGCCGTCTATCGGCGGGCGCTCGAGCTGGGCGCGACCTCGGTGCAGGAACCGAAGGAGCGGGTGGGAGATCCCGACCGCCGGGCTGGAGTCATGGATCCGGCCGGGAACACCTGGTGGATATCGACGCAGGTGGGGTGACGCTCCGGTGGCCGATTCCGACTCGGACATCCCGGCCCGTCCCGATTGGCATGCGCTGCTCGGTCCGCTTCCCGCCGACGCGCGCCCGCGACGCCAGCCCGTGGTTTCTCCCGAGATTCTGGCGGGCCCGCATGGCTTGGCCGTTGCCGGGTGGGAGCAGGTGGTGCTTGATCTTTCAGCGGGGGCAGCCGGGCTTCGCATCGTCCTGGTCGTGAGGGACGCTGAAGGCAGGCTGCTCAGTGCATCGGACGCGGTGTTGTACCGGACGCTCGGCCTGATCCATCAGGAAAGTGTGGGCGGGCGGTTCGAGCCCGACGGGACCTTTCGCGGGACCCGCTGGCACTCGGTCGCGGTCGCGGTCGAGCACGAGGGCGAGCACGAGGGCGAGGAGGACACCGACTGGCAGTCCACACGGAGCGAGCCGTCCCCAGCCGACGTCGAGGCGCTCCGGCTCCTGGTCGCGGACGTGTTGCGACGTCCTCCGGATACGTCGGAGCAGGTATGAAGGCGTCCGTTTTCATCGGCACAAGTCTCGACGGGTTCATTGCCCGGCCCGATGGAGGCCTCGACTGGCTCCCGGCCGGCGGCGGCGAAGAGCACGGGTATGAGGCCTTCATCTCCTCGGTGGACGCGCTCATCATCGGCCGGAAGACATTCGAAATCGTTCTGGCCTTCGATACGTGGCCCTACGAGAAGAAGCCCGTGTTCGTGCTCAGCACCCGGCCGCTCGCGCCGGCGCCACCCGGAGCTGTCGTCGAGCGCATGGAGGGAAATCCGGAGGACATCGTCGCACGCCTCGCAGCGCGCAGCTTCCGCCATGCGTATGTGGACGGCGGCATCACGATCCAGCGGTTCCTGCGGGCCGGCCTGATTCAGCGCCTCATCATCACGCGCGTTCCGGTGCTGATCGGGGCGGGAATTCCGCTCTTCGGAGCGACGGACCGGGATATCCGTCTCGAGCACGTCGCGACCCGGCAGTACGCCAGCGGCCTGGTGCAAAGCGAGTATACCGTTGTCCCCGTCTGAGGTGCTTCGCGCGGCGACCTACCTCCTGGTCCCGGATGTCGCCGCGGCCGGCGCGTACTACGAGCGCGCCCTCGGCTTCCACTGCGACTATGCGGCCGGCAACCCTCCGGAGTTCGCGATCTACAGTCGAGGCGGGCTGGCGGTGATGTTCCGCCGTGCCCCGGATGGGAGCCGCATCGTTCCCAAGGAAGCACAGGGCGGAACCTGGGACGCGTTCTGCTGGGTCGAGTCAGTGGACGGTCTCTACGACGAGCTGAAGAGCCGGGGCGCGACCTTCGCGTACCATCCCGTCGTGCAGCCCTACGGGATGAAGGAGTTCGCCGTCAGAGATCCCACCGGCTATGTGCTTGGCTTCGGCCAGGACTGGCAAAGCTAGGAGCTTGCGATGCGGCGGCTGGCCCCTGAGATCTTTCGCAAGCGTTTGTTGATCGAGGGATACTTCGCTCGTCCCGACCTCGACGCGGCGGCAATCCGTCTGTATTTCACGACCATCACCGGCGAGCTGGGCCTCCGCACGTACGGAGAGCCGATCGTGCATCAGACAAGTGGGCAGGGCAAGTCCGCCAACGAGGGGTACGATGCCTTCGTGCCGCTGATCGACTCCGGGATCTACGTCTGCGTCTGGTCCACCAGCCGGTTCGCCTCGGTGATCCTGTACACCTGCGCCGAGTTCGACGAGAGTCAGGCGACGGAGGTCACGCGGCGTTTCTTCGATCTGACGGACTGGGAGACGGCCCTCTTTTGAGCCAGACGCGAGGTGTGGGTATGGCACAGGACAGCGCCGCGATCGGGCGGCTGCCTTCCGGTGGAGGGGAGTCGGACCGTAGGTTCTTCGGCGGCATGGCGCTGCTGGCCGGGGTGACGGTGTTCGCCGGCTTCGCCCGATCGTA
>DATBSO010000142.1:0-2859 GCA_036559745.1 Gemmatimonadales bacterium | reverse complement strand
GTATAGAAAGTTTTCGAGTTTCCTCGGGACAGACGAATCTCTCGACACTTCGTGCATGGTACTGCAGCGTACGTTGTCGTCCCGCCTGACGCACTTCCGGTTGCCGCACCCCTCGTGAAGCACCCCTATCCCCGCCTGCGGAAACGCGTTCGCCGCTGATGCCGGCACCGCGGCTTCTCCCGCGCCGCGGACGGTCACGGCAAGGAGTTGCAGCAGGACATCGCGGCGCCCGGCGGCGCGGCACGCGGACTCTCTTTTGCAATTCCTCACCACCGAATCCCGGTTGCCCCACGATCCCCCTGGAGTTCGGTGCATGGCTCTGCCGCTCATCGCCACTGCCGGTCCGGTCGCGTCCATCGGTACGCTCCTGCAGTCGTCGCTCCGCCTCGAGCGTGAGCAGTGGCTGTCGCACGAGGAGCTCGCGTCTCGTCGCCTCACCCGCCTGCGGCAGATACTCGCGAAGGCCGCGAAGACCTCCTACTATGGCGCCGCCCTGCGCGGCGCACGGATCGATCCCGCGAGGGCAGAGCTGCACGACCTCGAGCGGCTCCCCGTTCTCGACCGGGTGGTGATCGGCAAGCAGGGCCATCGCGCGCTCATGACCGTCGACAAGGGCGGCCTGGTGCAGGTGCGCACTTCGGGCTCCACCGGCACGCCGGGGACGTTCTTCCGGAGCCGCCTCGAGGAGGCGGAATACTCGGCCCGCTGGTGGCGCGTCTACGCCGCCTACGGCTGCTCCATGTGGGACTCGCAGGTCAATGTGGCCATCCTCGACAAGCCCGATCGGGCGGGCCCGATCACGCTCCTACGTAAGCTGGGCTTCCTACCGCGGGTCGAGAAGGTCGCATCGGACTCGCCGCCGGCCAAGGTGCTCGAGAGGGTGCGCTCGACGAGCGCTCCCATCCTCACCGGCTATGCCGGCGCGATCGAGGCGCTGGCGGACCACGTGCTCGCGTCCGGCGCGCGAATCGATCCGCCCCGCGCCGTGTTCTGCACCGCGATGGAGGTGACCGATCGCTGCCTCCAGCTCGCCGAGCAGGCCTTCCAGGCGCCCGCCGTGGACGTCTACGTCACCAACGAGTTCGGCGTGCTGGCCTGGTCCTGCCCGATGCGGCGCGACCTGCTCCACATGAATGACGACGGCTTCGTGTTCGAGGTGCTGGGGAGGGACGGGACGCCGGTGCCTCCGGGCACATTGGGCGAGCTGGTGATCACCAGCCTCGGCCTCACGGCGATGCCGCTCATCCGGTACAACATGGGCGACATGGCCGCGATCGTGCCCGAGCGCTGCGAGTGCGGACGCGGGCTCGGCCTGATCACCCGCGTCCATGGCCGGTCCGCGCACATCATCCATCGCCGCGACGGCGCGCCGCTCACGACCCCGTTCGTGACCAGCCTGCTCGGGCGCGCCGACGCGCACGAGTGGGTCCGCCGCTTCCAGGTGCGGGAGGAGCCGGGCCGTCAGCTCCGCTTCCTCATCAACGTGCGCCGGGCGCCGTCCGAGGCGCAGCAACACCGGCTGACCAAGTCGGTCGAGCTCGGGGTAGGCCAGGACTTCCGGATCGTCTTCGAGATGGTGGACCGGATCCCCGACGCGCCCAACGGGAAGCTGCAGTACATCGTTCCGCTGGCAAGCTGAGGGCTAGTCCCCCACCACGTTCATTACGCCGAGAAACAGGACCGTCCCCGAGAGCCGCTCGCGGATGGCGAAGACGAAGGGCCGGTCCACTCGCATCGTGAACACCTGCGGCGCGCTGGTCGTGCCCACCCCGACGCTGGTCGCCGCCGCCGCCTCGGTCCCCTCCTCATTCACTTCCACGAACGTCTTCTGGTCCACCCGCGTGATGTACAGCCGGTCGGGCCGCACGTCGGCGATCCGGTAGAGATCGGCCTGCGACCGGTCGAATGCGATGCCCATGCCTAACGCCTCGAGGTCCTCTTTGAGACGACGGCCATAGTCCAGCCGGAACCGCGGCAGGGCGAGCGCCACGTCCGCTTCGGAGAAGCAATCGGTGATGCTCCGCCACCTGACGGCGTCGAGTCCAGACAGAATTCCGGTGGCAGTGCGTCCCGCAGTGGGCAGTAGAACGGTCATCGCGAACGCCCCGTTGCCGTAGAGCAGGTCAACGGCCTGAAAGTCGTCGGTCAGGCAGAACGGCAGGGGATTTTCCTGGTGCATCAGGAACGCGGTCCGGTCCCGCCCGTCGGCGCCATGGAACGGCTCGCTTTGAGTGTCTCCGCGATCGAAGGCCGACCGCCACTTGCCCTTGAAGTAGATCGCGTTGATCAGAAACAGCACCTCGTTCGGCGCGATGTCGTCCAACAGCTTCGGGATCCTGCCGTTGGTCCGGTCGCTCACCCAGGCGTTGATGGTCGGGACCGCGTCCGCGCTACCGAAATCGAGTGTCGAGACGTCGGCATCGAAGTAGCTCCGGCCCGCCTCGGCGAACGCCTGCTCGAGTGGCAGATCGAGCCGAGCCCACATCGAGTTCGCAATCCGCATTTCCGTCCTCGAGTCCAGGCCCCGCAGCAGCCCGATCAGGTCGCGATACCCCGCGTTGATCTCGGCCTCGCTCAGGTCGGACAGCCGGAGCGCGGCTCGCATGTCGTCCCAGGTCTGGCCGTTCGCGCCGTTCAAGGTCATGCCGAGGGCCATCGAGGCGCTGAGCGGCGAGAGGAAGGCGTTGGAGTCGGACGGGAGGCTTCGAGTCGCCTCTCGCAGCAGGTCGAACGCGAACGCATTGGCTCCGTCCACGATGCGGAGCTCCGGCCCCGACAGAGGACGCGGGAGCTCCGACAGCAGCGGCGGCGGTCCATCGGGCTCCGTGGGCGTACAGGCGCCGGCGACGAGCAGACCTA
>DATBSO010000141.1:0-44443 GCA_036559745.1 Gemmatimonadales bacterium | reverse complement strand
TATCGCGACACCCTCATCGAACAGGCAGAGCAGGGCGTCGACTATTTCACGGTGCACGCCGGCGTGCTGCTCGAGTACGTGCCGCTGACGGCACGCCGCGTCACGGGGATCGTGTCACGCGGCGGGTCGATCATCGCGAAGTGGTGCCTGGCGCACCACCAGCAGAGCTTCCTCTACACCCGGTTCCGGGAGATCTGCGAGATCATGCAGGCCTACGACGTGTCGTTCTCGCTGGGCGACGGGCTCCGTCCGGGCAGCATCGCCGATGCGAACGACGAGCCGCAGTTCGCCGAACTGCGCACCCAGGGCGAGCTGACACGGATCGCGTGGGAATACGACGTACAGGTGATGAACGAGGGGCCGGGGCACGTGCCCATGCACCTCATCAAGGAGAACATGGAGAAGCAGCTCGAGTGGTGCGACGAGGCCCCCTTCTATACCCTCGGTCCGCTCACCACCGACATCGCGCCGGGATACGATCACATCACGAGCGCGATCGGCGCCGCCATGATCGGGTGGTACGGCACGGCCATGCTCTGCTATGTCACGCCCAAGGAGCATCTCGGACTCCCCGACCGCGACGACGTCAAGGCCGGTGTGATCGCCTACAAGATCGCGGCCCACGCGGCCGACCTCGCCAAGGGGCACCCGCGCGCGCGGCAATGGGACGACGCCCTCAGCAAGGCGCGCTTCGAGTTCCGGTGGCAGGACCAGTTCAATCTCGCGCTCGACCCCGTCACCGCACGCGCGTTCCACGACGAATCGCTGCCGGCCGAAGGGGCGAAGGTGGCGCACTTCTGCTCCATGTGCGGGCCCAAGTTCTGTTCGATGCAGATCACGCAGGACGTGCGGGCATACGCGGCGGAGATGGAGCGGAAGGCTGCGGAGTTCCAGGCGAGCGGCGGGGAGATCTACGTGCCTGCGTAACTCCTACTGCTACTCCAATGCACCTGCAGATTCGCCTGCAACTGCGGGTCCAAACTGCAACTGCGCACCACGGAAACACGGAAGACACGGAGACAGCACGGACACCGGGCCGGGCTCGTCGCATTCTTTGTTGCTGGTGGAGGTGTGGCGGCCCCTCAACTCCCGGTTCATGAGAGGATGCACGCTGAACGTTCCGTGCAACCTCCGTGTCTTCCGTGTTTCCGTGGTGCGCTGTTAGTGGTTGACAAGCATCGGAGTCCAGTAATACGCAGTAACGAGGATTCTATCGGCGCGTGGCGAGGAACGCGGTCAGCGCCTGCACCTGCGCCGGGGTGAGGCTCCGGGCGTAGGCCGGCATGTTGGGTCCCCCGCTGGTGATCCTGCCGGCGATCTGGTCGTACGTCATGCGGCCGCCGACCTGCGTGAGGTCGGGGCCGCGCTTCCCGCCGTACCCCGCGATCGCATGGCAGAACTCGCACCCCTTGGCGTGGAAGAGGCGGGCGCCCTCGGCCGCGTCGGCCGGGAGGTTCCCCACGACGGTCGCCGGGAGTGGCCGCGCCGAAAAGTCGGGTGACCAGTCGGCACGCTCGCCGGCGAACCAGAACACGCCGATCGTGGTCCAGATGAAGATGACGAGCATCGGCGCCCAGGGGCGGCGCTGGAAGCTCCGCTCGCCCCGGTTGAACAGTGGCACGAGCAGGAGGAACGCGCCGAACAGCAGCGGCCCGAGCACGATGATGACTGTCTCGAGGTTCTGCGGCGTCATCGCGAGCACGGCGAAATACCAGAGGAAGTACCAGTCCGGTCGCGGATAGGCTTCGAGAATACTCGGGTCTGGCGGCGGCCCCAGGTGCGGCGGCCCAACCACGATCGCGAGCAGGGCGATCGTCGCGACGGTCGCCGCGCCGAAGACCACGTCGCGCCAGGCCGCGTCCGGCCAGAAGGGCACGCCCTCGCGCTCGAGCAGCGCGCCGTAGCGCTCCCGGTAGGTGGCGGGATCCACCGGATCGCCCTTCCGGGGACGCTCCGAGATGCCATGCCGCAGCACCAGCGCCAGATGAAGTCCCACGAGGCCGAACACCAGTGCCGGAATGAAGAACACGTGGAACGCGAAGAACCGGCTGAGCGTCGCCCCGCCGATCGTGTCGCCCGCCAGGATGAAGCGCGCGATGTCTCCCCCGATGAATGGCATGCGTCCCGCCTGCGCGGCGCCCACGATGACCGACCAGACCGCGTTCTGATCCCACCGGAGCAGCTGCCCCGTGAACGCGAGCGCCAGCGTCAGGAGGAGGAGAACCGCCCCCGTGAGCCAGTTGAGCTCCCGGGGGAACTTGTAGGCCGCCATCAGGTACGTGCGGGAAACGTGGATGCCGATGAGCAGCACCATCGCGGATGCGCCGAAGTAGTGCATGCCGCGCAGGAAGCGGCCGAGCAATGCCTGCTCCGAGATGAACCGCAGGCTGTCGTACGCCTGCCCGCTCGACGGAACGTACGCGGTGGCGAGCGCGATGCCCGTGATCACCTGCAGCACGAAGGCGATGAACGTGGCGCTGCCGAACACGTACCACCATCCGGTTCGCGGCGGCACCGGATGCTCGAGCGCGCGCCGAGCGGCGGTCAACAGTCCGCTGCGGTCGTCGATCCAGGCGAGCAGGCGTTTCACCATCGGGCGCTCAGGCGATCGGAATGGGACTGGTCAGGATCTCGACCTGACCGTCTCGTACGCGCACGGGGTACTGGGGCAAGGGCCTGGGGGGTGGGCCGGCCGAGACGGAACCGTCGGCGTAGTACACACCGCCGTGGCACGGGCAGAGGAATAGCCCCGCGTCGGACACCCAACGCACCGGACAGCCGAGGTGAGTGCAGTGCACGCTGAACGCGCTGAAGTGGGCGTCGTCGTCACGCCGGAGCCAGGCCGCCGTATGCGCGGTGACGCCCGCCCATGGGAGTGGCGAGGCGTCCTCGTACCTGACGCTGACCGTTTCGCCCACGCGAAACTGGTCGACTGGCCCAACCGGCCGCCAGACCCGCGGGCTCTTTCGGGTGAGCGGCGACAGAAGAAAGCCGACCACGGGCAGCCCCAGGACGGCCGCGACGCCGGCGGAGAGCGCGATCGAGAGGCGGGTGAGAAAGCGGCGGCGTTTGAGCGGTGGTCTATCGCTGTGTGGGTCAGCATCCATCGGTACGGCTCCCGAACGGGGGCACGGGCGGGGCGGAAGGAACGTCGCCAACAATATCGTGCGCAATGATCGGGAACAAGCCGACAGCAGAGGCGGGTCAGAAGGCGCGGTGATAGCTTTCGCGCAAAGGAGGGTCCGTGGCGGAAGCAAAGTCCGGCGCCAAGCCCAAGCGCCGCCGAACCAAGAAGGAGGCCGTGGCGCCCCGCTCGCGCGGCGGCGCCGCCGATACCCTCGCGTCCGGAACACCGCCGGCCGCGGTCGGCCGTCTGGGGGAGGAGATCGAGGTGGCAGGCGGCTCCGTCATCGGCGCGTATCGCGATCCGCTCGGCGGACAGTGGCAGCTGCTCGCCGCGCTGCCGATCGATTCCGTCGAGCCCACTCCCTACCAGCGCGACCTGTCCGAGGCCCACGTCACCCGCCTCTCGGAGGCGATCGATCGGCTGGGCAGATTCCTCGACCCGATCGTCGTCGTGCCGTCGGGAACCGGGGACGGAAAGTTCTGGACTCCCAACGGCAATCACCGTCTCGCGTCGCTCCGCAAGCTCGGGGCGAAGGCGGTGACCGCGATCATCGTGCCCGAAGCGGAGGTGGGCCATCGCATCCTCCTCCTCAACACCGAGAAGGCGCACAACCTCCGGGAGCGGGCGCTCGAGGTGTCACGTCTCGCCGAAGCGCTCGCGGGTCTGGATGACCGGCCCGAGCAGGACTACGCCATGGAGTTCGAGGAGCCCGCGCTCCTCACGCTCGGCCTCTGTTATCAGGAGAACGGACGCTTCGCGGGCGGCGCCTATCATCCGGTTCTTCGCCGCACGGAGGAATTCTCCAGCAGCCGGCTCTCGAAGTCCCTGGAGACGCGGCGCGAGCGCGCGGCGCGCGTGCTGGAGCTCGATGAGGCCGTCACCCAACAAATCAAGGCGCTCAAGGAGCGCGGATTCGAGAGTCCCTACCTGCGGGCGTTCGTCGTGGCCCGCATCAACCCCCTCCGCTTCAAGCGCGGAGGCACCGCCGACGTGGACGAGACGCTCGAGCGCATGCTCGCGTCGGCCAGGAAGTTCGACAGCGCCAAGATTCGCGCCGACCAGGTCGCGTCGGCGGGTGGCGCTCCCGAAGAATCCTAGGAGAGGAATTCAATGCCTACGCGTGTCCGTGCACTTCTGCTCGCTCTGTCCACTCTGGCCGCCTGCAACCGCGGATCTCCGCCCGCTCAGGAGGCCGCCCAGAACCCTCCGGCGGCCGATTCGGGCTCCGCGGCTCCTGCGCTTCCGAGCGCCGTGGAGGGATTGAAGACCCCGGAGTCGGTCCGATACGATCCCGAGCAGGATGTCTGGTTCGTGAGCAACATCAATGGCGATCCGCTGGCCAAGGACGGCAACGGCTTCATCTCCCGGCTCAAGGGAGACGGGTCGGTGGACTCGCTGCACTTCATCGAGAGCGGGAAGAGCGGTGTGACCCTGAACGCGCCCAAGGGAATGGCGATCACGGGCGACACGCTCTGGGTGGCCGACATCGACGCGGTCCGCGCCTTCGACCGCAAGAGCGGTTCACCGCTGTTGTCCATCGATCTCAAGGGCAAGGCCAAGTTCCTCAACGATGTCGTCGTCGGCCCCGACGGCATCTACATCACCGATTCGGGGTTCGGTCCGGGGATGAAGACCCATCCCGGCCCCGATCAGGTGTTCCGTGTTGCCGGTGGCAAGGCGACGGTCGCGCTCACGGATGCCGCGCTGGCGGCGCCTAACGGGATCGCGTGGGACAGCGCTGGTGGGCGCTTCCTCATCGGCCCATTTGCCGGGAAGACGATTCAGGCCTGGACGCCGGGTCAGAAGTCGCTCAAGGCGGTCGGCGAGACACCTGGCCAAACCGACGGGCTCGAGGTGATCAGCGGTGGAAGAATTCTCTTCACCAGCTGGGCCGATTCAACGCTCGACGTGCTGGAGAACGGCAAGGTGACCGCGCAGGGCGCCAAGCTCGCGTCGCCCGCGGATATCGGCATCGATACCAAGCGCGGGTGGGTCGCCATTCCACAGCTGATGCTGGATCGGGTCGAGTTCCGCCCGCTCCCCGGCTCGACGCCCTGAGGCCGACATGACACGCTCTCACTCTTTCTCCGCCCGCGGAGCGGCGAGCCATCTGGTGGTGTTCGCCGCCGCCCTCGTGCTCGGCGCGGCGGGCGCCTGGACGGTTCGCCCGCACTCCGCCCCGCTCGATGCCGTCACCACGCACGGCGAGTGGATCTACGTCAAGAAGGGCGGCGACTCGATCCGCGCCTACGTGGCGTACCCCGAGCGGAAGACCAAGGCGCCCGCCGTCATCGTGATTCACGAGATCTTCGGCCTCACCAACTGGGAGCCGACGGTGGCGGATCGCCTGGCCAAGGCGGGCTACGTCGCGATCCTTCCCGACCTGCTTTCCTCGAAGCACGGACGGAGCCCGGCCGATGCGGACTCCGGCCGCAAGCTCATCGGTGAGCTCGAGCCCGACCGCATCACGGCGGACCTCGACGCCGTGTACGCATACGTCAACCGCCTCCCTGCCGTGGACCCGGGAAAAGTGGGAACGATCGGGTTCTGCTGGGGCGGCGGTCAGAGCTTCCGGTACGCGACCAACAACCCCAACCTCAAAGCCGCGGTCGTGTGTTACGGACCGCCACCCGACTCCGCCGGTATCGTACGGATCAAGGCGCCGGTGCTCGGCATCTACGGTGAGGACGACGAGCGGATCACCGGGTCGCTGCCACAGGTGACCGCGGCCATGCAGGCGGCGGGCAAGACCTACACGACCGAGGTCTTCCCCGGCACGGGCCACGGCTTCCTCAAACCTGGACGCCAGGGCTCCGACGGGCCGCAGGTCGAGCGGGCGTGGAAGCGGATCCTCGAGTTCTATCGCGCCAGGCTCGGCGCGTGACGGTGGGCCGGGCGGTTACACTCGCGTTCCTGCTGCAGGTGGCGTCGGCCGGAGCGATCGCCGCGCAGGCCGACACGTCGGCTCCCGGACACACGCCCACCCACTACGATATCACGCTGATCCGGAGCGATACCGGCGCGCACGTGCTGCTCGAGGTCGAGACCACCTGGAGGCTCGGCTCCGCGCTCCCGGTGGTGGTAGGTCTCGACTCGGCGTTCCGGGTAGTTCGCGTCTTCGTGGATGGGAAGCCAAACACCCGGATCTCGCGCACCCAGTTCGCCCGGAGCGCCGAGGACGTGCTCGTGCCGCAAGAGAAGGCGGCGGGCGACTCGCTCACGACTCGCATCCGGTACCACGGCGTTCCGCGCGGCGGCGTCCGTGCGGGGCCCAACATCGACGGCGCGCGCACGCTGGTCGCCGAAACGATGACGGTAGACCCGGCCACATGGCTGCCGGTACCGGAGCCCAGCCTGCGGAGCGCGAAGATCACGTTTCACATTCAGGCCGATTCTGGCGAGCGCGCCATCGCGAACGGCGGCTTGACCAAAGTGGACACACTGGCGTACGGCCATTCGCGCTGGGACTTCGAGCTGGACCGGACCGTACCGCTCACCGCGATCGCGGCGGCGGCGGGGCCGTACGCGGTCACGCGGTGGCCGGAGTCCTTTTGCTCCAACTTGATTGGCCCTTCGCGACCCCTGGTCAGGTGTCCAGCAGTGGGTGTGTGGACGTGGACGGGCGACTCGGCCTTCGCCGCGAACGGACCCTTCCGACGCGCCTACTCAATTTCGGCGTTCTTCGGATCGAACCTGGGGCCGCTTCCATACCCCAGCGTGACTCACGTCGAGGCAGCGGTGGCCCAGCCCATTGCAGGCGCCTCGGTGATTCTCTATCCCGAAGCGAGATTGCGAGACCACTCGCTCGATGAGGCCACCGTCGCTCGAGAGACGGCCCGTCAATGGCTCCGTCCCGATGCCCCCGACAGCGTGGCGACCTATCTCGCGAAGCTGTGGGCATCGAATACCGGAAAGAAGCCGCTGCAACCGGCCGAACTCGCGTCAGTCCGTCCCTTCCTGCGACCTGCCCAGGTCGCACCGGTTCCTCCTTTAGTGCCTCGGTGAACTTGCGCAGGACTGCGCCCGGTGCGCTTGCGCTCGCCTGCGCGCTCGCGACCACCGGGTGCGAGGGCTCGTTGCCCCCGCTTCGAGGTCAGATGGAGGTCGGGCGGGACGCGTACGCCGTGTTCGTGGCGGGGCGGAGTCCTTCGGGCGGCGATCTCTATGCGGTGCGCACCGAAGGCGGGCCGGTGGTGCCGATCACCTTCACCAACGTCGGGGAAATGCGGCCCAGGCTCTCACCCGATGGCGGATCAGTGGTCTTTCTCCGGGGCCGCTCGCTCACCGACTCGACGCCGGCCAGCATCTGGGTGATGAATCTGTTGAGCGGGGCGGAACGAGAGCTCGTGCTCCCCAAGGGCGCGGGAAAACCGGCGGCGGCCGCCTGGTCGGATGGGGGCCGGACGATCGTGGTATCCGCCGGTGCGCTTTATGTCTTCGACGCTCCCCCTGCCGACGCGGCCGCTCATCTCGTGGAGCCGAGCCGGCGGGCGAGCGCCGAATCGAGTCTGGCGGTGGTGGTGGGGCATCCCGCGTTCGCGACCGTCGTGCCATGCGCAGACTCGAAGGATCTCTGCGTGCAGACCGATACCGGCGCACCCGGGCTTCTCGCCTCGGGCGCTCGTGACGCGTTCGCCTGGGGTCGCGACTCCGTCGCCTACTTCATCGGCGACGCGGTCGAGATCCGGCCGTTGGGCCCGGGACGAAGCCGAGCGCTCGAGCTCGACGCGCCTCGCCCCCGACAGATGACCGCGTTTACGGGACTGCCGACCCGGTAGGTCGCGCCGCGATCGAGTCCCACGCGGCGGCCAGCGTCAGCGAGACCGACGAACCTTCCGGCGTCCATTCACCGGTGCTGACGCGCTCCGCTACGAAGGCCACGAGCGCGAGCCAGACCTCGGTCCACAGCTCGGGCGGGCCGTTGCGAAGCGCGCCGTCCGCTCGTGCCTCCGTCACCACCTTCTGCAGCGCCGCGCGGAACTCGCGTGACGCCTCCCGACTTCGCTCCTCGAGATGCTGGTCGTCACGGTGACGTAGAAGCATGCGGACCAGCGGCGGGTCCTGAGCGGCCGCCTCCATCAGCCGCGCGGCGATGCGGCCGAGCCACTCCTCCGCGGCTGGGTGCGGTTCGCCACCGGTGTCGACCACCAGTCCGGCACCCCACCGCTGGGCCTCTCGATAGGCCTCGTTGAGCAGGCTTTCCTTCCCGCTGAAATGCCGGTAGATCGTGCCCTCGGCCACACCGGCTCGCGCCGCGATGGCCGGAGTCGTGGTCGCTCTGAATCCGACGCTGGTGTACAGCTCCAGCGCCGCCCCCAGCAATCGCCGCCGGGTGGCCTCACCGTCACGGCGCAATGGCCCCGTTGAAGCTCCGCGGTCGTCCCGGGTATCTTTCGGGGCTGCATATCCGTCACTCTTTGATGGGGTCGTCAATGAAAATGCTGGTCCTCGGTGCCGGGCTACAGGGTTGTGCCTGCGCGTACGATCTGCTTCAGAATCCGGAGATTTCCCAGGTCACCCTGGCCGATCTCCGGCCCGACAATCTCCCACCGTTTCTCGCGGGAGACTGGCAGGGGCGCTTGCGGGCCGTGCGACTCGACGTCACCGATCCGGAAGCGGTCCGGGAAACGCTCCGAGGCCAGTCGGCCGTCATGAGCGCCATCCCTTACTACTATAACGGTCCCATGGCGCGTGCGGCCGTCGAAGCCGGCTGCCACTTTTCCGATCTTGGCGGAAACACCGAGATCGTGCTGGAGCAGAAGAAGCTCCAGGATCAGGCCGTCGCCGCGGGCGTGTCCGTCATTCCGGACTGCGGGCTCGCGCCCGGGATGGTGAATATCCTCGCAGCCGAGGGGATCCGGCGTCTCGACCGCGCCGACAAGGTCAAGATCTACGTCGGGGGCTTGCCTCAGAAGCCGGAACCCCCGCTCAACTACCAGATCGTGTACTCGCTCGAGGGCGCCCTCGATTATTACACCACACCGTCCTGGGTGTTGCGCGGCGGCCAACCGACCCAGGTCGATGCATTGAGTGAGATCGAAGCGGTCGAATTCCCCAATCCGATCGGGACCCTCGAGGCGTTCCATACCGGAGGCGGGATCAGCACGCTGCCGTTCGCGTATCAGGGCAAGATCGACGTGATGGAGTACAAGACGCTCCGCTACCCCGGGCACGCCGAAATCATGCGCCCGATCCGCGACCTCGGTCTTCTCGAAGCAAAGCCGCTCACCGTCAAGGGTCAACGGGTCGTCCCGCGGGATGTCTTCATCGCCGCGGTCCACCCGAAGCTGCACAAGCCGCAGGGGCAGGACCTCGTGGCTCTTCAGGTGCATGTAAGCGGGCAAAAGGGCGGCAAACGGGCCGAGGTCAAGTTCCGCCTCATGGACTACTACGATTGCGTTCATGGCATCAGCGCCATGATGCGGACCACGGGCTACTCCCTGTCCATCACTGGGCAGATGCAGGCGGATGGTCGCGTGGCGCTCAAGGGCGTCCACACGCCCGACGAGGCGATCCCGTTTCAGTCGTATGTCGCCGAGCTGGGCCGGCGCGGCGTCGTGATCGAGGAACTTCCCGTCTGAACCTGCTGTTCAGGGACGGGAGGAGTGCATGATCGATTTCGCTGCATTGTGGGACAAGGGTGTGACGTTCGAGCAGTTTACTGCGGCGAGCGTGAAGCAGCGGGGACTCTGGGAAGGATTACATCGTATAGCCGTGGTGCCGAGCTGGGCCACGGCCGCCGTGCCGCCAGGCGCTCACCGGCGGCTGCTCGTGATCGCGGAAGACTGGTGCGGCGACGCGTCGAGCACGATCCCGGTCGTCGCGCGTCTCGCCGAGGCTGTACCAGGTCTCGAGTTGAGGCTCATCCGCCGGGACGAGCATCCCGACGTCATGGATCGGTATCTCACCAACGGCTCCAGGTCGATCCCCATCGTGATCGCGCTCGACGAGAATTTTCAGGAGCTGGGCCATTGGGGCCCGCGTCCGGTCGTGCTTCAGTCGTGGGTGATGGCCAACCGCCTCACGACGCCGAAGGCCGAGCTCTATCCACAGGTGCGCACCTGGTATGCGCGTGATCGCGGCGAGAGCACGCTTCGCGAAGTGCTGGCTACTGCAGGATTCCCGGTGGCCAGGGCTGCCTGATCAGAAGGCCCACCCGTTGCCCACCGAGTAATTGAACCCGTCCGGCCCGCCGGCAAAATTGAAGGTGATGATGGTGGAGCGGAGGATGCGCAGCGCGAACCCTCCGCCTCCTCCAACCTTCATGTCCTTCGTGGTGAGCCGGAAGCCCTCCTCCTCGAACACGCGCCCCGCATCGACGAATGCGATCAGCGTGATCGCGCCCAGGTCGCCGAACGGGAGCAGGTCGTGGCGCACCTCGAGATTTCCGAACAGCGAGCCGTCGCCGGTGAGGCGGCCGGTGTCGAGGGAGCGGTGAGAATATTCGCCACCAAGGACGGGCACGGACTGCTCCCAACCCGGAAGGGAGAACCGGGAGTTGAGCGTGGGATGCCCGCCCATGCCCGATCCCGCCACGCGCGCGGCAATCACCGTTCCCTCCCGAACCGGCAGCCATCCCCGCAGCATCACGTACTGGCGAGTCCACCCGTTGCCGCTTCCACCACTTCCGACCTGGGTCCCCGCCTCGAGCAGCAGGCCGCGGTGGGTGTTGTACTCGATGTCCCGAGTGTCGTAGATCAGCGCGAGGCGTCCAGCGGCATCGTCCTCTTCGATCTCCCCTGACGGGAAATCGTCTGTGAACCGCGACGACCCTGGCAACGAAGTGAAACGAACCTGCTCGACGTTTGCCTGGAACGCGACCATGAACGGCCCGCGCACGATACGCGTCAACTCGGCAATCCCGCGATAGCGCGTGCGGCGCACCCGGTAAAGGAAAGGCGTGCCATCACCCACCAGGTCCTTGTCGAATACCGTGTTCTCGCCCAACCCGAAATAGCCGTAGCGCGCCTGCCGGTCCGCGCTCGCGAGAACCCACAGACGCCAGTCCTTCCTCAGGCCCGGCGCGCGAAACTGCGCCGTGACGAAGCGGCTGCCCCGAGGGGAGAGCCCCGCGTCGACGGAGAACGCCCCGGTACTGGTGTACCGTGCCTCGTACTGCGCGGGTTGCCAGTAGCGGATACGCGCGGCCAGCACCGGCCCGTCATTCGCGCCGCCGGTGAGATAGGGGAAGTAGCTCGTTCGCCACGGGACGGTGTACGCCTCGGTGGTGTCCTCGGAGGCGACTGCGCTCGTATCGTCCGCGACCATGGCGGTCGTGTCCTCCGCAACCGCCGTGCTGTCTTCCGGCACTTGCGCGGCCGCTGCGACGGTCGAGGCACACGTCAACATCAACGACAAGACGATCCCGCGGGTCACTTGGAGATCTCGAGGCGATGGGCGGTATCGCGGAGTCCGCGTGACAGCGGCTCGGGCATGACGACGATCTCCTGCGTCAGGGTGGGTCGGAGACTGCCGGGGGATTTAGGGCGCGGAGCGGCGGAAAGTCAACGGGTTACGTGCTCGTTTCCCCATGTGACGCAGGGCACAGCAGCGTTATTCGGTACTTCTATCTTGGGGCTCAGAGGGAGCACCCCGTACGGTGGATTGCGAGACGTCCGAGTAAGCCCTGAGTCTTCGGCTCTGTGGCCGGGCGCGCCGAACGGAACAGGCTCCCCCTGCTTCTCCCATCACCTTTTCCCATCTTACTCTATCTCGCATGGAACGGGCTTCGGCCCGTTCCACCCACCTTGCCCGGGTGTTGGCCACAAAGTCGTTCGCCTTCCCCACCAAGCGTTTAGCCCTCCTGTGTGACCCGTCCCACAGCCCCCATCCACCCTCTCGGCCGATGTTGCGCTGAGTGAAGGACACGCAGGTCTCTTCGAGAGGAGTCGTCACATGATGAGTAGCAATCTGTCGGGACGGACCGGACCGCGGCGGGCGATGCGATATGGGCGCTCAGCCCTGACCGGGCTCGCACTCGCCGCGCTCGCGGTATCCACAACGGCGGTGCCGGCCCGCGCCCAGGGTGGCGTCAACATCTCTCCGTGGGCCGGTGTATACATCCCGACGAAGAACAGCCTGTCTGATCTGGACAACGCGGCCTTCAAGCGTGACGTCAGTGTCATCGGCGGCGCCCGGCTCACATTCTGGGGGACCGGTATGCTCGGCTTGGAGGCCACAGGTGGATATGCCCCCGCCAGGGTTTCCGGCGAGACGATCAACGAGACAAATACGAATTTGGCCGTGGGTAACGTCCGGCTGCTGCTGGCGCTTTCGCCGGTGACGAATTCAGTGGGCTTCTATGTCGGCGCGGGTCCGGCGCTCCTGGCCCGCGGCAAGAATCCGCTCGACGACGACCGAAGCAGGACCGATATCGGCGGAACAGTCGGGGCGGGACTTCGGTTTGCATTGGGAGAAAGCGGAAATAGCGCCCTGAGAGTGGACCTGGAGGACTATCTGTACAACGGGGACTTTGGCGGGGGAGACGACTTCCAGAACGACCTGGTGGCTTCCCTCGGCCTCTCCATCGCTCTTGGCGGCAGTGCTGGAAAATAGGAGGTAGGGTAGGGCCAACTCTGACTGGGAGGCCAGGGTTGGTGGGGCGCGCGTCGCGGTTTGGCGCGCGCCTCGTTTTTTGTCCCCCGTGACAGGTCCCAGCGGCAATTGGCGCGGCATCCTGACCTTGACGGCCGGGTCACTAGCTGTAATATCTACATAGCTAGATATTCCACATATACCAGGACGGAACTCATGCGCGCCTCCTCCATCGTGGGCCGGTTGTCCCTCGCGCTGGTCTCTCTGGTCGGCATTGCCGGCTGTGACGAGTCCCAGCCGATCCTCCCCTCCGACAGCGATGGGATCGCCGCCGTTCGCGTCACCCCCTCCGCGGCGGGCCTCGTGCCGGGCGAGTCGCTTCGGCTCGAGGGCACGCCCATCGATGTCGGCAACAATCCGCTGGACGGGCTCCTCGTCTCGTGGTCCACGAGCGACGCCACGATCGTGGAGGTCTCCAATGATGGCGAGCTGACGGCGGTGAGACCGGGCGAAGCCACGATCACGGGCTCGAGCGAGGGGAAATCCGCCACCTCTCATATCACGGTGACCGAGGGGGCCTTTCTTGGGGCGGAGGGCGGGACGATGACGGCGCTCGATGGGGCGGTGTCGCTCGTGGTGCCCTCCGGCGCGCTGACGGCAGGGACCGCGATCCACGTGGATCGCTTCAATCCCCCGCTCCCCGATGCGACCACCACGTTCGCGCCGTTCCGCATTCGCTTCGTGGGATCGCTCACGACGCCGGCCACACTCACCGTGAACTACGATCCTGCGTCCGGCCCGGCCGGCGTTTCGGAAACCGACATCGGTCTTCGGACCCTGACGCTGCAGGGTGTCTCCCATTCCGCCGGCGGAACGACGGATTCGGCTACGCATACGGCGACGGTATCGGTAACGGCAGCGACGCTGTACGATGTCGGGCGCATTCCTCCCCAGACACCATGCACCGCGCCGGAGTATCGCCAGTTCGACTTCTGGCTCGGGCGCTGGAACGTGGCGCCGACTGATGCGCCCCCCGATGCTCGCCAGGCGCTGAGTCTCATTACGGCCGAGGCCGGGGGGTGCGCGATCTTCGAGGATTTCCGCGACCTCGATGTCCGCGGTGTGAGCATCAACGTGTTCGACCCCGTGACCGCCGCCTGGTACGAGACCTTCGTCGACAACACCGGCACGCGCCTGGTGTTGCGGGGGGCATTCGCGGGAAACACGATGATCCTCACCGCCCCGGATGGTGGGTCGCGCATTACATGGTCGAACCTGGGCGGGACCGTGCAGCAGTTCGGCGAGAATAGCCTGGATGCCGGCGCATCCTGGGAACCTGCGTTCGACCTCATTTATCGTCCCTAGCCGAGCCGCACCGCCATAAGTAGTTTGTCTACACATATGTCGCGACGCGGACTCGGGTCGGCCACCATTCTCGTCCTGCAGGCCCTGGCGGGGGGATTCCGCTACGGGTTCGACATCATGGACGCCACGGAGCTGCCGAGCGGTTCCGTCTATCCGATCCTCAGCAAGCTGGAGGAGTCCGGGCTCGCGCGCTCCGCCTGGGAAGACGCCCGCATCGCCCGCCGGGAAAAGCGCCCGCCCCGCCGCTACTACACGATCACCGCCGCCGGCGCCGAGGCGCTTCGAGAAGCCATGAAGCGCATGACGGCGCTCGCGCCCAGGCATGCCCATTGATGCCCCCGCCGAAGCGGTCTCCCGGGGACTATCCGGTCTTTCGCCTGTGCGCGCTCACCCTCGCGGGGGCCAGCCGGATCGTGCCGTCGCGCCGTCGCTTCGAATGGCGGCGCGAATGGGAGGCTGAGGTCTGGACGTACGTCCATTCCTTCGCGCAGGCCGGAAGACTCACCTGGGATCGTCAGCTCGACCTTTTTCTCCGATGCCTCGGCGCAATCCGGCATGCAGCCTGGCTCAGGGGCAGATCCGCGGCTGGTCTCGCGAGGGTGACGCTGCGCGAGCTGGCGGCGGAGCCGGCATGGGCGGGCGCGCTGATCTTGACGCTCGGCCTGACGCTCGGGATCGCAGGCGCGGTGTTCGACCTCGGATGGGTGGCACTCACGCTCCGCGACCCCGACAGTGTGGATGATCGCGTCGTGCGCATCTGGAACAGTGCACCGGCCGCGGAGATCGACCGCACCGCCCTTTCGGTAGAGGAATTCACCCGCTTCCAGCATGCCAATAGGACGCTCGAGCACATCGCGGCCTTTCGGCGGCGCACCGTGATGCTCGGGGATCCTGCAGCCGAGACGACGCCGGTCAAGGCGGCGATCGTGACGGGGGATTTCTTCGCTGTGTTTCGCCGGCCACCGGTCCTCGGTCGCACGCCTGCCGACCAGGCTGGGGTCGTGCTGGGCTACGATCTCTGGTGGACCCGGTTTCATGGCGATCCTCACATCGTCGGACAGCCGATCACGATCGATGGCAGCGGTGTCCTCGTGCGCGGGGTCGCAGCGGCTGACTTCCGCTTTCCTCGAGGCGAGACGGACCTCTGGCTCCTCACACCTTCCATCCCATCCTCGGGGGCGGGAGAGCGGGGTTTGGCGGCCATCGGCCTGCTGCGTCATGGGGTCCAGCGCTCCACGGCCCAGCGCGAGCTCACGGGCGTGAGTCTCGGTCTCCAGCGCGAGTCGCCGGCCGTCTACTTCGGACAATTCGGCGCGACATGGGAGGTGCTGGTCGATCCGCTTTCACGCCCCGGCCGGGGGTACGAGCCCATCCTGTTCGTGTTGATGGGCGCGTCGGTCGTCGCCGTGCTGGCCGCGCTCGCGTGCGTGCTGGCGATGGCCGGGCATGGTCGGACCCGACAAGGACCGTCCACCGGAATTGCCGCGCCGATGGCGTGCCTGTCGGGCGCGGCAATCATCGCCGTTGCGCTCGGTGCATCCGCCATGACGGGAGCGGGCGCGCTCTTTCAGAGCTGGATGCCGGCGCTTGGTCAGCGGACCCTCGGCGCTCCGGGTCTGTGCTTCATCGCCGGAGGTACGGTGCTCGCCGCGGCGGTCATTGGCGCACGGCGCCGGGGTTTTCCCGGCGAGCCGGTCTCACTCCCCCCGTTGGTTCAGATTCTGGCCGTCGCGAGTGGAGTCATTCTCCTGTCGCTGCTCGCGGGGTTCGGCGCGAGTTACGGGCGGCTGCATGCGGAGGGGCCGGGCTTTCAGGATGCCGACCTGTACGCGATTCCTTCCGCCGGCCGTTCCGGAGACCTGGACCGCGTGCGTGCGCGGCTGCAGCGGAGTCCGGGAGTCGTGGCGGTCGCTCGCGCGACCGGCCTTCCATACGTGGATGGCAGCGCGTCCACGACCTTCGAGCTGGAGAATCCCGGAGTGCGGGCGGGACACCCCGCTACCTCCGCCGCGGTGCAGTTCGTCGATCCCGATTATTTCGGGGTGATGGGCATGAAGCTGCGGGGAGGCCGGTGGCTCGACACCGCCTCCGCCGAAGTGGTCGTCAGCGCCGCCATGGCGACGCGCTTCTGGGCGGCAGGCGAGGCGCTCGGCAAGCGAATCATGCTCTACCTGCCCGAGCGGTCCGTCTGGGTCACGGTCGTCGGCATCGCGGGCAACGTCCGGCGAGGCACGCTCGGTGGTGCCGGGATCGCGGAGATGTATCTCCCGTACGCACTCGGAAACGGGGGACGCGCGCCGGCCCTCGTGGTCCGGACGGCGATGAATGCGGACGCCGTGGCCGACTACATCCGGCAGGAGGTTCCCGCCAGCCGAGTGATCCGGATGGACACACGAGTGCAAGGTTCCGAGGCACCGCACCGGAATGCGACCGTCATGCTGGCGGCCCTGGCGTTGCTCGTCGTGACGGGCGGGGTCGTCTCGGGGTATCACTCGGCGAATGGGTGGCCCGAATCTGCTATGGCGGCTGCCGTGGGTGCGTTGGTGGGATTGGGAGCAGTATGGTGGATGTCGCCCACTCTAACGGACGTACTGTACCGCACCAAAATCCTCGACCCGGGAATCCTCTGGGCCGTCGTGCTGGTCGCGGCGGGATCCCCGGTGGTCGCGGGGATCCTGCCCCGGACGTTCACGCCTGCCGGTGGACGTCTCGCGCGGCCTTATCCTCTCTGAGGCCAAGGTATCGGGGATGGCGCAGCAATCCGGCTGAGGTCCATTCCGAGAACCCCACCTCGGCCACCAGCCGCGGAGCGACCCAGGTGACCGGTCCGGATGGAAGCGGGCCGGGGGCGAACGGTGGCCGCTGACGTCGGAGGGACGAGAGCTGCCGGTGCAACAGCTCGAGCGTGTCCCGGTCGTACCCGGTTCCGACTTTGCCCGCGTACCGGAGCGCGTCTCCGTCGTAATAGCCCACCAGGAGCGCGCCCAACCGCTCGCGGGCACCCCGCGGGGGCGTGTAACCGCCGATCACGAATTCCTGCTGGTTGATGCACTTGATCTTGAGCCAGTCGATCGAGCGCGCGCTCACGTACGTCGATGCCGCCCGTTTGGCGAGTATCCCCTCGGCCCCGCGCGCGCAGGCCCGCCGGAACATCTCCGCTGCGCCCCGAGTTCGGAACGGCGTGAAGACGATGTCGTCGTCGTAGTGGACGACATCGCGCAACACGCTCTTGCGCTCGATCAACGGCAGTCGCGTGAGATCCACGCCCTCGGAGAAGAGACAGTCGAAGAGGTAGATCTTGACGCGGACGCCGCTCTCCCGGACGAGGTCGGCATCGCGCAGCTGGCTGCGACGCTGGAGCCGGGAGAAGCTGCTCAGGCGACTCCGGGGATCGATCGCCACGATCTCGCCGTCCAGGACGGCGTCTCCCCGGACGGCGCGACTCAGGCCTTCGACCAACTCGGGGTAGGCGGCATCCAGTCGTTTGTGGTTTCTGGAAAAGAGACTCGCCGTTCCGGCCATCATGTACACGAGCGCGCGAATCCCGTCGAGCTTGGGCTCGTAGATCCAGTCGTCACCGCCGGGAAGTGCCGCCGCCAGGGTCGCCAGCATCGGTGGCCGCCAGCCGAATCGTGTCCGGCGCGAAAGCTGGCGGTGGCTCACCCCGCGCGCCCCGTCGCGAACACGTCGGCGAGATCGTGTTTCGCCTCGAGGATCCCGGCCCATGGATCGCCGTTGCGCTCGAGCCGGTCGGGCATGGTACGCAGGGTGAAGTCGGTGGGATAGATCTCGCCCAGCTCCTCCCACGTCACCGTGGCCGACACGGTCGCTGCGGGGTGCCGTCGGGGCGAGAACGCGGTCGCGAGGGATTTCCCCCGGCTGTTCTGGTTGTAGTCGAAGAAGATCTTGCCTCGCCGGGCGCGCACCGCCCACTCGATCGTCACGTCGCGGGGATGCTCACGCAGCACGTGCCGCGCGATGGTGCCCGCTATCTCCCTCGCCGTGTCGTAGTCCAGATCTCGCTCGATCGGCAGATAGAGGTGGAGCCCCGTGCGACCCGACGTCTTGACGAAGGTGGCGAGGCCGAGGCGCTCGAGCAGCTCGCGAATGTGATACGCCAGCGCGCGGGTGCGGGCGAAGGCTCGCCGGTTGAGCTGCGGCTCTTCGCCGTGAGTTTCCTGTCCCGAATAGAGGTATGGATCGAGGTCGAAGACGACGAAGTCCGGATAGTTGAGGATCGAGCGCACGAGCGCTGCTTCGGATCCCGTGAATTTCCTGCTGCGCACCCGTGTATCGGGACCCGTCTCCACCCGGGAAAACCAGGCGTGCAGCTCGAGCCCCCCCATCTGTCCGAGCCAGAGGAGCGTCGCGAGGTTGTCGCAGACGAGGTACTCCCCGTCCTCGTCACCGCTGGCGGCGTAGATCGCCACCCGCCGGGCAAAGTCGGGCGGATGCTCCCAGTGTTTCTGGAAGAAGCTCTTGCCGGCAATGCCGGTGGGGAACCGGGTGGCGAAGAGGGGACGGTCGGCGAGATGCGGCAGAAGCCAGGGGGACACGCGTGCGTAGTAGCGGAGGAGATCGCGCTTGGTGAGCGGCGCCTTGCGACCGACGCCGGGCCAATACGTCTTGTCGAGGCTGGTGACCGCGACCTCGTGGCCGTCCACGAGGAGCGTGGCGGACTTTCCGGCGTCGTCCAGCTGCGTGACGACGTCGGCGACCGAGCTCAAATGTTTCTGTTTCGCCATCCTGATTCCAACGCCGTTGCGCTACCGCATTCACCGCTGAGGCACGGGACTTTTCCACTCCGCGCGGTGATTTCCACAGAGTTCTCTACATAAACTGTTCGTAAACAACAGTTTATAGTGCAAGATAATGCGTTGTGGGAAGGATTCGTGCGGTGGGATGAGTCACAGGTGGGTCAGGGCCGGGACGCCGCCCCCTTGCCGCTTACTTCGCGCAGGATCCGGCGCATCGCGCCGGTATCGCTGAGCGTGGTTGGCGCGAGCGAATCTCCCGACGGCAGACTCGGCACCGAAAGATCTACGGCCGCGGGAGCAGGCTCGATCGACGCCGCCGAGTCTTTGACTGCTGAATGCGGTGGGGACGCGCCTGCCGAGGTCACGATGGGAGCCTTGGCGATAAGAGCGGGCCCGCCGAAGGTGGGGCCAAGAGTACTGGCTTTGCCACCGGTGGATTTGGCAGGAACGGAATCGACGCTCGGCGCGGAGGCTACCTGGGCTGCGGGAGCCTCGGCCATCGGCTGCGGACTCGACGTTTCCGGCCCACTCGCCTCCGTCTTACGCGACGGCGTCGCGGCTGACAGCGCCACGTACGACCCGACGATCAAGGCCGCGGCGGCCACGCCGAGATAGACCGGCTTGATCCGCCGGACCTCGGTACGGGAGAGCGGAGGGTGGGCGACCGGTAGCGGAGCCAACTCCTCCGCGGTCTCGTCGTATGCGATCGTGGGCAGGTCCACCACGGGCGACACGACCGCGGGCGGCCTGCGCTCGAGTACGGGCGCGGGAGCAGGCACGGGAGCGGGTACCGGTGGAGGCGCCGGTGCGGGCGCCGGAGGCGGCACGACCGGCGGCTTCTGAATAGCCTCGGGTTGTTTACGGATCGTCTCGGGTTGCTTGCGGATCGGCTCGGATGCGGGAAGCGGGGCCGAGAGCGCCGTGGACGGCTTCTGTGTCTGAGCTGGTGCCGGAGCATGTGGAGGCGCGAGATCCGGTACGCGTTTCACCACGACCGCCGGAGTTTCCCCCGACTTCGCGGGCGGCATCGAGAGCGCCTTCTTGTAGTGCGGGTGGAACTCGATGGGAAGCCACTTCTGGGAGGCGTTATGGAAAATCCGCGCCTTGGGCGTGACGAGCCCATTGCGGATGCCAATCGCAAGCTCTTCGATCGTCCGGAATACGTTCTCTTCGCCAGGCTTGAGCTCGATCCGGTACATCGCTGAGGCCTCTCGGAAACGGCGTAAGGGTTCCCCGCGAGTATGCCAAATTCGTGCTCGTCAATGCTGCACGATCCTGCATGCCGGATCGACAGCGCCGAGGTCCGCCGAAGATGCCTGAATGTCCGGTCGCGCATGGAGTTACACGATGCTCCGAGCGAATGCCCGCCGCCGCCCGCGACGAATCAACCATGACAACGAGGCGGGTTTCGCTTTGGAAGACTCGTAGTTTGCACGGTGCGGGCCGGCTCTGTCTCCCGTCCGAAGCGAGGGGTAACTTGCCGCATGGCGTCCGAGATCACCTTACGCGCGACGGAATTGTCGAAGCGCTACGGGGCGGTTATCGCCCTCGACGGGGTGTCCCTCGACGTCCGCCGAGGGGAATGTGTAGCGCTCATCGGTGAGAGCGGGTCGGGGAAGTCGACCCTGCTCCGTTGCTTCAACCGGATGACGGAGCCCGATACCGGCCAGGTGCTGGTCGACGGGGTGGATGCCGCGACGCTCGACCCGATCGCGCTCCGGCGCCGGGTCGGGTACGTACCCCAGGAGGGTGGCCTTCTTCCACACTGGCGCGTCCGACGGAACGTCACGCTGGTTCCGTGGCTGCGCGACATGCCGGACAGCGAACAGCGCGCGGAGCGGGCGCTCGATCTGGTCGGTCTCGGTGCGGGTGAGTTCTCCAGCCGAAAACCACGTGAGCTCTCCGGCGGTCAGCGCCAGCGTGTCGCGGTGGCGCGGGCTCTTGCCGCCGACCCGGATGTAATTCTGCTCGACGAGCCGTTCGGCGCGCTCGATGCGATTACCCGCGTCGACCTCCAGACGACCTTTCACCGTCTCCGGACCGAGCTGCGTTTCACCGCGGTGCTGGTGACGCACGATCTCCACGAAGCGATGCTCCTTGCCGACCGCCTCGTCGTGCTCCGGCGCGGTAAGGTCGAGCAAGTGGGTGCACCGGCGCAGCTTCGTGGCGAGCCGTCGTCGGATTACGTTCGCGAGCTGTTCCAGCGCGCCCGGGTGACGTCGTGAGAGGCCCGACGATCCGACCCTGGCTGATCGCGGCGGTATCGTTCGGGGTTGCAGCCCCGTCTGCCGCCCAGCGGGAGTCGGCTCGGCCGGTCATCGTCGCCTCGAAGCCCTTCGGCGAGTCGTTTCTGCTGGCGGAGATCTTTTCCCAGCTCCTCGAGGCGCGCGGAATTCCCGTCGACCGCCGCCCCGGCCTGGGCGCGACGGAAGTGGCCTTTCGCGCGCTCCGCGAGGGCGCGATCGACGTGTACCCCGAATACACCGGCACCGGGCTCCTCGCGATCCTGCACGAGAAACCCACAGCCGATCCTCGCGAGGTGTACGACCGGGTTTCGCGCGAGTTCCGTGACCGTTATGGCGTCCGCTGGCTCCCACCGCTCGGCTTCGAGAACACCTATGCGATCGCCGTGCGCCGGGAGACGGCGACCAGGCTGGGACTCGCGACGCTGAGCGATCTGGCACGCGCCGCGCCGACGCTTCGGGCCGGGCTCACCGCGGATTTCATCGGCCGCCCCGACGGTCTTCCCGGTCTCGCGTCCGCCTATGGCGTCAGGTTCCGCTCGGTGCAGGCGTTGCTGCCCGCCGTCAAATACCGGGCGCTCGCCGCGGGCGAAGTGGACGTGATCGACGGCTACTCGACGGACGGATTCATCGTCCGATACGACCTCGTCGTGTTACGCGACGACCGGCGGTTCTTCCCGCCCTACGAAGCCGCCGGAGTGGTGCGTCCGGAGATGGCGCGACACCGCCCCGATGCGGTAGCGGCCCTGACCGAGCTGAGCAATCGGTTGACCGTGGAGACGATGCGACGGCTCAATCGGCGGATCGAGGTGGACGGCGAGGGCATTCCGCAGGTTGCTGCTGCCGCCCTCGCCGAGCTCGGACTGACCGGAGCGCCCAAGGGGCTCACCGCGGGCCGGGAGACCACGAGTGGGGGACTCGTCCCGTATCTCTGGGAGCGTCGGGCGAACATCGCCGGCCTCATCGCCCGGCACGTCCTCCTGGTCGTGGTCTCGCTGGGTGCCGCCATCCTGGCCGCGGTTCCGCTGGGGCTCGCCCTGGAGCGGGTGCGGGGCGGCGCCGAGCCGGTGATCCGAGCCGTGGGGGTGATTCAGACACTTCCCGGCATCGCCCTTCTCGCGTTCATGATTCCGCTCCTGGGCATCGGGGTCGTGCCGGCGCTCGTCGCCCTGTTTCTGTATTCCATCTATCCCATTCTGCGGAATACCTACACCGGGGTCCGTGACGCGGCGCCGGAGGCTGTGGATGCCGCGATGGCACTGGGCATGACCCCCGGGCAGATCCTGCGGTATGTCCGCCTGCCCCTGGCCGCACCGGTCATCATGGCGGGCATCCGCACGTCCGCGGTGATCAACGTCGGCACGGCGACGCTCGCCGCCTTCATCGGCGCCGGCGGGCTGGGTGACCCGATCGCTGCCGGGCTCGCGCTCTCCGACACGAAGATGGTCCTGTCTGGGGCGCTTCCCGCCGCCGTGCTCGCCCTCGCGGCTGATGCCGCGCTCGGTCTATGCGAGCGGGTGGTAACGGCTTGACGCCTCCTCACCCCCGCGGGTAGGATGTTGCTCCCGAAGGCTCAAGGCTGAAGGCTATAGGCTGGTACCTATAGGCCATCGCAAGCCGGTAGCCTCTAGCCTTTAGCCTTGAGCCTGTAGCCCATGCGCCTGAATCCGTTTCACGCCGTTCGTCCCGCCCCCGACCTCGCCCCGCGCGTGGCGGCGGTGCCGTACGACGTCGTCAGCCGGAAAGAGGCGGCCGAGCTGGCGCGGGGAAATCCGTACAGCTTTCTCCACGTGGGCCGCTCCGATATCGACCTGCCTGAGGATGTGGATCCGTACGATCCACGGATCTACGCGCAGGCGAGAACCGCGCTCGAGCGGTTTCTCGCCGAGGGAACGCTGCGGAAAGACCCGTCACCCTCGATCTACGTCTATCGGCAGGTCATGGACGGGCGGGCCCAGACCGGAATCGTCGGCTGCGTACACATCGACGACTACGAGCGGGACATCATCAGGAAGCACGAAAAGACCCGCCCGGACAAGGAAGACGACCGCACCCGGCACGTGCTGACCCTCATGGCCAACGCCGAGCCGGTGTTCCTGACCTACCGGGGCCGTGACGAGATCGACCGATTGATCGAGCCGGTGCTGGAGACGGCGCCGCTCTACGACTTCATCGCGGCAGACGGGGTTCGTCACACCGTGTGGCAGGTGGCGCGGCCCGAGCCGCTGGTCGCGGCGTTTCGTGGCGTACCCCACGCGTACGTGGCCGACGGTCACCACCGCTCGGCCAGCGCGTGGCGGGCCGGGAAAGAGCTCCGGACGGGCGCGGCTGCATTGAAGGGAGACGGGGAGCACGAGTGGTTTCTCGCCGTGCTGTTCCCGGCGGCGCAGCTGCGAATTCTCCCGTACAACCGTGTGGTCCGCGACCTCGCCGGACTCGGCGCCGCGGAGGCCCTCGGACGGATCTCGAGCGTGGGGCACGTCACTGTCACCGAGGACGGTGTACCGAGGCGCCCCGGAGAGGTCTGCTTCTATCTGGCGGGGCGCTGGTATGGTCTCGAGATCGACGAGGCCACGATCGACCGGAGCGATCCCATTGGCTCGCTCGACGTCTCGCTCTTGCAGGATCGGGTCCTGGGGCCGATCCTCGGCATCGGCGACCCGCGCACGGATAAGCGCATCGATTTCGTAGGCGGTATTCGGGGCACCGAGGAGCTGGAGCGCCGGGTCAATTCGGGCGAGATGGCGATCGCGTTCTCGCTCTATCCGACCACCCTCGAACAGCTCATGGCGGTGTCGGATGCCGGGAAAGTGATGCCGCCCAAGAGCACATGGTTCGAGCCGAAGATCCGGAGCGGGTTGTTTGTACATCAGCTGTAAGCTTTCAGCTTCTAGCTTTCAGCTTCTAGCTCTAACGAGGTTCATCTGAAAGTTCTCGTCGCGGACAAATTCGAAAAGGTGGGCGTGGACGGGCTCCGGGAGCTCGGCTGCACCGTGGTGTCCAACACGGACGTGAAGGCCGAGGACCTGCCGGCGCTGATTCGCGAGACCGACCCGAATATCCTCATCGTCCGCGGGAAGAAAGTGACCGCCGAGGCGCTCAAGGCGGGCACGGCCCTCACCCTGGTCATCCGGGCAGGGGCAGGCATCGATACCATCGATGTGGACGCCGCATCGGGTCTCGGTGTTTTCGTCTCCAACTGTCCCGGCAAGAACTCGATTGCGGTGGCCGAGCTGGTGATGGGCCTCCTCCTCTCGTGCGACCGGCGCATCCCGGATCAGGTAGCCGCCCTCCGCCAAGGGCGCTGGCAAAAGGGTGAGTACTCCAAGGCGCAGGGTCTCTACGGTCGCACGCTCGGCATCGTGGGCTTGGGGCAGATCGGACGCGAGATCGCCGCGCGGGCCAAGGCCTTCGGCATGCGGGTCATCGGTTGGTCCCGCAGTCTGACCCACGAGGAAGCCGACCGGCTCGGCGTGGCATACTCCCAGACCCCGATCGAGGTCGCGCGTCTGTCGGATGCCGTGTCCATCAATGTCGCCGGCAACGCGGACACGAAACAGCTGGTGGGAGCCGAATTCCTTGCCGCGATGCGTCCGGGAGCGTATCTCATCAACACTTCGCGTGGTACGGTGGTCGATGAGGAGGCGCTCCGACAGGCGATCGAGACGAAGGGGATCCGTGTCGCGCTCGACGTCTTTCAGAACGAGCCGGCGGGCGGTACCGCCGATTTCACCAACCCGATCGTCAAGACACCCGGGGTCTACGGCACTCACCACGTCGGAGCGTCCACCGAGCAGGCGCAGATTGCCATCGCGCACGAGGTGATCCGGATCGTGCAGGCCTTCCAGGCGACGGGCGAAGTGCCCAACGTGGTCAACCGCCTGGCCCGCAGCTCGGCCACGCACGTCCTGACGATCCGGCATCGCAATCGTCCCGGCGTACTGGCCCACGTCTTCGGCGTGCTGGCCGGCGCCTCGATCAACGTCGAAGAGGTGGAGAACATCATCTATCACGGCGCGCAGGCCACGCTCGCCCGGATCCATCTCGACGGCGAGCCCAATCACGGCGCGCTGGACCGCATCCGCACCGGCAACCCCGACATCATCAGCGTGGAATTGAGCGAGATATGAGCGAGCGTATCTACAACTTCAGCGCCGGCCCGGCGGTCCTTCCCGAGCCAGTGCTCCGCAAGGCGCAGGAGGCCGTCTGGAACGTGGCCGGCAGCGGCATCGGCATCATGGAGCACAGCCACAGGGGCAAGGTCTTCGACAAGATCATCGACGAGGCCGAAGCCGCATGCCGGGAGCTGGCCGGAATCCCAGACACGTATCGCGTGCTCTTCATCCAGGGCGGTGCCTCGCTGCAATTCTCGATGGTGCCGATGAACCTCCTGCCGGCGGAGCGGACCGCGGACTATCTGCTCACGGGCGTCTGGGCGCAGAAGGCGGTGAAGGAAGCGAAGATCCTCGGCGGTAAGGTCCACATCGCGGCCAGCAGCGAGTCCACCAACTTCGACCGGATTCCGAGGCCGGAGGAGATCAGCTACTCCCCCGAACCGATGTACGTCCACTACACGACCAACAACACGATCTTCGGCACCCAATGGCGGGCGGAGCCGCCGGTGCCGGCGGGCGTCCCGCTCGTGGCCGACACTTCGAGCGACATGTACAGCCGCCCGATCGACGTCCGGAAGTACGGCCTCATCTACGCCGGCGCACAGAAGAATCTCGGTCCCTCGGGCGTGACGCTTGTGATCATCCGGGACGATCTGGTGGAGGCGGGTCCCAAGACCCTGCCGACGATGCTGCAGTACCGCACGTTCGCGGCGGACAAGTCGATGTACAACACGCCGCCGACGTTCGGGATCTACATCATCGGCGAGGTGTTCAAGTGGATCAAGGCGCAGGGCGGGCTCGCGGCCATGGCCGAGCACAACGATGCCAAGGCCCGGTTGCTCTACGACCATCTCGACAGCAGCGAGTTCTTCCGCGGCACGGTGCAGACCACCAGCCGCTCGCTCATGAACGTCACATTCCGCGCGCCGACCGAGGAGCTGGAGGAGAAGTTCATCGCCGAGGCCACGAAGCGCGGCCTCGACGGGCTCAAGGGTCATCGGTCGGTTGGTGGGATGCGGGCGAGCATCTACAACGCCTTCCCGCGCGAAGGCGTGGTGGCGCTGGTGACCTTCATGAAGGAATTCGAACGAGCCAACCGCACCGCCGCAGTGAGCCGCTGAGGCGATCGCGAAGGCGATCGCCGGCTGATCACCCCGCGGCCAGCGCGCGCACCAGCTCCTCGTTCGTACGGGCGCGCCGCATGTCGGTCGTGAGATCGGTCATCGCCGCGACCGTCGACATGCCGGCGATCCGGTGACGCAGCAGGCGCGAAACCGCGAGGGCCTCCTCCGACAACAACAGCTCCTCCCGCCTCGTAGCGCTCGCCGCCAGGTCGATGGCCGGAAAAATCCGCCGCTCGGCCAGCTCTCGGCTCAGCACCAGCTCGCTGTTGCCGGTTCCCTTGAACTCCTCGAAGATGACCTGGTCCATCTTGCTTCCGGTGTCGACCAGCGCGGTGGCGATGATGGTGAGCGAGCCACCACCCTGGGCCGGGTCCACCCGTCGCGCGCTGCCGAGGAAGCGTTTGGGCTTCTCGAGTGACTGGGCATCGAGCCCGCCCGAGAGCGTGCGCCCGGTGCCCTTCTCGACTGTGTTGTAGGCGCGCGCGAGCCGGGTCAGCGAGTCCACGATGAGCACGACGTCCTGCCCCAGCTCCACCCGCCTGCGGGCGCGCTCCAGGATCAGCTCCGCGACCCGGACGTGCTGCGAGGCGGGATTGTCGAAGCTTGACGCGACGACCTCGCCCACCCCGGCCGCTTCCATCTCGAACACTTCCTCGGGCCGCTCGTCCACGAGCAGAATGAGGAGCGTCGCGTCGGGATGATTGGCGGTGACTCCTTCGGCGATCGACTGGAGCACCATCGTCTTCCCCGCCTTGGCCGGGGCGACGATGAGCGCTCGCTGTCCCTTGCCGAACGGGCACAGGAGATCGATCACGCGGTTGGTGAAGTCGGGTTGTCCCTGGCGGGTGAGGCCGCACTCGAGCCGGATCTGCTCGTTGGGATGGATGGCGCCGAGGCGGGTGAACTCCAGCCGGCCGCGGATCTGATCCGGAGTACGGCCGTCGATCGTGGTGATCCGCTCCAGCGTGGGTCCGCGGCCGCGGCCGCCCGGGCGCGACTCGCCCTCGATCTCGTCGCCGGCGCGGAGCTCGAACTGGCGGATCAGACGTTCGCCGACGTGGACGTCGCCGTCGGAGGGGAGATACCCGGTCTCGCGGCGCCGGAGAAACCCGCTGCCCCGCCCGGCCAGATCGAGGACGCCGCTCGTCACGCGGCGGCAGCCACGGAGCGCTTGATGCGATAGAGGATCGCGGTGAGCCCCTGGGTCCGCGTCATTCCCAGCGTCTCGCTCAGCCCGAGCTGGTCGAGGAGATCGTCGGGCACGCGGGCCACCTCGTCCGGGGCGACGCCGTCGAGGCTCCGGGCGAGGAGTGAGATGAACCCGCGTACGGTGGGGGACTCACGGGGGACATCGGCGTGGATGTGCACCTGGCCGTCGTCCACCTCGACCCAGAGAAAGACCGGGGTCTGGCACTCGGGGACCCGGTGGTCGGCGCTGTCGCGCTCCTGCTCGAGACGCTCGGGCAGCGGCGGCAGCTTGCGCGAATAGTCGAGCAGGGTCTCGAGCCGCGTACTGCGGTCGGCGGCCTTGAACCGGGGAATGAGGGCATCGAGCGTCGGCATGGGGGGAAAGTAAATGCGGAAGGGAGAAGGGAGAAAGGAGGAGGGGCCTTTCTCCCTTCTCCTTTCTCCCTTCTCCCCTCTCCTTGACGCCGCCCCCCATCGCACTGTATAGATATGCATGCCCGTGACCCGCACGCTCGGTAACATTATTCCGCTCCGACTCTCCCCGAGAGGCGGCGCGCCAGCACGCGGATAGCGACAAGTCCCGAGCCAGGCAACGAGACGCGGCCTCTCCTTCGAGAGGCCGCTTTCATTTTGCGCCCAACCATAAAACGAGCCGACGATGACGCTTCGCCTCTACGATACCACGCTCCGCGACGGCACCCAGCGCGAGGGGCTCTCGCTCTCGGTCGAGGACAAGGTCAAGATTGCCCGGGCGCTCGACCGGCTCGGCGTCGCTTACATCGAGGGCGGCTGGCCCGGCTCCAATCCGAAGGACGCCGAGTTCTTCCGGCGGATCCGCGAGGTGTCGCTGCGCCATGCCAGGGTGGCGGCGTTCGGCAGCACCCGACGCGCGGGGATCCGCTGCGAAGAAGACAGCAACCTCCGCGCCCTGCTCGAGGCGGAGACGCCCGTCGTCACCATCGTCGGCAAGAGCTCCACCCTGCACGTCGAGCGCGTGCTCGAGACCACGCGTGAGGAGAACCTCCGCATGATCGGCGACACGGTGGAGTTCCTCAAGCGCGCGGGGAAGGAAGTGATCTACGACGCGGAGCACTTCTTCGACGGCTGCGACCTCGACCCCGCCTATGCCCTTGCTACCCTCGCGGCCGCGGAGGCGGCCGGCGCCGACTGCCTGGTCCTGTGCGACACCAACGGCGGCACACTTCCCGACGCGGTGCGCGAGCGGGTGTGCCTCGTTCGGGACCGGCTCCGGTCGCCGGTGGGGGTGCATCCGCACAACGACGCCGGGCTGGCCGTGGCCAACGCGCTGGTCGCGGTGCAGGCGGGCGCGGTACACGTCCAGGGGACCATCAACGGATACGGCGAGCGCTGTGGCAACCTCGATCTGATTCCCCTGATCGCGACGCTCCAGCTCAAGCTGGGCCTCTTCGTCCTCGACCCCGAGGCGTTGTCCCGCCTTACCGAGGCGTCGCGGTTCGTGGCCGAAGTGGCCAACCAGCACCCGGATCCGCACGCCCCGTACGTGGGTCGCAGCGCCTTCGCGCATAAAGGGGGAATCCACGTCGCCGCGATCGCGAAGGTGCCCGACAGCTACCAGCACATCGATCCCGCGGCCGTCGGCAACGAGACGCGCGTGGTGGTCAGCGAGGTCAGCGGCCGCCGCAACGTCCGGATGCGTGCCGAGGCGCTTGGCCTCGCCGACGCCGACAGGGAGGCGGGCGTGCTCCGGCGGATCAAGGAGCTCGAGCACCGCGGGTTCCAGTTCGAGGCGGCGGACGGCTCCTTCGAGATGCTCCTTCGGCGGTCAGCGCCGGGGTACCAGCCGCCGTTCGTCATGGAGGACTTCACCGTGATCGTGGAGAAGCGGGGTGGGGAGGGGAGCCGGTCGCAGGCGACGGTCAAGATGCGGGTGGGCCAGGAATGGATGCACACGGCGGCGGAGGGGGATGGTCCCGTGAACGCACTCGATCGCGCGGTGCGCAAGGCGCTGGTGCCCCATTTCCCGGCGCTGGCCGAGGTGCATCTCGTCGATTACAAGGTCCGTATTGTAGATGAGCACCTTGGCACGGGCGCGAGGCCGCGGGTCGTGATCGAGTCGGCGCGGGGCGCCGAACGATGGAGCACGGTGGGATGCTCGGAAAACATCATCGAGGCCAGCTGGCTGGCCCTCTGCGACGGCCTCGAGCTGGCCCTGCTTCGGCCCACCCCCGGGTAGCGGAAACCATTTCCCAGCGCCGACTTGGCTGATACGGGAACCTGGCAGGATTTGGCGGCGTTCTCCTTGATTGGGAATGCCGTCCGGCCAAAGATCACGCGAAGGTTGTGACCGTTTCGTCTCGCCAGGTCCGCAGGCGCGCCGTATCATAGGAATCGAGGATTCGAAGCACTCAGCCGTCTTCATGGCCCGGGTCAGGCCGATCGGGCAAGGAGTCGTTTTCATGACCGGCACCGCCGTGTCGGGACGCGTCGACCCGGAACACATCGCCGCGCAGCTGCAGGAAGCGCGAGCGCGCACGTTCCTCCTGGTCGCCCCCCTGTCCGACGACGAGCTTCGCCTTCAGCATGACCCCCTCATGAGCCCTATCCTCTGGGATCTGGGGCACATCGCGCACTTCGAGGAGCTGTGGCTCACCCGCAACCTCGAGGGTCCTATCGAGTTCGTCGAAATGCCAGGGCTGTACAACCCGTTCGAGCACCCCCGCAGCACCCGTGGCGCGCTGGCACTGCCCGGGATCGCCGATTGCCGGGCCGTCATGGACCAGATTCGCGGGCATGTGCTGGGGCGCCTCGCCGCGACCGACTTCGACCCCGACCACCCGCTCCTGCACGAAGGCTTCGTCTACAACATGGTGCTCCAGCACGAGTACCAGCACAACGAGACGATGCTGCAGACGCTCCAGCTCAAGCAGGGGCGGCCGTATGCTCCCCTTGCGCGACTCGCGCCTCCACCGGGGCCCGTGGAACCCGCACGGCGGGAACAGGGCGACATGGTGCATTTCCCGGGTGGGTCGGTCGAGATCGGGACCGACGACCGCTCCGCCGCGTACGACAACGAACGACCCCGCCACATCGTCGAGCTGCGTCCCTTCTGGATCGACGTCAATCCGGTCACGAACCGCGAGTACCTCCGTTTCATCGAGAACGGCGGCTACGAGGCCCGTGAGTACTGGTCCGATGCCGGATGGCAGTGGAAGGAAGAGGCGAAGGTGGTGGCGCCCAAATACTGGACGAAGACCGCGGACGGCTGGCGGACCCGGTCCATGGATCGCGAAGGCCCGGTCGAGCTCGACCATCCGGTGTGTCACGTCTCGTATCATGAGGCCGAGGCGTTCGCGCGGTTTGCCGGAAAGCGGCTGCCGACGGAGATCGAGTGGGAGGCGGCCGCATCGTGGGATCCCATCGCGCAGGTCCGCCGCACCTATCCGTGGGGAGAGACGCCGCCCGATCGCGCACTCGCCAACGTCGACCAGCTCTCGTTCGGGACCGCCGCCGTCGGCGCCTACCCGCTCAACGTCTCCGCCATCGGATGTTCCGGAATGATCGGCGACGTATGGGAATGGACCTCGAGCGACTTCGGTCCGTGGCCCGGTTTCCAGAGCTTTCCGTACAAGGAGTACTCCGAAGTCTTCTTCGGCCCCGAATACAAGGTCCTTCGTGGTGGCTCGTGGGCCACCCGCCCGGGCGCGATCAGGAACAGCTTCCGCAACTGGGACTACCCCATTCGCCGGCAGATCTTCAGCGGCTTCAGGTGCGCTCGCGATGTCTAACCCCACCACCAACGTCGTCCCCAGGGCAGGTCGTCCGGCGCCCCGCGCCAATGCGCGGATGCTGGCGGAGGTCGCCGCGGGACTTTCGGCGCCCCAGAAGGAACTGCCTCCGAAGTATTTCTACGACCAGCGTGGCTCCGAGCTGTTCGAGGAGATCACCCGGCTCCCGGAGTACTACCCGACCCGGACCGAGCGCGCGTTGCTCGAGGGGTGGATGCCGGAGCTGATCCGGCAGCTCGGGACGCGCACGCTGGTGGAGCTGGGTGCAGGGAGCGCCGAAAAGAGTCGCATCATCCTGAATGCGATGCGCGCCGCCAGCACGGCGGAGCTCTACGTCCCCATCGACGTGAGCGCCACCTTCCTGAGCCTCACCGCCGCGACGCTGCGGCGCGAGTATCCCGGGCTCGCGGTGGAGCCGGCCGTGGCGGACATCGCGGAGGAGCTCAACCTGCCTCGTCGGCTTCCGCATCCCGCGCTCTTCGCTTTCCTCGGCAGCACAATCGGCAATTTCTATCCGCCGGCGGCCATCCGCCTTCTCGGGCGGGTGCGCGCTGCGATGTCGCCGTCGGACCGCTTTCTGATGGGTGTGGATCTCCGGAAGGACGTCGCCAAGATCGAGGCAGCGTACAACGATTCGGCGGGAGTGACGGCGGAGTTCAACAAGAACATGCTCTACGTGCTCAACGCCGAGCTTGGTGCCGACTTCGATCCTCTCGCGTTCGCGCATTGGGCGTTCTACGAGGGCGTGGCACACCGCATCGAGATGCATCTGGTCTCGAAGCGCGACCAGCGCGTGACGATCCCGGGCATCGGCGAGGTATTCCTCGCCCGTGGCGAGTCGATCAGGACGGAGATCAGCACCAAATACGACCGGGCCAGCGTATCCGAGCTGTTCGACGCGGCCGGGTTCCGCATCGAGGCGTGGCCGACCGATCCCGCTACGCCGTTCGGGCTCGTGATCGGGGCGCCCGTGTGATCGAGTTGACCCGCGCGTCTCTCCGGGCCGACCTGGCCGATCACGTCTTCGCGCCTCCGCCGGGCGCAGCGGCCGCTCCCCGCAGCATCGGGGTGGAGACGGAGCTGATTCCGGTGGAAACCGCGACCGGGCGGCGATGTTCAATCGAGAGCGACGACGAGCTCGCGATGTTGCCGTTCCTTCGCCGGTTCGGCTCGAGCCGCGACTGGACCGAGACGAGAACCCCCAAGGGGACGCCGTGCTTTCACCTTCCCTGCGGCGGCGCGTTCACGTTCGAGCCAGGCGGACAGATCGAGTACAGCTCGCCGCCATGCCCCACGCCCAGTGCACTCCTCGACCTGCTTCGGTCGGTCATCATTCCGCTCCGTGCGGCGTCCGAGGACGAAGGGATCACGCTCCTCGCCACCGGCATCGACCCCGCTAATCCGATCGAGTGTGCCCCGCTCCTACTCGGCGGCAAGCGGTACGGCCGGATGGCGGAGTACCTCGCGCGGCGCGGGCCATTCGGCGCGCGGATGATGCGGCAGACGGCGTCGTTTCAGATGAATCTGGACTTCGACGACGAGCCGTGGCTCCGGTGGCGGGTGCTCAATGCGGCGGCGCCGTGCGTCGTGGCGATGTTCGCCAATTCGCCGGTGTACGAGGGTCGGCCGACCGGGTGGCGGAGCACCAGATCGCATGTATGGCGGGAGCTCGATCCTTCCCGCACGGGTCTGCCGTACGATCCGCGGAGACCGCTCGATGCCTACCTGGAGTTCGCCCTCGACGCGCCGGCCATGCTGATGCCCGCCGTCAACGGCGAGCACCGCGCGTTCAGGGAGTGGCTGGGGCTCGCGGCCCCAACGCTCGATGAATGGCGTGACCACCTGAGCACGCTCTTTCCAGAGGTCCGGCCTCGCGGACACATGGAGCTCCGGTCGGCCGACGCGATCCCACCGGAGTGGTACGCAGCACCGCTCGCGCTGGCGGTCGGGATCACCTACGACCACTCGGCCCTGTGCGATGCGGTGGATCTGCTGGGGATTCCCGACCTGGGGACTCTGCAGCGGGCCGGGAGATTGGGGTTGGGCGATCCGGAACTGGCGGTCACCGCCGTCCGCCTCGCGGAGATCGCGGTTGCTGGATGTGAGCGTCTCGGGCCGGCGTACTTCCATCCGTCGGACCTCGACCAGGCTCGGTGTTTCTTCGAGCAGTTTACTCGCCGCGGATATGCCCCGGCGGACATCGGGACAGCGCAGGTAATGAGATTCACCACAGAGGCACAGAGGACACGGAGAATGCCACAGAGAAGAAGCCTGTTGTTTTCTTCGTGACTCAGTATGTCTGTGTGCTCCGTGCCTCTGTGGTGAATTCTCAGCTGGCCGGAACGAATGTCCGAACCGGATCCTGCCCGCAGCCGTTCCACACCGTCTTGATGTAGCCGCCGCCGCCCAATGTGGCGTGAATCTCCCCCGACGCGATCTTCCGGTCGGTGGTGCACGAGGCGTCCCATACCAGCGGCTCCACCGTCGTCACCGCGAACGTTCTCGTCGTGCTCCCCCTGCTCCAGGTCAACGTCCCGCTCTTCTCGAAGGTGCCGTCGGGCAGGGGCTGGCCCAGCGCGACGCTCTCGCCCTGCGCGGGCGTGAAGGTGAGCAGCAGGTTGTGCGACACCGACGCCGGTTGGCGCACCGGGAAGGTGCGGTCCACCGTGATGTTGTTGCTGAGCGCGATCCCTGATGCGTTGCCGGTGAGGACGCGGGTCCCATTCCGGACCGCGGTGAAGCTCAGATCGCCCTGCGGGCCGGTGAACTTGAACTGGAGATCGTGCAGGGTCGCCTGGTAGGCGAAATCGAAGACGGAGGGTGTGGGATCGCTGATATCCACGCTGCCGGTGATCTCGAGTGTCCCGCCGCGGAAGCCGGTCCAACTGCAGGCCGGCAGGGCGAAGGTATAGGTGGCGAGGTCGGGTGCTCCGTCGCCGTCGGTATCGCTCGAGCCGGACACGGTGGCGCAGCTCGTCCCGGGAGGGGTGGCGGCAACGTCCTCGACCGTCAGCGCGCCGACCGACTGGTCGACCTCATCCGCCACTGCCTCCCCGATGTCGTTCGCCTCGGGTGCCGAGATCAGGGCTCCACCCGACGGATTTGTCGAATCGCTGCAGGCACTCAGGCCCATGACGAGTATTGCAGCCAGGGCGGAGCCCGTTGTGTTCCACAGGGTTCGGCGCATTGGGTCGAAGCTCCTCTCGGATACGGGTCGCAAATGTCGTTCGGGAATCCGGCAGGTTGACGCCGGGTCCCGCTGGGCGTTAAGTCCGTCCTCATGAACGCCATCCGGATCCACACGCTCGGCGGCCCCGACGTCCTGCGCCTCGAGGACGTGCCCACTCCGACCCCCGGACCCGGGCAACTGCTCATCCGCGTCGAGGCAGTCGGCGTCAACTTCATCGAGATCTATCAGCGCACCGGCCTCTATAAGGGTCCCCTGCCTGCTATTCCCGGCACCGAGGCGGCCGGCACGGTCGAGGCGATCGGTCCGGATGTGACCGCCGTGAAGGTCGGCGACCCGGTGGCCTCCACCAACGTGCTCGGGGCCTACGCCGAGCGGGCGCTGGTGAACGCCGATCGCGCCGTCGTGCTGCCGAAGAGCGTGACGACGAAAGTGGCCGCGGCGGCGATGCTCCAGGGCATGACCGCACACTACCTCACCACCACCACGTACCCGCTGAAGCGTGGCGATACCTGCCTCGTTCACGCGGCGGCGGGCGGCATGGGTCTGCTGCTCTGCCAGCTCGCGAAGCGGCGTGGTGCCCGCGTGATCGGCACGACATCCACGGAGGAGAAGGCAACCCTCGCGCGCGAGGCCGGCGCCTCCGAGGTCATCCTCTATACCAAGACCGACTTTGCCGAGGAAGTGAAGCGTCTGACCGCGGGAGCGGGAGTCCAGGTGGTCTATGACTCCGTCGGTCGCACGACGTTCCTCGCCGGTCTCGGATGCCTTGCGCCCCGAGGAATGATGGTGCTCTACGGCCAGTCGAGCGGCCCGGTCGAGCCCATCGACCCGCAGATCCTCAGCCAGCGCGGCTCGCTCTTCCTGACCCGTCCGACCCTCGCGCATCACATCGTCACCCGCGAGGAGCTGGTCAGGCGCTCCTCCGACGTACTCGGCTGGGTCGCGGATGGATCGCTCGCGATCCGGATCGGCGCGGAGCTCCCACTCGCGCGAGCGGCGGATGCCCACCGTGCGCTCGAGGGACGCGCGACGACCGGCAAGGTGCTCCTCATTCCGTGACCGATCCGCTGCCCGCCCTCGTCTCCACCGACTGGCTGGCGGCACAGCTCGGCCGCCCGAACCTCCGGGTGCTCGATGCGTCGTGGTATCTCCCCACGAGCGGACGCGATGCGAGGGCCGAATACACCGCGGGTCACATCCCGGGTGCGCTGTTCTTCGATCTCGACCGCACGAGCGACCGCTCGTCGCCGCTGCCGCACATGCTGCCCTCCGCCGGCGAGTTCACCGAACACATGGCCGGACTCGGACTCGGTGAGGACGACGATGTCGTCATCTACGACGGCTCGGGCGTCAACCTGAGCGCGGCGCGGGCATGGTGGATGTTCAGGACCTTTGGACACGAGCGCGTAACCATCCTGGATGGCGGGAGCCGCAAATGGCGCGAGGAGGGTCGTCCTCTAGACGCCGGTGAAGTCGCGACGCCTCGAGGTAACTTTCGCGCGCGGCTCATTCCCGGCCGGGTGCGCGACCTCGCCGCGGTGCGCGACGCGCTGAATCGCGGCACGGAGCAGGTGGTGGACGCCCGGTCCACCGGCCGCTTCGCCGGCACCGATCCCGAGCCGCGCCAGGGACTTCGAGCAGGGCACATCCCCGGTAGCGTCAGCCTGCCGCATCAGCAGCTCGTGCGCCCCGACGGAACGGTGCTGCCTCTCCCCGAGCTTCGTCGCCGCATCGAGCAAGCCGGGATCGACCTCGAGCGCCCGATCGTTGCGACATGCGGATCGGGAGTCTCTGCCTGCGCCGTAATCCACGCGCTGCATCTCCTGGGAGATGACCGCGTCGCCCTCTACGACGGCTCGTGGACCGAGTGGGGCGGACGGCCCGACACACCGGTCGCGACCGGCGCATCATGACGCGCGCCGTCGGTTGCGTCATCCTCTTCCTCCTTCCCTTCGCCGGCGTCGGTCTCTTCACCGCGGTGCAGGCGGTCCGCTCCGCGATGACCCACGACTGGGGCCAGGCGGGCTTCTACAGCATCTTCGCGCTCACTTTCGGCGGTGTGGGATTCGGCGGCATCGTGGCCGCGCTCAAGGGAAAGAGCCGTCTCGCCGAGCAGGAGGCGCTCCGTGACGCCCATGCGGACGCGCCATGGCTCTGGCGCAGCGACTGGGCCGCGGGACATGCGGAGGACGCGACCCGGCAGACCGTCTGGTTCGCCTGGACCTTCGCGGCGCTCTGGAACCTGATCAGCTTCCCGAGCGCGTACCTCGCCGTGCGTGAGGCGGTGCAGAAGGGAAATCGCGCCGCTCTCGTGGCGCTTCTCTTTCCCATCGTGGGCATCGGTTTGCTGGTGTGGGCCGTTCGCTCGACGCTGCGCTTCCGGCGCTATGGCGTCTCCCGTTTCGAGCTGACGACGCGTCCCGGCGTCATCGGCCACAGTCTCACGGGCACGGTCAGGCTGGCCGAGCCACTCCGACCCGAAGGCGGGTTTCAGGTGTCCCTCCGCTGTCTCCGCCAATACGAGTCCGGGTCCGGGAAGAACCGGTCGACCTCCGAGACGATCTTCTGGCAGGAGGATCGCCGGATCCAGGGTGTAGGGACGACGATCCCCGTTGCCTTCGCCATCCCCGCCGACGCGCGCGCTACCGACGCCCGGAATCCCAACGACCGGATCATCTGGCGCCTCACGGTCGACGCCGACGTGCCCGGAGTCGACTACGGCGCCGTGTTCGAGGTGCCGGTGTTCCGCACCGCCGCGAGCGAACAACCGCGCACCGAATCGGAGGAAGCAGCGACGCGGGACCCGCTGGCCCCGGCCGTGTATCGCCAGCCCCCTACGTCACGCATCCAGGTCAGCAGCAACCGTCGAGGCACCGAGATTCTCTATCCGCCCGCGCGAAACCCGGGGATGGCGGCGGGCCTCACCCTGGTCTTTGTGCTCTGGTGTGGCGCGATCTGGGCCGTGATCCACTTCAAGGCGCCGGTCCTCTTTCCCATCGTCTTCGGCTTCTTCGGTGTGCTGCTGCTCTGGGGAGTGGTCGACGTCTGGCTCAAGGTGACGCGAGTAACCGTGGATTCTGCCGGGATCACCGTCGCCAACGGCTATCTGACCTCGGGGGCGGGCAAGGCAATCGCCCCCGGAGACGTCGCGGACGTCACGGCGGCGATTACGGCGCAGGGCGGGACGACGCCGTACTACACGGTGCAGGTCGTGCGGAAAGACGGGAAAAAGATCAGTGCCGGCGCCTGGATCCGGGACAAACACGAGGCGGAATGGCTGGCCGCCACCATCAAGAGCTCACTCGGTCGCTGACGGGCCGCACCTCTCACCGCGCCTTGTGCGTCCGCAGCATCCCGGTCGTCGAATGGTCATGCAGCCACGCCGGAGCGGCAAACATGTGAGGAATGCGGGTGGGCCCCTCCCCGCACATCGCCAGGGCCCTTTCGGTATCGTCGCATTTATAGGGGGTGAGGTGCCAACCCTTCTCGTCGGCATTCGATGGCGCGGGGCCGGCGACGAGGTGTGGGGCACCTTCGGTTCCCGGCTGGCCGGTCATGCTCCCGATGCCTTCGAGCTTCGAGCAGGATGAAACCAACAACGCGAAGACCGCCGGAATGGCGGCGCGTGCCATCGTCATCGTTCCTCCAGGTCAGCGGGGCTTTCGTACCCCGCAACTACGGAGGATGCGCGACGGGGCCGGATGGTTGGGGAAGAGCTTCCGGGCCGCCTGCGCGTGAGGCCGGGCCCGGTCGCAGCGGCCCGCTTTCAGCCATGCCGACCCCAGGAGCATGTGGATCCGATAGCTCCCCGGGTCGAGCCGGGACGCCAGCTCCATTCGCTTGATCTTGCCGGTGCCATACAGTTCCATCGCCGCGGTCTGGGCTACGCTCCTCCCCACGAACAGGACCCCAACGATGGCCGCCGCACCCAATACCCAGCGGCGGGAGACGGAGGTGAGGGTGATCTCACCGATCGGCTTGGCCGTCGACGCGAGGGCGCCGATGATGGTCCATGCGAAGAAGGTCGGGACGGGAAGAAGAAGCACCGCGTCGAATGAGCCGATCACCGTCAGGGCGAGGAGCGTCGCGACGATCGTGAGATCGGTCAGATCGGGAGGGCGTGGGCCGCTATGGCGGACCCGGGTCCATGCGCCGAGTGCCGTTGCCGCCCCCACGAGCGCGAGCAGGAGGAGAGCGGGGAAACCACGCTCCGAGACGATCGCCATCCAGTCGCTGCTTGGCCACGGGTTGGTGGGAATGATGTCGTCGGCGTCGAACGATGGGTCGCCGCGCGACATGTACTCCGGGTAGTAAACCGGCCAGTTGCCAGGCCCCACGCCCAGCAGGGGGTGTCGAGCCGCCATCTTGAGTGTGTTGCCGTACTGGATGACCCGGCCGCGCCCACTCCCTTCCTTATAGTTCGTGACGCCCGTCAGCGACTCCAGATACGGCGAGTCGCTCCGCCAGTTGAGCCGGTTCGGAAGGGCGAGTGCGAGGACGAGCCCGGCCACCGCCGTCCCGGCGAGACGGAGCACGCGTCCCCGGAGCCGATCGTCGGCCCAGAGACGCCCGACCCAGAGGCCCTCCACCACGAGAAACAGCCCGCCAACGGCGGCGCCGAGCCAGGCAGCCCGGGAACGGGAAAGGACGAGTGCGCCGGACGCGAGGGCGACACCCGCGGCGCCGAGCGAGAACCGGACCCGGTCTCTCGCCTCGATCGAGACGAAGAGCAGGAGCGGCAGGCCCAGGGCGACGAGATGTGCCATGAAGTTCCGGTTGCCGAACGTGCCCCCCGGCGCGCGGCTCATGCTCGCGAGGCTCGAGTCCAGCAGACCGTACGCCTGAATAAGCCCTGTCCCGGCACCGAGCACGATCGCGGCGGCAAGCGCGATGAGGAGCGGCCGGCTCAGACCGGTGCGACCGAGTGTCCGCCCGCACCAGAAGAGCGTGGCGCCGGCGAGGCTCACGCCCACGGCACGGAACGCGAGCCAGCCGTTGGTCGCGAGCATGGCCGAGAGGATGGAGAGGAGAAGGTATCCGACGATCGGCACGTCGACCGCCACGACGCTGAGCCGTCGCGCGGAGGAGAGACAGAGCGCGGCTGCGGCGAACGCCGCCAGCTCGACCACCAGCTCCTTTGGAATCGTGTATCGATCGAGCTCGAAGATGGGAAGAGGGAGCGCGGCGATCACCACCGCGAGGCCGGCCAATTGCAGCACCCGTAGCGCGGCATGCACCGAGGGCGCCGGGACGATGGCGGGCCCGGGTGGCATGCGTGGCGGTGAGATGGGAATCGACCGAGGGAGTCCGGACATTGCGGCCCAAAGTTAATCGCGGGATTGCACGCGGTGCGACGGGGGCGGGAGCGAGTGTGCCGAACCCGGGGCAAGAGTCGTCCAGTACGACGTAGATCTCGCCCAATCGAGGTTCGCGTGCCGCTGCGCAGAACATGCCTGCTTGCTGCCCTGTTCCTGCCGCTCGTCGATGCAGGAGCACGCGGCTATCCGGTCGGATTCGACGTCGTGTTCGCGGCGGACTCCGCTCGTCCGATGCTTCCGACCGGTCGCCCTCGACCGGTACAGATCGCCGTATGGTATCCCGCAAAGGAATCACCGAGTCGCGATACGCTGGCGTTCGTGGACTATCTCGGACTCTCCGCCTCCGACTCGGGGATGAGCGACGGTCGTGGCGTCGCGGTCGAGGTGCAGCAGTATCGCGACTTCCTCGAGTCGCATGGTGCACCGGCCGATGCCGTCGATGACTGGCTCAGCCGACGCGGGCGAGCGGTGCGCCGAGCCCCCGCGGCCCGGGGGCGCTTCCCGCTCGTCCTGATCGCGCCGGGAAATGGCGGAAGCGTCTACGACCAGGCCTGGCTCGCGGAGTATCTGGCCGCGCACGGATACGCGGTGGCGGTGTGCCCGTCGCCGATGCGAATCAGCGGGCCGATGCGGGAGGAGACAGAGGTCGGCGAGAAGGCTGCCGAGCAGGCAGGGGATCTTGGGTTCGCGGTGGAGGTGCTCGCCCGCAGAGCCCAGGTGGACGCGTCGAGCATCGGAGTCGTCGGCCACAGCTTTGGCGCCCGAGGTGGCCTGCTCCTGGCGATGCGCGACGAGAGGGTGCGCGCCCTCGTGAGCCTGGACGGCGGCATTGGTGTCGCCACTGGGAGCTCGAGCCTCGAGCACACGAAGGGATTCAGCGCGCTCGGGGCAAAAGTGCCGACGCTTCACTTCTACGAGACGCTCGACGCCTACATGGCTCCCGATTTTTCGCTGCTCCGCCGTCTCACAAGCTCAGAGCGGTGGCTGGTAGGACCGGTAGGCCTCCACCATCATCTCTTCACCGTCCTCGGAACCGACTCGACGCTCGGCGCCGCGACCGGCTCCGACTCGAGAAGCGTGCGGGCCTATGCGGGCGTCATGCAGGCGACTGGAGAGTTTCTCGATGCATTTGTAAGGGACCTGCCCGCGGCGCGCGCGACCGTGCTCGGCTCACCCGGCTGGCCTGCGGGGTTGCCGACAACTCATCTGCCCGCGGCTACCACGCCTCCGATCCGGGCGCGCCCTTGAATGGGCCGGTGAGGTCGGGCGTTACCCATCCGCCGTAATAGAGTCCGGGTTGGGGGGAGATGCGGTCCTCCCCAACCCAGCACGCGTCCATCCTCCGTGGATAGAACGCGAGGTAGTCGGTGATGGCCTCATAGCCGGGGTCGGGTCGGGGATAGCTCCAGGCCGAGTCTTTCGCGTACCGGCTTCCCATCCGGACCGACCAGTATGATGCCAGGCCCTTCCACTCGCAGAAGCTGGTCCGCGTGCTCGGCTCCAGGTGGTCCATCAGGATGTCGGCCTGCGGGACGTAGTAGCACGGCGGGCTCGAAGTCTCGCACACTCGAAGCGCGCGCGTCGTGTCGGCGATGGTGAGTCCGGCGATCTCGATGCGCACCCGGCGGACGACCGGTTCGACCCGGGGAGGCCGGGGGTAGTCCCAGACCGACTCCTCGCCGGTTCCGGGTACGATGATGCCCGCCGGCCTCAGACGCGGAAAGTCCCTCCACTTCTGGCGTTCACTCGCGTACGGGTCTGACGATCCGGGCATGGAGCTCCTCGATCCCTGGTGGTCGAAGGATAACTCTCGCGGCTTTCGCGAGGTTCCCTCGGCTCGCGTGTCTCCGTGGTGAAACGGTAGAGCCGACGGCATATTTGACGATCATCCAGACACTTCCGAGGGACTCCCCAGCATGCTCCGGCTGAACACGTTCGGCGGGCTGGTGCTGCAGCAGGATGGCCAGCTGCACACCGGACCCGCCTCGCAGCGCAGGCGACTCGCGCTGCTCGCCATCGTGGCGGCCTCCGGGCGCCGTGGCACGAGCAGGGAGAAGCTCGTCTCTCTCCTCTGGCCCGACAGCGATGCCGAGGCCGGCCGTCACTCGCTGTATCAGGCGCTGCATGCGATCCGCCGCTCGCTCGGACGGGACGAGGTGTTTCTCGGCTCGACGACCCTCCAGCTCAATCAGGAGCTCATCACATGCGACGTCGCGGAATTCGAGGAGGCAGTCGAGCAAGGCGCGCACGAGCGGGCGGGGCGCCTCTACAAGGGGCCGTTTCTCGACGGCTTCCGGCTCGAGGGAGCGGTGGAGTTCGATGAGTGGCAGGACGCGGAGCGGGTGAAGCACGCGCGTGAGTTCGCTGGGGCGCTCGAGTCGCTCGCGGCAGCGGCGGCGGCGCGCCAGGATCACGCGGCGGCAGCCCGCTGGTGGCGCCGGCTCGCGGCCGCCGAGCCGGTGAGCACCCGCGCCGCAATCGGTCTGATCGAGACCCTCGTGGCGTCGGGCGACCGCGTCGGGGCGCTCCAGTTCGCCGGAGTGCACTCGGCGCTCGTGCGACAGCATCTGGAGACCGACCCCGATCCCGCCGTCGACCAGTGGATCACCCGTCTGCGCGCGGGCGACGTTCCCGCCCCACTGCCTGCCACGGCGCCCGCTCCGTCGCGCCCTCGCGGCGCGACGGGCATCGAGGACGCCAGGGCCGCCGCGGCCCAGGAGCTGGAGACCATTCGTCGCGCGTTGGCCGACCGGTATCAGGTGGCGGACAAGACTTCCGAAACCACCATGCTCCTCACCTTCTCGGCGCGGGACCGGCGGGACACGAGAACGGTCGACCTGCACGTGATCTCCCCGCGACTCGCCTCTCTCGCGCCGGCCGACCGGGTGCTCGAGGCGCTGGAGCGCATGGCGTCGCTTCACGATCCCCGGATCATTCCTCTCCGCGACTGCGGAGTCACCAACGGGATCATCTTCTTTGCGACCGCCCCGGTCGAGGGAACGTCGCTTCGCGAACGACTCGCGCGTGACCGCCAGCTTCCACTCGACCTTGCGACCTCCATCACCACCGATCTCGTCGACGTGCTGGTCTACGCCCACGGGCGAGATGTGCGTCACGGCGACCTCCGTCCCAAGCACATTCTCCTTGCCCGGACCGGCGTCTCGGTCGCCTCGCTCGGCCTGGTCGAGGCCCTCGACCTCGCCACCTCGCGCGGCACCTCGGGAAGCACGGCGGTGACGATCGGCGCACCCGCCTACCTCTCGCCCGAGCAGCTCGCCGGCGAGACCACGGCCGACGAGCGGAGCGACCTCTACAGCCTGGGCTGCGTGGTGTACGAGATGCTGGCCGGAGAGACGCCGTTCGGCGGAAGCAACCTCGCCAGCCTTCTGAGCCGGAAGCTCACCCAGGCCGCTCCGCCGGTTCGGGCGCACAGGGAGAGCGTGTCACCCGCGCTCGATGCATTCGTCGCGCGCTGCCTCGCCCGGCTCCCCGCGGATCGGTTTCAGGGCGCGCTCGAGGCGCGCGAGGCGCTGCTGGCGACCCGATGACCGAGCCGGGGATCGACCTGCTGGCCGTCGCGCTGGCCGACCGATATCTGGTGGAAGAGGAGTTGGGCCGGGGCGCCACTGCCACGGTCTATCGGGCTCGCGACATCCGACACGACCGTTGGGTCGCCCTCAAGGTGCTCCATTCCGCGCTCGGCGCCGCGCTGGGCGTCGAGCGGTTCCTCCGGGAGATCCGGACACAGGCGCGACTGCACCACCCCCATCTTTTGCCGCTGTTCGACTCCGGCGTCGCGGCAGGCCGGCTCTTCTATACCATGCCATACGTGGCCACGGGCTCGCTGCGGGACCGCTTGAACGAAAATCCCGCGGGTCTGACCGTCGAGCATGTGGTGCAAATCGCGCGGGAAGTGACCGCGGCACTGAGCTACGCCCACGTTCAGGGCATCATCCACCGCGACCTCAAGCCCGAGAACATTCTGCTGACCGAGACCGGGCACGCGCTCGTCAGCGACTTCGGCATTGCCTACTCGCTCGACGAGCGGACCGGCGAGCACTCGACGCGCCTCACGGAGACCGGACTCACGCTCGGCACACCGGCCTACATGAGTCCGGAGCAGTCCGCGGGCGACGAGCGGGTGGATCATCGGAGCGACATCTATTCGCTCGCGGCGGTCGTCTACGAAGGGCTCGCCGGTACGCCACCGATCACCGGGCCCAACGCGCGCAGCATCATTGCCAAACGGCTCACGGAGTCGCCGCCGCCGGTTCGCTCGATCCGGCGCGATGTTCCCCTGGCAATAGACCGCGCACTCACTCGGGCGCTCTCACGTCGTCCGGAAGACCGGTACGACTCGGCGGCCGATTTCGCGCGCGCCCTGAAGGTGCAGGACGACGATCAGGGTGCCGCTGTCCATGCTCCCCGACACGGATGGCTCGGGCGATGGCGCTGGCCGGTGGTATCAGTGGGAGCGCTCGCGCTCGTCCTCGCGGGTGCGCTGGCAGTCAAGAGTAGACGCGATGGGGACGGGGCGGGCGGAGCGGCGAGCAAGGTTCTGGTCGTGCTGCCGCTCAAGAACCTGGGCCCGGGGGCCGACCAGTACTTCGCCGACGGGCTCACCGAAGAGCTCACCAGCCGGCTGGCCGGGCTCTCCGGCCTCCGGGTCATCTCCCGCACCAGCGCCGACCAGTACCGGACCAGCGCCAAGTCGC
>DATBSO010000140.1:0-2576 GCA_036559745.1 Gemmatimonadales bacterium | reverse complement strand
GTGCAGGATGTCGATGCGGAGGCCGTGTCCGTGGGCAACGACCTTCTCGTGCGGCCCGGCGAGCTCGTACCCTGCGACGGTATCGTGCTGACCGGATCCTCGCACGTGGACACCGCCCGATTGACGGGTGAGCCACTCCCTATCTCGGCTATTTCAGGAACGCGCCTGCTCAGCGGCAGTCTCAATCTCGACGGTCCACTCACGATCCGGGTGACGTCACCCGCCCGTGAGAGCCAGTACGCGCGGATCGTCGAGCTCGTCCGCACGGCGCAGGAGAGCAAGTCTCCGCTCCAGCGACTGGCGGATCGTTACGCCATCTGGTTCACTCCATTCACCCTGCTCGTTTGCGCAGGGACCTACCTGGTTACCCACGATCCCGTTCGCGTGCTCTCCGTCCTGGTGGTGGCGACCCCGTGCCCGCTGATCCTCGCCACCCCCGTGGCGGTGGTAGGCGGAATCAACCGGGCGGCACGCCGTGGCGTCATCTTTCGCCATGGCTCGGCACTCGAGCAGCTTGGACGCATCACGGCGGCTGTTTTCGACAAGACCGGGACGCTGACGATCGGGCAGCCGCGGGTCGCCCGGGTGATGGCGGCGCCGGCCTTCGACGAGTCGGAGCTGCTCCGATTGGTGGGGGCGGTGGAGCACGGCTCCGGACATCTGCTCGCCCGCGCTCTATCCGACGAGATCGCGGCACGCGGGATCATCCCAGCCGAAGCACATGATCTCACGGAATCGCCCGGCGAAGGTATTACTGGACTCGCCGACGGGCGCTGCGTAACCATCGGAGCGCGTTCATATGTGCTGAGGAGGCACCCCGCCGCCGAGACCGGGTTGCGCGCCGCCCTCGCCGGGAGCGGGGAGGAAGGCCTCCGGGCGTACGTGGCCATAGACGGTCTCGGCGCGGGCGTCATCGAGTATGCCGACCGGATTCGCCCTGACATCGCGGGATTGGTCACGCGGCTGCGGGCCCTGGGCGTCCGCCGAGTGGTGCTCCTCTCGGGCGATCACTGGGCGAACGTCGCGTCGGTTGCACGGGCGGTGGGAATCGAGGAAGCACTCGGCGATCTGCTGCCGGCCGCCAAGGTCGACGTCGTCAGGCGGTTGATTGCGGAGGGGGACCGGGTGCTTATGGTCGGCGATGGAACGAACGACGCGCCCGCACTGTCGGCCGCGACAGTCGGAATAGCCCTTGCGAGCGGGGGCGGGGGGATCACGGCCGAGGCGGCTGACGCCGTCATTCTGGCCAACGACCCTTCCCTTCTGGTCGATGCCATCACGATCAGTCGGCAAACGTTGCGGATCGCGCGGCAGAGCATCTGGGCGGGTCTCGGGCTGAGCGTCGTCGCCATGACTGTGGCAACGTTCGGGTACATACCACCCACCGTCGGCGCGCTGTTACAGGAAGGGATTGATGTGGCGGTGATCTTGAACGCGATTCGGGCTTCCGGGTTCCGACAGTGACCAGTGAACGGGAGGCCAGCTCGTTCGCGGCAGGCGACGACTCCACCACCCGGCGACGAAGGAGTTCACATGCGTCCTCGCCACCTTGAGCGCCACAGAACCGAACGCATCGGCTGGTTACGGGCCGCGGTGCTCGGCGCGAACGACGGCATCGTTTCCACGGCCAGTCTTCTGCTTGGCGTGGCGAGTGCCGACACGACCCGCTCGGCCGTGCTCATCGCTGGTGTGGCAGGCCTCGTGGCTGGCGCGATGTCGATGGCCGCCGGTGAGTACGTGTCGGTGAGCTCCCAATCCGACACGGAGCGCGCGGATCTCGAACGGGAGCGCGGCGAGCTCGCGGCGAGCAGCCAGGCGGAACACCAGGAACTCGCGGGGATCTATGTCCAGCGTGGTTTGACGCCGCATCTGGCCCGACAGGTGGCCGAGCAACTCATGGCTCATGACGCACTCGGAGCGCACGCCCGAGACGAGCTTGGCATTGCAAGCGAGCATCGGGCGCGCCCGGTCCAGGCCGCCCTCACGTCCGCACTGACCTTCGCGGTCGGGGCGGCTCTCCCGGTGGGCGTTGCACTCCTGGTACCCCTCGCACGAGTCCTCCCCGCCGTCGCGGGCGCCTCGTTGTTGAGTTTGGGCCTGCTGGGTGGCTTGGCGGCGCGGGCTGGAGGGGCGAGCGCACTCAAAGGGGCCGTGCGTGTCGTGTTCTGGGGCGCCCTGGCTATGGGCATCACTGCGGCCATCGGTGCCATGGTCGGTACCGTGCCCGGTTGATCGTTGGCACAGCTCACTTTGGCTTCGCTATCGTCCCTTCCTCGCTCTGCGGCCCCGCGATCCGAAACCCGGACGCGACGCCTTGTCAATCTTGCCCCTCCCTGACGGGTGACAGACGAGTACTGGTACCTCCGCTCCACGCACCAGCTTGTCCGCCACACTTCCCAAGGCCAGTCGACCCAGCCCGCTACGACCGTGTGTCGCCAGGGCAATGAACGCGATCTGGTCGGCACGAGCCGTATCCATGATGCGCTGTGCGGTATTCCAGCCGATGACCGCTACTCCCGACGCGCGAATACCCGTAGCCTGCAGCTCCTCGATCTCGTCATCGAGGTAATCTTGCG
>DATBSO010000139.1:0-6053 GCA_036559745.1 Gemmatimonadales bacterium | reverse complement strand
CTGCTTCGGCCTGACCGAGCCCGACTTCGGCTCGAATCCTGGTGGCATGATCACGACTGCAAAGGAAACCAAAGACGGCTGGGTGCTGAACGGCACCAAGATGTGGATCACGAACGGATCGCAGGCCACCGTGTCGATCATCTGGGCCAAGACCGGAAAGATCGACGATCCGAAGTCGATCCGCGGGTTCATCGTGCCGACCAACACCAAGGGCTACGCCGCCAAGGACCAGAAGGGAAAGCTCTCGCTTCGCGCCAGCGACACGAGCGAGATCCATCTGGCCGACGTCCACCTGCCGAAAGACGCCATTCTGCCCAAGTCGGGCGGGCTCAAGAGCCCGCTCATGTGCCTGACCCAGGCGCGGTACGGAATCTCCTGGGGTGCCATCGGCGCGGCGATGGCGTGCTATGACGAGGCGCTGCGCTACGGACAGCAGCGGGTGATGTTCGACAAGCCGATCGCGGGGACGCAGATCCAACAGGTGCGTCTGGTGGACATGCTGACCGAGATCACCAAGGCGCAGTTCATGACGCTCCAGCTCGGGCGGCTCAAGGACGCGGGGACGATGACGCCGGACCAGGTCTCGATCTGCAAGCGGAACAACGTGAGCATGGCGTGTGACTGCGCCCGCGAGGCCCGCCGTCTGCTCGGCGCCAATGGGATCTTGGCCGAGTACCACTCGATGCGGCACATGGCGAACCTGGAGTCGGTCTACACGTACGAGGGTACGCACGACATGCACTCGCTGATCGTGGGCCAGGCCATCACGGGGCTGGCGGCGTTCTAAGAGGACGCAGAAGACGGAGAGGACGCAGAGGACGGAATCCCCCCCGCCACAATCCCTCACGGTGGCCGGTCGATTCCTCCGAGGATCGCCGCCCGACGCTTTCCCGCTTCGCTGACCGCTCCCCGCTCCATCCAATCGACAAGGACGCCGGCTGATGAGAGTGACGAGTCTGCTCGTAGCTGCCGCATTCGTGCTTGGTACTTCCACCCTCGAGGCACAGCAACGGGATACCACTCGGACTGATTCCACGGCCCACGAGCTTCCGCCCATCGAGGTGGTGGGCAGCATCGCGCCGGCGGCAGGACCGACGATCGGGTCAGGCGTGCCGGCACGAGTCACGACGCTCAGGGCCGAGGAGGTGGACGCCTACGAGCCCCGCATCCTGTCCGATGCAATGAAGACCGTGGCCGGCTTCTCTACGTATGACGACCTCGGCAGCCCGTACAAGCTCAACCTCTCGAGCCGAGGGTTCTACTCGTCTCCGGTCGTGGGGTTGCCGCAGGGCGTGGCCGTGTTCCTGGACGGCGTCCGGATGAACGAGCCCGAGGCCTCGCAGGTCAACTTCGATCTGCTGCCGATGGACCACATCAACCGGATCGAGATCCTGTCCGGCAACGGCTCGCTGCTCGGTCGCAACGCGCTGGGTGGGGCCGTCAATCTCGTGACCGCGCGTGGGACCGGGCCTACGAAGGGAACCATCGAGCTCTCCGGCGGCAGCTACGGTGCGGCACGCGGAGAGGCCCACGTGTCCGGCCTTTCTCATGGAGGGATGGACTGGTATCTCGGCGGCGACTACAACCGCGAGGGCGGCTGGCGCGACATCACCGGCGCCGAGGGGTATCAGGGATTCTTCAACGTCGGGAAGCTGGGCGAGACGAGCGGCATCCGCTTTCAGGGCTTCTACTCGCGCGACAGCTCGGAGACCGCGGGGTCGCTGCCGGAATCCATCTTCGCGGAGAGTGCCGACTCCAACCTCAGCGCCGGCGACTACGAGAAGCTGTGGGCTTACCAGGGATCTCTCCAAGCCTACAAACAGTTCGGCCTGGGCCGGGCATCGGCCACCGCGTACTTCCGGCGGCATCGTGCCGAGCGATTCAACGTCAACCAGGAAGATGATCCGGACGCGTTCGGGATCAGCTACAACACGAGCTTCGGCTACACCACGGATTATCGCACGACGACGATCATCAACGACCGCACGTCACTCAGCCTGCGCGCCGGTGTGGACGGCGAGGTGACGCGGGTCAAGATCGACATCTTCGCCGATTCGACCAAGTTCGGCGGCGAGCGAATGCAGACCACGCAGGCACGAAGCCCGCTCTGGGACATCGCGCCGTTCGGCGCGGCAGACTTGGTCATCGGGAAGGTCACGCTCTCGGCCGGCGCCCGTTTCGACTACGTGCGGATCCCGTTCGAGAACCAACTCGATCCTTCGCTCGACACGGTCGGCACGTACAAGCGTTTCAACCCGCGGATCGGCGCGAGCGTCGAGGTCGGGCCCGGCGCGTCGGTGTTTGCGTCATGGGGCCAGGCGTTCCGCGCGCCGGCCGTCATCGAGAACGCCTGCGCCGACCCCGAGACCGCGTGCCCGCTCCCCTTCGCGCTCGGGGACGATCCTCCGCTCGATCCGGTGAAGGCCAGCACGATCGAGGCCGGCGTCCGCTACGCGGGCGATCGCTACTCGTTCTCCGGCTCCGCCTATTACACCGCCGTGAGGAACGACATCTTCCTGACGCCGTTCGGAGACGAAGACGAGCCGGTCGGCAGTACCATCGATGGCTTCTTCGTGAACCTCGACAAGACCCGGCGCGTGGGCCTCGAGCTGGCGGGAGGGTACAAGTTCCCGCAGGGCCACTCCCTGTACGCGAACTACGCCTATACCCGGGCCACCTTCCAGAGCGACGCCGAGATCTTCACCATCCGTTCCGCCGGCGAGGAACCGCCGGCCGATCCGGCCGACGCGATCACGAATCCCTTCCCGAACGAAAACCAGGTGACTCCGGGCAAGCGTTTTCCGCTCGTCCCCGACCATCAGATCAAGTTCGGCGGTCTCGTGAAGGTCGGCGAATACGTATCACTCGGCGCAGACGGGCGGTACATCGGGAAGCAGTTCCTGCGGGGTGACGAGGCGAACGTCACCGACCCGCTCGACGGGTACTTCGTGGCGGACGCTCGGGTCGGCGTGGAGTTCGGCCGCTGGGAGATCAACGGCATCGTCACCAACCTGTTCCAGAACGAGAGCGCGATCTTCGGGACGTTCAACATCAACCAGGGCAACCCAAACGGGCTCACGGTCGAACGGTTCCTCACGCCCAACTCGCGGCGCGCGTTCCGGTTAGTGGTGCGGACGACGCTGGGTGGTCCGGGTGGGCGGGAGGGCCAGGAGTAGAAAGAGAAGCTTTCTCTCTTCTCCCTTCTCTGCTAGCTTTGCCCCCGGAACTCATCGGGGAGTACGTGGTGAAGATCGCGGTATGCATCAAGCGGGTGCCGGACATGGAGATGCGGTTTTCCATCGCGGCCGATCGGAAGTCGCTGGACCAGGGCGGGCTCAAGTTCGAGATGGGAGACTTCGACGGGTATGCGCTCGAAGTCGCCCTGCAGCTTGTGGAAAAGCAGGGGCCGGGCGAAGTGGTGGTCCTCTCGCTCGGCCCCGATAGCGTTCAGGAGATGCTGCGCAAGGGACTCGCGATGGGCGCCGCGCGGGCGGTGCAGCTCAAGTCCGACGACGTCCCCTTCGATGGCCTCGCCATCGCGCGCGCCCTCGCCGCCGAGTTCAAGGACGGCGGATACGATCTCATCATGTTCGGGCGCGTGGCCACCGATACCGGTGGCAGCACCGTTGGCCCGATGACCGCCGAGCTGCTCGATCTGCCCTGCGTCACCTCGATTTCCCACCTGGAGATCGCCGGAAACAAGGGAACGGCCCGCCGCGACCTCGAGGGCGCGGCGGAGACCGTGACGTTTCCCCTCCCGGCGGTGCTCACGATCGACGAAGGCATCGCCCGTCCACGTCTCGCCTCGCTCAAGGGCATCATGGCGGCGAAGAAGAAGCCGCTCGACGTCAGACCTGCCACGCTCGGCGAAGCCCGGCTGACGGTCGACTCCCTCGCGTTGCCCGCCGAGCGTCCCGCCGGACGGATCATCGGCGAAGGAGCGGACGCGGTCCCCGAGCTGGTGCGCCTCCTTCAACACGAAGCGAAGGTGCTGTGATGGCGACGATCTTCGCGTTCGCGGAAGCGCGAGGCGGTGAGCTTCGCAAGGTCGCCTTCGAAGCAGTGACAGGCGCGCGCAAGGCGGCCGACGCCACGGGGGGTGGCGAGGTGCACGCGCTGCTCATCGGCGGGCCCGGCATCGCCTCGCGGGCCGCCGAGCTCGGGCGCTACGGCGCCGACGTGGTCATCGTGGTCGAGCACCCAGCCCTGCAGCACTACAGCCCCGAGGTCTACGCGGCGACCGCCGCCGAGCGGCTTCGCGCCGGCGGCTATCGCGCCGGCTTCTTCGCCGCGTCGGCCGAGGGACGTGACCTCGCCCCCAGGGTCGCTGCGAAGCTCGGTGTCGCCCTTGCGTCGGACGTCACCGATTTCGAGATCACCGGCGATGCGGTGATCGCTCGCCACCCCACGTACACCGGCAAGATCATCGCGACCCTCCGGCTGAGCGGGCAACCGGCGCTAGTATCGCTTCGTCCCGGTGCGATCACCCCTGTCGAGTCCCCTCGCACGGCGCGGGTCGAAACAGCGCCGCCTGCAGTGGATCCGGCATCGGCGCGGGTCGTCGTTACCGAACAGACCGCCGGTGGTGCGGCGGTGCTCGATCTCGGCGAGGCGCCGGTGATCGTGAGCGGCGGGCGGGGACTGCGTGCCGCAGAGAACTTCAAACTGGTGGAGGACCTGGCGGCAGCGATCGGGAACGCCGCCGTCGGCGCGACCAGGGCCGTCACCGACGACGGCTGGCGGCCTTCGACCGATCAGATCGGACAGACGGGACGGCTCGTGAGTCCCGATCTCTATATCGCGGTGGGGATCAGCGGGGCCATCCAGCACCTCGCCGGCATGCGGACGGCTAAGACCATCGTGGCTATCAACAAGGATAAGGACGCGCCGATCTTCAAGGTGGCCGACTACGGCATCGTCGGCGATCTGTTCGAGATCGTCCCGCGGCTCACCGAGGAGATCAAGAAGGCGCGCGGCGGCTCCAGATAAGTGCGACGCCGCGTCGCGGTGATCGGGGCAGGTGCCGCCGGCACCATGGCCGCGATCTTCGCGGCCGCCGGGGGCGCGGAGACGCTGCTGCTCGAGCGCACCCGCGACGGAGGACGGAAGATCCTCATCAGCGGAGGCGGCCGCTGCAACATCCTGCCCTCCTGGGTGGACGAACGGCGGTTCGTCACCGACTCATCGCCCCACACCCTCAGAAACATCCTTCGCTCGTGGCCGCTCGCGGAGCAGATCGCGTTCTTCGAGAGCGAGCTGGGTCTGCCGCTGGTCGAGGAGCCCGAGTCCGCCAAGCTGTTCCCGGCGTCGAACCGCGCGCGGGACGTGCGGGATGGCTTGCTGGCGCTGGCGGCCCGCCGAGGTGCGCGCTTCCTCTCGGAGACCGCGGTCACCGGCCTCGAGCCCGTAGCGGGCGGCTGGCGAGTCGAGCTGGAACACGCGGAGCCACTGGTGGCCGACGCGGTGATCGTCGCGACCGGCGGGCTGTCGGTGCCGAGCACCGGGAGCGACGGCCGCGGGCTGGAGCTGCTCAAGGCGCTCGGGCACACGATGCATCCGACGTACCCGGCGCTCACGCCCACGGTCGCGAGCCCGGCGCCGTTCGCGGCGCTCGCCGGCGTCTCGTTGGCGGTGACGATCACCGCGCGCGATGGCCGGCGAAGCGCCCGCAGCAGCGGCGGGTTCCTGTTCACCCACTGCGGCTACAGCGGCCCGGCGGTGCTCGACGTCTCCCACGTCCTCGCACGCTCGCGCCTGGAGGGTGATGCCGACGCCCGGCTCCGGGTGCAGTGGACCGGTCTCGATGAGGCAGGGTGGGAGCTCGCGCTCACGCCTGAAAACACCCGGACGGTCGCTGGTGTGCTGAGAGGACGGCTCCCCGACCGGCTGGCCGACGCGCTGGCCGAGGCGGCCGGCGTCGCTCCGTCTCGCCCGCTGGCGCAGCTCCGCCGGGACGAGCGTCGCCGTCTGATCGAAACCCTGGTGCACGGCGAGCTGCCTTGGAGCGGAGACGAGGGTTACCGCAAGGCGGAGGTGACGGGCGGCGGGGTGAG
>DATBSO010000138.1:0-3198 GCA_036559745.1 Gemmatimonadales bacterium | reverse complement strand
CGGGCAGGCCTGGCGCCGCGGACCCGAGCACCCGTCGCTCAAGCAGGTGGCCGATATCCTGAAGCGCACGGCAGAAGAGGTCGAGCTGGCCTGGGGCACGAAGAAGTAAGGAGGGAAAAGCAATGATGGGCGGATGGATCTTTTGGCTGCTGGTCGGCTTCCTGATCTGGCGCTTCGTGGCCCGCGGCCGGTGCGCGCGCAGCCATGCGCCCGTGCGGGGCCGCAGGGATCGGCAGGAGAGTCGCAGCGAGGACAGCGACTACGTGGATGCGCTGGAGACGCGCCTCGCGAATCTCGAGGAGCGGCTCGACTTCACCGAGCGGCTGCTCTCCGGACGGAAGGAGCAGGCCGCAAGCTAGGCCGGGTCGCTCGGCACCGCCCGGCGCACGACGATGGTGATGTTGTCGGTGCCGCCGCCCGCGAGCGCGTCCTGCAGCAGGTCCTCGCAGACCTGCCGTGATGAAGTCATCGAGCGCAGACGCTCGCGGATCCGCTCATCGGGCACATGGCGGGTGAGACCGTCGCTGCAGAGCAGCACCACGGTATCCCAGGCCAGCTCGATGCGCGTCACGGCCGGCGCGGTCTGACGTCCGCCGATGGAACTGGAGAGGGTGTGCTCGAACCGGGTCCCGGTGGCGTCCGCCCGGGTCAGCACGCCCAGATCGATGAGCTCCTGCGCCATGGTCTGGTCGCGGGTGATCTGGGTGAGGTCCTCGCCGCGGAGCAGGTAGCAGCGGCTGTCGCCGACCTGCAGCAGGTAGGCACGGGGCCAGACGCCCATATACAGCGTCAGTGTGGTGGCCATGCCGCGGATCTCCGGCTCCTCCTCCCCGCGGCGCAGCAGCTCCTCGTGGCACTGGGTGGCTGCCCCCTGCAGCGCCTCGATGAAGTCCTGGTCGTTGGCCGAGCCGGCGGCATAGTAGCAGTGCATGCTGCGCGACACGTAGCGGCCCACGGCCTCGAGCGCGCTCCGGCTGGCCACTTCGCCTTTGTTCCCGCCTCCCACCCCGTCGGCGACCATCATCAGCAAGCCCACCCGCTCGCTGCCCGCCAGCAGCTCGTCCGCCTCGGCCAGGCTGGTATGCTGCACCACCATCTCCCGGCGTAGCGCGCAGACCAGGAAGTGGTCCTGGTTATCGGTGCGCACCTTGCCCGCGTGCGTCATTCCGTAGATGTCGATCTCGTCGTCCCGCGGCTTGCGATCGGGCGAGATCGCGGTCGCGGTCATTACGCGGGTCATCACGGCCTCCTATTTCTAGACAATGCTGTCCAGCGCCTGCCACCACACCCGTCTGATCTCGCTCGCGCCCCGGGCATTCGGCTCGATCGGGTTGGGCCTCCAATACCAACGCTCCCCTTCCGGCGCCCTCTGCCCGTGACCCATGAAATGCCGGTGCACATCGGCCAGCACGAGCCGATCGTCCTGCTGGGCCGTCCTTCGCACCAGCTCGTTGAAGCGCTCGAGCTGATCGAGCGGGAGGCGGCCGTGATCCTCGAGGCCCGGCAGGACGCCGGTGCCATCCGTGGGGTCGTACACCGTGGTGAGCACGAAGGCGGCATGCGGCAGCTCCTCGCGGACGGTATCGACCAGGTCGGAGTAACGGCGCATGATGCGGCCCACAACCGCCTCCAGGCGGCGGCCCGCCGTGAGCGCATCGAGCAGATCGTTCCCGCCTGCGTTCAGCGTGAGCAGGATGTCCGGCTCATCGTGGTCCTGCCCCAGCCGCGCCAGCTCCTCGGTGGCGACATCGTCGATCATGGCGCCGTCTTCCGCGAGGTTGAGGAAGTCCGCTCCCGGGCTCCGAGACTCGAGATCCTGTCCCTGAAACTCCGGCCACAGCCCGTTGTCATTGTGGTACAGAAGCGAGGCCGCGCCGATCGGATCCAGGCGGCTGGGAGGGACGTCGAGCTGGCGTACGTCGCACGTAGGATAATGGTCGGTGCTCATCGAGTCACCGAGCGCAACGTACAGAGTGATGGGGCCCGCGGTCATTGGAGAGCGACGCCGGGGTAAGGACAAATCGAATATGCCGGTCCGATCGAGCCGCCGCCAGCTAGATCAGCCGCGCGAGCCTCGTGGCGGCTTCCGGTCCGGTCGGGCGATCCTCGTCGTGCTTGAGGAAGGCGAAGGCCTCCGCCCAGGGCTGCGCCTTGATCCGGCCGGCCCACTCCGTCAGCTCGGAGTCCGCGTACTCGGCGCGTCGGAGGCGCAGGTATCCCCACGAGGCCGTGGGCACCAGCGGAGACGTCCCCTCATCCTCGTCGACCGTCACCAACGCGATATCGTGAGTGCGGAGCGCCTCGTACACATCTTCGTCGAACCAGGACTCGTGCCGGAACTCCAGCGCCGCGCGCCAGGTACGGGGCACGCGGCCGAGAAAGTCGGTCAGGCGCGCCATGTCCTTCTTGAGCGTCGGGGGGCACTGGAACAGGGTAGGGCCGAGCCGGTCTCCCAGGACATTCACCGTCTGGAGAAAGTAGGGAAGTGAGGTGTCCGCGTCAGCCAGCCGGTTGATGTGGGTGATGCGGCGCGAGGCCTTGAGCACGAAGCGGAACTCGGGCGGCACCTGCGCGGCCCAGTCCAGCAGCACTTTCTCCTTGGGGATGCGATAGAAGGAGTTGTTGATCTCGACCGCGGGGAGGCGAGAAGCGTAGTAGCGGAGCATGTCGTCGGCGGGCAGGGCGTCCGGATAGAACGAGCCCTTCCATTCCTTGTACGACCAGCCGCTGGTACCGACGAGAATGCGCATGGAGCGGTGGATGACCTGTCAGCGCGCGCCGGCTGCCTTCTTCTTTGGGGTGGCCTTGGTCCCGTTGCCGGATCCCTTGGCCGGCTTCTTCTCTTCGGCGCCTTCACCGCGCTTGGCCAGACTGGCCTTCAGCGCATCCATCAGGTCGATAATCTTCGTCTGTGGGGCTTCGGCCGGCTCATCGGTGATCTCGTGACCGTCCACCTTTTGCTGGATCGCCTCGAGGACCCGCTCCCGGACATGGTCGCGGTAGCTCTGCGGCTTGAACTCATCCACGGAGCCCTGGTCGATGAGCTGCTTGGCCAGTGCCAGCTCGGCGTCCTTGACGGTAACCTCGGGCCGGGGCACGTCAGCCGCGCTGCGGATCTCGTCGTGATAGTGGAGCTGCTCCATCACTAGGAGATCGCCCATGGGACGGACCAGGACGAGGTGCTGCTTGCCCCGCGCC
>DATBSO010000137.1:0-53180 GCA_036559745.1 Gemmatimonadales bacterium | reverse complement strand
CCTCGTTCACGGTGACCACGCCCAACGCCGCACAGATCACGACGGTCCGGCTGATGCGCCTGGGCTCCGTGACTCACGCGTTCGACCAGAACGGGCGGGCGATGACGCTCTCATTCACCGCGGCGGCGAGCAGCATCAGCGTCACGGCGCCCGCCAACGCCAACGCGGCGCCGCCTGGAGACTATTTGATCTTCGTGCTCAACCGGAACGGCGTGCCGTCGGCAGGGAAGGTCGTGCGGATTCAGTAGGCGACGTCGAGGGTGATCGTCGGCTCGCTGGCGGAGGGCGATGGCTTGCCCTCCGCCAGATTCTTTTCCCACCAGGCGCGGGCCTGATGGTCGGTCCAGGGGTCGCCTGTGTCGATGCGGGCGAGCCTGTTTGCGAGCTCCTCGGCGGACGCCGGCCTGCGTGCCGGGTCCTTCGCGAGGCAGCGGAGGATCAGATCGTCGAGCGCCGGCGGAATCGCCAGGCCGGAACGGGCCGACGGCGGCACCGGCTCGCTCTGCAGATGCTGGAGAATCATCCGCAAGGCGTTGTCGGCCTCGAACACGAGTTTCCCCGTCAGCAGGAAGTATCCCACGCAGCCCAGCGAATACAGGTCCACGCGGGCGTCGATTTCCTCGCCCGAGGCCATCTCGGGCGGCATGTAGGCCGGCGTCCCCGTCGTTGCCTGTGGTGCGGTGAGCAGGGTCTGCCCAGCCGCGCCTCGCTGATCACGCTTGGCGAGCCCGAAGTCGAGCACCTTCACGAAGTCGTAATCGAGTCCGAGGCGGCAGAGGTGGAGATTGGCGGGCTTGATGTCCCGGTGCACGAGTCCCGATGCGTGCGCTTCGGCGAGCGACGCGCAGGCCTGCGTCAGCAAGTGCACCACGCGGGCCGGTGGCTGGGGACCGAAGCGGCGGACCAGCGTCTCGAGATCCAGTCCGTCCAACAGCTCCATCACGATGTAGAAGCGCCCGTCGCGCGTCACGCCGAAATCGTAGAGCTGGATGCTGTGGGGTGAGCGCAGACTCGCGGCAGCCTGAGCCTCGCGGCGGAATCGGGCGATCGCGGTGGTGCTGTCCTCGTCGTCGCGGCCGGGCCGGATCAACTTGATGGCCGCGGGGCGGGCGAGCAGACGGTGCTGGGCCCGCCAGACTTCTCCCATTCCGCCTTCGCCGATACGATCGGCGAGCCGGTAGCTCCCCATCTCCCGGGCGCGGCTCACCTGCCGGCCGAGTCGCATGATGATCTTCGACGGCAGCACCGCCAGCATCGCGCAGACGTAGTTCGGGAGGTAGGCCCAGAAAAGGAGCGTGAGACTGGGAAGCTCGAGCCCACGCAGGTGAGCGACGAGGAGTCCCACGGGATCCATCGATGCGGCGAGAAGGGACGCGATGAGCTGCTTTTTCGGTGGCGCGGGAACGATAAGGGGCTGGATCAGGATCAGGACGCAGAGCCAGGAGATGCGGCCTCCCAGCACCGCGGGGTTCCACTGGTTCACGATCCCCACCGCGAACGCAAGCGCCACCTCGTAGACGAGACCGACGTTCACGAGCTTGTGGCCCTGGCCGTGGCCGTGGGGCGCCCAGCGGTAGAGTGCCAGCGACACCACGATGAACAGGATCGCGAAGACATCCGCCAGCGGCGGCCAGGCCAGCACCGCCCCCTCGGGCAGATTGAGGAGCGGGCGGACGAGGTGGTTGAGCACCAGGCCGATGGTCCAGAGCGTCACCCAGGTGAGGGCCGCGATCCGAAGGCGACCGACGCTGTCTTCGACCAGCTCATCCGGTAGCGAGGCAGTCGTCGCCCCGGAGATCGAGGATACGGTGTTGACGCGGGGGTCGACGCGGGACTGACGGTGCATTGGATTGAGGGGAGGAAGTTGGTGGAATCTCATGCCTGGAACGGGCTTTGCCAATGGCCGGAGCTTGAATCTGCCCCCCGTGTCCCGCCATTTTTCTGCATCGCCTCCCACCATCGCCATCGGCCATCCACCCGAGGGGGTCGGCAGTGCCGAAGCCCACGAGGGGCAGTTCCACCAGGCTCAGCGACAATCCCGTCATTCGCGTGGTGGCCTACTACGTGATCCTGGCTGCCGGGACCTGGCTTCTGTGGCAGGTCTTTCCCGGCCTCCATACCGTATTTTCCGCGGAGCGGCTCGACGCGCTGAATGTCGGCAAGGACCAGCTTGGCACGGAACCGCTGTTCGAGTCGCTGAGCGGGACCGGCCAGGGACTACCGGCTCCCGCCGCCCTCGCCGTCACGACCGCCCTCTGCATGACGGGAGCTTTTCTGCTGATGCTGCCGGTGTCATGGATCTACATCATGACCCGCCAGAAGAAGGGCTACCGGCAGTCGGTGGTGCAGACCCTCATCATCCTGCCGATCGTCGTGGCGGGAGTCGTGCTTCTCGTCAAGAACAGCGTCGCCCTGGCATTCAGCCTTGGCGGCATCGTCGCGGCCGTGAGCTTTCGGAACACGCTGCGGGACACCAAAGACGCCGTCTGCATCTTTCTCGCGACCGCGGTGGGGCTTGCCGCGGGCGTACAGGTGATGTCGGCCGCGGCGGTGATGTCGCTCCTGTTCAACGTGGTGATCCTGATCTTCTGGTACACCGACTTCGGGCGGGCGCCGGCGCATCTGGAAGGCCCTGCCGCGGCACGCCGCCTGGAGCGCTCGCGGGCCCAGGCCAATAGGAGTGGCGCCTTCGTCTCGATGCTCGACCGCGAGATCCTGCGCTCGATGACTCCCGAGCAGCTCCAGGCGATCGTGGCGCGTGCGCAGAAGCGGGGCTCGGGAAAGGTGCCCAAGCCGCTCGACACCGAGGTCAAGATCCGTACGGCGCGGCTCGACGTGGCTCAGCCGGCCGTCGAGGCGGTCCTCACCGAACGGGTGAAGGAGTGGAAGCTGGCCAACTCGTCGCGAGACGGCGGCAACGCCACGCTCTTGTACCGGGTGCGCCTGCGGAAGAGTCTTCCCGGCGATACGCTCCTTCAGGAGATTCGCACCCGGCTGGGCGCCCAGATCTCCGATGTCGAGATCAGGTAAAGTCCGGCCCGAGTGACCGACCTCCTTCCCGAGCTGCAGCGACTTCTCAAGGAACGATACGCGGTCGAGCGCGAGCTCGGCCGTGGCGGGATGGCGCAGGTCTTCCTCGCGCGCGACAAGAAGTACAGTCGACGAGTCGCGATCAAGATCCTGGACCCGGACATCGCAACCGCCGTCGGATCGGAACGTTTTCTCCGCGAAGTCCAGATCACCGCGCAGCTCCAACACACCAACATCGTTCCCCTTCTCGACTCCGGCGAAGCCGGCAGCCTGCTGTACGCCGTGATGCCGTACATCGAGGGGGAGTCCCTGCGAGACAGGATGATGTGCTGCGGCCAGGTGACAGTGCCGGAGGCCGCATCCATTGCCTGCGAAGTGGCGGACGCACTCGAGTACGCCCACCGCCATGGCGTGATCCATCGAGACATCAAGCCGGAGAACATCCTGCTCTCCAACGGGCATGCGGTCATCGCCGATTTCGGCGTCGCGCGTGCGGTGGAGCTGGCGGGCGGCGCGACGCTCACCGGTATCGGTCTCCCGATCGGCACCGTCGCGTACATGAGCCCCGAGCAGGCCACGTCGGCAGCGGAAGTGGACGGCCGCAGCGACATCTACAGCCTGGGATGCGTGCTGTACGAGATGCTCGCCGGCCGGATGGCGTTCAGCGGGCCGACTCTCAAGAGCATCCTGACCCAGCAGCTCACGGCCGATCCGCCGGTGGAACCCCTTACGGCCGCTTCTGTACCCCGGGACCTCATCACCACGGTGCGGCGCTGTATGGCCAAGGCGCCCGAGGAGCGGTTCCAGACCGCGGGCGCCCTGGCCGACGCACTGCGCGAGACGCTAGGCGCACTGCCGCGCCTCTCCACGCCTGTGCCGGTGGTGCCCCCTGCATCGGGGGAGCCGAGCCGTTCGGCCATCCTGGGCCGGTGGCTCGTCCCCCTGGCGCTGCTCGCCCTTGCCGCCGTGGTGGTCACCCTGTGGCGGCCGTTCGGGCGCGAGCGTGAGGCCATCCCGACCGCCCCGGTGAAGGCCAACCGGTACGCCGCGTCCGTCGCGGTGCTCCCGTTCGACAATCTGAGCGGCGACTCCGCCAACGAGTATTTCAGCGAGGGCATCACCGAGGAAATCATCGGGCAGCTGGCGCAGGTGGAGAGCCTCAAGGTCATCTCCCGGACCTCGGTGATGGCGCTCAAAGGGAGTCCGCTCACACTCCCGCAAATCGCGGACACACTGGGCGTGGAGCACGTCGTCGAAGGCTCCGTCCGACGGCAGGGGAACCGGGTCCGGGTTTCGGCGGAGCTGATCGAAGCGAAGTCCGAGGCTCATCTCTGGGCCGGGACGTTCGAGGGTGATCTCTCCGACCGGTTCCGCGTGCAAGAGGAGATCGCCCGCAAGGTGACCGAGAAGCTCGCGAGCGGACTGACGGCGATGCGCACCATGGCATCGGGCGCGATGGCGACGAAGAGCGCCGCCTTCGACGCCGTGCTGCACGGCCGCTATGCCATGCAACGCCGAGACCCGCAGGCCCTCGGGGCGGCGATCCACTCCTTCGAGGAGGCGGTGCGGCTCGACAGCAGCTATGCGATGGGATATGCGGGACTCAGCTCCGTGTATTCCACGTGGGTGTTCTACGGCTATCGTGGCAACTTCAGCCAGTACCAGGCGGCCACCAGGGCGAAGTCGCTGGCGATGCGTGCCGTCGCGCTCGATTCCGGCCTCGCCGAGGCGCACCACGTGCTGGCCGACGCCCTGGTGGTGAATGCCGCCCCGATCGATTCCTCGCTCGCGGAGCTTCGCCGGGCGCTTCAGCTCAAGCCGAACGACGCGGCGATCAGAATGTCCGCCGCCTTTTCCCTAGCGGCCGACCACCGATACAAACAGGCGGTCCGGCAGGCGCAGGCCGCGGTGGGGCTCGACCCTCTCGCCACCGGACTCCGGCACGGGCTCATCGTGCTGGCGCTCGGTGGCCGCGAGTACGACCTGGCACTCGACGAGGCACGGCGGGTGCAGGCCCTCGCGCCGGCGGATCCCGTCACGGCGGTCCTCCAGAGCTACGCACTGTTGCTGAGCGGCAACGCCAAGGGATGCCTGGCACTGGACCTCGGGCAATGGCTCGCCGCCCGGGCGATGTGTCTGTACCGGACGGGGCGACGGGAGGAGGCTCGCGAGCTGAGCGACTCGCTTTCCCGGCAGCTCCGCGCCGGCAACTTCACCAATGTCCACCAGTACTCCGACATGGCCGCGTACTACGCGTGGACCGGCGACGTCGACCATTCGCTGGAATGGTTCGCGCGGTCGGTGCAGATGACGCCGGTCATCGCCTACTGGCAGCTCGACTCGGGACTCTTCGACCGGGTGAGACAGGACCCCAAATTCAAGCGGGGCCTGGAACGCCTGGCCCTGGAAGTCCGCACCCGCGCCGCATCGGCCGGCGCCCGGTGAGCGGTCCGCCAGCCGGCGAGCTCAAGTGGGATGTCCCCACACCCGAGCGGCTCCGAGACCTGGCCGACGCCCCCCTTCCACTCCGTCTCCCGTCTTCACCCGCCGTACGGTCGTTCCATCGCGATCTCTACTTCGATACCGCCGATGGGGCCCTCTCACGGCGTGGCATCGTCTGCCGCTGGCGCGTGGGAGCGGACGACCGCCGCTGGTTGACGATCGCACTGCCCGGCTCCCAAATCACTATATCCGAGACGCCGGAAACGGAGGCCACGGCGGCGTTGGCGGCCCCCAGCGAAGCGGGGAGGCGCCTCCGCGGCGCGGTGAATCCGGCAGCCCTCGAGCTGCTGGTGGAGCTGGAAGTGGAACGGATCACTCGGGAGTCGCGGTCGCCGTGGCCCTGGCGTGGTCACTTCAGATTCGTGTATGACGCGGTGTCGGTCCGGCGGAGCGGTATCATCCGCACGTTCCAGGAGATCAAGCTCCGCCGCCTGCGCGCCGGCGGGCCGCCGCTCGAAGCGATCAGCACTGCAATGCCCGACGTGCGGCTCATACTCGAGAGCAAGCTGGCGCGTGCCCAACGCCTGTCCGCGGGACTCGAGCGGGAGGCGCTGGCGCGCTCCCTCGCGTCCGGACGAACCACCGCGGTGCTCGCGCTCGACGGAGGACGCGTCGCGCTCACGCGGATGGACGGGCATCTTCGGCTTCCGGTGGGCGCGGGGCAGGGGGAAGCCGCCTGCCGGCACCTGCTTCAGGAGACGCTCGGGAGCGCCGTCGGCGATCTCGCGTTCCTCGGTACCGTGGCGGGCGTGGGGACGGTGCACCTGCTCGACGTGTGGCTCGCCCGACGCGTCCGCCGGGACCAGGAAAGTTCGAGCGACGTCGAGTGGCTGCCCCTGGACGACGTGATCGCCACCGCGGGCGGCCCCGGACTGGGCGATGCCGAGACGCTCACGGCGATCGCGTTCGCGCTGCGATCCGGCGTCAGTCCGGAACCGGACACGGCGCCGACTTCTCATCGGGCGCGCAGCTCGACGACCGGTCACGAGACGTACACCCCTGGAGACACGCCGCTCCTCGATCCAGACCTGAGCCTGGTCGAGTTCAACTCGCGCGTCCTGGCGCTCGCCGAAGACACCCGCACCCCGATTCTGGAGCGGCTGGGGTTTCTCGCCATCGTGAGCGCGAACCTCGACGAATTCTTCATGGTGAACGTCGGGGCCCTCAAGAGCGAGGCGCAGGACGGGCGGCTGGAGGCAGTCGGCCTCCGGCTTCGAGGACTGCTCGAGCGGCAGGCGCGCACGGCGGAGGCGTGTCTCATGAAGCTGCGCTCCTACGGCGTCGTCGTCCGTCGCTGGGACGAGCTGAGCGAGTCGGCGCGCTCTCGCCTGACCGAGCGGTTCCAGCGGGAGCTCTTCCCGCTCATCACGCCCCGGGCCATCACGATGAGTCCCGGGTTTCCAGTGCCTCTACTCCCTCACCTCACGCTGTGCCTCGCCGTCTCGCTGACCGACGCGGACGCGGGCGCGATGCACTTCGCCTACCTCCGCATTCCCGAGCGGCTTCCGCGCTTCCTCCCGACGGGAGAAGGTGGCGACGTCGTCGCGGTCGAGGACGTCGTCCGAGCTCACATCGCGGCATTCTATCCCGACCGGTTGATCGACGGTGTCCATCTCTTCCGGCTCACCCGTGCCGCCGATATCGATCTGGACGACCGGGAAGCAGGCGACCTGCTGCAAGCGGTGGGCGAGGCAGTCGGAACTCGGGCCTCGAATGCCGTGGTACGTCTCGAGGTCGAGCAGGCGATGCCGCGCCAGATCCGCGATCGCATCCGCTGGGAACTGCGGTTCGAGCGGGGTGCGGAAGGCTCGGGATTGTCCGATGGAGACGTGTACGAGGTGAGCGGGCTGCTCGACCTCCGTGCCCTGCGAGGGCTCGCCTCAGGCGTGAGCGCGGGAGACGCGGGGCGGTTTCCCCCTCTCGCGGCGCGCGATCCGTTCGCGGGCGTCACCGACATCTGGGCGCGCATCGACGCCGGCGACATCCTGCTGCACCATCCCTACGACGATTACTCGGCAAGCGTGGTGCGGTTCTTCTCCGAGGCTGCCGCCGATCCGCGCGTGGCCTCGATCCGGCTCACGCTCTACCGGGTGGGAGAGCAGTCGCCCATCGTCGACGCGCTCCTGCGTGCTCGCGAGACGGGGAAAGAGGTGATCCTTTTCGTGGAGCTGAAGGCCCGCTTCGACGAGACACGGAACATCGCCTGGGTGCAGCGGCTCGAAGACGCGGGCGCGACGGTCGTCTACGGAGTCGTGGGCTTCAAGAATCACGCGAAGGTGGGCCTGGTGCTCCGGCGCGATGGCACGGAGCTCCGTCGGTACGTGCACGTCGCGACGGGCAACTACAACGCCTCGACGGCGCGCCAGTACACCGACCTCGGCCTCCTCTCGGCCGATCCCGACCTGGGCGCCGACGTGCACGAGTTGTTCAACGAGCTGACGGGCTCGAGCCATCCACCGACCGGCTCGTACCGGCGAATCGTCGTGGCGCCAACCCACCTGCTGCCGAACGTGCTTGCGGCGATCGAGAACGAGATCGAACACGCTCGCGCTGGGCGCGAGGCGAGGATCCGCGCGAAGATCAACGGCCTCGCCGATACCGATGTGATACGCGCCCTCTATCGGGCCTCCGAAGCCGGCGTCGAGATCGACCTCGTCGTACGAGGACTCTGCACGTTGAGGCCGGGGTTGCCGGGTGTCTCGAGCCGCATTCGGGTCGTGAGCATCCTCGGGAGGTTCCTGGAGCACGCGCGGATCTTTCACTTCGCGAACGGCGGCGAGGACCGCTACTACATCGGGTCGGCCGACTGGCGGCCACGAAATCTTCGCCGCCGGGTGGAAGTGCTCGCCTCGGTCCTCACCCCCGCCCATCGCGCCCGCTTGGGGAAGATTCTCGACATCGAGCTGGCCGACCCGACCGCGTGGGACCTCAAACCCGACGGCCTCTACCAGCACCGCCAAGGCACGGCCAGGGAGGTGGGAAGCCAGGAGCGATTCGCTTCAGAAAGCACTTCCGATCCACAGGGGAAGTGACACAAGGGCTTGAATTTAGGCACGAACCGGCCATCTTGATGGCCAATGATCAGAGTCACTGGGGTAGAAACGGGGTCGATCGCCGAGGAACTGGGACTGCGGGAGGGGACCGAGCTGATCTCGGTCGACGGCCGCGAGCTGGACGACTTCCTCGACTGGGAGTTCGCCACCGCGGAGGAGTCCTTCCTCCTCCACGTGCGCCAACCGGGCGGCGAGGAGATCGAGTTCGACATCGAACGCCCCATCGGCGAGCCGATGGGCATCGCGCTCGAGCCAGTGCGCATTCGGCGATGCGCCAACCGGTGCGACTTCTGTTTCGTGGACGGGCTGCCCGACGGCCTGCGGGACGTGCTGTATATCCGCGACGACGATTACCGCCTGTCCTTCCGCTACGGCAATTTCGCCACCCTGACCAATCTCAAGCCCCGGGACATCCAGCGGATCAAGGAATACCGGCTTTCGCCGCTCTACGTCTCCGTGCACGCGACCGATCCCACCATTCGGCGGTATCTCCTCCGGAATCCATCCGCCCCGGAGATCATCCCACAGCTCCGGGACTTCGCCGAGGCGGGGATCGAGTTTCACACCCAGGTGGTGATGTCGCCCGGTGTGAACGACGGCACCGTGCTGCGCCAGACGCTCGCCGATCTGTTCGCGTTCGGCCCCGCCATCCTCGGGTGCTCGGTCGTGCCCGTGGGTCTCACGGAATACAGCAAGCATCACCTCGTGCGCGAACCGACCGCGGCGGAGTGCCGTGCGGCGATCGCGCTGATCGACGAGCAGGCCGCGATCGCGCGGGATGCACGCGGGATCACCTGGGCGTTCGGGGCGGACGAGCTCTACCTGCGCGCGGGCGTCGAGCTGCCGCCGGCCGACATCTATGATGGATTCGACCAGGTGGAGAACGGCGTCGGCGCGGTGCGGTGGCTACAACGCCGGATCGCGGACGACGCGGCGGACCTGCATGGCTGGACCGGCCGGCGAATCGGGGTCGTCACCGGGACGGCCATGGCGCCGCTGATGCCGATGGTGCTCGCGCCCCTCGCGTCGGTGACCGGCGCGCGTTTCGAGCTCATTGCGGTCGAGAACTCGCTGTTCGGCCCGAGCGTCACGACTGCGGGACTGTTGCCCGGCGCGGCTGTGCTTGCCGCGCTCGAGGCCCACGACCAGCTCGATCTCGTGCTGCTTCCAGGCGAGGCGCTCAACGACGATGGCCTTTTCATCGACAGCATGCGCTTCGACGCCCTGGCCGGGACCGTCCCCTTCGAAATCCGCGCGTCGAAGGATTTCGCGGACGCCCTGCACTCGGTGGCGGCGTGAGCAAACCGACCGTCGCGATCGTCGGCCGCCCCAACACCGGGAAGTCCACCCTCTTCAATCGGATTCTCGGCGGCCGCCGGGCAATCGTCTCCGATCGTCCAGGCACGACCCGGGATCGGCACTTCGGCGAGGCCGAGTGGAACGGTCGCCATTTCTGGCTGGTGGACACGGGCGGTCTGGTTCCCGACTCGCACGATTCGATGGATCGCGCGATCCGGCAGCAGGTGGAGTTCGCGCTCGAGGAGTCCGACCTGGTGCTCTTCGTCGTGGACGGGGCCGAGGGAATGAATCCCGTCGATCGCGCCATCGCCGACCGGCTGCGTCACGCGAAGCGACCCGTGGTTGTCGCGGTCAACAAGCTCGACGATCTCGAACGCAGCACGGCGCAACACGACTTCTATCAACTCGGGTTCGGCGATCCTCACGGGGTGAGCGCGGGGGTGGGCAAGGGGAGCGGTGATCTGCTCGACGCGGTGGTGGCGCTGCTGCCGCCGGCCGGCGAAGGCGAGACCGAGCCCGCCATCAATGTCGCGGTGGTCGGACGGCCCAACGCGGGAAAATCCTCCCTCGTCAACCGCCTGCTCGGTGAGGAGCGGCACGTCGTGGCTCCGGAAGCGGGGACCACGCGCGACGCAGTCGATTCGCCCTTGCGCTACAATGGGCGGCTACTCAAGTTCATTGATACCGCAGGGTTACGTAGGCGCGCTAAAGTAGAGGATGACCTGGAGTTCTACTCGACACTGCGCACCGAGCGCGCGATCGAGCGGGCCACGGTGTGCGTGCTCGTGGTGGATGCGGTGGTCGGTCTTCACAACCAGGATCTGCGGATCGCCACTGAGGCGTGGGACCAGGGATGCGGCCTCATCATCGTGGTCAACAAGTGGGACCTGGTCGAAGAGAAGGACGCCAACACGGCTCATCGTGGTCAGGAGGAGTTGATCGCGCAGGCGCCGTTCCTGCGCTACGTCCCCTTCGTCTACGCGTCCGCCATCACCGGGCAGCGCGTCCGGAAGATTCTCGACCTCATCCTCGAGGTGGCCGACGGCCGCGAACAACGCATCCCCACGGCGGAAGTGAACAAGGTGCTCAGCAATCTGCTCGAGCGCACCGCGCCTCCGCAGAAGCCGGGTGAAGAGGTGAAGCTGCTCTACGCCTCCCAGATCGGCACCGCGCCACCCACCTTCGCCATCGTCAGCAATCGCCCGGACGACGTGCCGGAGTCGTACCAGCGGTACCTCGTGCACGGGTTTCGCTCCGTCTGGCCCTTCACCGGGTCGCCGCTCCGGCTGCGATTCACCCGGCGAGGATCGCGTCGATGACGACCGCGATGATTCCGTGGCTCCTCGGGTCCTATCTGGTCGGGGCTATCCCGACCAGTTACCTCACGGCCCGCCTCTTCCGCAGGATCGATCTGCGGGAGCACGGCAGCCGGAATCTCGGCGCGACCAATCTCTACCGCGTGCTCGGCTGGAGGTTCGCGATCCCCGTCGGTCTGTTCGACATGGCGAAGGGGCTCGTTCCCGTCCTGGTGTTCGCACCGCGCGCGTCGTCCTCGCAGCTCTTCGGACTCGTGTGCGGCATGATGGCGGTGCTGGGGCACGTGTACTCGGTGTTCGTCCGGTTCAGGGGAGGGAAGGGAGTCGCGACGGCGGCGGGAGTGATGCTCGGGCTCGCGCCGCTGGCGCTCGGCGTCTCCTTCGCAGTGTGGTTCATCGTCGTGGCGTTGAGCGGGTACGTGTCGCTTGGCAGCATCGTGTCGGCCGCGGTCTTTCCCGTCGCGGTGCTCCTGCTCGATCCTCCCGATCAACCAGCCGTTCTCTGGCTCGATGTGGCCGTGGCGCTCGCGATCATCTGGCTCCATCGCGCGAACATCAAGCGGCTGCTCAAGGGGACGGAGAACAGGTTCGGGCGTCGCGCGACCGCGCGGGGACATTCGTGACCGCCATCGCGGTCCTCGGCGCCGGCAGCTGGGGCACGACGCTGGCGAACCTGCTCGCGTGCAAGGGTGAGCAGGTGCGCATCTGGGCGTACGAGGCCGAAGTCGTGGCCGCGATCAATCGCCAGCGGGAGAATCCGCTCTTTCTTCCCGGCGTCTCACTCGCAGCATCGCTCCGCGCCGAGGCCGATGCGCGAGCGGCCGTGTCGGGCGCCGAAGTGATCGTGTCGGCGCCGCCGAGCCATGCGGTGCGCGCGGTGGCGCAGCAAGTCGCGACGGCGATCGCGCCAGGTACGCTGGTGGTGAGCGTCACCAAAGGCATCGAGACCGACACGCTGGCACTCATGTCCGAGGTGTGGGAGGAGTCGGTCCCGGGTGTTCGGTTCGCGGCGCTCTCGGGACCGAGCTTCGCGGCCGAGGTGTGTCAGGGGCAGCCCACGGCGGTGGTGGCGGCATCCACCGATGCCGGGGCCGCGCACGAAGCGCAACGGATCTTCGCCACGCCCGCGTTCCGGGTGTACACCGGGTCGGACGTCGTCGGCGTCGAGCTGGCCGGCTCACTCAAGAACGTGATCGCGATCGCCGCGGGGATTCTGGAAGGCCTGGGTCTCGGGAACAACCCGCGAGCGGCGCTGATTACGCGCGGCCTCGCGGAAATCACCCGGCTTGGCATCGCGATGGGCGCCGACCCGCTGACGTTCGCGGGACTCGCCGGCATGGGCGATCTGGTGCTCACGACGACCGGGAGCCTGAGCCGGAACCGTTTGCTCGGAGTCGCCCTGGCCTCGGGGCAGACGCTCGAGGAATACCGGCAATCCCATCGCACCGTGGCGGAAGGCGTCAATGCCGCGCGCGCGGGAACGGCGCTCGGCGCGCGTCACGACGTCGAGCTGCCGATCGCGCATCAGGTCTGTGAGGTTCTCTTCGATGGGAAGCCGCCCAGAGACGGGGTGGCCCACCTCATGGGACGCGAACTCAAACCGGAGCAGTGGAGATGACAACCACCACCCGACCGGTCCAGGAATTCTATTCGATCGGTGAAGTCTGTGCGCTCACCGATCTCAAGCCACACGTGCTTCGGTACTGGGAGAGCCAGTTCCGCTTCCTCAATCCGGCCAAGAACCGCTCGGGTAACCGGGTATACAAGAGCCGGGAGGTGGAGCTGATCATGCTGGTGAAGCACCTGCTGTATACCGAGAAGTACACCATCGAAGGCGCCCGCCAGCGGATCGATCAGTATCGCCGCACCGGCGAGCTCAAGGGGTCGGCCCGCAAAGCATTCGAGAGCGAGTTCGCGGCCGAGGTTCGCGCGACGATCGACGGCGTGGTGGCCATCCTGGACGGGCGGCCCGCCGGAAAACCCGGATGAACATTCTCGTCACCAACGACGACGGTGTGCTCGCCCCCGGCCTGGCGCTTCTCGCCGATGTCTGCCGGGAAGTGGGCACGGTCACCGTCGTCGCGCCCGACCGGGAGCAGAGCGGCACGTCGCACTCGCTCACGCTGCACCGTCCTCTGCGGCCCGCACGAAGACCCGACGGAGGATGGCAGATCGACGGCACGCCGACCGACTGCGTGATGCTCGCCGTACAGGCGTTGATGCCGGAGCGGCCGCAGTTCGTCTTTTCCGGTGTCAACCACGGGCCCAACATGGGCGAGGACGTGCTGTACTCGGGCACGGTCGCCGCGGCGATGGAGGCCGTCACCCTGGGGGTGCCGGGCATCGGGATCTCGTTTTCCGGGAATCAACCGGAGACCATGGATACCTACCGAGACCTGCTCGTGAGCCTCGTGCGGAGGATCACGAGCCAGCCCGACTTCCCCGATCAGATGCTGCTCAACATCAATCTTCCCAGGATCCCGGCGAGCGACGTCCGGGGCATTCAGGTCACCAAACTCGGCAGCCGCTTCTTCTCCGAATCGCTCACGAGAATGAAGGACCCGTGGGGACGCGAGATCTACTGGATCGGCGGGGGCACCATCACCTGGACCGGCACGGAGAACTCCGACCACCTCGCGGTCGCCGAGGGCTACATCTCGGTCACGCCGCTGCACATGGACCTGACCAATTACTCCCTCATCGAAACGGTCACGGCATGGGCGCTGGAGGGGTAGGCGAGGGGGACGGATATGGCGGCTACCGTGGGCAACTGGTCGAGACGCTTCAGCGCAAAGGCATTCGCGACCTCGCCGTGCTCCGAGCGGTCCGGATGGTGCCCCGTCATCTCTTCGTGCCCGAGAGCGTGCGGCACCGGGCATACGACGACGTGGCGCTGCCCATCGGGGGCGGGCAGACCATTTCGCAGCCATTCGTCCAGGCGCGTTATCTCGAGCTGATCGGCCTGCAGGGACGCGAGCGGGTGCTCGAGATCGGTGCGGGGTCGGGATATCAGACCGCCCTGCTTGGGCTCCTGGCCGAGAGCGTCTTCGCGGTCGAGCGTCTGGCACCCCTGGCGCAGGGCGCCCGGATCGCGCTCGAGGCGGCCGGGATCCGGAACGCCACGGTGCTCGTGGGCGACGGGACACTCGGATGGCGTCCCTTCTCTCCCTACGACGCCATCCTCGTCGCGGCAGCCTCGCCCGAAATCCCCACACCACTGGTCGAGCAGCTTGCCCCCGACGGGCGGATGGTCATTCCGCTGGGCGACCGTGCCTCGCAGACCCTCACGCTCGTGCGCCGGCACGGTGACGGGGTACGCGTCAGCAACGTGGAAGACGTGCGGTTCGTGCCTCTCCTTGGCGAATTCGGCTTTTCTCCCTGACCCTCGGACACAATGCTCGACCATTTCTTCAGCTGGCTCGCCGACACCGTCCTTGCCCTCGGCTATCCCGGGATCGTGCTGCTGATGGCCATCGAGTCCTCGATCCTGCCACTGCCGAGCGAACTGGTGATGCCGCCGGCCGGCTATCTGGCGGCCAAGGGGCAGATGAATCCCTGGATCGCCATCGCGGCTGGAACAGTGGGGAGCGTGTTGGGCGCGCTCGTCAATTACGCGCTCGCGGTGTTCGTAGGCGAGCCGGTGCTGCGGCGCTACGGGAAGTACGTGCTCATGTCGGAGCAATCCCTCGACAAGACCGAGGCATTCTTCCGGCGGCACGGAGAGATCAGTACGTTCGTCGGCCGCCTGCTGCCGGTCATCCGCCATCTCATCTCGATCCCGGCGGGCATCAGCCGTATGGCGCTGTCCCACTTCGTCACGTTCACCGCGCTCGGCGCGGGACTCTGGTGCGCCATCCTGACCTACCTGGGCTGGCTCATCGGACGCCATGGGGAGCAGGTGAATGCCGCCATCGGTCCGTACGTGCACCGCGTGCTGTTCACCTACATCTTCCCCGGGACGATCGTCCTGATCGCGGCGTATGTCCTCTGGCAGCGGTCGAAACAGGCGCGTCGACCGTGACCAGCGTACGGTTTCTGATTCGGGGCCGGGTACAGGGCGTGGGATTCCGCTGGTTCGTCTCCCGACAGGCCCGAGCGGTCGCTGTCGTGGGCTACGCGCGGAACCTTCCCGACGGGACAGTGGAGGTGATTGCGCACAGCGGCGATCCGGCGGTGCTCGCGCGGCTGGAAGAGGCATTGCGCGAGGGCCCGCCGGGCGCGGCCGTCCAGTCGGTGGAGCGGGAGGATCGGTCCGAAGAGGATCTCACGATCACGAGGAGCTTCGACATTCGATGACAACGCTCACGCCGCTCGCACGGCATCTGCTCGACACGCTGCGACCGATCCGTGACTACCCCAAACCGGGCATCGTATTCCAGGACATCACACCGGTCCTGGCCGATGGAAAGCTGTTCCGCACCCTGATCGAGGCCATGGCCGACCCGTTCCGTGATCTCGACATCACCCACGTCCTCGGCATCGAGGCAAGGGGATTCATCCTGGGCGGTGCCGTGGCGACCAGCCTGGGGGCAGGGTTCGTTCCCGCGCGCAAGCCCGGAAAGCTCCCCTGGGAGCGGGTGCGGGAGTCGTATGATCTCGAATACGGCACGGATGCGCTCGAGTGCCACCGCGATTCCCTTCACGGACAGGCACGGGTGCTGGTCGTGGACGACGTGCTTGCGACCGGGGGCACGGCTCGTGCCGCGGGACAGCTCGCGCGCGGCCTTGGAGCACAGTTGGTGGGGTGGAGCTTCCTGCTCGAGATCGGCGGGCTCGGCGGCAAGGAGCGCCTCGAAGGCGCGCTCTGCCACATCATCGCCAGGCGATAGGGCTACGGTTTCGCGGGCCGGAGGGGCATGGAATAGCGGTCATCGTCGACGGTGGACATCTCGCCCACGACCCGCGCACCGTTCTTGAGAAACAGCCGCCGGCGGGCCACGAGTATCTCGACCCAGGGCGCGGTTCGCGGAAGATCGATCTCATAGTCGGCGACGGATCGGTTGTTCGAGATCGTGAGTCGCCCCGTGTCTGTGCGGAAGACCGCGCCGCCGTTCACCGCGCGGACGACGATATTGGACCCATCGGTCAAGCGGACCGTCGCGGCTCCCGACGGCTGGTCGGAGGTAAAAGTGATGGTGAAGCGCCGCCCAGGCGCGACCGCGATGCCGCTCTCCGGCGTGACGGCTTCCCGCCGCGGCGCCGTATGCCCAGGTGGCTGGGATGGGTGCTCTCCAGCCAGCGCGGTCGCAATCGAATTGATCCAGCGCGGCAACGGTGAGCCCGGCGCGGCGTACGCCACTCCCGCACCACCTACCACCAGCGCGATGACCGCCGCCCGCCGAGTCCAGCCCATCCCTCGCCCCTGACGCGTGGTGCGCATCAGATTCTTGATCGAGACCGGTGGGATCGGATGATCCACCTGCTCGAGCAGCGCGAAGATATCCTGCTCCGCGCGTGCCGCCTCTTCCACTCGAGCCCGGCAGCCGGCGCATTCGCCAAGATGCCGAAGCGACGCTCGCCTCGGCTCGTCCTTCAGCTCGCCATGAAGAATCCGCTGGATCTCTTCATCCACAAGATGCATCGACCGACTCCTCATAGAGCTCTCGGAAGGCCTGCTTCGCCCTGGCGAGGAGCGTCCCGACACTCGCCTCGTGCAAATCGAGCGCGGCTGCGATCTCGCGGTAGGCGTACCCTTCGGCCCTGAGCAGCAGGAGCTGCCTATCCCGCTCAGGCAGCCGTTCGATCACGGCGCGGACTCGCCCGCGAGCGTCGCTGAATTCGGCTGCCTGGGATGGCAACGCCTGGGGATCCCCCAACACCTCCACGCTCCGCGCCGGTGTCATGAGCCGGGCGTGCCTGGCGTCCTTGGCACGTGCGTTTCTCAGAAGATTGGTCGCGACGGTGATCAGCCATGCCTCCGGCACCTCCGGCGGCGACCCGCGCGCCAGGAGTCGCGTGAAGGTCTCCTGGGCCAGATCCGCGGCGAGGTCGGGGTCGCCCGACAACCGATCGAGATAGCGGAACAGGCGGGCGAAGTGGGCGTGGAAGAGTTCCACGACACGATCGGGGAACGACTCGTCCATCCGCCTCCAGTCGGGCTCCGCGGCCGCCGCAACGGCGGTGGTCGGCTCAGCCACCTGCTGTAGGAACCGGGAAGGGCGGGGAATTGTGACGGCGGTCAGTACCGCCAGTCGAGACCGACGACCAGTGGTGACCGGTGCCGCATATCGACGGGACCGCGCCCGCCTGTCTTCGGATCGATCACCTTGGTCAGAATGTTCTGGCGGTCGAGGATGTTCGTCACCGTGCCGAAGATCGCGAGCTCGGCGTCGCGGTTGGCGAGGTGCAGGAGCCAGCGGTGCCGGACGCCGAGATCGAGACGGAGGTAGGGAGGGAGATCGAGAAGGCCGAGCTCCTGGGTAGCCTCCCGCGGGCTTCCGGCGAACTCGCAGCCATTGTCGAGCAGGTTGCAGCTTTCCCATTCGAATGGTCCGGTGACGGAGGTCCCATGCCGTCCGAACAGCGCGGTGACCCCCACCTTGAGCGAGGTGCCAGGCGACGCCATCAGGAGGGCGCCGGCCTCCAAAGAATGAGCCACACCATACGCGGGCACGTACTTCGAATCGCCGAAGGCGAGACGGGTGCGCTGGAGACCGTAGCCGAGGGTGAGGCCATACGACGGACCTGATGCGGCTGCCTCCATCGTGATCCCCGCGGAGGTGCCGGAGCCCGCCAGGAATCCGGCCGGTCCCGGGCCCGCAAATGGACCGGTCGAAAGCGGTGCCACAAGCACGAGCCCGCCGAGGTTTCGGAGGTAGGCCTTTCCAGTGAGACGAGTGTTTGCCTCGGGCCGGTATTCGAGTGTCACGACCCCCAGATCGCTGCGCGCTACCGGCACGCCCTTGGCGCCGGCGCCGACGAAAAGCTCAGCGGGGAAGATCGCGCCGACGACCGATTCGTCGTTCCGAAGCGATTGGGCAAACTGGTGGCGTCGCGAAACTCCGGCCGACAGCCGCACGCTCCGCGTGGGCGTCCACCGGATCTCCACTCCAGGATCCACCCGAAACATGGCGCCCGCACCGCCGGCTCCGAGCGAGAAAATCAGGGTGCTGTGCGCGGACGTCGGCCGCTCGTGAGTGATATCCGCCGTCCAGAGGAGAGCCGTTCGATCGAGGTTCGTGGTCGCCCCGGCGTCCGAGCCGCTCGTTGCGGCATAGGAGGTCGCACTTCGTCTGGCGTGGAGGTGGAGCGACGTCAGCTTCCCGGCGCCTCCGACGTCCGCGACACCGTACGCGCCCACATCCTGACGATATGCGGAGAGCCGGGTGATCGAACTCGAATCCGCGAGCCACGCGGCGCCCGCATCGGAGCCTGCGCTCCACACGCCAAGCTTGAGGAACGCACCGCCGGCGCGATGGGACCAGTTGGCGCCGAACGATCGGGCACTCCAACGAAACCCGTTGCGACCCGCGATCGCGGCGCCAGGCGACACGACTGTGCCTCGCGCAGTCGAGATGTCGTTGTCGCTGCCGTACCCGAGGAGCCGCAATCGGCCACCGGCAAACGGGGACTCTATCTTCGCGAGCCAGTCGGACGCGTCCCCCTCGAGATATGAACCTTCCCCGCTGTGAGGCAGCAGACCGGGGAAGGTGGAGCGCAGACTGAGGAGGTAGCCGGCGTCCTTCCAGCCGACCGGGCCGTCGAAGGTCGACCGGATCTGGGTCGAGCTGATCGATCCGCGCAGCTGGTGCCGCGGGGCGGGGGTGATGGTGGTGGCTGAGACCGAGCCGGACAGGCCGTCGGGATCGGCGGGAGAACCGGGTGACGATTGCACTTCGAGCTGCCCGACGGCATCCGGATTCCACGCGCCGAGAGTGCCCCCGCTGTGGTAGGGGCTGAACACTGGGACGTCATCCAGGCTATAGGCAACTTGATCGCTCGCGCCGCCGAGGATGTGAAGCCCTTCGGAAGACTCGGGGCGAAGCGCCACCCCGCCACCCACAATCGCCTGAAGCGGATCGGCCTCCGCCAGTCGGGGATCGTTGCGCACGTCGGCCGCCGTGACTCGTCGGGCAGCCCAGGCTGAGTTCCGATTGCCCCGGGATGCCGCGGCTCGGACTTCGATGGGCGGCAGCGTCGTCGGTGCCAGGTGGAGCCCGACGTCGATCCGCACGACGCCGCTCGAGGGCACAATGGCACTGAAGGTGTGAGGGCGATACTGAGGTCGCGCGACGACGAGCGCCCAGGTCCCCTGAGGAATGTGCGAGAGGGTGTAGTGGCCGTCGGACTGGGTGAGCGAGGTGAGGGGCGTTCCTGCGACGGCGGCCACGGCTCCCGCCACGGGCTCGCCGGTCTCCGCGTCGTACACGAGGCCGGTGATCGAGGCGACGGGCCCCTCATCCGAGGCGTCCGGTGCCTGAAGTGCGAAAAGCGTCGCTGCGGTGGCCACGAGGAAGAGCATGCCGGCTCCGGCAGCGGGTCTGTCGCCGACCGCGCCCCGCTGCGCATTCCAACATCGCACATGATGACGGAGGAAGGCAAGTTGCGCTATGTCCGAGACTTGCCCCGACCAGCCGGACGGGCCATTTTTCGGTGCTCGAGACGCTCCGACGAGACCCGGCCGGCGTCACCGCCCCCGTAGCTCAGATGGATAGAGCAGCAGTTTCCTAAACTGTTGGCCGCGTGTTCGAGTCACGCCGGGGGCACTCGGGGTGGAGGTGGTTGGGGCAGGTTGGGGTGGGACATTCATTCTTGCGAGTCGGGAACTCATGGCAACCACTGTAGCACCCACGTCCCGCGAGGCAGCAGGCAGCACGCCGCCGACTCCCTGGTACCGCGACCGCAACCGGCAGCTCATCGTTGCCGGGGTGACCATCGCCGCGGTGTGCCTCATCGCGTGGTTCCTGGTGACCAGCGGCAAGCGGAAGGAAGCATTCGCTGCCAGAAGTCTCAGCCAGGCACGAGCGACCGCGGAGGCAGGCAATCTTCCGCTGGCTTCGAGTGAGCTGCAGAAGCTCATCCAGACGTATAAAGGCACGGATGCCGCCAGCGAGGCAGTCATCACCCTCAACCAGATCCGGTTGTTGAACGGACAGGGCGAACTGGCCGCCGTAGGCCTGCGCGACTTTCTGGCCTCCAAGCCGGACAGGAAGTACCTGGCTCCGACCAATGGGCTCTTGGGGGCGTCGCTGGAGAATTCGCGGAAATGGGCCGACGCGGGCGATGCGTTTGCCCGCGCGTCGGAGACCGCGGACGTGGAATACCTCAAGGCCCGATACCTGATCGATGCCGGTCGCGCCTATGCGGAGGCGGGTAAGAAGACCGAGGCCGCAACTGCGTACCGGACGGTCATCACCAAGTATCCCAAGTCCTCGAGCCTGACCGAAGCCCAGGTTCGCCTGGCGGAGCTGACGGGCGGCCAGATGTAGCGGTTGCCGGGATGGTGAGCGGCGGGAGACTTGTGGAGGCCGCTGACGAGGCGGCCTCTTTCACACGTAACTTCGAAACAACGTATAAGATATATTATGTTAAGTAGCGGTGGTGATAACTGTGGAGAAGTGTGGAAATGACCCGCCCACTCCTCCACTCAGCATCTCGTAATAGGTTGGGAATACGGCGGTTGGAACGATTTAGACGGGATCGCTTGGCTAAACTTCCCAGATTGCGCGGAAAACCAGCTTCCCCTGACCACCGAGCCAGATGTTACGGGCGTGCGACCCCTCCAGACATCCACGGACCGCGAGTTCGGGGCCGCCTCTCGTCCGAAACCTGGACGGCAAGGACGCCTCCCCCTGACACGCGAGCGCGAGGGCGGCCGCCACGGTCCCTGTCCCACATGCCAGCGTTTCCCCTTCTACCCCACGTTCGTAGGTCCGGATGAGCCACGGACCACCCCCGGATGGAGCGACGAAATTGACGTTGGCCCCGGCCGGACCGAGGGCCGGCGCGAATCGAAGCTCGCGGCCGTGCCCCGCGACGTCCACCGCCTCGATGTCGTCCACCCTGATCACCAGGTGCGGAACACCGACCGTGGCGAATGCCAGCCAGCGTTCTCCGGCACGGAGGTCGAGGGCGGGAACCGCGACCGGCACCGTGCAGTCAGGCAGGTTGATCTCGGCCGAGTCGCCCGAGACGGGGCTCCGGGCAGCCACCTCGCCGGCATCGGTCAGAAGACTGAGCTCGCCGCCCGGCACCATCTCGAGGTAGACCGCCAGTCGCGCGCTACAAAGAGCGGCGTTGCCGCACATGGCTGCGCGGGAGCCGTCGGAGTTCCAGTAGATCATTCGGACCGCGTCCTGACCCTCGGGGGTCAGCAGCACGAGACCGTCGGCCCCGACCCCGGTCCGGCGGTCACAGACGGCGGCGATCCGTTCCCGGGACCACGCCGTCGGGTCGGTACAGCGCCCGTCCAGCATGACGAAGTCGTTTCCCGACCCGGTCATCTTGTAGAGAATCGTTCCCCTCACAGCCTTCCCCCGATGGATTTGATTCGAAGCCACCAGACCATCCAGATGGCCTCCCGCACGATTCGCTTGTTCATCTTGCTCTGACCTTCGACCCGATCGGTAAAGACGATGGGAATCTCGACGAGTCGAAATCCCTGTTTCCAGGCTCGAAAGCTCATCTCGATCTGGAAAGAGTATCCGTTCGACTTAACCTTCGAGAAATCAATGGATTCCAGCACTCGTCTCCGAAAACACTTGAAGCCGGCGGTTGAGTCGGTCAACGGGAGTCCAGTGACGCGCCGGGCGTATTCGTTGGCGCCCAGGGAAAGCAGCAGCCGCGAGATCGGCCAGTTGATGACGTTGACACCTGAACGATAACGGGACCCGACCACCAGATCGGCGCGCTCGATCGCCTGGAGAAACTCTGGCAGATACTTCGGTTCATGGCTGAAGTCGGCATCCATCTCGAAGATGTAGTCGTACTCCCGTTCGAGCGCCCAGCGGAAGCCGGCGATGTACGCCTTGCCCAGCCCCTCCTTGCCTGGCCGGTGCAGCACATGAATCCGTGGCTCGGCGGCCGCCATTTCATCGGCAAGCCTTCCGGTCCCATCAGGGGAGTTGTCGTCCACCACCAGGACCTCGATCCGCATGTCCTGCTGCAGGATCTGGGGCACGATGAGCGGGAGATTGACCCGCTCATTGTAGGTGGGTACGACGACCAGCGCCCGCTCAATCACGGCGCAGCCTCCGCGGCCAGACCGGAGCGGCGCACAGCGCCACGGCGGCGAGCAGCGCGAGAAGCGTCACCAGCCTTCCCCGCTTGTACGTTGCCGACGAGAACCACAGACGCACGTCACGGGCGCCCGGTGGCAGCGCGACGCTGAGCAGGGTGTGGTCTCCCCGCAGGAGTGGTGCCGCCTTGCCGTCGATCTCCGCATGCCAGTCAGGATACCAGTTTTCCGAGATGAGGAGATAGGTGGTGCTGTCCGATGTGCCCGTCAGGCTGACCCGCATTTTGCCCGGTGCCCACTCAGCCAGCGTGGCCCTGACCGGCGATGATCCCTGCCCCGGGCTCCCGCGCAATGGCGCTGGAGTCACGCTCGCCGTGTCGCTGTACAGCGTCACGCCGTTCATGGGGAAGCGCGGGTCGATCACCGTGGGCGCGACCTGGTCCTCGGGAAGCTTGGCGGCGCCTGGAGCCACCCGTACGTAGGGCGGAATCGTGTCACGCTCGAGGAGGATGGCCGGGGAGCCAGGCGTGGTGGCGACCGGCCCGAGCACCTTATGGAAGCCGGGGACGGCCTGGGCTTCGGGGAGCAGGACGAACCGCACGCTCAGGAGGTCGAGGAGGTTCGGATTTCCGGCGTACTTCCACTGCCCCTTCCCTCCCAGCAGCTCGTCGTAGAAGCGCAGTTCCTGCCCGTGATAGCCGAGCATCGTCTGGATGTCGTGCGCCATGAGGTACGATCCCTGATACACGCCGGCATCGAGTACCCGGAACGGCTTTGGTGTGGCGCGAAGCCGCGATGTGATCTCGTCGTCCCGGTAGAGCTGGGCCGCCGGGTCACGAAACTCGAAGAACAGCCGGTCGATGCTCCACAGGTCCCCGATGACGACGACCCCGAGCACGACGGCTGCCACAATCCCGTGAGCCCGCCTCGTGTGCACCGCCCAGAGCGCCCCGCCTCCCCCCACCACGACCAGGAGCAGTCGAAGAGACCCGATCTGCAGTGCGCCCGCGTTGGCGGCCGCATGCGCGGCCTGCTCGGGCTGGGCGAGGCCCATCGTCACCGAATGCAGAACACCCACTGCGCCGAGCAACCCAAAGGCGCCGAGCACACTGAGCGGAACCATCAGCGCCCGAAGCGACAGCGAACCCTTGAGCAGCCGATCGACGCCGAACGCGGTGAAGGCGGCGCTCGGCAGCGCCACCAGAAAGAACGCCATGCCGGGCGCGCGGACCTTCTTCATCATCGGCATCACTTCGTACCACAGCCGATAGAACGGCGTGTGACCGCCGAAGCTGATGAGGAGAAAGAGCACCGCGATCACACCGAGTGCGCGGACGAGACGCTTGCGCGTCGGGTCACCGATCCCGACGGCGGCGAGCGCCACCACCACGGCGCCCAGGTACTCGGTATGCGACTTGAAGAAGTTGGTGCCCCAGTAGTTCTCCAGCACGCCATTGAACTGCGGGAGCACGGTGGTGAAGATCTCGATCGGTGGCATCGAGAATGCCGTCGCGTATTCCCATCCCGTACTCGGTCCGCCGGCGCCACGCGGCGAGTATGGCACATAGGCCAGGAACGGCAAGATCTGAATGGCTGCGATGCCGAGCCCGAGCAAGACGGCGCCCAGCGCCAACCCGAGCTCCACCGGCCAGCGAAGGGCCGCCGGCCGGTCGGGGTCGAAGAAGACCAGATAGATCGTCCAAAGAGCCGACGCGACGAGCGCGTAATAGGCCATCTGGTATTGCGGGCTCAGCATCGCGAGGCCGACGGTGATCGCGAGGACACCGTATCCGCTGATGCGGCGGTCGCGGATCGCCCGGAGCAGCGCGAGGAGCATGAGCGGCGCGAGCGCGGAGACGAAGAGCTTCCCGTCGTGTCCCGGCCGGACGAGCGACGCGACGATGCCGGTCAGCTCGTACGACAGCCCGCCGATCAGCGCGGCGGTCCAGCTCACCCGCAACGCGCGCAGGAAGGCGTACATGGTCACGCCCGCGAGCACGATGTGCGAGAAGAAGCCGAGGTTCATCGCGGTATCGACGGGGAGCACCCATCGCAGCCACGCCGTGGGGTAGAAGATGTCGCCGTGCATCGCGGCGATATACGGCAACCCCCCGAAGAGGTACGGGTTCCATTCCGGAATGTGGCCGGTCTGGCGAAACATCTCGGCGCCGAAGAGACGGAAGCCGTAGCCGGCAATGTACTGGTCGTCCCCGGCGAGAAAGCGCCCTTGCAGCATCGGCCAGCACAACGTGGCGGCGGCGAGCAGGAAAACGATCGCGGCGATGAGCGCGGGACGCGGCGGAGTGAACGATCCGGTCGAGGTGGGCTCAGGATGCGACACGCGGTGCGCCCCGGGAGTAGACGAGGAACGGAACGGCGGCTCCGACCTCGGTTATGGTCAGCAGGACCCTCGAAGCCAGGGCCAGCGCCGTGGCTGCCCCGATCCCGATGGTCCCCTGCAGCATCAGAATGAATAGTCCCTCGCGAACACCCAGGCCGCCCGGCACCAGCAGCGCGAGAAACCCGGCGAGATAGGACGCCGTGAACACGGCGATGGCCGGGAACAGCCGCAGTCCCGCACTGGGCAGGATCCCCTTCGCGAGCAGCCACAGGGCGACGCCGTAGCCGATCCACGCGATGAGGTTGGCGGCGATGCCGAACACGATTCCACCCGCGGCCGGCGCCGTGCCCGCATCGGAGCCCGCGAGGCGGAGCAACCGACGGAGAACCGGAGGCCAGAGGAGGAGCAGAATCCCGACGACCGATGCCAGGACCAGACCGACGAGTGCGGACTGGATGCCGGGCCGGGCGGACTCGAGCGCCCCTGCCCCGGTGGACGCGGCGACGGCGGCGCCAGTGCCGATTGCGAGGGCCTGCAGGATCACCGCAGACCCGGTCGCAGCCCACGGTGTGACGCCAGACTCCTTGGACATCAACGCCATCCCGGCCACAGCCCACACCTTGCCGGGGACGTATTTCCCGAGACTCGACACGGTCCAGATCCGGGCCGCGGTCCATCCGTCCAACCGCTGTCCCCAGCCCTCGAGCATTCGGCGCCACGCGACGATCAGAATCGTGTACATCGACCAGACCAGGAGGGCGCTCAACAGAATCCAGGCGGGCCGGATCTGCCAATCGAGAGGCTGGGATCGCAGCTCCTCCCAGTTGCGGACGAGCGATCCGCCCGCGAACCACACGATGGCGATCGCCACCGTCCAGCCGGCGACGCGCACCCAGGTGTTACGCACCGAGCGCCTCTGTATACCAGCCCTCGCACACCTCGGCAACGTGGTCGGGCGAGAGACGAGCCCGCCACGATTCGCCGACCAGCTTCGCGAGCGCGCGGTGGTCGGGGTCGTGCAGAAGATCCAGCACCGCGTCGCTCATCGCCTCGGGCGATGGCAGCGTGAGCCGTCCGGCGCCCGATTCCGGTACGACATCGAGTACCCCGCCCCCGTCCCAGCAGGCGACCACCGGGACTCCGGCCATCAGGGCTTCCGCGGCGGCGAGACCGAATCCTTCACCCTGCGCCGCGAAGATCATCACGTCCGCGTGCGCCAGATACCCGGCGATCTCGGAATGCGGCACGGCGCCCGCGAAGTGGACGAATGGCGCGATGCCGAGGCGCTCGACCTGACGCTCGAGCGCCACACGCTCGGGCCCATCGCCGACGATGGTGAGCGGAAGATCGTGCCCACAACTGGCGAGGAACGCGATCGTCTCGACCGCCAGGTGGACGCGTTTCTGCGGGGTGAGCCGAGCCACCACGATGGCCCCACCGCCACCACTGCTCCAGGGATAGTCGGCGGCATTCACGGGCATCGGATGAATGTGGGCGGGGGCAACGAAGCGTCCCACGCCGTTCTGCACCCATCCGGCCAGCTCTCGCGAGACGGCCGTGACGACTTTCGCGCGCTCGAAGACCGGACGGGCCAGCGCGCGGGCGATGCGGGAGTGGCGCAGGAGGGCAGCGTCGGTGCCATGAACCGTCAGCACGGTGGGAACGCCCTTGGGCGTCGCGAGTCCAGCAGGCACCCACCAATGGGCATGGACCAGGTCGGCGCCGGAGTCGAGCTCTCTCCGGGCTTCCCGGCGCAAGGCGCGCCAGAGACCCGCCAGGGCCTTCCATCCCCCGGGCCGCCGCAGCGCCCGCTGCATGGTGCCGGTGTATGCGAGGGTCTCTCCACCGGCCGACGTGTAACGCACCCGGCGCACGGTCACGCCGTCCAGCTCTTCTTCCCCGTCCTGACCCTTGTCGCTTGGCGCGAGCACCCGCACCTCGACGCCACGGCGCACGAGCGCATTGGCGAGGATGCCAAGGAAGGAGCCGGACACGTCGCCCGGCCAGCGAGGGAAGTTGTGGGTCAGGAAGACGACCCGCACCGCTCAGTCCCGGGAATCGAGCTTGTCCAGGCGATCGAGAGACCGGGCGATCGCCCGAGTCTCTTCCTGCAGCCCGGCGACCATCTCACCGAGCAGGCCGAAGGCGAAGAGGATGATGCCGGAGATGACCATCGTCTCCACGAGATTGAGCAGGGGGCGGAACCCCAGGTCGAAGGCGAACCGGAGCACGAGCGCGATCACGCCGGCCAGCAACCCGATGAGAAAGAGCCCGGCACCGCCGATGCCGAAGAAGAGCATCGGCTTCCGGCCGAAGCGGAGCTGAAACCACACACTGAAGAGGTCGAAGACGCCGACAGGGATCCGCCGCCAGGTGAACTTGGACGTTCCCGCCTGCCGGGGATGCAGCAGGACCGGGAGTGACGTGAGCCGGTATCCGTCGACCGCGGCGATGACGACCATGAACCGGTGCCAATCCGGACGGAGGGGAATGCCGAGCATCACTTCGCGACGATACGCCTTCACCGAGTTGAGATCGGTGACGGAGACGCCGAACAGCCAGCGACACAGTCCGTTGTAGACCGACGAGACGAAGGCCTTTTCGTACTTCCCCTGCTTGGTTCCGGTGACGATATCCGCGCGGTCTTCCAGGATCGGCGCCACGAGCGCGGGGATGTCGGCGGGGAGGTACTGGAGGTCGGCGGGATAGAAGACGAAGATATCGCCCCGGGCGACGTCGCCGGCGGAGCGCAGCGCGTCGGCGATGCCTCGCTGTCGCCGGTGATGCACGACGCGCAGAAACGGGTGAGCGCGGGCCAGGTCTCGCAGGACCGCGGCGCTGCCGTCGCGGGAGCCGTCGTCGACGATCACCACCTCGAAGGTGAACGGGGCCGGGCCCAGAGCCTCGGCGCAGAGCCGGACGAACTCGGGAAGGTTGAGGGCCTCGTCCTTCGCCGGAACGAGGACGCTGACGTCCAGCGTCTCGGCGGCGGCCAGGGTCATACGCGCTTCCGCATGCGCGCCGGAAGGATGCCGAGCTGGTCGCGATACTTGGCGACCGTCCGCCGGGCGATCTGGATCCCCTGCTCCTGGAAGAGGTGCACGATCTGCTGGTCGGTGAGCGGTTTGGCGGTGTCCTCGTCGGCTACCATCTTCTGCAGCTTGGCGCGGATCGAGCGGGCGCTCGCATCCTCGCCCGATGCAGTGGCGAGCGCGCTCGAGAAGAAGAACTTGAGGGGAAGCACTCCGCGCGGCGTCTGGACGTATTTCTCGTTGGTGACGCGGCTGACGGTGGACTCGTGCATGTTGATGACTTCGGCCACTTCGCGCAGCGTGAGCGGCTTGAGGTGCTCGATGCCCTTCTCGAAGAAGTCGCGCTGCCGGTCGACGATGAAGTTCATCACCTTGAGCATCGTCTGCCGGCGCTGCTCGATCGCCTGGATCATCCAATTGGCGCTGTTCATCTTCGACGCGATGAACTCGCGATTCTCCGGGGTCATCTTCTTCTTGTCGCGCGCGATCTCCTGATAGGAGCGGCTCAGCCGCAGGCGGGGCATCCCCGTGTCGTTGAGGAAGACCTGGTATCGTCCGCCGATCTTCTCCACGATGAGGTCGGGAATGATGTACCCGTCGCTCTGGTTCGAGTACTTGAGCCCGGGCTTGGGATCGAGACGGGCCAGCTCGTCCGCCGCGGCCTGAACAGCCACCGGCTCGACCCCGAAGCGCTTGGCGAGATCGTTCCAGCGGTGGGCGATGAGATCGGGGAACGCCTCGTTGACCAACCGGTAGGTGAGCGATGTGGTGTCGGCCTGCTCGCCGAGCTGGATCAGGAGACACTCGCGCAGGTCGCGCGCGCCGATCCCGGCGGGGTCGAGGCGCTGGAGAATGCGCAGCATCTCCTCGATCTCTTCCATGGTGTAATACGGCGCAGAGGACGGAGAGGACGCAGAAGACGGAGCGGCTTCCTCCGGTCTATCCTCTCCGTCCTCTGCGCCCTCTCCGTCCTCTGCGTCTTCTTTCACGTGGCCCGCCACCAGCTGATTCACCGACCCGAGGATCTCCTCGAGCGACGCGGCGAGATAGCCCTCCTCGTTGATGTTTCCGAGGAACTCCTCGGCGAGGAGGAGCTGGCGGGGCGTCAGGGTGAGCATGTGGAGCTGCTCCCGGAGGTGGTCGATCAGATCCTTGGTCTCGACCGTCACCGGCTCGGTGTACTCCAGCTGCTCGTACTGCTCGCGGGTGCCGCCTACTTCGAAGCCGTTGAGGAGGATCTCCTCCCAGTCCATCTCCTCTTCCTTCTCCTTCTGTTCCTTTTCCTGTTCGGCGTCCTTCTGCTCCGGCGTTTCGTCTTCCGGCTCGAGCAGCTCCAGGAAGGGATTGGCCAGCAGCTCCTGTTTCAGGTGCTGCTGAAGATCCATCATGGGCATGTACAGCATGTCCATCGCCTGGTAGAGCCGCGGATTGACTCGAAGCTCCTGGCGGAGGCTGGTGTGCTGCGACAGCCCTGTCTTCATGCCACGGCCTCCAGACGCGCTCGAAGGCGCGCGGTGAGCGTGGGGCCCAGATAGAGCTGGGCCACGCGGTCATCGTAGACGAGATCCCGCACGGTTCCTGAGGCCTGCACTTTGCCCTCGAACATGATGTAGGCCCGATCGACGATGTCGAGCGTCTGCTCGACGTTGTGGTCCGTGATGAGGACGCCGATCCCGCGGTGCCGCAGTCCAGCGACGATGGTCTGGATGTCGTGGACAGCGATCGGGTCGACGCCGGCGAACGGCTCGTCGAGAAGCATGAACTTGGGCTCGCTTACGAGCGCCCGGGTGATCTCGAGGCGCCGGCGTTCCCCACCACTCAGCGAATAGGCCTTGCTACGACGGAGATGCTTGATGGAGAGCTCGTCCAGCATGCGCTCCAGCCGTTGGAGGCGCTCCTCGCGGCCGAGGCGCCTCGTCTCCAGGATCGCCAGAATATTTTCCTCGACGGTCATTCTACGGAAGATCGAGGGCTCCTGGGCCAGGTACCCGATCCCGTCCCGGGCGCGCTGGTACATCGGAGCGCGCGTCAGATCCAGGCCGTCGAGGTGGACCCGGCCCTCATCGGGCCCGATCAACCCTGTTATAAGGTAGAAGGTCGTGGTCTTTCCCGCGCCATTGGGGCCCAGGAGCCCCACGATCTCTCCCTGCTGGACCCGGACGCTCACGTGGTCCACGACCTTCCGGCCCTTGAAGCTCTTCGACAGATCCACTCCCTCGAGCAGGCTCGCGGAGACGCGGTGCGGCGTGAGCGCCTTGGACCGCTGGACCGCGCGCCGCGCCGCCGAGAGCAGCGCCTCGTAGATCGTCTGCCGATCCTCCGCGCTGTCGCCCCACCACCGCACTCTCGGCGTGACGGGGTCCCAGTCGGCCCCGCTCGTATCGAGAATCCACCCCTCGGTGGCGAGACGCGGCAGCACTGATTTGGCCAGGTGGCCCCGGACCTCGTCGCCCGAAATCTCCTGATCACCCTGGCCGCCGATGCCGTGGTAACACGCGAGATGCGCCTCGCGGTAACTCATGATCAAATCGGCGTAGGGGACTTTGGGCTCCGCACCGGCCCCACGCGTAATGGCCGCCAGCGCGATCGCAACCGACGGGTCGCGGTCGCCGAGCGTGGCGATCCAGTCGGGCGTACTCACGTGCGCCTCTTGGGCAACGACCGCACGGCGCTGTCGGGGCGGACAGCCACCGAGTCGGACCCAGCCTCGAGCTGGACGCCGTCGACCTTGCCCCGCACGTCCACCCGGTCCACGCCCCCGGTGGCCGGGGGCGCCATCGTGACGATGATGACCTCGCCGCGCGAGTAGTTCACCGAGGGATGCTTGGGCGACTTGATGTTCGGATCCAGATGGTACGACTGGGCCTTCTGCCGCGCCTCGATCCGGCTCAGGACCGACCGGGGACGCCCCGCCGAATCCGACGGCGCAAACTGCGCGACGATCGTGTCGCCGCGCATCCAGTCGCGATCCTTGCTGAGAGTATCCACCGCACCACCGAGCCACGCGGTGCCGTAGCCCCGGACCTCGCGCAGCTGTTGCCCCGGGCTGTCGATCGCCAGCGAGTCGGCTCGCATCGCGTACGCGGACGAGGTCGCGAGGGTCCTGGAGCGGTCGCCCCACGCAAACGTGCGCGCGAGCCGTTTGGCCTCGAGATCGAGGGCGATCGTGTCGGAGACGAGATCGAGGTCCCGGCCGATCGCGTGGGCTCCCCCCTTGGCCACGAGGAAATCGAGCTCGCGATTGTCCAGACGGAGGTCGATCCGTTTTCCCGTGATCCGGAAGCTGTCGGGCCCCAGGCCACGCAGCACCGGCTCGCCCCCGATCAGCGAGCCGTCACTGCCGCGGCCGGTGTCGAGGCGCATCGAGTCGGATTGACCGGCGAAGTCGCTCCGGTCGATCGTGACCTTGCCGCCGGCCCAGATCCGGTCGTCACCCTTGAAGCGCACCCGATCGCCGACGATGATGTACGGCTCTGCCCGCTTCCCGGCGGAGTCGGTGGTGGCATATGTGATCTTGGGGCGGCCCACCGCGACCATCTCCAGCGTGTCGCGCACGCCTTTCACCACCCGGTAATAATCGAGCGAAGGTCCGGTGAGCGACGAGCCGGTGACGAGATTGTTGGTCTCGACCCTGCCACGGGCCTCCCAGCGCTCCCCGTTCTTGTAGTAGGTGCCGCGGTCGGCGTCCATCGTGATGGTCGAGTCGCGGTACTTCACGGTGCCGATGAACTGCACGACGCTGCCGCCGTAGGCCGCCACGCTGTCGCTCTGCATCGTGATCTGGGTGCCTCGGCAGCGCAGCCTGACGTTTCCGCCCGCGTAGTAGTTGGTGCCGCTGGGCGTCTCGTTGACCGCGCCTTGCCGATCCACGTTGTCGATCTGGAACGTGCATCGCCCCGATGGACCAGGTGCCGGCGCGGGCGTGGGGGCGGGCTTTGGCGGAGGCGGTGCCGGTTTGGTCGGCTGGGCCGGCTTTACCTGCGCGGCTAGGACAGCCGGAACCAGGCAGGCAAAGAGCGCGGATCCCAACGAACGTGTCGCCCGGGTCATTCGGATTGCCCCGGCAGCGTCTTCGGCGTGGCGGGCGCCGGCGGCTTGGGCGTGGAGGGTGCCGGCGGCTTGGGCGCGGGCTTGGGCGCGGGCTTCGTGGAATCCACCCGAGCTGCCGGCTTGGGGAGCGGCTTCGATGGCGTCTTCGCGGTGGAATCTCCCCCTGCGGCGGGCTTCGGCCCCGCGGGAGCCGGGCGCCGAGGCGCGGGCGGGGGCGGGGGCGGGGGCGACTCCGAATCTGATTTCTGTCCCGGAAGCAACATGCCGTTCCCCGCCACCCCACGAGGGCGGTCCGTCACCACGTTCTTGAAGTCGGGATCCGACTTGAAGCTGTTGCCTTCGAGATGCTCCTCACCGCGATCGAAGGTGAAGGGGACGTCGGTCGAGATGGTGTTGGTGGCGTTGTCGTACTTGAGGGTCTGGGTCCGGAGCGTCCGGCCGTCTGGATTCACCACGACGACGTCTTCTTTCGCTTCCATGGACCCGTCCTGCCAGCGGTACGTGCCCTTCCTGGCCGTGAGGGTGGATCCTTCGACCCCCCGGAGATCATAGAACACCACTTTCAGGTGTCGCAGCTCGGTGACCTGCGTGCCTTCATAGAAGTAGGCGGTATCGGCTTCGACCCGGCTGCGCCGCACTCCACCGTAGGTCACAAAGTGCGAGAACCCCTCGAGAACCTGATCGGCGTCATCGGTAGCCGACACCGTCGTCGTAGGTCTGGCGCCGGTTTCCTCGCACGCCAGGAGTGCGGAGATGACGAAGCCGATGGCAACCACTCGACGGCCGGTCACACCGCCCCCGCCCGCATGAGGTCGTGGAGGTGAATCACCCCCACAACGGTGGTGCCACGCTCGACGACGGGCAGCGCGATGACGCCGTACCGTTCCATCGTGCCGGCGGCCGACGCGGCGAGGTCGTCCGGGGCGGCGGTGCGTGGTGTCCGGGTCATCACCTCGACAACAGGACGGGCCAGGAAGTCCGGGCTCTGCTCCGCCAGCCTGGTGAGATCGCCGGGAGTGAGCACCCCGAGCAGGCTCCCGTCCTCCACCACCATGGCAAGCCCCCGCTCGTGGGCCAACGTCACGACTGCCTCGCGCATCGTCGCGCCGGAGCCGAGGAGGCGCGCGGGGGCGAGCATGACGTCGCGCACGCGGAGGGTGAGCTTCCGTCCGAGGCGCCCTCCTGGATGCACGGCCGCGAAATCTTCCCGGCGAAACCCGTTGACCTCGAGCAGGGCGATCGCGAGCGCGTCGCCCAGCGCCAGAGCGACCGTGGTGCTCGTCGTGGGCGCGAGGTCGTGGGGGCACGCCTCTTCCGTCACCGAGCCGTCGAGCGCTGCCGTCGCGAGACGCGCCAACACCGAGTCCATCGCTCCGGTGATGGCGATGATCGGCACCTCGCGGCGTTGGAGCACCCCCGCGAGCCCGAACAGCTCCTCCGACTCGCCGCTCTTGCTCACCAGAATCGCGGCATCGCCGGGACCCACGATCCCAAGGTCCCCGTGGAGCGAGTCCACCGGATGGAGATAGGTGGCCGCGGTGCCGGTCGACGTGAGGGTCGCGGCGATCTTCCGGGCGATCAGTCCGGACTTGCCCACCCCGGAAACGATCACGCGCCCGCTCACCTTCTGCAGCACCTCGACCGCGCGATCGAAGCGCCAGTCGAGTCGTTCGGCGGCGGCGGCCACCGCGGCCGACTCGAGCAGCAGTACCCGCCGCCCCAGACTGGCCAGGGTCGTCACGTCAGGTGACACGGGCCACCGGCTCGGTGAAGTACCGTTCGAGGATATCCGACCACTCCCCCCTGGCTTTGAGGATCGTTTCGATCGCTTCGCGCACCGCACCCCGCCCGCCGGTGGCTCGCGTCACGAACGTGGCGACGGCTTTGACCTCGGCCACCGCGTTGGCGACCGCGATCGGCAGGCCGACCCGCCGCATGACCATGAGGTCGGCGAGATCATCGCCCACATAGGCCGTTTCTTCCCATCCGATCCCACGGGCCTCGAGGACCCGTCCGAACGCCTCGAGCTTCCGGGGTCCCGGAACCTGGAGCAGCTCGTCCACCCGAAGCTCGCGCGCGCGCAGCGTCGTGGATTCGGACGTTCTGCCGCTCACCCACACGACGGGTAATCCGGCAATACGGAGCAGCATGAGACCGAGCCCGTCCTGGATGTCGAATCGCTTGAGCTCGACGGTTTGTCCCGCCACGGGCCCGATGTAGACGCCGTTGTCGGTGAGGACGCCATCGACGTCCAGTCCCAGGAGCCGGACTTTCCGGGCGAGGGAGGCGTCGAGCATCGCCTACGCGCCGGTCGCGAGAGCACGATCCCGGGCGCGAGCCCAGAGATCGAGGGTCCGTTCCATGAGATCGTCGAGGCGGTCGAGCGGCCATTGGGTCGAGGCGTCGCTGGCCGCGCGCTCGGGATCCGGGTGAGTCTCGACGAAGAAGCCCTGGGCTCCCGAGACCGCGGCAGCAGCCAGAAGTTGGGGGATGAACTCGCGCCGGCCCGCGCTCGACCCGCCCGTGCCCTGCCCCGGCTGCTGAACCGAATGCGTCGCATCGAAGATCACCGTCGCGCCCGTGGCCTCGCGGAGCCGGGTGAAGTTCCGCATGTCCACGACGAGATCGCCGTAGCCGAAAAAGGTGCCACGCTCGGTGACGGCAACGTCCCGGCTGCCCCCGCTGCGGACCTTGTCGAGCGCGCCCGCCATCGCCTCCGCCTGGACCCACTGTCCCTTCTTGACGTTGACCGGCTTTCCGGTCCGACCTGCGGCGACGAGCAGGTCCGTCTGCCGACACAGGAACGCAGGGATCTGAAGCGCGTCGGCCACGGCCGCGGCAGCATCGGCCTGCCCCACTTCATGGATGTCCGTAATGACCGGGAGGCCGCTTATCGCCCGCACCCGTTCGAGCACCCGCAGCCCCTCCTCGAGCCCGGGTCCTCTCGGTGCGTCGCGTCGGGCGCGATTGGCCTTGTCGAAGCTCGACTTGAAGCAGACGGGAATGCCACGATCGATCGCCAGACGCGCGAGCACCTCGGCAACGCGAGGCAGCACGTCTCCCGGCTCGATGACGCAAGGGCCGGCGATGAGAAAGGGCGCCGTCCCGAACGACCATGGCATCAGCGCGCGGCCCGGGCCATCTGTTTGGCCGGCGGCGCCGACGCGGCCTCCCGGCGCTTGAGCGCCGCCCCGACGAGACCGGCGAAGAGCGGGTGCGGGCGTGTGGGGCGCGACTTGAGCTCGGGATGGAATTGGCAGCCGATGAACCACGCGTGATCGGGCAGCTCGATGGTCTCGACCAGTCCACCGTCCGGCGATTGTCCCGAGAGCCGGAGCCCGTACTCGGCGAGCACATCTCGATACGCGTTGCTGACTTCCCAGCGATGACGGTGCCGCTCGCTGATCTCGGTCGTGCCGTAGGCCTGCGCCACCCGCGACCCCGGGCGGAGTCGCGCGGTATAGGCGCCAAGGCGCATGGTGCCGCCGAGGTCGCTCACGTCGCGCTGCGACTGCATGAGCGCGATGACGGGCGTCTCGCAGTCGGGAGCAAACTCGGTGCTGTTGGGGTCGGGAAGGTCGCAGACGTTGCGGGCAAACTCGATGATGGCGATCTGGAGGCCGAGGCAGATTCCGAGAAACGGAAAATCATTCTCACGCGCCCACTGGACCGCATTGAGCATCCCCTCGACGCCGCGCTCGCCGAATCCGCCTGGAATCAGCAAGCCGTCGAACCCCTCCAGCAGCTTGCCGGCGGCCGGCGCATCGGTGAAGCGGTCACTCGGGATCCACTCGACCTCGACCCTGGCATCGTGGGGAATGCCGCCGTGGATCAGCGCCTCGCCGACGGACTTGTAGGCATCGTGGAGCGCCGTGTATTTCCCGACCACGGCGATGCGGACCCGGTTGGCCGGATGGAGGATGCGCTCGGTCATCGCCTTCCACACCCGGAGATCGGGCTCCTTGGTCTCGAGACGGAGCCGCTGGCACACCTCGCGGTCGAGTCCCTGCTCGAAGAAGCGCAGCGGGATCTCGTAGATCGACTTCACGTCAGGGCTCTCGACCACGCATCCGAAATCCACGTTGCAGAAGAGCGCGATCTTCCGCTTGATGTCGGCAGAGATCGGCTGCTCGCTGCGGCAGATCAGGATGTCCGGCTGGATTCCCAGCTGCATCAGGTCGCGAACGGAGTGCTGGGTCGGCTTGGTCTTGAGCTCGCCGGCGGCGGCGATGTACGGCACCAAGGTCAGGTGAATGAACAGTGCGTTGTCGCGCCCGACCTCCTGGCGGAACTGGCGGATGGCCTCGAGAAACGGGAGCGACTCGATGTCGCCCACGGTGCCGCCGATCTCGGTGATCACCACGTCGTGGCCCGGCGCCGTGCGCCGGATGGCGTTCTTGATCTCGTCGGTAATGTGGGGGATCACCTGCACCGTGGAGCCGAGATATTCGCCGCGCCGCTCCTTGTTGATCACCGACTGGTAGATGCGTCCCGTGGTGATGTTGTTCTGCTGGGACAGCGACCGGTCGATGAACCGCTCGTAATGGCCGAGGTCGAGGTCGGTCTCCGCCCCGTCGTCGGTCACGAAGACTTCGCCGTGCTGGAACGGCGACATCGTACCGGGATCCACGTTGATGTAGGGGTCGAACTTCTGCATCGTCACGCTGAGCCCACGCTCGACAAGCAGGCGTCCAAGCGACGCGGCGGCGATGCCCTTCCCGAGAGAAGACACAACGCCGCCGGTCACGAAAATGTACTTGGTCGCGTTCGGACCCGTCGTCATAGACCAACCCCCTGTAGTGCATGCCAGTGGGCTTCCGCCCGCCGAAGATCGTCCGGTGTGTCCACGCCGGGCAGCGCGGGTGCATCGAGCCGGGCCACGCCTATCCGCAATCCACAATGCAGCGCTCTGAGCTGCTCGAGCCGCTCCGCCTGCTCGGCCCGGCTGGCCGGTTCCGCGACCCAGCGCTCGAGTGCGCTCCGGGTATAGGCGTACAGGCCTATGTGCTGCCAGTAGAGACCATCGGCCGGTTCGTTGGTCTCACGCCTATAGGGGATTGCCGCCCGGGAGAAGTAGAGCGCTCTCCCTCGCTCATCCGTGACCACCTTGACCCGGGAAGGATCATCCGCGAAGGCCGCGTCGAGAGGGGCGGCCGCCGTTCCGACGTCATCGCCACGTTCGATCCGGTCCAGCGCGCCGGCCAGCGCCTCGCGCGACAGGAAGGGCTCGTCGCCCTGGATGTTGGCGATGACGTCATGGCTCGCGAACTCGGGCCGGCGCGCTGCCTCGGCCACCCGATCGGTCCCGCTCACGTGACCGCCAGCGGTGAGCACGGCCCTGATGCCGACCTGCTCCACCACCTCCACGACCATCGGCGAGTCGGTGGCGACGACCAGCTCGTCGGTCAGGCCGTGCTCCAGCACACGCTGAATCACCCGGGTGATGAGTGGCTCGCCGGCCAGAAGCTGAAGCGGTTTGTTGGGGAGTCGTGTCGAGCCTAGACGAGCCGGAATCACACCCAGGACGCGCATCACGGAAGTTAATGAGGCGGTAGGGTGGAGTCAAAAGTTGTGCCGTGGAAGAACAGCAGCTTGAGGCCTGAGGCTAGAGGCTTACAAGGAAACGCCTTATGGGGTCAGGGCCGCCGCGCGATCCGCCGCAATCGCCAGGAAGTTGGAGACGATTCGCCGGCCGTGTTTGGTCCCCACCGACTCGGGGTGAAATTGAACACCGAACACCGGAAGTGTCCGGTGCCGAAGCCCCATGATCTCGCTCAGCGCCGGCCGGTCGCTGGACCAGGCGGTGATCTCGAGCGTGGACGGCAGCCCCTGTCGGGCGACCACCAGTGAGTGGTATCGCATCGCCTCGAAGGGCGACGGGATTCCCTCGAAGAGCGGGGTCCCGATGTGCGTCACCATCGTCGTCTTGCCGTGCATCAGACGGTCCGCCCGGATCACCGTGCCGCCGAATGCCTCGCCGATCGCCTGATGGCCGAGACATACCCCGAGTATCGGAACCGACCCGGCGGCGGCCTGTACCAGTGGGATGGAAATGCCGGCTTCCCGAGGCGTGCAGGGGCCCGGCGAGATGATGATCGCGAGGGGGTTGAGCGCGAGCAACTCGGGCACGCTGGCCGCGTCGTTCCGATAGACGACCGGCTCGACTCCCAGCTCGCCGGCGTACTGGACGAGATTGTAGGTGAAGCTGTCGTAGTTATCGAGGACGAGAAGCATCGGCCTTCAAGCTAGCCGCCTTGGCGGAGTCCGCCAATTGAAGCGCCGCCTGCTTGAGCGAGTCGATTCGCCTGCGTCCGACGACCCTCAACGACTCGGCCAATCGTCCGTTCCGCCCCTTCAGGGAGTCCAGTTTGTCTCTCAGGGAGTCCATCTTGCTCTCCTGAGCGGTTTCGATAGAGTCCCGGAGCGCCTGCATGGCGTCGGCCAGGGAGTCCGCACTGTCGGACGAGTCGGAGAGGAAAGCTCCGGACTGGAGCTCGGTCACGAGCTCCTTGGGAAGCAGAAGCGGCAGTGTGACGTTCCCGGGCTTGAGCACCGCCTGGCCGAACTCTTCCAGGGTGGTATCGGCTTCGGTCCCGGTGAGGCACCGGAAGGTCCCGCCGTTCTTCCGCCCCGTATGGATTTGTACGCCCTTGGACGGCTCGCGCGAGGCGTCGAAATTGGCTGCCAGGCGACACTCGCTCAGACCCTGTGCCACGAGCGTGTCGTTCATGTCCACCTCGACCCGCACCGAGGAAATCTCCTTCGGTGCGGTGCGCTCGAGGACGACCCGACTCAGGGTGCCGAGCCTGGTGCCACCGATCTCGAAGGGGATAATCGCCAGAGGGATCGAGATGGGCCCGCTACCATGGACCACGTCGTTGACCTTGACCATGCCGTGGCGGACCAGGGTCACACCGAGCATCCCCACGGCGAAGATGACCAGCGCCCCGACCAGGATCTTGATCCAGTAGTTTCGCATACCAGCGCTCCGAGTGTGCCGGTCGGCTGTTCCGCCCCCGGCCTGGAATATGTTCCAAGGAGAGACGTTTGTGGGCCGGGGAAAGTTTCGCCGGTCTTGTCCCGCGATGGAAAGGCCCGGAGGGATGCCAGTGATCGCGGTTGACGGCTTGGAGAAGGTGTATGGGGACTTCGCCGCGGTCCAGGGGCTCTCCTTCCAGGTCGGGTCGGGGGAGGTCCTGGGGCTCGTGGGCCCCAATGGCGCCGGGAAGACGACCACGCTCCGAAGCCTGGCGGGGATCCTCCGTCCGACCCGGGGACGGATCACGATCGCCGGTCTCGACATGTCGAGCGACCCGGTGGCCGCGAAATCGGTGCTCGCCTTCGTGCCGGACGAGCCGCATCTGTTCGAATATCTCACCGTCGAGGAGCATCTCCGATTCGTCGGGCGGCTCTATCAGGTGGCCGATACGGAGGACAGAATCCCCGCCCTGCTCGAGGAGCTGGAGCTGATCGGAAAGCGCGAGTCGCTCCCAGCAGAGCTCTCTCGCGGGATGAAGCAGAAGCTCCTCATTGCCTGTGCGCTGCTTCATCGTCCCAAGGCTCTGCTGCTGGACGAGCCGCTGACCGGGCTCGATCCCGTGGGGATCCGGCGGATGCAGGCGACCATTGTCTCGCGTGCGGAGGCAGGCGCCGCGATCATCCTGAGCTCGCACCTCCTCCACCTCGTCGAGGAGGTCTGCACCCGCCTGCTCATCATGCACCACGGGCGGGCGCTGGCGCTGGGATCGATGGCGGAGATTCTCGAGGCCAGACCGGAGATGGCCGGTCGGACGCTCGAGGAGATCTTCCTCGGCATCGTGGGCGCGGACGGATCGGGCGACTGATGCTCAAGGCCTTGACCTACCTCGCGACCCGGTCCGCGTGGAACCGGTTCGCCAGCCAGATGCGGAGGCTTCGCACTCCACGGTACGTCATCGCACTCCTGCTTGGCCTTTTCTATCTCTTCGTTATCGTCCAGCAGCAGCGCGCCGCCCGCGGGGATGACCCCCACGCGGCCGGATGGGTGGAGCTCGCTGCGGCGCTTGGCGCGTTGGGGGCGGCGGCTTGGGCTTGGCTCCTCGGCTCGGAACGACGGGCGCTGGCCTTTTCCCCGGCCGACGTCACGTTCCTCTTCGCGGGGCCGGTGACCCGGCGGACCCTCGTCGGCTACAAGCTGTTTCGGTCGCAACTCGCCGTGCTCGTCAGCGTTCTCCTCTGGACGCTCCTGCTCTCCCGCGAGCGATTCGGCGTGTCGGTGTGGCTCCGGGCCGTGTCGCTATGGCTGCTCCTTACCACCCTTTCCCTGCATCGACTCGGCGCCTCCTTCGTGAGGAGCAGTATCAAGGAACATGGCGCCCGGGCCCTTCGCCGGCGGCTTCTCGCGCCGGTGGCCGCGTGCATCACCCTCGGGATCATCGGATGGACGGTGTGGCGCGCATCGCCTGCACTCGCCGAGGCGGCGCGTGGCGGTGGCCCCGATGCCATCGTCGCCGTGCTCACCGCCATCGCCCTCCAACCTCCGCTGGCGTGGGTGCTGGTTCCCTTCCACCTCATCGTCAGGCCCCTCACAGCGCCGTCTCCGGGCGCCTGGCTTCACGCGACTTGGCCGGCACTCGGAATTCTCGCGGCACACGTCGTGTGGGTGATCAGCTCGGATGCGGCCTTCGAGGAGTCCGCCGCGGAGTATTCTCTCTCCCGGATTCGCCGGGAGACACCCGAGGAGCGGGCGCGCGGAACTCTCACCCGGTCGCGACGCCGCCGGCTTCCCGGTCTGCTCCGTCTGGAACCGACCGGATGGCCCGCGGGTGCGATCGTCTGGAAGAATCTGGTGGCGGTGGTCAGACTGCGGCCGATTCGGGCCATCGCGATAACCGGCCTCGCCGCCGGCCTCGGCACGGCGGCGCTTTCGTTCGGACGCGGGACGCCGGCCGCGGAAACCCTCGGATCGTTGGCGCTTGTCTGGGCGGGCGTGATGTTTCTGGTCGGACCTCAGTGGGTGCGAAACGACTTTCGCGACGACCTGTCGAGCTTCGCTCTGCTTCGCAGCTTTCCCCTGCGTGGCGAGTCCCTCGTTGCGGCCGAAGTTGCCGGCTCGGCGCTGGTGCTGACACTCATCCAGCTCGGGCTGTTGACGTTCGCATATCTGGCATTTCTCGGGAACGGCGATATGCCGCTCACGTTGGGGGACCGGACTCTGGCGCTGATCGCCGCGGTCGTCTACCTGCCGCCGATCAACTACGCCGGCATGCTGATCCAGAACGGCGCCTCGATTCTGTTCCCCGCTTGGGTACGCTCGGACCGGATCGGGGGGGTCGAAGCACTGGGCCAGAACATGCTCCTCATCGCGGTGCACGCAGGCGCGCTTGTCTTTCTCGTCGCGGGACCGGCGCTCGCGGGAACGGGGCTGCAGTACCTCCTTCGCCCCTTCCTCGGTGGGTGGGCCGAGATCGCGAGAGCCGCCGTGGCGATCTGTATGCTGATCCTGGAGACTCGCTGGATCGTGCGCTGGTTGGGTGGCGTCCTCGAGCGAACCGAACCGGCAGCGGCAGGGGTGGGCTAAGGCTTGAAGCCGACGCTCCGCCAGAGGGGAGCAGGCAGGTACCGCTTCCCATTGGTGACGACGAGCCGCACCCTCCTGGTGTTCGTGATATCGGCCAGCGGATCGCCATCGATGACGATGAGATCGGCCCGTTTGCCGGCGGTGAGTGTACCTGTCTCGTCGTCGAGTCCCAGCACGCGAGCAGGCACCGATGTCGCCGCCTCGATCGCTTCCATCGGTGTGAACCCCGCCTTCACATAGAGCTCGAGCTCACGATGGAGACTGTGACCAGGGACCCCCTGGTCGGTGCCCGCCACGATGGTCACTCCCGCGCGATGGAGGGCACCGACGATGGCGATCACATCCGCGAACCGGCGGGCGGCCTCCTTCTCCTCCTCCGGGGAAACACCGGCATGCGTCAACGGACCGGCTAGAGCCGGGGCGACCTTCGAAATACCCGGCTCGATGTCGCTGAAGGGGAGACGCGTGGGATGGGAGAACAACTCGAAGAGGCCAAGGGTCGGGTCGAGAACGACGTGGTGATCTCGCAGGAAAGCGATAGCCGCCCGCGCGCGCGGAGCGTTCAGATCCAGTGACGGCGCCGGGTTCGAGTCCGTCTTGCGCGGGCGCATCACGTTGTAGATGTAGGTGATGTGGTTGACCTGATCCATGCCGGCCCCGACGGCCTGATAGACGTCCAGGCCTTCGGGCACATGGCCCGTGACGGTCATCCCGAGTCGATGCGCCTCCCTGGCCACCGCCCGCAGGACGGGTAGCGAGATGCTGCTGTAGATCTTCATCTGACGAAAACCGGCGGCATGATACCGCCGTACGATGCGCACGGCCTGACTCGCATCGCCGGCCTTATCGACACCTGCGCCCCTGGGGCCGTTTCCGTCCACGATGCCGGCCAGTACCAGCCTCGGTCCGATCCCTCTCCCGCTATCGATCGCATCGCGCACGGCGGTGATGAACTCGAATTCGTTTCCGACATCGCGCGCCGTGGTCACGCCTGCCGCCAGATAGATGGGACCCCATTCGACCTGCTCGTAATGCGCGTGCATATCCCACAGGCCCGGAAGCACGGTCCTGCCGGTCACATCCACACGCTCGACGCCCGGTGGAATCGTGACCGACCTGGTGGATCCTGCCGCCACGATCCGTCCGTCGCGGATCAACACCGTCGCGCCGGAAATCGGAGGCGCCCCGGTTCCGTCGATCAGCGTGGCGCCGATCAGGGCGAAGGATCGTGCGGTGTCACCGGTTTGCGTTGTGGCCACGGCCTCCGCCATCGTCTCGGCTCCATCGGCCGCGGCGCGCTCGACGAACGACGCGAGGTCCCCCTCGTATCCTTCCCTGATCGCCTCCAGATGGTCGAACTCCGCGTCGATCGTGACCGCCGCCACCAGACGGTCGGCGGCATCGAGCCAGAGCGTCTCCCGTCCCCAGATCACGCCCTCGACGCTGAACCGGCTCAGAACCACAGGGCCCTTCTCCGCAGGGACGGTATCCTTGCCGCGATCGACGATCTTCGCCCAGCCACCGGGGAGCGTGCCGATCGAGTCGGGACGGCCGTGCGCGATCCAGTAGCGAAGCAACGCCTGCTGTATCGCGATCGGCGCATAGCCCGCGATGGGAAAGGCTGGCCCATCGGTCGCGGTATCACGGACGGTGCTGTCGCTGCGTATGGTCGCACGGGCCCTGTCCATGTCGACGGCGACGTCGATGGTGGAGTGACGCGATACCTTGCCGGCGATCTCGAAATGCACCGGCGTGAGCCCGGGGGCATACGCCAGTGCCGCGTCCAGCACGACCGGAGTGCCCCGATCGGTAAACTGGAACCTGGTCGTGAGTCGGGTCCCGTCGCTCCGCGTGACGATCCGGTAACGCTCTTCGCCGATCGGTTGCTTGAACTTGTGAATCCGGAAGCTGCCTTCCTCCACGGTCGAATCACTCTGCACCACGGCCGGTGACATCCGGAGCGCGAGGATCAGCCAGCAGAACCACCAGCGGGGACTCATGGCGTTCTCCCGAAACGGCCGAATCGCAGCGCGAGCGGCGGCAGGACAAAGAGACTGAGCGCGGTCGACGTGATCAGGCCGCCCAGGATGACGATCGCCATGGGGCCCTCGATTTCTCTCCCGGGATCACCGCTGCCGATGGCGAGCGGCAGGAGGCCGAGCGCGGTGACGAGCGCCGTCATGAGAATCGGCCCCAGCCGTTCGAGGGCCCCCCGGATGGCAGTCTCGGGGCCCCACGAGACTCCCTCGACCGCGACGAGGTGATCGTAATGGGAGATGAGCATCACGGCATTCCGGGTGGCGATGCCGAACAGGGTGACGAAGCCGACCAGTGATCCGAGCGAGAGGAGTCCCCCGGTTGCGAATACGGCGAGCACCCCGCCGACCAGCGCAAACGGGAGGTTGGCGAGTACGAGCAGCAATCGGCTCCCCTCCCCGAACGCGACCCAGAGCAGCATCACGATGCCCGCCCCGGCGAGCAGGCTGTTGCGAAGCAGCTCGCGACGCGCCTCCCGCTGCGCCGTGCCGGCGCCACCCACCTCGGCATACACGCCCGTGGGCATGCGTGCCGACGATTCGAGTCGTTGCTCGATGTCCCGCGTGACGCCTTCGGGATCGCGGCCGGAGACGTTCGCGGTGACCGTCTGGACACGGCGAGCACCAAGATGGGCGATCGCGAATCGCCCCGTCGTCCGGGCGACGTCGGCCACCTGCCCCAGCTCGACGACCCGCCCCTGGTTCGTCGTGAGCCCAAGACGAGCGAGGTCTTCGGGGCGCGCGCGTTGCTCCGGCACGACGGTGAGAACGACGTCGGTGCTCCGACTGCCCTCGAACGTCTGGGCGACGCGGGTGCCTCTCGTCGCGGTCTCCACGGCCGCCAGCACGCCGTCGGGACGCAGACCCTGGGGCGCGAGATCGGCGAGGCGCAGGCGAACCGTGACTTCCGGCGCGACCGGCGGCGGATCGTACTGGACGTCGGTGGCGCCGCGGATGCGTGCCGTCTCCTCCGCCACACGCCGGGCGGCCAGGTCGAGGCTGTCGAGATCGTCACCGAATACCCGGACCACGATTTGCGCCGTCGAGCCGGTCAGCGTCTCCTCGATCCGCTCGGCGAGAAACCCCCGGATGGCGAAATTGACGCCCGGGAATCCGGAGAGGATGTGCCGGAGGTCGTCCTCGACTGTTTCCGCACGCGCGCCCGTCAGGGGTACGAGATCCACCTCGAACTCGGTGTAATGCGTTCCCCAGGTATCCTCGGACAGCTCCGCTCGGCCGATTCGCTGTGCGACGGAACGTACCCGAGGATCCTTTCGGAGCGCCTCGGTGACTCTGGCGCCGATCCGCAGGGACTCATCGAGCGAAGTACCGGGAACGGCGGACATGTGAATCAGGTAGTGACCCTCGCGAAACTCCGGGAGGAAGGTGGCCCCGAAGAACGGCAGCGTGACGATGGCCCCCACGCACAGGAGCGCCGCCCACATCGCGACCGCGGCAGGCCGCCGGGTCAGCCGCTCGAGCACGATTGCGTACCGCGCCTTGAGCCAGGCGAGCGCGGGTGACTCGTGGGCCCGGTGACTCCGGCGTCCGAGAACGAGGAGCGTCAGCGCGGGCGTCACCGTGAGCGCAACCAGCAGCGAGGCAAGGATGGCGAGAACGTACGCGAGCCCGAGTGGCCGAAACAGCGCGCCCTGGACTCCGGTCAGCGTGAGCACCGGCATGAAGACCAACGCGACCACGAACGTGGCGTATACCACGCTTCCCCGGACTTCGAGCGATGCCTCCAGCACGACCGCAGCCGCGCTTCGTGGCTCGGAGGAGAGACGATTCTGCCGCAGGCGTCTCGCGATGTTCTCGACGTCGATGATGGCGTCGTCTACGACCTCGCCAAGCGCGATGGCGAGACCACCCAGGGTAAGGGTGTTGAGTCCGAAGCCCATGGCGTCGAGGACGACCATGGCGGCGAGGAGGGAGAGCGGAATCGCGGTCAGGGAGATCGCCGCGGCGCCCACATCGGAGAGAAAGATGAAGAGCACCGCGGTGACGAGCACCGCACCGAGAAGGAGCGATGTCGTCACGTTCCGGAGCGCGAGGTCGATGAACTCAGACGGACGAAAGAGCGCCGGATGCAGCGTCAGTCCCGCCGCGGCGATGGCGGGCTTGAGCAGGCCGAGGGCAGCCTCGGCACGTTGCGCCACAACCTTCGTATTTGCTCCGAGCTGGGCCGAGACGACGATGACGAGGCCCGGCTCGCCATTCACGGCTCCCTCACCGAAGCGCGGCTCGGGCCCCTCGACAACGCGCGCGACATCGGACAATCGAAGAACCGAGCCGCCCGACTCGCGGATGACGGTGCTGCCGATGGCCTCGGGCGTCAGGGCCTGGCCCTCGGCTCGTACCGTGAGCCGCTGGTTCCCGCCATCGATCACTCCCCCACCCCGGACGCCGGTCGATTGGCGCGCGGCTTCGGTGACCTCCTCGAGACCCACTCGATAGAGTCGCATGCGCTCGGGATCGAGTTGGATCTGGAGCTGACGGACTTCACCGCCGAAGATCGCCACTTTGGATACGCCGGGTGTCGCCAGCAGGCGGGGCCGCACCACCCAGTCGGCGAAGGTGCGCTGTTCCATCGGGGTCCGTGTGGCCGACGTGAGGCCGACCACCAGCACCGTGCTCGAGGAGGACGTGAGCGGCGTCAGGACGGGTGGGTGCACCGTCTCCGGCAACCGCCCGACGGATTCGGTGAGGCGCTCCGCGAGGGATTGGCGAGCACGGTAGATGTCGACTCGCTCGGCGAGCACCGCGGTGATGATCGACAGACCCTGGATCGACTGGGAACGAACCGCGGCGATCCCTTCGACACCGTTGATTGCCTCTTCGAGCGGCTTCGTCACCAGGATCTCGACCTGTTCGGGCGAGAACCCCGGGGCCTCGGTCTGGATCGACACCTGCGGTGGGGCGAACTCGGGAAAGACGTCGAGGCGGGAATTGAAGACGATGCCCGCGCCGTACACGACCAGGGCGATGGCCAGCCCGACGACCACCCCGCGATGGCGGATCGAATTGCGAACCAGGGCGATCAGCATCGAGCGCCGGCGCTCACTCGCCCGATTCGTCGCCGACGGTCACTCGGGCGCGGAACTCCTCCGAGAGCAGCTCCTGGGCGCCCGTCACCACGACCGAATCTCCCGGAGCGAGGCCGCCTCCGGCGATCCATCCTCCGGTCGCCGGGCGATCAGTGGGGACCCGCACCCGCTGGAAACGGCCGGGTGCCCGGCGGACGTAGGCCCATGCAAGACCTTCCCATTGCACGACCGCACGATCAGGCACGAGCACGTCTTCCTTCGCCGACCGGGCCACCGGTCCGCTCGAGACGTACGCCACGACTGGTGTTCCGGGGGCCGCGCCCGGCCATGCGTGGTCGGCGCGGTAGAGATAGGCGGCCCTTCGAGTCACCGGATCGGCCTCGGCCGACGGGCCGACGAATCGCGCCGTCATGCGCACGGCGCCACCCGTCGGCCCCACGAAGACGGTTCGTTGCGGCACTGCCCCGGCTCGATCGGACCACGCGACCCGGACGAGCGGGCGGCTCTGATCCACGACCTGGAGCAGCTCCTGTCCAGCCTCGACGATGGCCCCGGGTTGGGCCGAGACCGAGGTCACGACCCCGGAGATGGGTGAGGCCATCGGGCGGGCGTCCGATACCTGCACGAGATCGCGTCCAGCGGCGACTCGATCTCCCAGCGCCGGCCACCTCGCTCCCGCCGCCACGGCGAGACGACCCGCCACGGGCGCGCGGAGCAGCGCGGTCCGCTCTGCCTCGGGAATGACCTCGCCGGTCAATCGCTCCTCCGGCGCTTGCGAGATCCCCGCGAGTACAGCCATCTCGAGGCCGATGCGGTCGGCATCGGAGGAGTCGATGGCCACGAGCACTGCTTCCCCGCTCCGCTCGACTCGACTCGGCGCTATGACCGGACGATCGCGACTCTCGTCCGCGTTCACTTCGCCCCGATGCTCGCGATAGAGCGCGACGAGGCCTACGGCCAGCACAACGGCGGCGACGCCAGCGCCGATGAGACGCCCTCTTCCGGTCATGGCGTTGCTCCTTCCGGTTCCGGCGGTCGTCGCGGGTCGGGCCATGCCGGGGCTTCGCTGCCCCGCCATTCGCCGCCTGCGCCCTCGAGCGCGACGCCAGCCTGCACCAGCGCGCTCGAGGCAGCCCGGCGTGCTCGCGCCGCCCGTGCCACGGCGAGCTGGGCCAGCGCAGCCTCCAACCTGGCCGATTCTCCGCGAGCGTAGGCGGCCTGTGCCCTCTCGAGACTTCGTTCGGCCACCACAGCCTGGGAGTCTGCCGCCGACTGCTCGAGGCGCGTGCCGCGGCAGCGCTCAGACGCCAACGCGAGCTCCCCGAGAATCGATTCTTGCGTCTCGGCGACCCGCGCTCCCGCCGCCGTACGTCTGGCTTCGGCCTCGAGAATCGGGGCGCGATTGCGAAAGCCCAACAGCGCGGGCAGGGCCATCGCGAGCGTCCAGCGATGAACGCCTTGGTCCCAGATAAATCCCGGTCCGAGATCGAGGTCGGGATACTGCCGAGCGACCTGGAGCCGGACGTCGGACTCCGCGAGCGCATACCCGGCGAGCGCCAGCGCCATTTCCGGTCTCGTGGTAAGGGCCAATGCCTGGATCGAGTCCAGGCCGATCGAATCGAGTCGCTCGCACGCCACCGACGTCGTTGGAGCGATGGCAATCGAATCGAGCGCCCGGGTCGGGACGCCGATCGCGGCCGCGAGCACGGCACGCGACTCGATCCGCGTCCGCGTGGCGGCGGCGACGGCGCTCCGCGCCTCCTCCACGTCGCTGCTGGTTCGCGCGACTTCCGACGAGGTTACCGCGGCCTCGGCGAAGCGTTGCGTTTCCAGGGTCTGTACTTCTCGAAAAGCTTCCAGCTCGCGCGTCGCGTCTTCCACCCCGGCCGCGGCGAGTGCGACACCGATGGCGGCCCGGCGCGTCTCGTACACGACCTGCCAGACCGCGCTCGCGAGCTCGGCCTCGGCGGCCGTGGTGTGCGCTCGGGCCTGCTGCACCCGCGCCCCGCGCTTGCCGCCAAGCTCGAACGTGAACAGGGTTCCGACACTCACGACCCATGGGGGCTGTCCCCCGCTACCGGACACCGCGCGTTCGATATCGGCGTTCGCGCCCGGTGCGGGCCGCGCACCGGCGGACCGCTCGCCCGCGAGAGCGGCGCGCCACTCCGCTCTCGCGCGAGCCACCTCGGCGCGCAATCGAAGCCCCGCGACGGCGAGCTGCCGGTCCGTCCACCCTTGCGGGGCGATGCGGCCGGCGTAGCGATCGACCCAGCCCACCAGCGTGGTGTCGTCGAGACTCCGTGTCCGATACTCGCGGAGATGGGCCGGCGGATCCAGCGGAGCGGGCTGATATCGGGCGCAAGCTGGAACAGCCAGCCCGATGAGCAGGGCCCGTATCGTGACGAGCCGCGTCACATCACCCTCTCGGGTGATACTGCTTGTGGACCGACCGCAGGTATTCGCGATCCACGTGGGTATAGATCTGGGTGGTCGATAGATCGGCGTGACCCAGCATCTCCTGGACGGCGCGTAGGTCCGCCCCGCCCTCCAGAAGATGGGTCGCGAAGCTGTGACGCAGGGTGTGAGGCGTAATGCGTTTCTTGCTGCGCGATCGCTCCGCGGCGCGCTTCACGATGCCCCACGCGCCGACACGCGAGAGCGGCTGTCCACGCGCGTTGAGGAGCAGCCGGCCACCGCTTCGGCCGCGATCCAGCTCAGGGCGGAGCGTATGGAGGTAGACGGAGACGGCGCCGATGACGCTGCGGCCGAGCGGGACGAGACGTTCCTTGCCGCCTTTGCCGAAGACCCTGACGAGATTTTCGCTCAGGAGAAGGTCCGTGACCAGGAGCCCGCAGAGCTCGGACACGCGAAGACCCGCGCCATAGCCCAGCTCGAGCAAGGCCCGGTCCCGCCAGGCAAGCGGCTCTTCCACGTGCGGCGCCGCGAGCAGTGCCTCGACTTCAGCCACACTCAGCGTATCGGGAAGCACACGACCGCGCCGGGGTGCCGCGAGGCGGTCCGTGGGATCATCCGCGATGCGGCGCTCGCCGACCAGGAAGCGGTAGTATGTGCGCATCGCGGACACGGCACGCCGGATCGTTGCCGCGCTGAGTCCCAGATCCTTGAGCAGGTAGACGTGGTCGCGCAGCAGATCCCGGCTCACCTTCGCGGGGTCGCGCACGCCCTTCGAGACCGCGAATTCGCCGAGACGCCGGAGATCGCGCACATACGCCTCGACGGTGTTGGCGCTATGACCCGATTCGAGAGCGAGAAAATCGCGGAAGCCTTCGAGGAAGAAGGCCTGATCGATCCGCTGATGCAGCTCGGCGACGGTCACAGCCGCCTCATTCCGGTGAGTCGCTTCCGCACCTCGGTCAGCTCGGTGGGGCCGATCCCCAACAGCTCACCCGCCACGTCCATCAGCCGGTTCTCATGGGCACCGATCGTCCCATCGCTGAACGCGACGGTCCAGAGACGCTCGACCAGCTCGATCCGTTGGGCCCGGCTCACCCGCCGGCGGAGTCGCCCCGCATAGTCGGCGAAGCGGCTGCGGCGGACGTCCTCGGTGACGGGTGCGGCCCGGGCCGCTCCTCCTCCGATATTCCACGTACTCCGCAGGTGGGCCGCCACCTCCTCGCGATCGCCGGGTGTGAGCTCCGGGTCCGCATAGGCGAGCTCGAGCACGAGCAACGCGGCCGCCTGACGCGCCGACCCCTCGGCGATGTCGGTGCCGGCCAGAAACGAAGGCGCGGCAGGGTCGAGGGCGTCCTTCGTGGCGTGCCACACTCGCTCCCTTCGCCGCCGACGCGCCACCATGAACCGCCAGGCGACGACCATGACCGCTGCGACCACGGCAACGATCCCGAGCGTCCGGTTGATGCCCGCGAGCAGCCGCATGATCGTGTCCCACTCCGCCCCCACGACGGCACCGAGAATCGTGATGCCGCCATACCAGATAGCGGATGCGATCCCCATCGGCACGATGGTGCGCACGGCGTTGAGGCCCACCAGACCGGCGAACGGGGGAACGACGGCGCGGATGCCGGGGAGAAAACGACTGACGAAGATGCCGGCGATGCCGAACCGGAGATACTCCCGCTCGATGACTGCCAGCGAGCGGGGCGCCAGCAGACGACGGCCTGTCGGTGACGCGAACAGCCGCCGCCCATACCGTCTCGCGGCGAGATACACGGCGGCGGCCCCGAGAAGATTGGCGAGCCAGGTGACGAGGAAGACGAGCACCGGCGTCGTCACACCGCGACTCGAGAGGAAAGCACCGAGCGCCACGGCGGCGTCCGAGGGTACGGGCGGGATCACGTTCTCGACCGCGGCGAGGAGTGCGAGAACGGCGTAGACGGCGGCGGGGGGAAGCTGCGAGAGCCACGCCAGCAGGGACTCGATCAGCGGGCCTCCAGGAGCGCCACAGCGATGACGGCAAGTCCCTCACCGCGGCCGATGAATCCCATTCCCTCATTGGTCTTGGCCTTCACGTTGACCGCGCCGGCGGCCAGGCCGAGGCGCTGGGTGAGGGCGATCCCCATGGCGGCGAGATGCGGACCGAGCTTCGGCTGCTCGGTGATGATGGTGAGATCCGCCTGGGCGAGCGCGTACCCGCGACCGCGCACCAGCTCATGGGCCGTGCGCAGCAGCTCCATCGAGTCGGCATCCTTCCATTGGGGGTCGTCGTCGGGAAAGAGTTGGCCGATGTTTCCTGCTCCGGCCGCGCCGAGGATGGCATCGGTGAGGGCGTGCGCGACGGCGTCGGCATCGCTGTGGCCGGCGAGCCCGCGTGCGTGGGGAATCGTGAGGCCGCCCAGAACCAGCGGGCGGCCCTCGACGAACCGGTGGGAGTCGTATCCGATCCCCACGCGGGTCACGCCGCTGCCGGCTCCTCGATGAAGCTGTAGTCCTGGCGCCGCCGCACGGGCCGGTAGCCCGCATCCGTGATGATTCGGTCGATCTCGGCCAGCGTGGTGCGATGCGTGGTCCCCGCGGCCGACACGACATTCTCTTCCATCATGAGACTGCCGTAGTCGTTGGCCCCGAAGCGAAGGGCGATCTGTCCGACCTTGTGGCCCATCGTCACCCACGAGGATTGCAGGTTCGGCACGTTGGAGAGGAGTATCCGCCCGAGCGCCAAAGTCCGGAGATAGGTGACGGCATCGGTCTTGGGATAGTGCGACATCCCGGGCGTTCCCTCGGGCTGCAGCGGCCAGCAGATGAACGCCGTGAACCCTCCCGTCCGCGCCTGGAGATCGCGCACCCGGAAGAAATGCTCGATCCGGTCCTCGTCGGACTCCCCCAGGCCGTACATCATCGTCACCGAAGTCTTCATCCCCTGCCGGTGGGCCTCCTCCTGGACTCCGAGCCATTCTTCCGTCTGGGCCTTCTTCCGCGCCACCCGTTGACGGACCTCGTCGACCAGAATCTCGCCGCCTCCGCCTGGAATGCTGTCGAGCCCCGCCGCGCGAAGCTCACGCACCACCTCTGCGACCGACAGACCGAAGCGCTCGCTGAAGAACACGACCTCGGACGGCGAGAAGCCATGAATGTGTATCGGGTGGTTGCGCTTGATATAGCGCATCAGCTCGAGATACCACTCGAACGGGATATAGGGATTATGCCCGCCCTGCAGGAGGATCTGCACGCCGCCGATCGCCTTGCATTCGTCGATCTTGGCGCCGATCTCCTCGAAGCTCAGCACGTACCCCTCGTTGTGCTTCGGCCGGCGGTAGAACGCGCAGAACTCGCAGTCAGCGACGCAGACGTTCGTGTAGTTGATGTTGCGGTCGATGATGTAACTGACCGCCGCCTCCGGGTGCTGGCGCCAGCGCTCGGCATCCGCCAGCCGACCGAGCTCCAACAGGTCGGCATGCTGATAGAGCGCCAGGTAGTCCTTGAATTCACTCGAAGTCCGGTCTATAACGCTCATATCACCAATGAGTTGAACGGTTCATGCCGCCGAGATGAAGGAGAGCGATCCGTCAGGCACCAGCCCATCCTGCGCCAGCCGGCGAAAGAAATCGGTGAGGCCCGCAAGGTGCCGGTAGGAAAGGGCGTAGTCGAGGTCGCCCAGGTACTCGCGACAGACCGCCTCCGGAACGCCGGTGGCGCGTGCCGCGTCGGCCGCCAGGTCGTTCAGGTGAGCCAGTCCCCACGCCCGTGAGGCGAGCAGCCGCTCGTGGATCTCCTGGACCGCGGGCAGCTTCGCTTCCCGCCGCGCGGCCCAGACGGCAAAGACGAACGGAAGGCCGGTCCAGACCCGCCACTCTTCACCCAGATCGACTCGCACGGGGTAGCGCCGCTGCGCGGCGAGCATGAGCGCCGCGTCTCCGATCACGAGCACCGCTTCGTGAGGCAGTCTGGCGAGCGTATCGAGATCGGGCGCCTCCGCGCGAGCCGTGGCGAACCGCGGTTCCACCTTCCACCGGTGGCGGCAGAGCAACTCCAGCAGCAGGACCGACGTGCGCGACGAAGCCGTCACGAGGACGGTGTGGGCGTCGAGCTCCTGCACCGGCCGCTTGGCGAACAGCGCGACGCTGTGCACGGGACCATCGCAGGTGATCGCGAGATCCGGCAGCAAGTGGTAGGCTGCCGCGTTGCGCGCGTACTCCACCGCCGACACCACGCTCACCTGCAATTCACCGGCGGCGAGGAGGTCGTTGAGCTCGGATGCCGTCCCCGTCACCATCTCGGCCGGCACCTTCACGAGTCCTCGGTCGATCGCCCCATACACCGG
>DATBSO010000136.1:0-3272 GCA_036559745.1 Gemmatimonadales bacterium | reverse complement strand
AAGCTGAACGCGCTACTCGTCCTCGTCGTCGTCGGGTTCACCGATGTCGAAGTCGATCGACTCGAACGGAACGTCCCCCACCACCCAGGCCCGATGGCCAGGTCCGATCCACAGGTGATCACCCGGGCCGGCGACGACCTCGTCGCCCTCATCGGTGAGGTAGCGGATCTGGCCCGAGATGACGTACTCGCGATGCACCATCGGGCAGCTCTCAGCGCCATCGGTGTGGGGCTTGACCCACTCGTCCCAGCTCCAGCCCGGCTGGAGAACCGATCGCGAGACCATCGAGTCGCCGACGATGGTGTAGCCCGATGCGCCCGCGTCGCCGTCGGTGAATGCCTCATCAGGCTTGTCGAGGTTCTTGACGATGATGGCCATGATCCTGGCTCCCAGCGGGTTGGCCCGATTTTGCTCCTGAAACGACGCAGGGGCCCTGCAACTCCTTGCGGAGTCACGAGGCCCCTATCGGCTCGCCTATCGGTCCGGGTTTCACCCCGCACAAACGGACGCGCCCGCGTCGCGCCCGACTCCTGTTCGAAACGACGAGCCTGTCATCCAAGCGGAACAACAAACCTGACGCCCGAACCGTTGTCGAACTTCTTTGGCGACGCCTGACTTGAAATGTCGCCCGACGGCGAGCCCGCCGCCGAACCAGAACTGTAGGCCAGTCCAGTCGAGTTCGAGCGTCACCCGAAGGTGACATCCCGCCGGTTCCCGACTGTAGCCAACTCGCCTGCGACATTGTCACCGAGTCATCCCGGCTGTCCCTGGGAGGGTATTTCGACCCTGACGGAGAGCAACCGGGCGGTGGCAGTGAGCCGCTTGCGCGCTGGAGCGGGCGCTTAACTCCGCTTCCTACGCTACCAGCACCCGGCGAAGACACCGTTGCCAACGTAAACGCCAACTTCAGTGCCCCCGTACCACCCGGTCGCGGCAAGCCGCGGGGTCAGATGGCTGACGGAATATACCCCTTCCCGCAGGCCGCGGCGAGCATTTTCTGCATGTCAGTTCGGCGCCAGCTCGGCAAGCAGGCGAAGCATGGGCGTGGCCCGTGCAAACCCCTTGGCCAGAACGTCCGGAAGGTCCGGCGAGAGGGCCTCGGCGTCCGTCAGCCGGCGACCAAACAGGACGTCTTTCAGCTTGAGGAGCTCCGCATCGGGGTGGTCGGCGGGGTATCCGGGCGGAACCCGTTTGAGCCGATCCTCTCCATCGACCTTTCCGAACGTCTTCGTGAAGGCCGGGGCATCGATGACTGCGTGGACCCGCTTGGGCTCATCCACCACCAACCGCCGCCAGGCCTCCAGGTACGGTCGATCGGCGTGCCACATCCCGCCTCCGAGGTAGACCTCGTCGGGGGAGAAGGAGAAGTAGCCGCCGGGCCGATGGACCGCCTCGGTCCGGCTCCGCGGTGCCCCGGCCGGGGTTCCCGGCTCGTCCCACGGGAAGCTCGCGCTGACGAAGGTCTTGTACGGCGACTTGTCCTTCGAGAACCGGACGTCGCGGTAGATCCGGAACGGTGAGCCACCGTCCGCACGGAGCGGGACCTTGCGTTTCCGGAACTGCTCCCCGAGGTCCGTGCACAGCGCCTCGAGCGGCTCTTTCAGGAGCCGCTCGAACTCGGCCTTGCGTGGCTGGAACCACTCCCGCTCGTTGTTCACCGACAGCTCGAGCAGGAAGTGGATGGCCTCCGGCGTGAAGCCGGTGAATGACCCGGTCATCGGTCAATGCCTCGTCATCGGTCAGTAGTGGATCCGGTCCGGAATGGCGGCGAACTCGCGCCAGACCGCGACCATCTCGTCCCGCAGCAGCTCTCGGGCTGGGACCGCGCGCTCGGGACCCGGCTTGGTGACCGCCTCGTAAATCGACTCGTCGTCGAAGGCCCCGTATTCGAGCGCGTCCCGGATGGTGGACGAGTAGTAGATGGTCTCGACCCGCGCCCACCATGCCGCCGCGTAGCACATGGGGCAGGGCTCGCCGGTGGTGTACACCGTGCAGCCGGCGAGCACATAGGTTCCCAGCCGCGCGCAGGCGTCGCGGATGGCGACGACCTCCCCATGGGCGGTGGGGTCGTTCGTGCTGGGCACCTGGTTGACGCCCTCCCCCACCACCTCCCCATCGCGGACGATCACGCACCCGAACGGGCTGCCCGTGCGGTCGACGATCGCGCTCTTCCGAGCGAGGGCGATGGCCATCCGCATGAACCGGGCGTGATGGTTGGCGGGGTCGCGGTCTGACACGGATCCACCTCACGGATGCTCGGCGGAAATCTACTCCGAGCCCGCGAAGATATCGGTCAGGAATCGACCTGGCGAAGCTCCACCAGGCTCAGCGTTCCGGAGCCGCCCCGGACGATCTCCTCGAACACGACCCCGATATCTGGCGCGTACCACTTCCGCTCGTGGACCTCCGGCTCGAGCGGCGTCCAGTCCTCGGTCACCAGGACGTCCTGGTAGGAGCCATACGGAACGTTGACGGTCTCGCCCAGTGCGTAGACCTCTGCCAGGTCCTCGGCCTCCCCGGCATAGAACTCCTGGCGATACGTGTCGCCGATCTGGGGATCCGCGAGCATGATGATCCCCGGCAGGGCGCCGGCCACGCCAGCCTCCCAGGAGCCGGCGGTGGTCGTGATCTCGCCGTTCTCGTATTCCGCCGTCTGCTCGCCGAAGTACCACACGTTGCCCGCGTTGTCGGTCGCATACCAGTCGATCGTGTCCTCGGCCAGGGCGCCGTCGACGAACACCTGGTCGGTGATGACGGTCGCGGTGACGCCCAGGATGACCTTGGTCTCGTGGGTCACGGTCACCTCCACCCGTTCGTCACCACCTGCGAACACGGTCAGGACCCCGGGCTCGAGGGGGAAGTACGGATTCGGCTTCGGGTCGGCGAAGTCGGCAGGATTGATGTCCTGCGCGTAGGGCTGCTCTTCGACGAACGCAGCCGGGTTTCGGGCCGGAGTCCCGCTCGAGGACGCGCTGGGGGATGTGGTCGGGGACGAGGCGCATCCCGCCAGACCGGCGGCCATGACGACTCCCGCGACGACTCCTCGAACGGTCAGGGTGCGCGGCCGATGTACGTGGAACATCTGAACACGACGATACGGGTCAGCCAGGTAGGGTTCAACCGCGCCATTTTGGGGCACACTGCCAACCGATGCGGCCCTTCCGGTTCGGCCTCACGGCGGGCTGGGTTTCCAGCGGTGCCGAATGGATCGCGATGGCCCGACGAGCAGAGTCGCTGGGCTACGACATCCTGCTCGTCCCCGATCATCTTGG
>DATBSO010000135.1:0-3810 GCA_036559745.1 Gemmatimonadales bacterium | reverse complement strand
TACGCCTCGAGCCGTCCCGGCTCGCCGGGCCCGCAGGCGGTCGAGATATTCGCCCCGCCCCCGATCAGGCCCCCCACCAGCAGGCCCAGCAGAATGCCGGCCGCGGCGGTGGCGATCACGCCCAGGGTCCCGGCGAAGATGACGGCCACGCCGGCTCCGATCAGGAACAAGGGCCACCACTGGGCGGCCTGCCCAAGGACGTCGTCACTGATCCAGCTCTGCTGGATGGCGAGCACGACCAGCCCGGCGGTGACGAATGCGGTGCCCCAGAAGACGGCACCGCGCGACACGGATCTCATGGGTCTGACTCCCTCCGAACTGATCCTCGCGGTCATTCTGGCAGTGGGTCATGATCCGAGACCGGGCCGTTCGGCGAGTTAGGACGGGCCGATTGGCCTGTTGATTGACAGGCGCGGACGCGCACCCGTAGACTCCGCGGGCGTTCCAGCGCCGGGTGTAGCCGCCACCTGCCATCCTTCCCGTTCGCAACGAGGAGCCGCTTCCGCATGACACGCTCGGTTTCCAACGATCCGCGAAACGGGAGATCTATGCCCACGACCAGCTGATTCCGGCGGGCAACCGCCGACAAGCACCAAGCCGTGGGACCGGTCCGGACCACGGCTCTTTTGTTGCCCGGTCCGCATCGGTCAAACGGAAGCCATCGGGTCAGCCAGACAGGAACCACAGATGCAGACCGGACTCGACACACAGGCCAAGACGATGACCGACGAGCGCCTCGCCGTGACGGCGGAGGAGCCGCGGGTCGCCGCGCCTGCCCGCTCCGAGGCTACGCCCACGGCGCTCCCCGCCCTGCTGGCCGAGCACGTCACCAAGCGGTTCCAGGTCGGGCGCAAGAAGCGACCGGTGATGGCCATCAACGACGTCTCGCTGCGTATCGAGCGTGGCGAGATCTATGGCGTGCTGGGCGCGAACGGGAGCGGGAAGTCCACGCTCATCCGGCTGTTCTCCACCCTGCTCACCCTCGACACGGGGAAGGTAGAGGTCTTCGGCAAGGACATCGAGCGCGACGAGATGGCCGTCAAGCGGATGATCAACCGGGTCAGCGTGGACGCGGCCTTCTTCAAGAAGCTCAGCCCGTTCGAGAACCTGGCCTACGCCGCCCGCCTGTACGGCATGGATGCGAAGGAGGCGAAAGCCGAGGCCATCCGGATCCTGTCGCGGCTCGGCATTGCCGAGAAGCGTCTGGGCCGGCCCGTTGAGCAGCTGAGCCGAGGCATGCAGCAGAAGGTGGCCATCGCGCGCGCCCTCCTGACCAGTCCGATCCTGCTCCTGATGGACGAGCCCACGACCGGGCTCGACCCACGGTCCAAGCTCGAGGTCCAGAGCTTCGTCGAGGATCTGCGCGACACGCATGACGCGACGATCGTGCTGACGACCCACGACATGGACGAGGCCGAGCGCCTGTGCCTGCGGATCGGGATCCTCAACGAAGGCCGGATCGTGGCCGAGGACACGCCCGAGCGCCTAAAGGCGCTGGTCGCGGCGGATCACGGGCAGGAGCCGACCATGCACAACGTGTTCATGACCTACACCGGACGGTCCCTCGACGACGACGTCGAGGAAGAGACCGAGGACGAGGAGGAATAGTCCGATGGCCATGCTGACGCGCGACCTGAGGGCCTCCATGGCCTTCGTCGAGCGCAACTTCAACCTCACCAAGCGCTACTGGGGCTGGGAAGTCGCCTGGCTCGTTTATTCGGTGGCGGGCGCCCTGGCGGTCACCCTCATCGGCGAGAGCCTGGGCGATGAGCACCTGCTCCTCGTCCTGGTCATCGGCACCATCTTCTGGAGCTACCTGGCCATCGTCTTCGAGTTCATCGCCGAAGCGGTCCAGTGGGAGCGCTGGGAAGGCACACTTGAGTACACGTTCATGGCGCCCATCCGGCGCTATGCCCAGCTGCTCGGAGCCGCCTTCTACGCGGTCATCTTCGGCCTGGTCCACACCCTGTTCGTCCTGCTGGCGCTGGCCCTGTTCTTCGAGCTCGACCTCTCGCAGGCGAACTGGGCAACGGTGATCGCGTTCACCCTGCTGGGCACGATCAGCTTCATCGGGATCGGGATCGCGGCCTCCATCCTCCCGCTCATGTACGTGGAGCGCGGGGCGCAGATGGTGTTCGTCCTCCAGTCGGTCCTGCTGCTGGTGAGCGGGGTCTACTACAGCATCGAGGTCCTGCCCGAGTGGATGCAGTTCATCAGCCAGTTCTCGCCGGCGACATACGTCCTCGACGGGGTGCGGGCGGGGCTGATTGACGGGGTGGGGATCGACCAGCTGATCCATGACGTCTGGCCACTGCTCATCATGGCGGTGGTCTTCATTCCCCTGGGCCTGTGGGCCTTCGGGCGCGCGGAGCGGTACGCCAAGCGGACCGGCCGCCTCAAGAGGGTGGGCTGACAATGGCTGACATGACCGATACCGGGCTCCGGATCGAGCTTCGCCCGTTCGCGGGCGAGGCGGACATCCCGGAGCTGACCCGCGTCGCGAATGCGGCGTTCGCGGCGGACCAATTCCAGGAGCGGATGACCGAGCAGCAGATCGGCTTGGAGTTGCGCCCGGACGAGAAGTTCGACCCCGCCACCGAGATGCGGGTGGCGGAGGTGGACGGAACCGTGGTGGGCTTCTGCAAGGTCGAGTGGATCGACACCAACGACGGCCTGCGGGAGTACCGATCCTGGTGCGAGGTCGACCCGACCTGGCGTCGCCGCCGGATCGGCACCACCCTCTTTGCCTTCGCGCGGGAACGGATCGACGAGCTGGCAGCCGGCCAGGACGTCGACCGGCCGCGCGTGGCCGGCAGCTGGGCATCCGAGAAGGACCTCGGCGCGCAGGCCCTGTATTCCGAGCATGGCTACGCGCCGGTGCGGTGGTTCTTCCACATGAACCGCGACCTGAGCCAGCCAATCGAGGTGCCGCCGCTGCCGGATGGGATCGAGGTGCGACCGGTGTCCCGGGATGACGCGCATCGGTTGTTCATCGCCGACAACGAGGCCTTCCTCGACCACTGGGGTGGGATCGACAGCTCGGACGCCGCGTTCCAGAAGTGGATCGCCGACGACGACTTCGACCCGTCGCTCCATGTCGTGGCGTTCGACGGCGACGAGATCGCTGGGGCGTCGATCAACGCCATCTATCACGAGGCCAACGCCAAGCTCGGGGTGAAGCACGGCTGGCTGGACTCGGTGTTCACCCGCCGCCCGTGGCGTCGCCGCGGCCTGGCCCGGGCGTTGGTCGCTCGCAGCCTGGTCGTGCTCCGCGACCAGGGAATGGCCGAGGGCGTCCTTGGCGTGGACGCCGACAACGAGACCGGCGCGCTCGGCGTCTACACCGACAACGGATTCGTCGTCACCGAGCGCTTCACCGCCTATCGGCGACCGTTCGAGGTGAACCGATGACCATCGCCCCCGTACGGGTGAACGTCGCGGATGCGCCGCCGATCGCGGGTCTGGCCTTTCGCCGGATGCGCCTGCCAGACGACCTGGAGGCGATCGCCGGGCTGTTCAACACCTCGGACGAGGCCGACGAGATCGAGGACCGTCACGACGTGGCGGGACTGGCCCAGTGGTTTGCCCACGCATCGACGTGGGACCCGCTCGAGGATGTCCTGCTGGCCGAGGTCGATGGGGCGCTCATCGGCTACGGCAAGGTCCACTGGACCGAGGACACCGACGGCGGTCGGAACTACGCGCTGTGGGGATCGGTCCATCCCGCCTGGCGCCGGCGAGGGCTGGGCCGCGCCATCCTGCATGCCAACCAGCGCCGACTGCGGGAGATCGAAGCCGGCCAGGACGTCC
>DATBSO010000134.1:0-3486 GCA_036559745.1 Gemmatimonadales bacterium | reverse complement strand
GCGCCGGTGAGCGCCGCCACGTCCGCCATGCCCGTGTACAGGTAGGCCGCGCGCACCGCGTGGCCCACCGCGGTCGACTGCTGGATGACCGGCTCGTGGTCCTGGTTGTAGACGCCGTAGAGCTCGTGCCCCTGGGCGTTGCCCCGCTGGTCCAGGTAGAAGCGCGCGAGCTTCAGGTACTCCTCGTTGCCGGTCACGCGGAAGAGCTTGACGAGGCCGATCTCGACCTCCTCGTGTCCGGGAACGCCCATGTTCTTGCCGGGCCCGAAAACGCGGACGAGCAGGTCGGCGTACTTCGTCGCCACTCCCAGCAGGTTCCGCTTGCCCGTGGCCTCGAAATGCGCCGCAGCGGCCTCGAACAGGTGACCGGCGTTGTACAGCTCGTGGCCGCTGCGCAGGTCCTCCCAGCGGGACTTGCTCACGCAGCAGATCGGCTTCTCGGCGGTCTTGCCGATCTGGCCCACGGTGTAGAGGTACCCGTCCGGCTCCTGAGCGGCCGCGATCTTGGCGATCACGTCGTCGAGCTGCCGGTCCAACGCAGGGTCGGGCTGCCGCGCCAGGGTGAAGGCGGCGCCTTCGATCACTTTGTAGACGTCCGAGTCGTCGAACCCGAACACGCCCTGGAACGCCCCCTCGGCCTGTCGGGCGGCCACGACGAAGTTCTGGACTCGCCCGGTGCGCTGGCAGCTCTGGAGGTTGTGCTGGACGGTGACGTTGCGGTTCGTCTCGATCCGCGGCGCCCAGAACGCGTCCGCGATCTCGGTCTGGGTGAACGGCACCGGCTGGATCGGATAGTCGCGGGCGGCTGCCCGCTCCGCCGCGAGGCCGGGGAGGCCCGCGCACGCGAGGCCGAGCGCCAGGGACAGCGTCTTGGCGGTCTTGAATCGGGTCATGCCTCTCGCCTCTTTTCCGCGACTGGCGACGTGTGTGCGGACCGATTCCCGCATTGCGGCGACATCGCGGATTGGAGATCCTGCGGTCTCGGTCGAGTGTAGCGCTTCCGCACCCGGCTGGATCACAACGCCAACCTCGATGATTCCGTAGCGCGCACGCGGTTGTACCGCCTGATTCATCGCATCGAGATCGCGGACGAAGCGATTCGGCTGAGCGTTGCCAGCGCAGATTTCGCCTTTGCCGAGCGCACGGCCTTCCAGTCTGCATCGGCACGCCGATGCTGCAGGTCGGTCAGGTAGGCGTACTCCGGTGTGAGCAGCTGGTGTTCTTCGGCCTTGGCTTTCGTCCAGGCGCGAGCGAACGTCTCCAAGGTCGGCGCTTCTCCGCGCATCCAGAACTGCATGGCCAGGACACGGGCGACAGCGCCGTCCTTGAACCGGCCGCCGGTCAGGTTGCGAAGCAACCGCATCACACCGTCGAACTCCTTCGCGTACCAGCGATAGTAGAGGCGATCGTGCGCTCCGGGACGCTGCGGCGGACCCTCCTCGCGGACGATGGCGGCGGCGATACGGGTGGGCCGGCCGACCTCGCCTGTCTTGAGATAGTGGCGTACTCGGGCCAGCACGATCGGCTTTCGGTCCGTGTCCTTCGTCGTCTTCACTTTCCCGTTCGAGTACTCGGCCACTATTCGGAACGGGATCGCGCGCGCCGCGCAGAAGGCGCGAATCTCCTCGAGGTTCATGTAGTTCAGCTCCTCGAGGAGCCGTGCTTGCTCGGCTCTGGTGAGTTGCGACAGCATGTTCACCATTCAGCCGGGCGATTCTACGATGCGCCTACGCGGGCCAAAAGGTGGCTCCTCAGGTAGGATTCGAACCTACGACCCTCCGGTTAACAGCCGGATGCTCTACCGCTGAGCTACTGAGGAACAGGCGGTCACTGCCGCCGGAATGGGGCTTCCGGCAAAACGCAAGTATAGAAGTGAGCCTTCGCCGCCGTCAAACGATGGTCCTCGGCGACCTCAAGTAACGTCTGAGCCAACTCGTTCCGGAACGAGTGATCCATCGCTGCCTTCGGCAGTGACCAGCCGGGATGAAACGATCGAGAATTGGATCGGCGCAGGCAAGGAGGCCGGCTCAATAGTGGTGCGTTGAGCCCGAGAACGAGTGTGGCCGGGGACTCGTGAGCACCAGCGAGTGGTGCCGCGGCGAGCGAGGTGCTTGTCGGTACCTGGGCGGAGGGTTTCCGCGATTTTGACCGCAAGCAGGGTTGCGAGCCGTGAGCCCGTTTTCCAGTATTCACGCAGCCAGGGTCCCGCGCCTGCGCCAGAGAGCGGTGAAGACCATGCAGGTGATGCATCCCCGCTGTGCAGCGTTGGACCTTGGGAAGGATGTTTTGGCGGCGGCCGTGCGCGTGCAGGATGAGGACGGGGTCAAACAGGAGTGCCGGAGCTACCGAACCACGAGTCGATGGCTCGGCGAGCTGTGCGCCTGGCTGCACAGCCATGGCGTCACGCACGTCGTGATGGAGGCGACGGGCAGCTACTGGAAATCGGTGTGGCATGCCCTGGAGGGCCAGTTCGAGCTGACGCTGGCGAACCCGGCGCAGGTCAAGAACCTGCCGGGCCGCAAGAGTGACGTGAATGACGCGACGTGGATGGCGGACTTGCTGGCCCACGGCCTGATCCGTGGCAGTTTCGTCCCGGCCACGGAGATCGGTGCCCTGCGTGAGCTCACGCGCACACGCAAGCAGTTTGTTCGCGAAATCGCGCGTCACACCCTGCGTATCCAGAAGATTCTCGACGTCGCCAATCTCAAGCTCACCGGGACCATCAGTGATGTCCTCGGAGTCACCGGGCGCGCGATCCTGAAGGCGTTGATCGCCGGAGAGACAGACCCAGAACGATTGGCCGATCTGGCACACCCTCGCGTAAAGGTCAGCCGCGAGCGACTCGTGGAGTCGCTGCACGGGCGACTGACTGAGCAGCAGCGACGACTCCTCAAGCTGCACCTGAAACTGATCGGAACTCTCGAGGCTTCCATCGAACAACTCGATCGCGACATCGCAAAGGCGGTGTCTCCCTTTCGACGAGTCGTCGAGCGTCTGAAGACAGCTCCCGGGCTGAGTGACATCGTCGTGCCCGCCATGCTCGGCGAGATCGGGCTCGACATGACCCGCTTCCGCACCCACCGACATCTCGTCTCGTGGGCGCGGCTGTCTCCGCGGCTCGACGAAAGCGCGGGCAAGGTCCACTCCACTCGCACCCTGAAGGGAGCCGTATGGATCAAGACCATCATGGTTCAGGCAGCCTGGTGCGCTATCCGAGTCAAAGACAGCTATCCGCGGGCGCAGTTTCTGCGAATCCGCTCGCGCCGTGGTACCAAGAAGGCCATCGTCGCCGTGGCTGCCTCGCTCCTCACAGCGGTCTACTACATGCTCCGCGACGGCTCTGCCTACCGTGACCTCGGAACCGACCACTTCGACAAGCACGATCGCTCGAAGGTCGCCAGGCGCTTCGTCGCTCGCCTGACCCAACTCGGTTACCACGTCCAAATCTCGGAGGCCGCCGCCTGAACCCTGAGTTTCTTTCCAGTT
>DATBSO010000133.1:0-37708 GCA_036559745.1 Gemmatimonadales bacterium | reverse complement strand
GTGCCGGCACGCCGCGGACCCCTGGCTCACCAATAAGGACGGTAAGCAGGAGGCCAAGAACGACGACGATAAGCGCGAGTGTGCCGAGCATTGAGAGAGGCTAGCCGTCGGCTGGAGACCTGTCAAGTGGGAGCCCGGCTTGACGGATTCATCGGAGTGCATAATAATACAGGTCATGAACGCCACGCGCCTCGCCCCGGTTACCAAGCTTGCCAATATCGTCCGCTCCCTGGGAGCAGCCGGGTAAACGAGCGCGAATGCACGCCCGGCCCGCTCCCGAGAAGGAGCGGGCCTTTTTTTGTGCCCATCCCGGCCTCTCCGGCCGACCCGGGCCTCACCCCGCAGGAGGTACCATGGCCGCCGCTGGGCAGCGGATCCACCCGGCCGGTTCCCGTCGTCCCGATCCTCACGCCGCGTCCGCCCCCTCGGCGGCGCTCGATCCCAACCGCCAGCACGACGCCTGCGGCGTCGGACTGGTCGCCTGCGCGTCCGGCGCCCGCTCGCACGACGTCGTGTCGATGGCGCTCGAGGCCGTCGCGCGAGTCGCGCACCGCGGCGCGGCCTCCACCGACAACTCCGGCGACGGCGCGGGATTGCTCACGCAGATCCCTCATCGGCTGTTCTATCGCGATGCCTACCGCCTCGGCCTGCATCTCCAGCCCGGATTGCCCTTCGGCGTCGGGGCCTTCTTCCTCCCACGCGAGCCGCAGCCGCTGGGCGAATCGGTCAAGATGATCGAGCGCATTCTCGCGGAGGATGGCATTCCGTTCCTCGGCTGGCGCGACGTGCCCACCCAGTCCGCGGCGCTTGGTCCGACCGCGTTGGCGTCGTGCCCGGTCATCCGCCAGGTACTGGTGGGACGTCCCGCGCTCGCGACCGACGAGGATGCGTGGGAGCGCGCGCTATACCTCGCGCGACGTGAGATGGAGCGACAGGCGGAGGAGCGAAATCTTCCCGGCTTCTACGTCTGCTCCCTCTCCTGCCGCACCATCGTCTACAAAGCTCTTCTCACCGGGACTCAGCTCCCCGCCTTCTTCACCGACTTCCGCTATCCCGAGTACGAGAGCGCCATCGCGGTCTTCCACCAGCGCTACTCGACGAACACCCTGCCGAGCTGGCCACTCGCGCAACCGTTCCGGCTTCTGGCCCACAATGGCGAGATCAACACGCTCTGGGGCAACCGGAACGCGATGACCATGCGGCAACCGATGCTGGCCTCGCCGGTCTGGGGCCAGAAGATCGAGCGTCTGCGTGAGGTGATCTGGGCGGAGGGCAGCGACTCGGCGAGCCTGGACAACGCGATGGAGCTGCTCGTGCGGTCCGGCCGCGAGCCGGTGCACGCGTCGATGATGATGATTCCGCAGGCGTGGGAGAAGTACGCTGACCTCGATCCCGCGATCAAGGCGTTCTACGAGTATCACCAATGCGTGCTCGAGCCGTGGGACGGACCGGCGGCGCTCGCGTTCACCGATGGCGTGATCGCCGGCGCGGCGGTGGACCGGAACGGCCTGCGCCCGTGCCGCTACAAGGTTCGCCGCGACGGCCTCGTCGTGGCTGGCTCGGAAGTTGGCCTGGTAGACCTCGACCCGCGCGAGGTGGTGGAGTGCGGCAAGGTCGGACCGGGCGAGGTGCTGGTGGTCGATACCCGTCGGGGCCAGGTCATCCGGAACCTCGACGCCAAGCGCGAGGTGGCGGCGCGGAAGCCCTACGCCCGCTGGGTGGCGCGATATATGGCCACACTCGTGCCCGACCCCGCTCGAGTGCCGCCGGTGCAGTCGGGAGACGATCTGCTTCGCTCCCAGCGCGCCTTCGGATACGGCTTCGAAGACCTGCGGCTCATCCTGGAGCCCATGGGAACCGCCGGCGCCGATCCCGTCTGGAGCATGGGCGACGACACCCCCATTCCACCGCTCTCGGCGATTCCGCAGAGCCTGTATGCCTACTTCCGCCAGCGGTTCGCGCAGGTGACCAACCCGCCGATCGACTCGCTGCGCGAGACGATGGTGATGTCGTTGCGGATGCATCTCGGTCGCCGGGGATCGCCCCTGCTCGAGCGGGCGAGTTACGCCCGGATGCTGCGTCTCGAACATCCGATCCTCATCGCCGAAGAAATGGCCGCGCTTCGAAACGTCGCCGGCTTCTCCACGGTCACGCTCGACGCGGTGTGGGACGCGTCGAAGGGGGTGGACGGTCTCCGACCCGCGCTCACCGCGCTCCGCCGTGCGGCCGAACGCGCGGCGCGCCGCGGCGCGCGCATCCTGGTGATCAGCGACCGCACAGCCGACCGCCGTCATGCGCCGATTCCGATGCTCCTCGCGATCGGTGCGGTGCGCCAGCATCTGGTGCACACCGGCCTCCGCGCGCGGGTCGGGCTCGTCGCGGAAGTGGGAGACGCGTTCGACATCCACCACTTCGCCACGCTCATCGGCTACGGTGCGGAGGCGATTCATCCGTGGCTCGGTCTGGCCACGATCGACGGACTCTTCGCTGCCGACGAGCCGGGCCACGCGCGGCGCCGCTCCCGCGAGCCGGAGGACGAGCCTCGTCCGTCGCCGGAGGAGGCTCGGGTATCGTACCGAGCCGCCGCCGAGAAGGGGCTGCTCAAGATCCTGTCGAAGATGGGGATCTCGACGCTCTCATCGTATTGCGGAGCGCAGATTTTCGAGGTGCTCGGGCTCGGTCACGAAGTGATCGAGACGTGCTTCGACGGCACCGCGTCGCCGATCGGCGGTATCGGCTTCGAGGAGATCGCGGAGGACGTGCTGGCGCGGCACCGCGCGGCGTACCCGGACGAGGTCGCGGCCGCGAGCTCGCTGCCCGATCACGGCCGGGTGCGGTTCCGTAAGGAAGGAGAAGATCACGGGTGGGCGCCGCCGGTCGTCGTGGCGCTGCAACAGGCCGTCAAAGCCGGTGCTCCGGAGGCGTACGGCGGCTATCTGGTCAAGAATGGTGGACGCCGGCCCGCGGGGCCGCGGGATCTGCTGACCGTGCGCCGGTCAGAGCCGGTACCGCTCGAGGAGGTCGAGCCGGCCGAATCGATTCGCCGGCGATTCATCTCGTCGGCCATGTCGCTCGGCGCACTCTCGCCCGAGGCGCACGCGACCCTCTCGGTGGCGATGAACCGGATGGGCGCGCGGTCCAACTCCGGCGAGGGCGGCGAGGACCCGCAGCACTACCACGGGTTCGAGAACGGGGATCGGGCCGACAACCGCATCAAGCAGGTGGCATCGGCGCGGTTCGGGGTGACGACCGAATACCTGATGCGCGCCGAGGAGCTCGAGATCAAGATCGTGCAGGGAGCCAAGCCCGGCGAAGGCGGGCAGCTTCCCGCCCATAAGGTGACCGAGCTGATCGCGCGTCTCAGGCACGCGGTGCCCGGGATCCAGCTCATCTCGCCACCCCCGCATCACGACATCTATTCGATCGAGGACCTGGCGCAGCTGATCCACGATCTCAAGACGGTGAACCCGCACGCGCGCGTGGGCGTGAAGCTCGTCTCCGAGACCGGCGTCGGCACGGTGGCGGCAGGAGTGGCGAAGGCCTACGCCGACTACGTCCTCATCGCGGGGCACAACGGCGGCACGGGCGCGTCGCCGCTCAGCTCGATCAAGCACTCCGGGTCGCCGTGGGAGCTGGGCCTCGCCGAGGCTCAGACGATCCTGGTGCGAAACGGACTGCGTCACCGGATCGAGGTGCGCACCGATGGCGGGCTCAAGACCGGACGGGACGTCGTCATCGCCGCCCTGCTTGGCGCCGAGAGCTACGGCTTCGGCACGGCGCCGCTCGTCGCGATGGGATGTGCCATGGCGAGGCAGTGTCACATCAACACCTGCCCCACCGGCATCGCGACCCAGCGCGAGGATCTCCGCGCCAAGTTCAAGGGCACGCCGGAGCAGGTGATCACGTACTTCACGCTTCTGGCGGAGGAGGTGCGCGAGATCCTCGCGACGATGGGCGCGCGGACGCTCGACGAGATCATCGGCCGGAACGATCTCCTCGAGCGCGTGGAGCGTCCGGACGTGCCGCGCGCGCAAATGCTCGATCTCTCCGTTCTCATGGCGCCGGCCGACGAGGATGGCCGTCCGCGACGCCCGACCGGCGTGCTCCGGAGGACCGAAGTCCGCAACGACCGGCCCGGGCTCGTATCGCTCGACGCGGAGATCCTGAGCGACCTGGGCCCCTACCTGGAAAGTGGCCTTCCCTTTTCCGGGAGCTATCCGATCTACAACCATCACCTGACGGTCGGCGCGCGGGTGGCCGGCGCCATCGCCGAGCGCCACGGGGATGCGGGACTGCCGCCGGGGTCGGTGCGTCTTCGATTCACGGGCACCGCGGGCCAGAGCTTCGGCGCATTCACCTGCCGCGGGATGCATCTCGAGCTCGAGGGCGAGGCGAACGACTACGTGGGCAAGGGACTGAGCGGCGGAGAGATTACCGTGCGGCCATTCCGGCGCGCGAACTACGCCGACGTCTCGCATCAGCACCTCATTCTCGGCAACACGATCCTGTATGGCGCAACGGGAGGCAAGCTCTTCGCCGCCGGCCAGGCGGGCGATCGGTTCGCGGTGCGGAACTCCGGCGCCGTCGCGGTCATCGAGGGCGCCGGTAACCATTGCTGCGAATACATGACGGGCGGCATCGTGGTGGTCCTGGGACGCGCGGGCCGGAATTTCGGCGCGGGCATGTCGAACGGCGTTGCTTATGTGCTGGACGAGACCGGGACGTTCGAGAATCGGGTCAATCCTGACATGGTCCAGCTCGATCCGATCGACGAGGACGATTTCGAGCTGCTTCAGCGGCTCCTCCGGGAGCATGAGGAGAAGACGGTGAGCCCGCGTGCGCGAACCATTCTCGTTCAGTGGGCCGACTATCGGTCGCTCTTCCGTAAGGTGATGCCGGTCGGCGCCTTCGGATTGGTGGCGGCGGCGCGTGAAGCGTACTTGCGGTCCCCGCAGGACCAGGAGGTGGAGCTGGCGCGTCGGTCGGCCTAGTGCAAGCAATGGCGCGCTCTTGCGCGGCGTTGCTTGAATCCCTAACTTGCTGTTCAGCAAGCAAGGATGCTGATGCTCAGCCTCTCTACGGGCCGCCACAGGCCAACACCTACGGGTACCGCGGTTTATGCCACTCGATCGTGAGCGCAATCCAGCTCGAAGCCGCGCCGCCATTCTCGATGCGGCGGAGCGGCTCTTCGCCGAGCAGGGGTACGAGGCCACCAGCCTGGGTGCGGTCGGGGCGGCGGCCGGGGTGTCCCGGGCGACGCCCGGCTACTTCTTCGGCTCCAAAGCCGAGCTCTATCAGGCGGTCCTCGACCGTTGTTTCGCCGAAGTGCGGGAGGCCGTTCGTGGCGGCCGAGCGCGAGCGCTGGCGAGCAATCGGAATGGCGACGAGATCCTCGCGGGTGCGGTCTCCGACTACTTCGATTTTCTCTCCGCCCGTCCCAACTTCGTCCGGCTGATCGAGCGCGAGGCGCTGAGCAGCAATGGTCTGCTCGATGGCGGAGAGCACCTCTCCGCCGGGCAGGAAGCGCTGGCGGCGATCAGCGACGAGCTGGGGCTCGATGACGCCCCATCGGGCGACGCGGCGCAGCTGCTGCTCAGCGTCATCGCGCTCTGCTGGTTTCCGCTGGTACATGCCCGCACGGTCGCGCCGGCGGTTGGCGTCGCGTTCGAGCAGATCGGCGATTTCGAGCGCCGCAAGCGCCACGTAGTGGATCTCGTCGTGCACGGCCTCAGAGGCCTGTCACCGGCCCATTCCCCTCTCACGGAACGCGCGAGCCATGACTGATCTCCTCACGCCCCCCGTCACGCCGCCGCGCACCGCGCTGGCCACCGAGCAGGAAGCCCGCGAGGTCGCCGAAGCAGCGAGAGAGAAGGATTGGCAGGCACCGAGCTTCGTCCGGGAGCTGTTCGAAGGGTCGTTCAAGTTCGGACTGGTTCACCCGTTTCCGCGGATGGACCCGGCGGAGATCGAGCAGGCGCGCCCGTTCATGGAGCGGCTCGAGCGATTTCTGCGGGACAAGGTGGACAGCGACTTGATCGACCGCGAGGGAAAAATCCCTGAGGCGGTAATCCAGGGTCTTCGCGATATCGGCGCATTCGGCATCAAGATTCCGACGGAATACGGCGGGCTTGGCCTCAGCCAGACCGCCTATACCCACGCGATCGGTCTGGTGACGAGCGTGGACGGAAATCTCACGGCCCTGCTGTCCGCCGCGCAGTCCATCGGCGTGCCCCAGCCGCTCAAGATCTTCGGGACGCCGGAACAGAAGCAGAGGTATCTCCCCCGCCTGGCCCGCGGCGCGGTGAGCGCGTTCGCGCTGACCGAGTCGAACGTCGGATCCGATCCGGCCGCGATGAGCACGTCCGCGGTGCTCTCTCCCGACGGCACGGAATACATCCTCAATGGCGAAAAGCTCTGGTGCACCAACGGCACGATTGCCGAGCTGATGGTGGTCATGGCCAAGACCGGTCCCAAGAAGATCACCGCGTTCATCGTCGAGACCAGCTGGCCCGGGGTCGAGGTAGTGCAGCGCCTGCATTTCATGGGTCTCAAGGCAATCGAGAACGGCATTATCCGCTTCACCAACGTCCGGGTCCCCGCGGAGAACGTGCTCTGGGGTGAAGGCAAGGGACTGAAGCTGGCGCTCATCACCCTCAATACCGGACGGCTCACACTGCCGGCCTCGGCCGTCGCGGGTGTTAAGCGGTGCCTCGAGATCTCGCGTCGCTGGGCGGCGCAGCGGGTGCAGTGGGGCCAAGCCGTGGGACGGCACGACGCGATCGCGCAGAAGATCGGTCGCATGGCGGCCGACCTCTTCGCCATGGAAGCCGTCGCGGACCTCGCGTCGCTGATGGCCGACCGCGGCGGCACCGACATCCGCCTGGAAGCGGCGATGGCCAAGATGTGGAATACCGAAGTGGGATGGCGGATCGTTGACGACACCCTTCAGATCAAGGGTGGTCGGGGATACGAGACCGCCGACAGCCTGCGCAGCAGGGGCGAGCGCCCCGACCCGGTCGAGCGCATGATGCGCGACTTCCGCATCAATCTGATCTTCGAGGGCTCGAGCGAGATCATGCGCCTCTTCATCGCCCGGGAGGCCGTGGACACCCACCTCAAGACCGCCGGCGCGCTGATCGACCCGAAGACGCCGGTGTCCGAGAAGCTGCGCACGCTCGTTCGAGCCGGCGCGTTCTACGCCACCTGGTACCCGCGACTCTATTTTGGTCTCAAAGGCCGGTTCGGATACGGAGAGCTCGGACCGCTCGCGGAGCACGTCCGGTTCGTGGATCGCAGCAGCCGCCGGCTCGCGCGGACCCTGTTCCACTGCATGGTCCGCTTCGGCCCCCGCCTCGAGAAGCGGCAGGCCGTGCTGGGCCGCCTGGTAGAGATCGGCGCCGAGCTGCTCGCGATCTCCGCCGCGTGCAGCCGCGCGCACGCGATGGTGAAGGACGAGCCCTCGAATCCTGGCCCGATCGAGCTGGCCGATCTCTTCAGCCGGCACGCCCGCCGCCGCGTCGAGGAGCGCTTTGCCGCCGTGTTCGACAACGACGACGTCGCCACCTATCACACCGCGCAGCACGTGCTGGACGGCGCCCATGCGTGGCTCGAGGCGGGGATGGTCCGCACCGATCCCACCGCTTGACAACAGTTCGGTAGTTCGATAACTATTGAACTAATGACGACCGGTCGATCCGCCCGCGAGGCTCTGCGGCCCGAGCAATTCGAGCTGATCGCGAAGGCGTTGGCCGATCCCCGCCGAGTCGCACTCCTGGAAGCCATCGCGAGCGAGAAAAGTTGCGGGTGCACGACCCTCCGGAGCAAATTCCCGGTCTCGAAGGCGACGATTTCGCACCACATCAAGGAGCTGGTGCGGGCCGGCCTGGTGAGCGCGCAGCGACAGGGGCAGTTTCTCCAATGCCGCGTGCGCCGGGATGTCCTCGAGGCCTATACAAGCTCGTTGCTGCGACGAGTCGGCTCCGGGACCGATCCGGCGTCATAGACTGGACCCCGGACACGGAACCGCATTGGCGGGACTTTTTTTTGTAACAAGAGTTCGATGATTGTCTAACTGTTCTACTGAGCCGCACTTGAGCCGCCGGACCGCGGCCATGATCGCATTGGAGGCGTGCATGTCGAGTCACTGGGGCCGCACCCTGATCCTCGCCGGATTCACCATCGCCTGGGGTGCGTGTCGGGCCGATCCGCCACCTCCTCCACCACCGCCCGCCGTCACCGTCGCGACGGTGCCCGAGCGGGACGTGAAGGATTGGGACGAGTTCACCGGACGCCTCGAAGCAGTGGACGCGGTGGAGATCCGGCCTCGCGTGTCCGGCTATATCAAGGCCGTCACGTTCCCGGAGGGCAAAGAGGTCCGGAAGGGCGAGGTGCTCTTCGAGATCGACCCCCGGCCATACCAGGCCGACCTGGAACGCGCCGAGGCCGAGCTCGAGCAGGCCAAGACCGGGGCCGAGCTGGCGGGGCGCGAAGTGGAGCGGGCAAAGAAGCTGGTGGACGTACAGGCCATTTCGCGTGAGGAGTTCGACAGCCGGACCAGCGCGGAGTCACAGGGCGTCGCGGCCGTGCGCGCCGCGGAGGCCGCGGTCGCGACCGCGAAGCTCAACCTCGATTGGACCCGGGTGCGATCGCCGATCGGCGGCCGGGTGAGCCGGGCGGAGGTGACGGCGGGCAATCTCGTTCAGGCCGGACCGCCCACTGCGACCTTGCTGACCACCGTCGTGTCGCTCGACCCCATGTTCGTGTATTTCGAGGGCGACGAGCAGACCTATCTCAAGTACGCCCAACTGGCGCGTCTGGGTACGAGGCAGTCGTCGCGCGACGTGCGCAACCCGATCTACATGGGTCTCGCCAACGAGGACGGACTCTTCCCCCACCAGGGGTACGTGGACTTCGTGGACAACCGGCTCAATCCCGAGACGGGCACCATCCGCGCACGCGCCGTGTTTTCGAACAAGGATCGGTTCTTCACGCCGGGACTCTTCGCGCGCATCAAGCTGGTGGGCAGCGGCAAGTATCGCGCGACACTGGTGCAGGACCGCGCCGTGGGCACCGATCAGGACAAGAAGTTCGTCCTCGTGCTCAAGCCGGACACCACCGTCGAATACCGGCCGGTGGAGCTGGGCCGCACGGTGGAAGGGCTCCGCATCATCAAGTCGGGCGTCAAGGAAGGCGAGCGGGTGGTGATCAACGGGCTGCAGCGGGTACGACCGGGGATGAAAGTCACTCCGACCATGGAGCCGATGGCGCCAGACTCCCTGCTCGCCAAGCTGGGGAGCTGAGTCATGCATTTCTCCCGCTTCTTCATCGACCGGCCGATCTTCGCGGCCGTGCTGTCGATCGTCGTGTTCATCGCCGGATTGATCGCGATGCTGACCTTGCCGATCAGCGAGTATCCGGACGTGGTCCCTCCGTCAGTGGTCGTGCGCGCCATCTATCCCGGCGCCAATCCCCGAGTGCTGTCCGAAGCCGTGGCCACCCCGCTCGAGGAGCAGATCAATGGCGTCGAGAACATGCTCTACATGTCCTCCACCGCCACCTCGGACGGCGTGCTGACCCTGACGGTGACCTTCCGCGTCGGCACCGACGTGGATCTGGCCCAAGTGCAGGTGCAGAACCGGGTAAGCCAGGCGTTGCCCCGCCTCCCCGAAGAGGTCCGCCAGCTCGGCGTCACCACCGTGAAGAGCTCGCCCAATTTCATCATGGTGGTGCACCTGGTCTCGCCGGACAACCGGTACGACGCGGTGTACCTCAGGAACTACGGGCTTCTGCAGATCAAGGACGTGATCGGCCGCATACCGGGTGTGGGCCAGGTCCAGGTATTCGGTGGCGGTGACTACGCCATGCGGGTGTGGCTGGACCCGGGCAAGGTGGCGTCGCGCGGCCTCACCGCCGGCGATGTGGTGAACGCGATCCGCGAGCAGAACGTCCAGGTCGCGGGTGGCGCGGTCGGGGCCCCGCCGATGCCGGCGCCGGTCGACTACCAGCTCAGCGTCAACGCGCGCGGGCGCCTGCTCGACGAGAAGGAATTCGGCGAGATCATCCTCAAGACGGGCGCGAACGGCGAGACCACCCGGCTCCGCGACGTGGCCAGACTCGAGCTCGCCGCCGGCGACTACGCGCTCCGCTCCCTGCTCAACAACCAGGACGCGGTCGGCATCGGCATCTTCCAGGCCCCGGGGTCGAACGCGCTGCAGCTCTCGTCCACCGTCCGCACGACGATGGAGGAGTTGAAGAAGAACTTCCCGCAGGGGGTCGAGTACCGGATCGTGTACGACCCGACCATCAACGTCCGGGACGGCATCCGGGAAGTGGTGAAGACGCTGTTCGAGGCGATTCTGCTGGTGGTGCTGGTGGTGGTGCTGTTCCTGCAGACATGGCGCGCGTCGATCATCCCGCTGGTCGCGGTGCCGATCTCGATCGTGGGCACGTTCGCCGTGCTGCTCGGGTTCGGGTTCTCCATCAACACGCTGTCGCTCTTCGGTCTGGTGCTGGCCATCGGCATCGTCGTGGACGACGCCATCGTGGTCGTCGAGAACGTCGAGCGGAACATCGAGGCCGGCCTCTCCCCCCGGGACGCGTCGTACAAGGCGATGGAGGAGGTGAGCGGTCCGATCATCGCCATCGGTCTGGTGCTGTGCGCCGTGTTCGTGCCGGTGGCGTTCCTGAGCGGCCTCACCGGCGAGTTCTATCGCCAGTTCGCGCTCACCATCGCGTTCTCGACCGTCATTTCCGCCGTGAACTCGCTGACGCTGAGTCCCGCCTTGAGCGCCATCCTGCTCAAGTCCCGCGAGGCGCAGCCGGACCGGCTGACCCGCCTGCTCGACCGCGGGCTCGGCTGGCTGTTCCATCCGTTCAACCGGGTGTTCAAGCGGGGGTCGGAGCGGTACGGCAACGCGGTCGCGAGCATCATCCGGCGCGGCGGCATCGCGCTCGCGGTCTACGCGGGGCTCATCGGTCTCACCCTGCTCGGGTTCGCGAAGGTGCCACACGGCTTCGTGCCGACGCAGGACAAGCAGTATCTCGTGGCGTTCGCGCAGCTGCCCGACGCGGCGACGCTCGATCGCACCGACAAGGTGATCCGCCGGATGGCCGACATCGGCATGAAGCAGCCCGGCGTGGACAACGCGGTGCAGTTCCCCGGGCTGTCCATCAACGGGTTCGTCAACGCGCCGAACGCCGGCATCGTCTTCTTCCCGCTCAAGCCCTTCGACGAGCGCCACGGCAAGGCCGAATACGGGCTCAACATCGCCGGCGCGCTCAACGGCAAGTTCTCCGCGATTCAGGACGCGTTCGTCGCCGTGTTTCCCCCGCCACCGGTCAACGGGCTCGGCCAGGTCGGCGGATTCAAGCTGGAGCTGGAGGATCGGGCCGGGCTGGGCGAGACCGCGCTGAACGACGCGACCCAGGCGCTGATCGCGAAGGCCTACCAGACGCCGGAGCTGGCCGGGGTCTTCACCGGCTACCGGATCAACGTGCCCCAGCTCGAGGTGGAAGTCGACCGCGAGAAGGTGAAGCAGGAAGGGATCATGCTCACCGACCTGTTCCAGACCATGCAGGTGTATCTCGGGTCGGTCTACGCCAACGATTTCAACCGCTTCGGACGCACGTACCAGGTCAAGGTCCAGGCCGACGCCCCGTATCGCGCGACCGCCGAAAACATCGCGCAGCTCAAGGTCCGAAACGCGCAGGGCGCGATGGTGCCGCTGGGGTCGGTGCTGCAGGTCAAGCCCTCGCACGGACCCGATCAGGGTCTGCGTTACAACGGGTATCCGGCGGCCGATATCAACGGCGGACCCGCTCCCGGCTACAGCTCGGGCCAGGCCGAAGCCGCCATTGAGCGGATCGCGAACGAGGTGCTGCCGAACGGGATCGGGTACGAATGGACCGACCTCAGCTATCAGCAGCGGCTTTCCGGCAACACGGCGGTCTTCATCTTCCCGTTGTGCGTGCTGCTCGCATTCCTGGTCCTCGCGGCGCAGTACGAGAGCTGGTCGTTGCCGCTCGCGGTCATCTTGATCGTCCCGATGTGCCTGCTCTGCGCCATCACCGGCGTGTGGCTGACCAAGGGCGATAACAACATCTTCACCCAGATCGGGTTCCTCGTGCTGATGGGACTCGCCTGCAAGAACGCGATCCTGATCGTGGAGTTCGCCCGCGAGCTGCACATGCGCGGCCGCTCCCCGGTCGAGGCCGCGCTCGAGGCCTGCCGTATCCGGCTCCGCCCCATTCTCATGACGTCGTTCGCGTTCATCATGGGCGTGTTGCCGCTGGTGTTCTCCAGCGGCGCCGGCGCCGAGATGCGCCACGCGATGGGTGTTGCGGTGTTCTCGGGAATGCTCGGCGTTACCTTCTTCGGCCTCATTCTGACACCGGTGTTCTACGTGACGATTCAAAGGCTAGCGGAACGGTTGAGCGCGGCTCGCCAGCCCGCCACCGCAGAGGAGCGCTCTCATGCGTAAGGTTCTGATCGTATTCCTGGTCCTCGGTGCCACCGCGTGCGCGTCGAGTCCATCGTACCGCCGTCCCGACGTTCCGGTGCCGCAGGCATTCCGGGAGAGGCTCGATTCGGGCACGGCTCGTCCGGCTCCCGCCGACACCGCGCGCGCCGCCCCGGCAGACACCGCCAGGCCCGCGGGCGACTCGGTCCCTCCGGCGGTGCCGCCCGCGCCCGCCAATGAGACCACGACCACGAGAGCGGAGTTCTGGCGCGGGCTCGGCGACTCGACGCTCGACCGGCTCATCGGCGAGCTGGCGAGGGCCAATCTCGATCTTCGTTCGGCAGCGGCGCGTGTGCGCGCGGCCCGTGCGGTACGCAGCGAAGCGGGACTCGATCTGGCGCCGATCGTGACGGTCGGTGGCGGCTACACTCGCCAGCGGCTCTCGGGCGCCAGCTTCGGGCTTGGCTCGGGCACGTTGCCCGATCAGGACATCTGGGACGGCGGGTTCGACGCCTCATGGGAGCTCGATCTGTTCGGGCGTCTGCGAAAGACCTACCAGGCGCAGGGAGCGACCGTGGACGCGGCCCGCGAGGACATGCGCAACGTGCACGTCTCACTCACCGCCGAGCTGGCCCGCTCGTACTTCGAACTGAGGGGAGCGCAGGAACAACTCGCGGTCGCCCAGCGGAACGCCGAGAACCAGCGCCGATCGCTGGAGGTCACGCGGCAGCGGCTGGAAGCCGGCCGGGGTACCGCCTTCGACACGGAGCGGGCCCAGTCGCAGCTCAGCCTGACTCTCGCCTCGATTCCGCTGCTCGAGGCCCAAGTCGCCGATGCGCAATATCGTATCGGCGTGCTGGTGGGACGGCCGCCGGCCACGGTCGCCTCCGAGCTTCAGGTGGCGAGCGCGTTGCCGGAGTTACCCGAAACCGTCCAGTTGGGCTCCGCGGACTCCGTGGTGCGCGCTCGCCCCGACGTGGCGGTCGCGGAGCGCCGGCTCGCCGCCGAGCGCGCGTTCGTAGGCGCGGCCAAGGCCGACTACCTGCCCCGGTTCTTCCTGGGCGGTAGCGCGGGCGTCACCGCGACGACGTTCGACTCGCTGGGAGACAACGGGACCTTCCGCTACGCGGTGGGACCTTCGTTCTCCTGGCCTGCGTTGAACCTGGGCAGAATCAAAACGCGGGTGGATGCCGCCAGTGCGAGGCGCGACGAGGCCGAAGCGCAGTACAACCAGACGGTCCTGCTCGCGTTGCAGGACATGGAGTCCTCGCTCTCGCGCTACCGTACCGCCCGGGCTCGCGTCGAGCGCATCAGGGACGCGGCGACCGCGAGCGAGCGCGCCGCGGAGCTGGCTCGGCTCCGCTTCACCGGTGGCGTCGCAGACTTTCTCCAGGTGCTCGACGCCGAGCGAACTCAGCTCGATGCCGAGTTGCAGCTGGCCCAGGGGCGCACCGATGCGGCCACCGCCTATGCGGCCCTGTATAAGGCGCTTGGCGGGTCCATTCCTACAACCGGTCGCCAGTAGAAGTGGCGGCCGATGCCGCGACCGGTCCACGCCCGGCGCGGCGGCCGAGACCGCGGAACGCGGCTAGATTTGAGGCTTCACCAGAGACGAGTGGCCATGACGATCGCCGAAGGCAGGACCATTCCGTTCACCGGGCCGGAGGCGATCGACGCCGCGGTGCTGGAGACATTTCCGTACGCGGGTCCCGATCAGGAGATTGTGACGGAGACCCGTGAATTCAGCCCGGTCTGTCCCTACAGCGGGCTCCCTGACTTCGCGACGCTTCGGATCACCTACGTGCCATCCGACCGGTGCGTGGAGCTCAAGAGTCTCAAGTATTACATCACGAGCTTCCGCAGCGTGGGAATCTTCCAGGAGCACGCCACCGCCCGCATCGCCGACGATTTGTTCCGCCTGCTGGCGCCTCAGCGGCTCGAGGTGACTACGATCTACAATACCCGTGGGGGCTTCGACACGACCTGCACGGTGAGACGGCTAAAGGCTTAAGGCTCAGTTGGTCGTGAGTCCTCGTGAGGGTGTGCTCGGCACCTTCTCCACCTCGCTCTCAGTCCCCCGCGGGAGCAACGACGGAAGGTTCGCGAGCTCCACCGCGGTCACCGCCATCACCGCGGCTGCCTGCTTCAGATCTCCCTCCACCGCCTTGTCGAAGGTGTCCGTCTCCGAGTGATGGGTATGGTTGTACCCCCGCACCTGCTGGTCGAAGTTGAACCCCGGAACACCATAGGGCAGGAACGACAGGTGATCGGTGCCGAACTTCCCGGCGGCACGAATGCTGTCCGCCCCGAGTGAGGTGACCGGGACGAGGAGCTCGGCCCAGAGGCGCTCGAGATCCGTTCGTCCCTGCAGTGCCTGTCCCGTGATCGCGCCGGTACCGTTGTCCAGCACCAGGACCGCCTGGATGCTGTCCGCCTCCGCCGCATGGGCCGCCGCGTAGGCGCGCGAGCCGAGCAGGCCCTGCTCCTCCCCGCTGAAGAGGATGAATCGGATCGTCCGCTTGGGCTTGAGTCCCGACTGCGCGATGATGCGCGCCGCCTCGAGCACGGCCATCGAGCCGGTGCCGTTGTCGGTGGTCCCGGTCCCCAGATCCCAGCTGTCGAGATGTGCGCCGAGAATGACGACCTGACCGGGAAAGTCGGAGCCCTTGAGCTCGGCGACGGTGTTCCACTGTTGGACCGGCGCCTTCCCCATCGTGTTCTGGACCGCCGCCTCGAGACGTGGCGTGGCGCCGGAGCGAATGAGCCGCTCGAGCAGCGTGTAGTCCTCGTGCGAAACGACCAGGTTCGGCAGCGGCGACACCCGGTTGGGAGAGCCGCTCATGGTCATGAGCCCGTGCTCCTTGGACCCGTCGATCAGGGTGCCGAGGGCGCCGGCCGCCTTGAGGGCGTAGGGAAGATCCACAGTGAACTGGCGCCGGCCTCGAACCGCGGCGGCCGAGGTGTCGGCGCTCGCCTGCTGCCGCAACCGCATCGTTTCCATGAGGCGGGCGGAGTCGGCGGCGGTCATCGCCGGGCCATCGGGATTCCAGATCGGGGCGCCGGCACGAGGCAGGACCCACGCGCCTTTGACCTTGCTCTTGTACGCCGCGAGGCTGTCGGGAGTGGAAAGATCCGCGAGGACGACCGGCCCGGCGACGGGGCGTCCGCCGGTTCCCGCCGTCCAAGCCCAGCTATGCGCGGTCACCGCCCGATCGAACGGGCTCAGGATCCGCATGGTCGCGGGACCGCGGCTCCACGTCACGCCAAACGTGTACGACTCGAGCGCGGTGTCGAGGCCGTAGGCCTTGAACCGCTCGGCGGCCCAGTCGTTCGCCTTCCGCATGGCGGCAGAGCCGGTGAGACGGGGACCGATGACGTCGGTCAGGTGCTGCAGATTGGCCATCAGCTCCGAGTGATCCATCGCCTGAGCGATGAGGGTGCCGGCCCCGGAAGTATCGACGGTCTGCGCGACCGCGGAAAGGGGCGACACGAGCAGAAGCGCGACCAGGTGGAGTCTCATGGCAGATCGTTCCGGTGAGGCGGGTTACAGGAGGTGTCGTGACGGGTGGCGAATCCCGGCCGCGACGCATTATACTCGCACGGACGTGATCACTTCATGACGTTGCCCTTCGAAGGAGCCGGCTCGTGGCCAAAGATACCCTGACGATCACCGACAATCGCACCGGAAAGTCATACGAAGTGCCGGTCAGCGAGGACACCGTGCGTGCGGTGGATCTCAGGCAGATCAAGGTGACCGACGACGAGTTCGGCCTCATGACGTACGACCCCGCGTTCATGAACACCGCCGCCTGCCGCAGCAGCATCACTTACATCGACGGGGACAAGGGCATCCTGCGCTACCGGGGCTACCCGATCGAGCAATTGGCCGAGCGGTCTACGTTCCTCGAAGTGGCCTACCTGCTGTGCGAGGGCGAGCTGCCCACCCGTCCGCACCTGGATACATGGAACGAGCAGATAAAGTTTCACACCTACGTCCATACCAACATCACCAAGTTCCTCGAGGGCTTCCGTTACGACGCGCATCCCATGGGGATGCTGCTGGGGGTGGTAGGGGCCTTGTCCACGTTCTACCCCGACGCCAAGGACATCCACGATCCGGCCAACCGGTACCTCCAGCGGCTCAGACTACTGGCCAAGGCACCGACCATCGCCGCGTTCGCCTTTCGCCACTCGCGAGGGCTGCCGTTCGTCTTCCCCGACAACGATCTCGACTACATCGGCAACTTCGTGAACATGACGTTCAGCATCGGGGGCCGCCACCGACCCAACAAGGTGCTGCAACGGGCGCTCGAGATTCTGCTGATCCTCCATGCCGACCACGAGCAGAACTGCTCGACCAGCGCGGTCCGGGCCGTCGGCTCCTCGCACGTAGATCCCTTCTCGGCGATTTCCGCCGGGATCGCCGCGCTGTACGGTCCGCTGCACGGCGGCGCCAACGAGGCCGTCCTGCTCATGCTCGACGAGATCGGGGACAAGAAGAACATTCCCCGGTTCATCGAAGAGGTGAAGGCCGGCCGCGGCCGGTTGATGGGCTTCGGCCACCGGGTGTACAAGTCATACGATCCGCGGGCCAAGCTGATCAAGCGCGTGGCCGACGACGTGTTCAAGGAGACGGGACTCAATCCCAAGCTCGAGATCGCCCTGGAGCTGGAGCGTATCGCGCTCGAGGACGAGTATTTCATCAAGCGGAAGCTGTATCCCAACGTCGATTTCTACTCCGGTCTGATCTACCAGGCCATGGGCTATCCCACGGAATACTTCACCGTGCTCTTCGCCCTCGGACGCATGCCCGGATGGCTGGCGCAGTGGGAAGAGATGCTCCTCGACAAGGACCAGAAGATCGCCCGCCCGCGACAGATCTACACCGGCGCCGACGAGCGTCCGTTCGTCCCCCTCGAGAAGCGGTGAGCGCATGAGCGACCAACTCGAGACCCTGCTCTCGGAAAAGCGGCGGTTCCCCACCACCACCGAGTTCGCCGCCCGGTCGGCCGCCACGACGGCACTCTACGTCGCGGGCCAGAACTGGCGGCAATTCTGGGAGGACCAAGCGAAGACGCTCGAGTGGATGTCGCCCTGGAGCGAGGTCCTCGACTGGAAGCCGCCGCACGCGAAGTGGTTCGTCGGCGGCAAGCTCAACGCATCGGTCAACTGTCTGGACCGGCATCTGCGCGGCCCACGGCGCAACAAGGCGGCCATTATCTGGGAAGGCGAGCCGGGTGATCGACGGGTACTGACCTATTGGGACATGGCGCGGGAGGTCGGCCGGTGTGCCAACGCACTCAAGCGGCTCGGGGTGCGACGGGGCGACCGGGTCGGCATCTATCTCCCCATGGTACCCGAGGCGGCTATCGCCATGCTCGCGTGCGCCCGCATGGGCGCGGTGCACTCGGTGGTCTTCGGCGGATTTTCCGCCGAGTCGCTGCGCGACCGGATGAACGATGCCGGGGCGCTCGTGCTCATCACCGCGGACGGTGGGTACCGTCGCGGCCAGGTTCAGCAGCTCAAGCGGATGGCCGATGCCGCCATGGCGGAGGCGCCGTCGGTCAAGCACTGCCTCGTGGTCCGCCGGGTGGGTGACGAGTCCGGCGCCTCCATGACGGAGGGACGCGACCACTGGTGGCACGAGGCGCTGGAGCGGGAATCGCCCTCCTGCCCGGCGGAGGCGATGGACGCGGAGGACATGCTCTACATCCTGTACACCTCGGGCACCACCGGGAAGCCCAAGGGCATCGTCCATACCACCGGGGGATATCTCACCCACGTCGCGTCGACGTCACGGCACGTGTTCGATCTCGGCGACGACGACGTGTACTGGTGCACCGCGGATGTCGGCTGGGTTACCGGCCACTCCTACATCGTGTATGGCCCGCTGGCGAACGGCGCGACGGTCCTCATGTACGAAGGCGCGCCGGATTGGCCGGAGCGGGACCGCTTCTGGCGCCTCATCGAGCGATACGGCGTCACGATCTTCTATACGGCGCCCACCGCCATCCGCGCCTTCATGAAATGGGGCACCGAGCACCCGAGCCGCCACGACCTCTCGACGCTTCGGCTGCTCGGGACCGTCGGCGAACCGATCAACCCCGAGGCCTGGATCTGGTATCACAAGAACATCGGGAAGGAACGCTGCCCCATTGTGGACACCTGGTGGCAGACCGAGACCGGCGGAATCATGATCACGCCGCTCCCGGCGGTGGTGGTCACCAAGCCGGGGTCCGCCACCATTCCCTACCCGGGTATCAAACCGGAGCTGGTGGACGCCAATGGCACCGCGCTCGCGTCGGGGGGCGGATTCCTGACGATCGCGCAGCCGTGGCCCGGGATGCTGCGGACGATATTCGGGGACGACGAGCGTTATCGGGAGATCTACTGGAGCCGGTTCCCCGGCCGCTACTTCACCGGCGACGGCGCCAAACTGGACGACGAGGGGTACTGGTGGATTCTGGGCCGGGTGGACGACGTGTTGAACGTGGCCGGTCACCGGATCGGCACCATGGAGGTCGAGAGCGCGCTCGTCGACCACCCGGCGGTGGCGGAGGCCGCTGTCGTGGGCCGGGCCCACGACCTGAAGGGGCAGGCACTGGCCGCGTTCGTCACGTTGAAGGATGGGCGGCAGCCGACGACGAGTCTCAAGGACGAGCTCAAAGCACACGTCGCGGTCAAGATCGGCGCCATTGCCAGACCCGACGACATCTTCTTCTCGGCGGATCTGCCGAAAACCCGAAGCGGCAAGATCATGCGACGTCTGCTGAAGGACATCGCCGAGGGGCGTGCCCTGGGCGATACCACGACGCTGGCAGATCCGGCGGTGGTGAGCCGGCTCAAGGATCAGTACGAGTCGCAGGAGGCGTAACCCCGGTCGCCTGATCGACGATCGGTGCGTCACGAGACTGAGCCGGTCCCGGGCCGTCCGACTGCGTTCTTTTGTCGGATGGTCTGGGACCGGCTCGGTTTCGTGAGCACCTACGAGAGGTTACCCGACCGGCAGGTCTTCCCCCTCCAGGTACGTGTACCCCTCGAGCCCCGCCACGAAGTCCGCGATGAAGCTGTTGGCCTCCTGCCGGGAGAGGTCCTTCGCATTCGCCACCTTCCGGCGGAACGTCGCCAGCAGGTCGGGCCCGTGGAACTGCACGTAGTTGAGCACTTCGGTCACCGTGTCTCCGTGCACCAGGTCGGTGATCTCGTACCCCTGCTCCGTGAGCCGAACGTGCACCGCGTTGGTGTCGCCGAAGAGGTTGTGCAAATCCCCCAGGATTTCCTGATAGGCTCCCGTCAGAAAGATCCCCAGGATATAGGGCTCCCCCTCCCGCACGGCGTGGAGCTCGAGCGACGGCTTGCCCTTCCGCCCGCCCGCGAACCGGTCGATCACCCCATCGCTGTCGCAGGTGACGTCCTGCAGGGTGCCGCGACGGTTGGGCCATTCGTCGAGGCGGTGGATCGGCATGATGGGGAAGAGCTGGTCGATCGCCCAGTTGTCCGGCAACGACTGGAAAACGGAGAAGTTGCAGAAGTACCGGTCGACCAGCTCACCCTCGATGTGCGAGGCGATCTCGGGGAAGGAAGCCTTGTCGTCGGCGATCACCTGCTGGAGTGTGTTCAGCGTGGCGAGGTAGAGCTGGTCGGCGTCGGCCTTGTCACGGAGGGAAAACACGCCGCTTGCGAAGAGCTCCCGGGCCCGCTCTTTCGCGAACACGACGTCGTGGAAGACCTCGTCGATCCGGTCCGGCGTGATCCCCTCCAGGTTCTCCGTCATCTCCACCAGCAGCTGGTGCGGGTCGTCACGGAGCGGCGGCGCGACCGGCTCGATCTGTGACTCGACGTCGATCACGTTGATCAGCAGTAAAGCGTGGTGCGCCGTGAGCGCGCGGCCCGATTCGGAGATCAGGTGCGGCGTGGGGATGCCCTCCGCCCGGCACACGCCGCCGATCGTGTAGACCACGTCGTTGGCGTACTCCCTCATGGAGTAGTTCATGCTGGCCGGGCGAGTGGACCGCGATCCATCGTAGTCCACCCCGAGCCCCCCGCCCACGTCCACATGCGTCAGGTCGAAGCCCATGCTGCGCAGCTCGGCGTAGTAGCGGCCGGTCTCCTCGAGACCCGCCTTCACGTAGCGGATGTCGGTGATCTGACTGCCGAGATGGAAGTGCACCAGTTTGAGAATGTCTTTTCGTCCCAGCCGGTCCAGCTCGTCCAGCAGCTTAATGAGCTCGACGGCGCCGAGCCCGAACTTGGAGCGCTCGCCCCCGCTCTTGGCCCACCGTCCCGATCCTTCGGTCGCCAGCTTGATCCGCACGCCGGCCGTCGGCTGGACCTCCATCTCGCCGGCCACCTTCAGGAGCACCTCGAGCTCCGTCAACTGTTCCAGCACGATCATCACCGTGTGTCCGAGCTTCTGGCCCATGAGCGCCAGCCGCATGAACTCCTCGTCCTTGTAGCCGTTGCAGACGATAAGATGGTTGGTGCTCTCGTTGAGACCGAGAATGGCCTGGAGCTCCGGCTTGCTACCGCATTCGAGACCGACACCGTGGGGCGCGCCGAACTCCACGATCTCCTGCACCACGTGGCGCTGCTGATTCACCTTGATGGGATAGACCGTCGTGTAGGTCCCCTCGTAGCCCGATTCCTTGATGGCGCTCGCGAAGTCCCCTGCGAGCGTGTGAATGCGGGACCGGAGGATGTCGGAGAACCTGAGCAACAGCGGCAAGCCGACGCCCTGGGCATGCAGGTCCATCGCGAGATCGTAGAGATCGAGCCCGCGCTTGCGGTTGGCATCGGGGTGAACAGTGACGTGTCCGTCGGGGCTGATGCGGAAGTAGCCCTGTCCCCAGCCGCTCATGTTATAGAGCTTTTCGGCGTCCTTGATGGTCCAGGCGGGCGGCGCGATAGTCGTGGCGATCGGAGGCTCCGGCAAAGTGGCGAAGGGGCCAATTGTAATTCCATCGTGGCGGCCGCGCCACACAGCACCGTAAATACAACAGATGCAGCGGTTGGCAGTTCCGCTAAGCGGTTGGCCGCCCGGCTAGTGACATCGTGGAGCAAGCAGAGTGCCACTGCTTGCATAGGGCACGAAGCTCGCGTTCCTCCCTTCCCGCAGGACCGGGGTCAGACAGCACGCCTTCGCGCCACAGAAGAATCGAGGCACTCCATGATCATCGCCGTCCGGCGGCTCTCTCAGGAGACCCGTCTCCATCTGGAAATCCATTACGCCAAGGCGTTCGAGGCCTTGGCCGAGACCTATTGCATTCAGGCCGTGGAATTCGTGCGTCGTTTGCGGACGAGATTGCCCATCGAGGAGTCGCTGGACCGCTATTTCCGGGAGGTCGGCGTTCCGGCCCCCATGGAGGAGACGGTCCGGGCCCGGGCGCTCATCACCCTCGCGCCGCTGGCGACCAGCGTGCGGGAGACGGACAGTCGCGCCGCCTCGGGCTGGACCACCCTTCTCCCCGATCAGCTGGTGGAGACGATCCGGCGGCACGCGCCTGGGGCCGAGGATATCAGTCTCGATTGCCGGATGGCGGCGTCGGTCTCGTACGAGGCCGTCGCGGCCACGCACCTCGCGATGGCGCTCGGCACCGTCGACGTCCTCGAGGGCGAGTTCACGCCCGACGAGGCGATCCTGCACTACATCCGCTACTTCAACCTCCCGTCCGTCGAGGCGCAGATCATCCTGCGCCGCGCACTGGCGCAGCTCGCGGCGCGCGAGGATTACTTGCCGAACACATTGTTCGAGCGGTCGGTGTCGGGAAGCGCCTGGCGTGGATCAACCGTCACTTTCCGGACGGGCCTGGCGCTCCGCACCCGGTAGGCGAACCGCGGTCCCAGGTTCCACATCTCCACCGGCAGCGTGATGCGGTCGGTGGAGCCGTCGTCGTACGTCAGGTCCATCTCCAGCGGCAGCGTCATGCTGCCGCGGTTGGAGAGATAGACCTTCTGCCCGCCCTCGGCGGTGGCCACCGAGTCCACCGCCTGGTCGAGGCGTGCCGTCGTGTAGATCCAGTCCCGCCAGAACCAATCGAGGTCCATCCCGGAAGCGTCCCGCATGAGCCGGAAGAAATCGGCCGGCGTCGGGTGCTTATAGGCCCAGGTGCGGATGTATTCGCGGAACGCGTGGTCGAATCGATCCTTGCCCAGGACCTCGTAGCGCAGCGTTTGCATCATGAGCGCCGGCTTCTGGTAGCCGGTCCAGAAGAGGTCCTTCGACTCCACCGGATGGAGGATCAGCGGCTGCTCCTGGCCCGGTGTCGCGTGGTCGGCGTAGAGATGGAGCGGATGGACCTCGATCGAATCGCCGTACGGGGTGCCCGTGAAATACCTGGCGGCGTTGGCGAGGTCGATGAACGTGTTGAACCCTTCGTCCATCCACGGGTACAGCCGCTCGTTCGACCCCACGATCATGGGCATCCACTGGTGTCCCAACTCGTGGGCCAGCACCCATTGCCGGTCCTCGCGCGCGGGACTGCGCGGACAGAAGGTGATCATGGGGTACTCCATTCCCTCGATCGGTCCTTCGATGCTCGTGATGTGGGGATAGGGATAGGGGTACCACTGCTCGCTGTAGTACTCGAGACCCGCCCGCACCATCCGGTTCGCCTCCTCCCATTCCGGGGCGGACGGACGGTAGAGGGTATGGACCAGCGTGCCCTTGTACCCGCTCGCGTCCCAGCGGAAGTCGGGCGAGGCACCGAACGCGAAGTCGCGAACGCTGTCGGCGGTAAAGCGCCATGTGAGGCTCCCCGTCGTCGCGGGCCGGGTCCGATCGGGGTGCCCCGCCTCGTCGGCGGAGACGATCGCCACCGGCTCCTCCGATCTCCGGGCCCGCGCGAGCCGAGCCCGCTGGGAAGCCGTCAGCACCTGCTCGGGATTCCGAAGCACACCCGTCGCGCCGATGAGATACGAGGCCGGCACGGTGATCGAGACGTCGAAGCTGCCGTATTCCAGGTAGAACTCGCCGCCCCCGATATACGGTTCATGATTCCAGCCCCGAACGTCGTCGTACACTACCATGCGGGGATACCACTGCCCCAGCTCGTACAGGGCCCCATCGCGCCCCATCCGGCCCGCACCGTAGTCGGGCACGCGGAACTTCCAGGCGATAGTGATGTCGACGAACCCGCCCGACGCGAGCGGACGCGGCAGATCGAGCCGCATCGTCGTGCCGTAGACGGCGGGCTTCACCTCCCGGAGACCGACCCGCACACTCTCCAGCTCGATGCCACCAGGAAATCCCTTGCACGAGAAGTCGAAGGTGGAACCGAGAAAGACCAGGGGCGGCTGGTCCAGCTTCTCGGTGATGCTCGTGGGACCGCAGATGTTCTGCTCGAGGAAGAGCCAGACGTACGGCAGCGCGTCGGGTGATCGGTTGAGGTAGTGGATGGTCTCGCGTCCGTTGAGCTCGTGTGTCTCGGGATCGAGCGTCGCCTGGATCCGGTAGTCGGCCCGCTGCTGCCAGTAGCGCGACCCGGGGCGTCCCGACCCGGTCCGGATCAGGTTGGGCGCCGGGAGCACGAGCTGTCGGAACGGTGAGACGCCGGTGCCCGGGTCGGACGGGATCGCGGGGGATTGGGCGACGGATGGGGTGGTGGCGAGCGCCACCTGGAGAAGGATCATGGCGGCGAGTCGACCGGACATCGAGGCTCCACGTCGGAGGAGGGTTGGCGACCAACATACTTTCTGAAGCGGGGTCGGCAAGTTGGGCAGGCTGGTAATTTGCTCCGGGCCCGCTCATTCTACACCGCCTACGTCGCGTCAGATGGTTTTCTCCGGAGGAGGCGTCATGTCCATTCGAGCCATCATCGGGGTCATGGCCCTGCTGGCAGTCTTGGGCTGCAGTGGCCAGCGACCCGCCACACAAGCCGCGAGCACCGACTCGTCCGCCGCGCCCGCCGCTGCGCCCTCCCCAGCCGTCGTCACCTACATCGCGCGGGACTACGGGTTCGAGGGACCGGGACAGATCCAGGCCGGCGCCACGCTCTTCCGTCTCGACAATCAAGGCAAGGAGCTGCACCACATGGTGCTCGTGCGGCTCGACCAGGGACGCACCTACGACAGCCTCCTCGCCGCCCTTCGGACGCCCGGCCCGCCGCCGGCGTGGATGCACCTGGTCGGAGGCCCCAACGCGACTGGCCCCGGCAGCAACTCCAACGCGACGCACAACCTCGTCGCGGGCCATTACGCGATCCTCTGCCTCATCCCGAGCGCCGATGGCGTGCCCCACATGGCCAAGGGGATGACGGCCCCGCTCGAAGTCGTCGTTTCGTCGGGGCCCGCGGCGCGCATCGTCCCGGCCGATGTGACGATCACGCTGAACGATTACAGCTTCACGCTCTCCACACCCCTGACCGCGGGAAACCACGTGATTCAGGTGGACAACGCCGGGCCCCAGCCCCACGAGCTGGTGCTCGCCCGGCTGGCGCCGGGGAAGACGGTGAAGGACATCGAGCGCTGGGAGAAGGGCGGCGAAAAGGGGGAGCCACCCGTGAGCCCCGTCGGAGGTATCGCGCCGATGATGGCCAAGGAAAGCGGGCAGTTCACGGTCCAGCTCACGCCCGGTGAGTACGTGTTGATCTGCTTCGTGCCGGACGCAAAGGACGGCAAGGGGCATCTGATGCACGGCATGGTGAAGTCGTTCACGGTGGGATGAGCCACTGCCGGCCCACGTCGTCGAGCGTTCCACCCCGCTCCCCGTTTCCGCGGAGACCGCGTACGCCTGGCATGGCATGCCGGGGGCACTCGAGCGGCTGACCCCACCCTGGGAGCGGGTAGATGTGATCGAGCCCGGAGCCGGGCTCGCCGACGGATCGCGAACCATCCTCAGCGTGCACCAGGGCCCCATTCCTTTCCGGTGGGTTGCCCGGCACCGCGACGTGATTCCCGGGCGCCAGTTCGTGGACGAGCAGGAGCGGGGGCCGTTCACCCGATGGACTCACCTGCACCGCTTCGAGCCCAGCGGCCCCGACGCATGCACCCTCACCGATCGCATCGAATATGACGCCCCGCTCGGACCGGCGACGCCGCTGCTGATCAAGCGCCGGCTCGAACGACTCCTCGCCTATCGTCACGAGATCACCCGCGCCGACCTCGCCGCCAAGTCGCGCTTCGCCGGCCAGCCCCAGCTGAAGCTCGCGATCAGCGGCGCCACGGGGATGATCGGCCAGGCACTGACGCCGTTCCTTCGGACCAACGGCCACGAGGTCCGCCGGATCACCCGGACCGCGCAGCGCCCCGGCGATGTCGACTGGAGCTACGACGCCGGACGGATCGACGCCGTCAAGCTCGATGGTCTCGACGCCGTCATTCACCTCGCCGGTGAAAAGATCGGGAGGCGCTGGACCGAGGGCCGAAAGAAGCGGATCTGGGAAAGCCGCGCGATCGGTACCCGATTCCTGTGTGAGACATTGGCCCGGCTGCATCGTCCTCCCCGCGTCCTGGTCTGCGCGTCGGGCGTCAACATCTACGGCCACCGTGGAGATGAGACGCTCACCGAGGAAAGTGCGCTCCCGGCACGGAACGTCGATTTTCTCGCTGACGTGGCGCGCGACTGGGAAGGGGCGACGGAACCGGCACGGCAGGCGGGGATCAGGGTGGTCAACGTCCGCTTCGGCCCGATCCTCACCCCCGCCGGGGGAGCGCTCGCATCGCTCCTCATTCCATTCCGTTTGGGGCTCGGAGGGCGCATCGGGAGCGGACGGCAGTGGATGAGCTGGATTGGGGTCGACGACGTCGTCGGCGCCCTGCACCACGTCCTCCTGACCGAGACACTGAGCGGGCCGGTCAACGTTACCGCGCCCCATCCACGCACCAACCAGGAGTTCGTGGCGGCGCTCGCGCGCGTGCTCCACCGGCCGGCAGCGCTGCCCCTGCCCTCGCAGGCCGTCCGTGTCATGCTCGGGGAGATGGGGGACGTGGCGCTCCTCTCCAGCGTTCGCGCCATCCCCACCCGCCTGCTCGAGTCAGGCTACGCCTTCCGCCATCCTCACCTGCCCGGCGCACTGAGGTTCCTGCTGGGGGCGACCAGCGAGTAGCTTTCCCGGATGACAACCCGGAAAGCCGTCGTGCTCCTGAGCGGCGGCATGGATTCCGCCACCACCGCGGCGATCGCCAAGGGCCTCGGCTTCGAGGTCTATGCCCTCAGCATCCGCTACGGCCAACGACACGCCGTGGAGCTCGAGGCGGCGCGGCGGGTCGCGGAAAATCTGGGCGTGCGGAGCCACGTGGTGATCGACATCGACCTGCGGGCAATCGGCGGCTCGGCGCTCACCAGCGACATCGACGTTCCCAAGGATACGCCGCTCGCCGAGATCGGCCGCGACATCCCGGCGACCTACGTCCCCGCCCGCAACACGATCTTCCTGGCGCTCGCACTGGGGTGGGCCGAGACGCTGGGCGCCACCGACATTTTCCTCGGCGCCAACGCCCTCGATTACAGCGGTTATCCCGATTGCCGGCCGGAGTACATCGAAGCCTTTCAGCGGATGGCCAATCTGGCGACGCGAGCGGGCGTACTGGGCGGCCCCGCAACCACCGTTCATACCCCCCTGATCCGACTCTCCAAGCGCGAGATCATCGCGCAGGGGCTGGCCCTCGGTGTGGACTACGGGGTCACCTCCACCTGCTACGACCCGGCCCCGGATGGTGCGGCGTGCGGCCGGTGCGAGGCCTGCCTGCTCCGTCTCAAGGGATTCCAGGAGGCTGGTATTCCGGATCCAGCCCCATACCAGGCGAGGGTGGGGTGACGTACGCGGTCAAGGAGATCTTCTACACGCTTCAGGGGGAGGGCGCCAACACGGGTCGGCCCGCGGTATTCTGCCGTTTCGCTGGATGTAATCTCTGGACGGGGCGGGAGCAGGATCGCGACCAGGCGACGTGTCAGTTCTGCGACACCGACTTCGTGGGGACGGACGGCCCCGGCGGCGGGAAGTTCGACTCGGCAGACTCACTCGCCGCGGCCATTACGGCCGCGGGGCCGTCCGGCGAGGGACCCTGGCGGCGGTTCGTCGTCTGCACCGGCGGGGAGCCACTGCTCCAGCTCGATGCGAGCCTCCTCGGGGCTCTGCACGCTGCCGGATTCGAGGTCGCGGTGGAGACGAATGGCACCATCGCGCCGCCCGAAGGCATCGACTGGCTGTGCGTGAGTCCCAAGGTCGGGGCGGAGCTCGTGGTGAGGTCAGGAAACGAGCTCAAGCTCGTGTATCCTCAGGATGGCGGGGAGCCCGAGCGGTTCGAGGGGCTCGGCTTCGACCATTTCTTCCTCCAGCCGATGGACGGGCCGTTCCGCGATGCGAATACCCAGGCGGCGCTCCAGTATTGCCTGGCCCATCCGCGCTGGCGACTGAGCCTGCAGACGCATAAGCTTCTCGGAATTCCCTGATCCCCTCTCCCGGGCTTCCATGCACGGCTATTCCGACCGCATCAACCACGCGTTCGCCTTTGCCGCCAAGTACTATGTTGCCGTCGCGCCGGCGGGCGCGGGGATGGACTATCTGGCCCATCCGGCGAACGTGGCCATCATCCTCTCCCGCTACGGCTGCGAGCAGGTGACTATCGTTTCCGGGATCCTGCACCACGTGCTGGAGGAGACCCCGCCGGAGCGCTGGCCGATCATGGAGCACAAGATTTCCGACAAGTTCGGTCCGGTGGTGCTGGCGGTGGCCAAGGATGCGCTCGAGCCGAAGTACGATCGCGGGGGTGGGGAGCGCCCGTGGCAGGCACGCAAGCAGGAGTATCTGAGTCAGCTCGCGACCGCCGAGCCTCGTGCGCTCGATATCTGTGTCGCGGACGAGATCCACGCTTGCGGCTCCACCAGCACCGCGCTGCGGCGCCTCGGGATGGAGTACCTGCGGACGGTCTCGCGGGCCGGGTCGGAGCAGACTATCTGGTGGTACCGCTCGATGCTGGAGATTGTCTCGGCGCGCTCGGACTGGCCGAGACGGGAGATGCTGAACGAGCTCAGAGTGATGAGCGCCGATCTGGTGCGGAGCCTTCGGGAAAGCGAGGAAGGGCTGTGAGACGTGTGGTGCTGGCGGCGGCTCTGGTCGGTCTCTTCGGCTGCGTGGGTGGCGCCGGCAAGCCGATTCCACTCAACCCGGTGCGCTTCCTTCTGATCAACGACGTCTACGTCACCGACACCATGGCGGACGGCCAGGGTGGATTGGCCCGGGTGGCCACGGTGCGACGGCGGCTCGAGGATCAGGGGCCGGTGATCTTCGTGCTCGCCGGCGATCTGCTCAGTCCGAGCCTCCTCAGCAAGTACTACAACGGGCACCAGATGGTGGAAGCGCTCGACTCGGCCAAGCTCGACTACGCGACTTTCGGCAATCATGAGTTCGAGCTTCCGGTGGACACGCTCGCGGCGCGGATCGCGGAGTCGAAGTTCAAGTGGCTCTCGAGCAACTGCACGCTCGCCGACGGCACTCCGTTCGCCAAGGTACTCCCGTGGGATACGGTTCGCGTCTCGGGCTATAAGGTGGGACTCTTCGCCCTCACCCTTCAGGGGCAGTACCGGAAGCAGGTCCGCTGCACCAATCCCGACAGCGCGGCTCACGTGGTCATCGATACTCTCGCCGCGCAGGGCGCCGATCTCATCGTCGGCATCACCCACCAGACCATCGAGAGCGACCGCGATCTCCTGCTCCGCGAGTCACGCCTCGATCTCATTCTCGGGGGCCACGAGCACGAGGCCCACGATTCGGTGGTATCGGGGCGACACGTGGTGAAGGCCGACGCCAATTCCCGTAGCGCGCAGTTCGTGACCCTGTGGGGCGGAAAGGGTGAATGGCGCCAGGCTGTGGGGCTGGTCCACGTCGACAATCGGCTGCCCGACGACAGCCTCGTGGGACCGGTGGTTCGCGCCTGGGACGACACGCTCCGCCGACGGCTCGGACCCGAGCGCACACTCGGTACCACCCCCGTTCCCATCGACGCGCGCGACGCGATCGGCCGAACCCAGGAATCGGTCCTCGGAGATCTGGTGACCGACGCGATGAGGGCAGGCACCCACACCGATGTCGCCATGCTCAATGCGGGCACGCTCCGACTCGACGACGTGATCAAGCCCGGCCCCATCACCAACTATCAGCTCGAGTCGATCTTTCTCTTTTCGGACGAGACACGGGTCATCTCCTTCACGCTAAGCGGCAGCCGGCTTCGCGAGATCCTCGAGCACGGGGTCGCTGACGGGTCGCTCGGGAAGGGGCCGTTTCTCCAGGTTTCGGGCGTGTCCTTCTCCTACAACCCCACCGCGCCTTCCGGCGCGCGGATCGTCGGAGACGTGAGCCGACAGTCCGGCGGACCGATCCGCCCGACCGATACGGTCAATGTCGCGTTTCCGGTGTACCCGGCTTGTGAGGGGGGGGACGGCTATGACGTGCCGGAAGCGAAGCCGGGGTGTGACGCCCGGGCATCGGCCCCGCGAGCGGTGGATCTTCTGACCGGCTACATCTCCGACTCGCTCGGGGGAAAGATCGTCCAACCGGTCGACGGGCGTATCAAGAAGACCACAAACACAAATCCCGGCTGAGCCTTCGCTCGCCGGGACCGGAGCCTTAGCATTTTTGATCACCCAGGCTGCAAGGCCAAAATCCCTGGGGCCCCGAAGGGCTATGTCATTCTGTAACTGGGCGTAAGGTAATCACGAGCCCCCGCCAGCCACAAGCCGTTGTTACACACTGTTACACTCGGTTCGACCTGCCGCTCAAGTATCGGCAGGGCATCCGACGATATTAATGCATTCCGGAGGCGCCAGGTTCCCGGCTGGCTGGCCGGCGGACCGCTGGCTCCCCTCAACCCCTTGGTATTGGTATTATTTGCCATGGCTTTAACCCCCTCCAGCGCCCTCCTCACCCTGCCGAGTGCTTTTGCCGCTGCTTGTCGGCTGTCGCGGACCGAGGGGGAGCTGTTCGAGCGCTGCCGGGTAGCCCTGGTCCGGCGGTTCCAGAGCGAATTGATCTGGTTCTCGTTGGTATCTCCCACCGACGAAATGCCGCGAGTGGGACCGGCCGACGGGTTCGACGCCTCGCTCGAGGTCGCCCGGCTGGGCAGCGGCGAGACGGAAGTCATCATTCACGCCGACCCGTCGGTGGCCGGCGACATGCGCGCGGTCGCCATGCCGCTGGCCCTCGGGCTCAGCGTCGTGCTCGAGCTTCGGAGCATTCTGCTCGAGCGGCAGGCCACGCTCGACGATGCCGTCTTCCAGCTCCGTGCCCTCCGCCAAGTAGCTCGCCTGCTTTCCTCAGTGCATTCCACGGAAGAGACCGAGCAGCTCATCCTCGACTTCATGGCCGAAGTCTTCTTCGCCTGGTGGGCCTGTCTCTACCGGCCGGAGGGCGATTCCTACACGCCCAAGGTTTTTCGATCGCTCAATGACCGGCTCCGCCCCGCCCCGATCGACCGGGCGGCGTTCGATCAGGCGTTGCCGGCCGGCAGCGCATCCACCGGCACCGAGGATATCCAGGTCGCGTCGCTGATGGGTCCCGGGACGGAGCTGGTGGTGCCGCTCGATGCCGGCGCAGAACGGATGGCGGTGCTCGTCCTCGGCTCGCGGATCAGCGACAAGCTGTACGGCCGAGCGGAGCTCGAGCTGGCCGGCACCCTGTCGTTCGCCGCCGCGATCGCCCTCAAGAATTCCGAGCTGGTCGAGCAGTTGCACAGCGCCGCCACGACCGACGAGCTCACCGGACTCTACAACCGCCGCGCCCTCGAGGAGCGGCTGGCCGCCGAGATTTCACGAAGCCTCAGGCACCAGCTCCACACCAGCGTGCTGCTGCTCGATCTCGACCGGTTCAAGGCGGTGAACGACACCATGGGTCACGCCGCCGGCGACCGGCTGCTGATCCAGGTGGCCAAGATTCTCAAGCAGCAGTGTCGCGCGCTGGACGTGGTGGGCCGTCTGGGCGGGGACGAGTTCCTCGTCATTCTGCCGATGACCAAGCCGGCGGAGGCGCAGGTCTTCGTGGGTCGGGTGCAGGCCAGCCTCCGCGAAATGGAAAAGAGCAGCCCCGAGTTCGGCCCGTGCACGCTCAGCATGGGCATCGCCGAATCGCCACGGCACGGGACGACGGTAAGCAGCGTGCTCGCCGCGGCCGACACGGCGCTCTACAAGGCCAAGCGCGCGGGGCGCAACGCGGTCGAGGTAGCGGACAGCTAGCCCTCCATGGCCGACGATCAGTTCACGCTGCTCGGCGACGCCGTCTGGCTGGACTTCATCAACACCGCCAGAGGGCGAGTCGACCAGCCTCCCGATCTCCTTCCCGACTTCGACGCATGGCGCCGGTGGGCCATCACGCGGAAGCTTCCCCCCGGCTCCGACCCTTCCGACTTTTCCGACATTCGTCGTTTGCGCGATCATCTCACCGCGCTCGCCGAGGCGCTTCATACCGATCGTCCGGCGCCGGGTGGGGCCATCGCGGCGATGAACGAGCTATTGAGCCACCGCACAGGCTCGCAGCAGCTCACCCGGGTGAGCGGGCACTGGCGTCTCCAGTTCGCGCCGGCCCGCACGACCACCGCGCTCGAGACCATTGCGCGATCGGCCGCCGGCACCCTCACCGCCCGCGCCACCCACGTTCGTCGCTGCGCCGGCCAGCACTGCAATCTCTTCTTCACCGATGATTCCCCGACGGGCAGCCGGCGCTGGTGCGATGCAGCGGTGTGTGGGCGCGACGCCTACGTCGAGCGCCGGCGGGGGATTCTGCGCTGACCGCCCCGGAGCCGGTCCTCGTCTTCGAGCAGACTCAGGCGGCCCTGGGGCACCGCTACACGCTGGAGCGCATCGTGGCGGCCTCCGAGGCCCGGGTGCTCTTCGAGGCTTTCGATGAGAGCCTCAGGCGGCGGGTAAGCCTTCGGGTCAATTTCTACACCGACGAGCCTACCCGTGCCTGGTTCCTCCGCGAAGGACAGGCCCTCGGTCAGCTCGATCATCCCGGCATCCGCCATGTCTACGACGCCGGGATCGTGGACAACCTGGCGTTCCGGGTGGGAAACTGGATCGAAGGCGAAAGCCTCGAGGAGGCGGTCCAGCGGGGACCACGCATTATTCCGGGAGTCATCGCGCTCGCGCGCGATCTTCTGGGCGCTCTCGATCACTCGCATCTGCAGGGCATCATCGTCCGCCGGATCGTGCCGACGACCGTGCTCGTGGGACCGACCGGGCGCGCCACCGTCACCGACCTCCGCTTCAGCAGCTACACCCTCCCCGCCATTCCCCCGAACGAACGGCCGACCGGGGCGAACTTCATGGCGCCGGAGATCCGGGCCGGTGGAAATGGCGATCCGGCCTGCGATGTTTACATCGCGGGCGCGCTGCTGTACTACGCCATCACCGGCCAGGAGACGCCGCTCGACTCCAGCACCGCCCGCCGTCCGACGGAGCTCCGTCCCACCTGCCCTCGAGTGCTCGAGCGCATGATCCTTCGTGCCCTCCAAACCGCTCCGGAGGATCGCTATCTCACCGCGAGCGAGATGCTGGAAGACCTGGCGTCGGACGTCGGAACCTTCGAGACCCGGGCGGTGTCGGTCACCCAGGGGCCCCGGACGACGCAGGCCGAGGACCGCGCGCGGTGGGAAAAGCGTTTGCGCCGGGCGCTGGGCGATGACTACGAGCTGCTCGCATTGCTCGGCGCCGGAGGCTTCGGGCGCGTGTACCGGGTGCGTGACCTGCACCTCGAGCGAGAGGTGGCGCTCAAGGTGCTCCATCCCTCGCTGACGCAAGACCCGGAAGTCGTGGAGCGGTTTCGTCGCGAGGCTCAGCTCGCGGCCCGGCTGAGTCATCCGAACATCGTCAACATCTACGACATCGCCGGCCGGTCGGGTCTCCTGTGGTACACGATGGAGCTCATCGACGGACCGAGTCTGGCCCAACTGGTCGAGCGCGGCGGCCCGCTGCCTCTCGACAAGATTCTCCGGCTCCTGCGGGAGGCGTTGTCCGCCCTCGCGCACGCCCACGGCTCCGGGCTGGTTCACCGGGACATCAAGCCGGAGAACATGCTGATCGCCCCCGACGGGAGCCTGCAGATCACCGACTTCGGTCTGGCGCTGGCAATTCGGGGGAAGTTCGGTGGGGCCACAAGCCAGAGCGGAACGCCGCAGTTCGCCAGTCCCGAGCAGCTTTTGGGAGAGCGGGTGGACCAACGGTCAGACCTGTACAGCCTCGCGGCGGTGGCGTACTTCGCCCTGCTCGGCGTTCCACCGTTTCCCGGCTTCACGACCGAACAGATCCTCGCAAAGCAGACCACGAACCAACTTCCGACGTCGCTCGGCCGCCGGGACGACGTCCCCGAGGCGCTCGAGAAGGTCCTCGACCGGGCACTCAGCTCGGACGTCGAGGCCCGGTATCCGTCCGCGGCAGAATTCCTGCAGGCGTTGAATCGCGCGGCTGGGGACATCGAGCCCCACGGGGCGGATGCCGGCCCCCTGGAGCCGGTAGCCGATTGGGCACGAGCGGCGGCCCGATGGCTCCGGGGCTCCCCCCTTGACTAAATGTTGCCTCCGCGCAGATTTGTCGTCGCGATTTACCCCTTCAGGAGTACGAACCCAGCCTTTCGGGACGTGAGACCCGGGTTACCTCGCAACGGGTCTTTTCATTTTTTATGACGCGGGACTGGCCCGCGATCATAAAAACTCGGCTGTCCGGACTTTCCCGGGCGCCGACGCAGTCCAATCAACATGGAGTAGAAGATGGCTCGCACCCTCGGCACGGTGAAGTGGTTCAACGACGCAAAAGGTTTTGGTTTCATCACTCCGGAGAATGGGGACAAGGATTGCTTTGTCCACCACACCGCCATCAAGGCGGAGGGCTTCCGCAGCCTCTCCGAGGGTGACCGGGTGGAGTTCGACATCGTGCAGGGTGCAAAGGGGCCTGCCGCGGAAAACGTCACCAAGGTCAAGTAGGCTGAAAGCTCAAGGCTTGAGGCTGAAAGAAAAACAGGGGTGCTCGCCGGAATCTCGGCTGGCACCCCTGTCAGCTTTTGGCTTCTAGCCTTCAGCTATTTATGCCGGTAGATCACCCGGCCGCGCGTAAGGTCGTAGGGCGAGAGCACCACGCTCACCCGATCGCCCTCCAGGACCCGGATCTTGAACTTGCTCATCTTCCCCGCGGCGTAGGCCAGGATCTCGTGACCGTTTTCGAGCAGGACCCGATAGTTCCGGTCCGGCAGAACCTCGGTCACCACTCCCTCCATCTCGATTCCTTCTTCTTTCGCCATCCAGGATCCCCCAAGGCGTCATCTTGCTCCCCGGCGGGCGAGCCCGGGATAGGTCGGCGTGGAATCTTGCCCCGCCGGGTCCGGGAAGCAACTGTCAGAGCTTCTCCCTGATACGGTCGATGTGCTCTTCCACGAGCGCGACGAGCTCACCGATGAGGCGGGCGTCGAAGCTGAGCTTCGCGCCCGCGGCGGCGTAGATCTCGGGCAGACCCCGCACCGCACCGAGAGCCAGCGCCCGGCGGTAGTCGGTGACGGCGCCCGCGGGATCACGAAGGCTGTTTCGCCACACCTGCAACGCGCCGATCTGGGCGATCCCGTATTCGATGTAGTAGAACGGATAGAGAAAGATGTGGAGCTGCCGGTACCACCGCGCGACGCGCTCGCGCTCCAGACCCGACCAGTCGACGCCCCGGTCGAACCGGGAACGGATTCGCAGCCACGCGTCGTCGCGGGCCACCGGATCCGCGCCATCCCCGCTGGCGTAGATCCAGGTCTGAAACGAGTCGACGGCGGCAATGTGTGCAAGGCTGAGGAGGATGTCCTCGAGATGCTCGAGCCACGCCCGCAGGTGATCTTCTTCGGAAAAGAAGCCGACCGGCTTGGCGAGGTGTGGCGCGGCCAGCAGCTCCATCGACATCGACGCCAGCTCCGCTGCCTCGGACCCCGGATGCCGCTGCCAGATGAGCGGTTGGGCGTGTGCCGCGAACGCGTGAAACGCGTGTCCCGCCTCGTGCAGCAGGGTCATCACGTCGTCCACCAGCCCCACGGCGTTCATGAAAATGAACGGACGCCCGCGGAAGTGAAGCGTCTCGCAATAGCCTCCTGGCGCCTTGCCCTTCCGGCTCTCGAGATCGAGCAGCCGCTCCTCCATCATCGTCCCGAACTGTCCGCCGAGCTGCCCGTCCACGCTCGAAAACACGTTCCCGGCGATCCGCACGAACTCGTCGGCTGACTGGAACGGCCGCAGGGGTGTGCTCCGTCCCGGGTCCACCGCGAGATCCCACGGGCGGAGCACCTCAACGCCGAGACGCTTCCGGCGATGCTCGAGCATCCGCGCGACCGCCGGCGTCGCGGTCTGCTCGATGGCCTCGTGGAAGCGCTCGCAATCGGCCGGCGTGTAATCGAAGCGGAACTTGGCGGGGAAGATGTAGTCGCGAAAATTGGCGAAGCCGGCGTTGCGCGCCGCCTGCTGGCGCAACGCATACATGCGGTCGAACAGCCCTGCCAGCGCGCCACGCTCCTCGGTATACGGTTGCGTGGCAGCCCGATAGGCGCGCTCGCGCACCGCGCGATCGGCACTCTTGAGATACGGCTGCAGCTGCGGCAGCGGGCGCTCTTCGCCTTCCCACTCGGCCGTCATCGAGCCGGTGATCCGCTGGTAGCGGGCCGCCAGCTCCTCCAGCTCGGCGAAGATGGCGACGTTGGCTTCGCGGAAAATTTCGATCGCCGTGCGGAACCGCTTGAGCGTCGTGGCCATTGGAGGGGTGGAGTACCCCGAGGCCACCAGACGGCGGGCCAGCTCGACGCTCCGCTCCTCCATCCTCGGCAGGATCTCGGTGGAGAACCGGAGGTGGTCGGCCTCCTTCTGCGCATCGGACGTGTCGATCGTGTACGCGATCATCGCCTGGGCCGCGGCTTCGGTCACGAGCTCCTCGAGCGTGGACCATGCCTGCAGCCAGCTTTCGATGGTCCCCTCTTCCAGGGGGCGCACCGCCAGCTCATCGAAATATTGGGCAACATCCTCCCATTTCGCCCGGGAGAACGCGGCGGGCGAAACGGGCAGCATCGACGCGGTCACATCAGCTCCTGAGTTTTTCGAGACTATCGAGGGTGCCGAGATATACGCCGGTCTCCCGACGGTCACAATCCCGGCGGGTGCTGCAGATGGTAACTGGTGTGTCCCTGCCAGCTTGCCCCGATCGTCAAGGCCGCGAGCACGAGCGACCCCGTGAACGAGCGGCGGGTCAGGCTGGGGACATCGGATGACCTCCGGGTCGACGTCAGGCCGCGCGGGCGCGATCCGACCGGTAGTACAAATAGGCCAGCGAGAGGGCGACCAATGCGAGGATGAACACCGAGCCGACCCGGTAGAGGGCGTCCAACGAGGACAGATCGAACATCACCACTTTGAGCACCGCGAGGCCGGCGACGAGGAGCCCGGCAAGTCGCACGGGCTTGAGCGACCAGCGGAATCCCGTCACGACCAGCGCGGCCGCGAAGATGAGCCACCATGCGCTCACCGCGAGCCCCGACGCCAGATGCGCCGTCTCGGCGGTGAGGGATCGAAGCTCGAAGTAGCGGCGGATCTCGCCCGTCACACCAAAGAGCGCCAACGCACCCGCCACGAGCCAGAGTCCCGATTTGACGAGCCGCGTCTCGTCACCTCCTGCCACGCTCTTCCACCACCCGGCTGCGAGCACGACCGTCGTCGCAAGCGCGCCCCAGAGTGCGAGCGCCCACGCTCCCGTGAAGGCGGCATCACTCGCCCCCCGGGCCTGAAGCGCTTCGTCGAACAGGAACTGAAGCGCGGCCGCGAGGGTGAAGAGCGAGTACCAGCGACCGTCGGTCCGATTGAGCCGATGGTCGAGTGTGGCCCAGAGAAGCGCGAGACCCAGAAGCACCCACACGAGGCGGGGCCCGTCCCAGTGCTGGGAGACGGCCACACCCGCTGCCGCGGCCCCGATCGCCGCGAAGTGGGGGAAGACGCGGAGATATCCGGCCAGGAGATAGGGGATCGCGATGATCAGCGCGACGAGACCGGGCGTATCGTCGAGCCTCGATGGCGCCACAGCCCGCACCGCCCAGGCCAGCAACAGCGGCGTCGCGAAGAAGTAGAGCGCCTCTCCCGCCGACCATCCGCTCTCAGCCTCCGACGGCGGTGCGACCGGCTGGACTCGGATCGGCAGGACGCGCGGCTTTCGTATCCCATGCCACCAGACCGGCGCGGCGAGAATGACTCCCGCGACGAGCGTAGCCCAGTGGGCAGTGATCCGGTCGTTCGCAGCGGCCACGAGCCACCAACCGCCGGAGAAG